>NZ_JAGPOX010000069.1 GCF_019038435.1 Nocardia alni
CCACCCACCCTGGCGCCCCTACGTCTACGGCCGCCACCGCCAACCCTGCCGCCGCTGCGACACGAACCTCACCATGACCCTCATAGGCGACGGCCCCACCACCGAACGAGGCGTCTACTTCTGCCCCGGCTGCCAGGCGTAACCAACCGCCGCCGCACCCGGTACCGATAATTCGCTCGTACTCGATGGTCATCCGAGAACCCCGAACGATGGATCTACGGAAAGCCATGCAGCACTGGTATATCCATGGGGCGGCGACCACCTCACGATGCACCCGATACTCGATGTACCTGGGCTTCCTCCCGGCAGGCCCGGATTGGGGCAGCGCGAACGGCCCTGTGCCAGGCGACCGTGGACGCCGGGAACTCTGTACGGCGCGCCCGAACACTACCCTGAGCTCGAGCTGGAACCTCGCTGCCCGACGGTCCAGAAACCACGAGAGGACGGCTTACGACTCGCACGATGTCTGTTTTCGGCGATTCACGCACTCAGGCGCCGAGACGGGTTGCGGCGCTGGCGGACCCGCTCAGCACGCGCAGGATGTCGTGCCGACCGGAGCCGTCAGCGGGTCGGTCGCCGGGCTGAACCGTCCCTGCTTCGACTCATAGGCGAAGCCCTCACGCACCCAGTACTCGAATCCGCCGATCATCTCCTTGACCGGGTAGCCGAGCTCGGCCAGTGCCAAGGCTGCCTTTGTCGCGCCGTTGCAGCCGGGCCCCCAGCAATAGGTCACGACCGGTATGCCTGCCGGAAGGAGCGGGTCCAGTGCTCCGGCCGCGGCGCGCCGCACGATCAGTCGGGTCGGCAGATGGACGGCGCCGGGGATATGGCCCTGGTCCCAAGACTCGTCCGAGCGCGTATCGACCAGCACAAAGGCATGACCGAGCTGCCCTGACTCGAGATCGGCGTGCACGTCGGAGACATCGGCCTCGAACGACAGACGCGCCGCGAAGTGCGCGACGGCGACCTGGTTCGCAGCAACCGGACTCGACAACACCGCACTTGCCACCACCTGCGACATCCGCACCAATCCCCTTCGCTCACAAGACTCGCTTTCCGACGTGATCATCCTCGCGCGAATCCGCCCCCCACCCCAGTGGCACGAACGCCACCTACCGCCAAAATCGCGCCATACTCGTCGCGGCGGAACGCCTACACACTCCCGGACAACCCGCAAACGAACTCGGCAGAACCACCACCACCGCCTCTGGAACTTGCCGGGACCACCTCATGGGTGGCATCGATCAGTGCTCACCATCCCGGTTCTATGCTCCTGGGCGCAAGGTCAGCCGATGGTCTGGACGCCTGGGGCCGAGTCTGCCGGCACCTGTTCGATGAGGCTGTCGGTGTGGGTTTCGCGGGCCGCGTACAGGGAGACCATGCTGATTGCACCGGCGGCCATGATGTACAGGGACACCGGCCAGTACGCACCGCCGGCCCAGCTGGCCAAGGCGGTTGCGATGAAAGGGGCGGGGCCGCCGCCGAGCACGATCGATAGGTTGTAGCTGAATGATGCGCCGCTGCAACGGTATCGCGTTGCGAACAGTTCCGAGTACAGGGCCGCGCCGATCGCCCACATCGAGGCGTGGCCGATGCAGAAGGCCAGGATCAGCCCCAGCCAGGCCAGGGCCGGGGAAGTGGTCTCGGCAAGAGCGAACATGGGAAACGCGATGGCGATGCACGACAGCGCGCCACCGATATAGACCGGGCGCCGGCCGACTCGGTCGGACAGCATTCCCCACAGCGGTACCACGAGGATCTCGACGGCCGCCGCCACCGACACCCCGACCAGCATGACGCCCGAGGACACGCCGAGATGATGCTGCTGCGCGTACGTGATCATGAAGGTGGCCGCGATGTAGAAGATGATGTCCGGTGCGAAGCGGGCGCCGATGCCGATCAGGAAGTTTCGCGGTTCGCGGCGCACCGCCTGCAGTACCGGCTGATTCATCGCACCCTGCGCCTCGATGGCACGCATGAACTCCGGGGACTCCATCACGCGCAGCCGGATGAAGATTCCGATCGCCACCATGATGATGCTCAGTAGGAACGGCACTCGCCAACCCCACAGCTGGAACTCCCGCGTCGGCAGCAGCGATACCAGACCGAACACGCCGGACGCGAGCAGAAGCCCTGCGGGAGAGCCGTTCTGGACGACCGCACCCAGCAGGCCGCGGCGGCCGGGCGGCGCGTATTCGGAGATCAGAACGGTGGCATTGCCCCACTCCCCGGCCACCGCGAAGCCCTGAATGACGCGCAGCGTCACCAAGAGGGCCGGAGCCCACAGGCCGGCCGTGGCGAACGTCGGCAGCAGGCCCATCCCCATCGTCGCCAGTCCCATGACCAGCAATGTGACGATGAGCACCGATTTGCGTCCGATCCGGTCACCGAAGTAACCGAAGACGATCGCCCCGATGGGCCGGGCGAAGAATCCTGCCGCGAAGATCGCGAAAACCGCGAGGGTTCCTGCGGTCGGACTGAATTTGGGGAAGAACAGTTTCGGCAGTATCAGCGCGGCCGCGGTGCCGTAGATGAAGAAGTCGTAGTACTCGACGGTGGTGCCGAACGCCGCGGCGACGGTCACCCGCCGGTAGGACGAGACGGTCCTCTCCTGGTCACTGGAGAGGGAATTGCTGGGGACCATTTCGGACCTCGATCCCTTGGGTTGTCAGGCCGTCACGATGGGCGGAACTATGTGCCGCACGTCACATCTTGACGTTCCGCCCAGGCTCCCATAACGTCGCCTATTACGCAATGGATTGCACATAGGGCAAAGCTCAGGGGAGTTCAACGATGCTGCGACGCACCATCGAAGACCTGGTGCGCAGGGACGCCGACCGGTTGTTCGTAGGCTGTGGGTGTACGTGCACGCGCTGGCGACCGCCTGCGCCCGGAGATTCGGAGCGCACCGATGACGATCCCCGAGACCGGTTCCGACCGAGGCAGACTGGTCGGTGCGCTGTTGCACGGCCTGGCGATCCTGGACATGTTCGAACGAGACCGGCCGGTCATCGGTATCGGGGAGATGGCACAGGAGCTCGGCACGCACCGATCGACCACGTCCCGGCTGGCCGCGACGCTGGCCGCGGCCGGATATCTGGAGTCGGTCGGGGAGCCGGGCCGGTATCGGCTGTCCGGCAAGCTTGCGGCGCTGGGGCAGCTGGTCGCCTCCGAGGACCAGGTCCGGCGGGCGGCACGGCCGGCGCTGGAGGAATTGGTCCAGCGGCTCGGCGAGACGGGACACCTGGCGATACTCGACGGTGCGGAGGCCGTCACGATCGAGGTCGTCGACGGCTGGCACACCGTGCGCATGCATTCCTGGGCGGGCAAACGCTCACCGGCACACTGCAGTTCGATGGGCAAGGCACTGCTGGCGGGGCTGTCCGAGACGGAGGTGAAGTCCCGGTACCCGAAACCGCGACTGGCCACGCCCACCGATGCCACCATCGCCGATCGAGCCGAACTGATGCGGGCGCTGGCGCGGATACGCGCGGAGGGATACGCGGTGGACCTGCAGGAACTGGAGCCGCATCTGTGCTGCGTCGCCGCGCCCATCTTCGATTCCACCGGTGCGGTGGTGGCCAGCATCAGCGTGTCGGGGCCGGATATTCGCATATCGACGGCCACCGTCCCGGACATCGCCCGGGCGGTGCGCGAGGCCGCGTGGCGAATCGGTACCAGACTGGGCGCCGCCCGCCCGATCCCCGGCTGGGCGCCGCCCGACGAACAACCCTCCGTATGAACAGGAGTCGACAATGAATACCGCATTTCTCGGTTTGGGCCGTATGGGCCTGCCGATGGCCGGGCGCGTGCTCGATGCCGGACATGACCTGACGGTGTGGAACCGCTCCCCCGAGCGCACGAAAGACCTCGTGGCACAGGGCGCCCGGGTGGCGCGGACCCCGGCCGCCGCCGCGCGCGACGCCGAGGTGGTGATCACCATGCTCGCCGATCCGGAGGCGTTGGAGGCGGTCGTGTTCGGGCCCGACGGGGTCGCGGCGGGGCTGCGATCCGACGCGGTGCTCGTCGACATGTCCACCGTGGGACCCGAAGCTGTGCTGTCGCTGCACGATCGACTCGGCGACACCGAGTTCGTGGATGCCCCCGTGATGGGCAGTGTCGGCCCGGCCCGCAACGGCACATTGACGGTGCTGGCCGGTGGTGCGGTCGAGCGGGTCGAAACGCTACTGGGCACGTTCGGCACCGTAGTGCGTTGTGGGGCAGTGGGTTCCGGCGCTGCACGTAAGGTGGTGCTGATCACCGCGGCACTGGCCGGGATGACCCTGCTCGGCGAGGTGGTCGCACTCGGCGAGGCGCTCGGCATCGACCGCGACACCGTGCTGGACGGTCTGGCGACCGGTCCGCTGGGCGGCGTGGTGGCGCGGGCCCGCAACGCCGACAGCGATTTCGCGATCGATCTGGCCGCCAAGGACGTCGGCTTGGCCCTCACCTCCGCCGACCTGCCCCAGCTCACCGCGGCCCACGCCTGGCTCACCGCCGCCGCCGATGCCGGGGACGGGCAACTCGATCTGCGTAACGTACTGGCCCACATTCAGACCGACTGATCCGCACCGTCGATACGCCGATACGGTCCTGATCAACGGAGCCGGGCGGCGGCACGACCTGCTCGTGCGCCCATCGTCATGGCGACCGCCAACGTCGCGCCGGGGCCGGGGTAACCGTCGGCGGTCCAGAACGCGGAGGCGTTTCCGGCGGCGAACAGCCCGGCGATCGGGACGCCGCCGGGACGCTGGACCTGTCCGTTCAGATCGGTGACAGGGCCGCCCTTGGTGCCGATGGTGCCCGGCAGTACCTGAACGGCGTAGTAGGGCGCGGTGTCGATCGGGCCGAGATTCGGGTTGCCGGGCTGGTCCGGGTCACCGTAGTAACGGTCGTAGGGGTTGTCACCGCGCCGGAAGTCCTCGTCGATTCCCTTCTTGCAGAGCATATTCCAGCGCTCGACCGTGCCGCACAGACCGCCCGGGTCCACGCCGATGCGGGCGGCCAAGCCGCGCAGATCATCGGATCGCGCCACCCAGTCGGGGGTTTCGGCGCCCGGTGGTAGTCCAGGAAGCGGGTAGCGCCGCCGGAAGAGGTCATCGAAGATCAGGAAGGCGTCGCGGTTGGGGTAGCTGCCGTCGGTGGCACGGTGGTGCAGTGCCTTGCCGAATTCGTTGTACGGCACCGACTCGTCCACGAATCGGCGCCCGGCGCGGTTGACCAGAATCTGCCGCGGGGTGCCGCGTTCGCGAATCAACGCCCGGGCGTAGGGATGTCCGTCGACGGTGTCACCCGGAATCGAGATCGCGGGCATCCACCATCCCTCGGCCGTATTATCCACCGCCGCACCGAGTTCCCGCGCGATACGCAGTGCCGTGCCGGTATTGCTCGGCGCCGCGGTACTGGTCGCCAGCGGCCCGGGCAGCAGATCCTCGCGCAGCCGCGCGTCCCAATCGAATCCGCCGGTGGCCAACACGATCGCATTGGCGTGCAGGACGACCCGGGAACCGTCGTATTGCACTTCCGCGCCGCGCACGCGGCCCTCGTCGACCAGCACGCCCACCAGTGGGGTCGAGCCATAGACCCGAACTCCGGCCCGCACCACGCCGTCGAGCAGTCCGGCCACCAAAGCCACTCCACCGGTGCGGATCCCGTCTCTCATCCGCTGTGACAGCAGCTCGTGATCGAACCGGTCGGGATATCGCCAACGCTCCCACTCGGCATGGGTCATCGGCGAATATCCCGGCGGCACCCGGATGGCGCCGGTCTGCGGCGCCAGATCACCGAGCCGCGCCGGCTCCATGTCCAGGCACCGCCCGCCGAGAGTGACCCCCGGCAGCTCGGTGTGATAGTCGGGATAGTTCGGGCACACCACGAACCGGTGCGCACTGTGCCGCTGCACGAATGCCATCATCTCCGGCGCGGACTCGACGAACATGTCCACGAATTCCGGATATCGTGAGTCGAAGATCGCCCGCAGATAGGTCCGCGCCGCCTCCGCCGAATCCCCCGCATTCGCCGCAGTCCCATTGACCGGCACCCATACCCGCCCACCGCCGAGCGCGGTGGTACCGCCGAACTCCGCCGCCGACTCCACCAGCAGCACCCGCGCCCCCGCCACAACGGCCGCCAACGCCGCGGTCAGACCCGCTGCCCCGCTACCGGCAACCAGCACATCTACCCGCTCCGGCAACGGCTCTGCGGGCGCCGCGCTGCTCATCGCGTACCTACCGGGAGAGTGTGCACCGACCAGCCGTAGCCGGCGAGCGCGGCGAGGTCGGTGGGTAGACGGTCGTCGGGTGGTTCGCCGTCCACGAGTTCGTAGACAGTGGGGCCGTCGAAACCGAGTTCCGCCAATGTTGTAGCGAACGAACCGAAGTCGACCTCTCCGCGACCGACCGAGGTGTGCGCCCAGCGGTGTTTCCAGGTGTCGCTGATATGGGCCAAGGCCAGTCGAGAGCCCAGGAGCCGCAGCCCTGCGGAAGGGTCCTCGGCTGCCAGGGCGTTGGCCACGTCGTACGTGACGGCCAGGTGCGGGGAGTCGATTCGGTCCACGACCTCACACAGTTCGGTTGCGGTGGCGAGGAATCCGTAGGGGTTGTTCTCCAGGGCGATCGTGACGCCCAGGCGCCGCGCTCGTTCCAGCAGACGGTCCAGGGCATCGTCGAGTACCCGGGCCGCCGCGTCCAGCGGGGCGGGTGCGAGCTGATGACGACGGCCACCGATCACCACTACGAACCGAGCGCCCAAGTCGGCGGCCAATTCCAGCTCCGCCGCGATCTGCGCCTCGCTGACCGCGCGGATCTCCGGATTGGTGCTGACCAGATTCAGGTCACCGAAGCTCGGGTTGACCGAAATCACCTGGAGACTCAGCGAATTCAATGTACGAAGCAGTTGCTGTCGCTCATACGGGCCGTATGCCGAGGTGAAAAGATGCGGTGGCGCGGTAGTCAATTCGAGGGTGCGATATCCGTGAGTCGCCAGTTGTCGTAAGGCGTGATCCAACGAATTCTGGTGCAGCCAACCATAACTACATCCGGACAGAGGCAACGTTGTCACCGATGATCCGACGGGGGTTCCGGAATCGGTTAGAGGGGTGGATGTCATGCGGATTCCTCGGGGTCGGCGACCGAGATCAGGATGGTCTCGCGTCAGGTCGATATCGGGTGGCGAACCATCGCGACAGGTCAAGACCGCGGCGGGCGCAGATTGAACACGACGATGCGAGGGTCGGTCATATCCTCGACCGCGTAACGCGGCCCCTCCACCCCGTATCCGCTGTCCTTCACCCCGCCGTACGGCATGGCGTCGGCGTGATAACTGGAGGTGTCGTTGACCATCACCCCGCCGACCCGCAACCGCCGCGCGGCATCGAAGGCCCGGTCGAGGTCGCGGGTGAAAATCCCGGCTTGCAACCCGTAATCGCCCGCGTTCATCAGCTCGATCGCCCGATCCATCGACTCGACCGGCACCACGGCCACCACCGGCGCGAAGATCTCCGTGCACATCAGATGGCTGTCCGGCGCGGGCTCGGCGACCAAGGCCGGGCTCAGCAGCGCGCCGTCACGCTCACCCCCGCACAGCACTCGCCCGCCCCCCGGTTCGGTGATCCATTCCCTGGCCCGCTGCGCCTCCGCCGGGGCGATCATCGGCCCGACATCGGTCTTCGGATCGCGCGGATCACCGACGCGCAGGGCGGTGATCCGCGCGGTGAGTCGCTCGGTCAATTCGTCGAGCACCTCCCGATGCACCAGCAGCCGCTGCACACTCGTGCACACCTGCCCGGCCTTGCGGAAACCAGCCCGCGCCACCAGTTCTGCCACCAGGTCCAGGTCCGCGTCGGCGCCCACCAGCGAGGCGCTGTTGGCGCCGAGTTCCAGATGTGTCTTGGCGATACCGGAACGCTGCTTCACCAGCAGACCCACCGCGCTGGACCCGGTGAAGGTGAAGTACCGGATGCGCCGGTCGGCCACCAGTGCCGCGCCCGTCGTCTCGCCGGGACCGCACACCAACTGAAGAAATCCTGGTGGCAGCCCGGCGTCGTGCAGCGCCTCGACCAGCGCGATCGAGCACAGCGGGGTCGCCTCGGCCGGTTTGAGCACGACCGCGTTTCCCGCGGCCAGTGCCGGGCCGATCTTGTGCGCCACGGTATTGAGCGGAGCGTTGAACGGTGCGATAGCACCTACCACGCCGACCGGTACCCGAATGGTGAAGGCCAGCCGGTTCTCGCTGCCCGGCGTTGCCGATACCGGAATCTCCTGCCCCGCAACACGAACAGCCTCACCCGCGCACAGCCGCAAGGTTCCGACCGCGCGTGCGGATTCGGTGCGTGCGTCTGCGAGGGTGAATCCGGTCTCCGCGACATAGGTCCGCTCGATCTCGGCGGCGCGCTCCTCGAGCAGCTCGGCGGCGTCCAGCAGTATCCGTTCGCGACGCGCCGGGGGTAACGGATCATCGGCCGCACGCCGGGCCGCACCCACCGCGGCATCGACCTGCGCCGGGCCGGCGACGGCCAATTCGGCGATCGGCTCGCGCAGGTACTTGTCCGTCACGGTGAACCGCTGATCGGATTCCCGCCACTGCCCCTCGACGAACAGTCCGGTCGGCCGGTGCCCCATAGCTGGCATCCTCCCGTCGCGTTGCGCCGCAACCCGGTTCATGGGTTCCAGCGCACGGTGTTGACGATCATCCCAAGACTACCTACTGTCGGCTATAACGCAACCCATTGGTAATTACGCAACGGAGGCCGCCGTGGGTGACTGGAGCGGTGCAGAGCTGATCACCGAACACCTGATCCGGGAGGGCGTGCCATACGTGGTGGGACTGTGCGGCCACGGGGATCTGGGCCTGCTGGACGCCCTGTTCGACCGGCGCGACGACATCCGGACGATATCGACACATCATGAGGCCGCCGCCGGATTCATCGCCGACGCCTACTATCGGGTGCGCCGAGAACCGTTGGCCACCTTCACCTCCTGCGGTCCCGGCTCGGCGAATCTGCCGGTAGCCCTCGGCTCGGCGCTGATGGACGACTCCGCACTGCTGGCGATCACTGGGAACGTGGCCACCAGCCAGTTCAACCGCGGGCCGTTCCAGGAGGCGGGCCGCCACTACCAAGCCGATTTCCCCAGCGCCCTGCGACCTTTCGTGAAGCGCGGCTATCAGGCCACCCGGGCCGAACAGCTGCCGCTGATGCTGCGCCAGGCCTTCGCCACCATGCGGGCGGGCCGGCCGGGGCCGGTACATCTGGACGTACCGCTCGATGTCTTCGTCGAACGAACCACCACCGAACCGGCCGAACCCGACCTGTGGCGTGGTGCCGGCAGCAACCGCGTCGCCGCCGCGAGCGACGATATCGAGGCGGTGCTGGATCTGTTGGAGGCTGCGCAACGACCGGTACTGGTAGCCGGATCGGGGGCCGAATCCGCCGCGGCCGAACTGCTCGCCTTCGCCCGCGCCGCGCAACTCCCGGTGGCGACCTCCCCATTGGGCAAGGCCGCGATCGGTGGCAGCGATCCACTGTCGCTGGGCGCCACCGGACGTAACGGCAGCTATCCGGCCAATCGGGCCTGTCGCACCGCAGATCTGGTGATCGCACTGGGCACCCGGTTCGACGACCGGGCTACCAGTTCGTGGCTACCGGGATACACCTACGCCATCCCGCCGACCCGGCTGGTACATGTGCATATTGATCCAGCCGAGCTGTCGCGGAATTACCCGGCGACCGTCGGCATCGCGGCATCGCCCGGAGAAGTATTGCGGCAGTTGACCGTTCGATGGGGCGCAAAGGCGCCGCCGCCGAGTCGCCGCACCTGGCTGGATCGAATCACCGAATGGGCCGACGAGTGGGAGCGGCATATCGCACCACATCGATGGTCCACCGCCACCCCGATTCGGCCCGAGCGCGTCCTCGCCGAACTGCGCGGCGCACTGCCGGCGGACGCGATCCTCCTGGCCGACGTCGGCGCGCACCACAACTGGATCGTGCAACAGTGGTATCCGCATCGTCCCGGAACACTCTTGCAGAGTTGGGGTTTCGCATCGATGGGGTTCGGCGTGGCGGGTGCGCTCGGCGCCCGTCTCGCGGCGCCCGACACACCGGTGCTGGCCGTGGTCGGCGACGGTGGATTCCTGATGCTGCCCAGTGTGGTGGCCACCGCCGTCCAGTACGACCTGCCGGTGGTGTGGTTGATCTGGAACAACGGCGGCTTCATATCCATCCGTGACCAGCAACGCGGGTACTTCGGCCGAAATCGTGAGCTGGCAACCACATTTCGGATCGATGCGACCGGAGAGCCGCACCGTACCGACTTCGTCGCCCTTGCCAGGTCGATGGGCGGCGAGGGCCTGCGTGTGGAACATCCCGGCGACCTGGGTGACGCCGTGCGCGTGGCGCTCGACGCACACCGGCCGTTCGTGCTCGATGTCACGGTCGACGAGGCGGCCACGATGCCCTCGGCCGCCACCTGGGAACTGGCGCCACTGCCGCATCCGGAACCAAGCTTCGGCTGGCCGGACATGTGACCCCGTACCCGAGTTCGCTGCCCGAATGACCTCTCGCACCATACTCTCGGAGGATAGGTGACCGAAATTATCGACGCCCGTGGCGATCTCGCCGGATCGTGGGATGTGGTCATCGTCGGCGGAGGCAACGCCGCGCTCGTGAGCGCGCTGAGCGCACACGATCACGGCGCACGAGTACTACTGCTGGAACGGGCGCCGAAGGCCATGCGCGGGGGCAACAGCCGACACACTCGCAATATTCGCTGCGTCCATGACAGCGGGGATGAGTTCAACAGCGGCCCATATCTTTTCGACGAACTCTGGAACGATCTGTGCGGAGTCGGGACGGGCCCGAGCGATGCCGAACTCGCCGAATTCACGGTGCGGGAATCGGCATCCGTGCCGGGCTGGATGAGCGCACACGGCGCCCGCTGGCAGCGCCCGCTGCACGGCACGCTCCACCTCGGCCGAACCAACCGCTTCTTCCTCGGCGGAGGAAAGGCATTGGTGAACACCTATTATCGCGCGCTCGCCCGACGCGGCATCACCGTGCGCTACGAGACGACCGTGACGGATTTCCAGATCGACGGCGATCGGTGCACCGGGCTGGTCGTGGAGGCCGACGGGCTACGACAGCGCGTGAGCGCCCGGACGGTGATCTGCGCGGCGGGCGGATTCGAGGCGAATCTCGCTTGGCTGCAACAGTATTGGGGCGAGGCCGCGAACAATTATCACATTCGCGGGACCGAGTTCAACGACGGGATTGTCCTGCGACGGCTGCTGGACTCGGGTGCGCGCACCGCCGGCCAGGAGCGCGGCTTCCACGCGGTGGCCGTGGACGCCCGCTCTCCTCGATTCGATGGCGGTATCGCCACTCGGCTGGATTCGATCCCGTTCGGCGTCGTGCTCAACCGGGACGGGCGACGCTTCTACGACGAAGGCGAGGACATCTGGCCCAAACGCTATGCCATCTGGGGACGCAACATCGCCGAGCAGCCGGACCAGATCGCCTACTGCTGCTGGGACGACAAGGTGGACGAACTGTTTCTGCCGCCCATGTACGGCAGCTATCGTGCCGACACGATCGAGGATCTGGCCGCGAAAATGGGACTGTACCCGGTGACGGCCACCGCGACCATCGACGAGTACAACCGCGCCGCACCCGCCGAGGGAACCTTCGATCCGACCCGTCCGGACGGCCTTGCGACAACGGGATTGACGGTGTCCAAATCGAATTGGGCGCAACGTCTGGACACACCCCCGTTCCGTGGAGTGGTCGCCCGACCCGGAATAACCTTCACCTACCTGGGTGTGGCCGTGGATCGCTCCGCCCGGGTGCAGCGGATCGGCCAATCCCCATTCGCGAACGTGTTCGCCGCGGGCGAGATCATGTCCGGAAATATCCTGTCCAGCGGATATCTGGCGGGATTCGGGATGACCATCGGCACGGTCTGGGGCCGCGTCGCCGGACAGGAGGCCGCACGCCATGCCCTCGGATGATCAGGAACGTGGCCTGATCGGACGGAATCTACTCGGCGCCGACACATTCGACGCCGATCTGTTCGACGAGGCCCGGCGGCAGTTGACGGTGTGCAACGCGTGCCGCTACTGCGAGGGCTACTGCCCGGTCTGGCCCGCATTGGAATTGCGGCGCGAACCCTCCGACCTCGACATCACTCACTTGGCCGACCTGTGCCACGACTGCCGCGACTGCTTCACCGCGTGCATGTACACCACACCGCACCAGTTCGCACTGGATCCGCCACAGGTCTTCAGCGCGGTCCGAGCCCGCACGTATGCCGAGTACCTCCGCCCCGCGCCGATTTTCTCTGGCCTGCGGGGGTGGGCGCGGCGCGGCGCGGCGCTCGTCGCGACAGCATTGCTATTGATCATGCTGGCGTTGCTGACAACCGGCGGACGGGCGTTCACCACACGCTCGCGCGGCTCGGCCTACGATCTGATCTCGCACTGGGTGCTGATCGCCGTGGTCGCCGTGCCCGCGGTGTGGTCGGCCACGGTGCTGAGCGGCGCGGCGCTGCGTTACTGGAAAGACCTCAACGGCGACTATCGCGGTCTCACCGAGGTTCGGGCATGGGGACGGACCCTGTCCCGGGCCGCCCGGCTGACCCATCACGACGCCGGCGGCGAGGGTTGCGCCTACCCGGACACCGAACCGGACGCCGAACCGTCCTCGCTGCGCCGCCGGCTGCACCATCTGGTGATGTACGGTTTCCTGCTGACATTCCTCTCCACCTGCGCTGCGGCCGTGGAGGAAAACCTGTTCGGGCTGATGCCGCCCTACGGATATCTGTCGGTGCCGGTGCTCACCGGCATGAGCGGCGGGCTACTGGCCACTGCGGGCTGCGCCGGATTCCTCGTACTGGACCGCCGATCGCCCGAACACAGCACACCACGGATGCGGCACGCGGACCGCTCATTCCTGTGGGCGCTGGTGGCGCTGATGGTCTCCGGTGTACTCACCACGGCGCTGCGCTCGACGGTGGTCTTCGGCCCGATCCTGGTCGCGCATCTGGCCGCGGTGATCGTCGCGTTCGCGGTCGCTCCGTACACCAAATTCGTGCACTGGATCTTCCGCCTGCTCGCGATGCAACAGGACGATATCGAAAGGCATGGCTCGACCGCGAGCTGATCGTGGCGCACGACGCGCCGACGGAAATCGTGTCATTTGCCACTTCATTGCTAACGCCGTGCACACTTACCGCGACACCCTCGGGACGGCATACACGGCACGGGAAGTGGAACGATGACAGCGGCGACGGTCACAGTGCGGCGATTCGCGCGCATCACCGCGCAACTGATGCGGGCACTGATCATGGCAGCTGTCGCCGTCGTACTGGGTTATCTGCTGATACACCCGCACGCCCGCCCTGCCCCACCGCACTCACCCGCATCGCAGGCTCCGACGGTCGCGGTGATCGCTCCGCAGCGGCCCGGTGTGGTGAACAACCCCACCGACTGACCGCCTACCCGTCCAACGGCACCGGCTCCAGAATCTCCGGGCGCGGTTCCGGTGCGGCGGCCCGCAGGGCGTCTGCGGCGACGTCATCGGGCTGGGTCTGCGAACGGATTTCCGCGTCCACGCGGGCCTTGTATGTGGCTACCTCGTGGTCGATCCGATCCTCGCTCCAGCCCAGGATGGGCGCGACCAGGCGCGCGACCTCCTCGGCGCAGCTCGCGCCGCGGTGTGAGTATTCGATGGAGATCCGGGTGCGGCGGGCCAGGATGTCGTCCAGGTGCAGCGCTCCCTCGGCGGCCGCGGCGTAGACCGCCTCGACCCGCAGATACGTCGGCGAGTCGGTGATCGGTTGCAGCAGTTCGGGTTTGCCCGCCGCGAGATCCAGCACGTCGGTGACCAGGGAGCCGTAGCGGTTGAGCAGATGCTCGACACGGTAGGGGTGGATGCCGTATGTCTGTGCGAGTTGCGGGGCCTGGTTGAGCAGGGCGAAGTACCCGTCCGCGCCCAGCAGCGGGACCTTCTCGGTGATCGTGGGCGAGACCCGCTGCGGAATATCCTGCGCGGCGGCATCCACCGCGTCGTAGGCCATGACCCGGTAGGTGGTGTACTTACCGCCCGCGATGGCGATCAGTCCGGGCGCGATCCGCGCGACCGCGTGTTCACGCGAGAGTTTGGAGGTCTCGTCGCTCTCCCCCGCCAGCAGTGGCCGGAGGCCCGCGTACACACCCTGGATGTCGTCGTGGGTGAGCGGGGTGACCAGTGCCTGGTTCACCCGTTCGAGCAGGTAATCGATATCGGCCTTGGTCGCCGCCGGGTGGGCGAGGTCCAGGTTCCAGTCGGTGTCGGTGGTGCCGATGACCCAGTGACTGCCGCCCCACGGGACCACGAACAACACCGAGGTCGGGGTGCGCAGGATCAGTGCGGTATCGCTGGCGATCCGGTCGCGCGGCACCACGATGTGCACACCCTTCGAGGCCCGCACGTGGAACCGGCCGCGCTGGCGGGCCAGCGCCTGGACCTCATCGGTCCACACACCGGTCGCGTTGATGACCACATGCCCGCGCACCTGTGTGGTCCGGCCGTCCTCGCTGTCGCGCACGTTCACCCCGACGACCCGGTCGGCCTCCCGCAGGAACCCCACGACCTGGGTGGAGGTGCGGATCACCGCACCGTAGTGTGCGGCCGTGCGGGCCACCGTCATGGTGTGCCGGGCATCGTCGACGACGGTGTCGTAGTAGGTGACGCCGCCGATCAGCGCGCTGCGCCGCAACCCCGGCGCCAACCGCAGCGCGGCCGAGCGAGTCAGATGATGCTGCCCCGGAACGGACTTCGACCCGCCCATGGTGTCGTAGAGCACCAACCCCGAAGCGACATAAGGCCTTTCCCACACCCTATGGGTCAGCGGATACAGAAACCGCAGCGGCTTCACCAGATGCGGCGCAAGGGTTTTCAGGCTCAGCTCACGCTCGTGCAATGCCTCGCGCACCAGCCCGAAATCCAGCTGCTCGAGATACCGCAGACCCCCGTGGAACATCTTCGAGGACCGGCTGGAGGTCCCCGACGCCAGATCCCGGGCCTCGACCAACGCCACCTCGAGCCCCCGCGTGGCCGCGTCCAGCGCGATACCCGCGCCGACCACCCCGCCCCCGACTACGACAACATCGAAATGATCCCTCCCCAACCGCTCCCACGCCGCTTCCCGCTGCGCCGGCCCCAGCTCACCGCCCGATAGTCCCTGCCCTTGCGATCCGTTCGCCATCCTCGACTCCTCCAGTCGATGCCGACCAGCCCGTTGGTGACGTACCCCGTTACCGCCAGGTAACTGGACACCACAGTAATGCATCACCCATCCGGGCTGGTCGACACCTGATCACCGCACGCAATCTCAGCCAGCGGTGCCGGTAACCGCAATCACCCCTAGCCGAGCGGCGAGCACGGC
Organism: Nocardia alni; assembly: GCF_019038435.1. Taxonomy (GTDB): domain Bacteria; phylum Actinomycetota; class Actinomycetes; order Mycobacteriales; family Mycobacteriaceae; genus Nocardia; species Nocardia alni. Next base: position 15,420 of record NZ_JAGPOX010000069.1, read on the forward strand.
CCAGGCTGACACCATCCGGTCCGGACATAAACAGTGAGTCATAGCGTCTATGCGTCGATGGCGCACGCCAACCGGTCAACGGCCTCCCGCAACACCGGCGCCTCGGAGGTGGTGAAGCACAGGCGCATCGCGGTGCGGTAGTCGGTGCTCACCGCGAAGGCGGAACCGGGGACGTAGGCGACGCCGTGATCGACTGCGCGCGGGAGTAATTCGGCGGTATCGGTGCCGTCCGCGAACTCGGCCCAGACGAACATGCCGCCCCCGGCCTCGCTGCTCACGACACGGTCGCCGAAGCGCTCACGGATCGCGCCGACCAGAGCGCCGGCGCGTTCGCCGTAGATGCGACGGATCTTGTCCACATGGGCGCCGAGCCAGTCGGTATCGGCGAGCAGCTCGGCGGTGATCTGCTGGGTCAACGCCGAACCACACAGGTCCGCACCCTGTTTCAGCAATTCCACGCCTCGGCAGACCGCGTTCGGCGCGACCATCCAGCCCGCACGCAACGACGGCGCCAGGATCTTGGACGCGCTCGACAAGCGAATCACGTTGGGCGAGTAGATCGCAACGGGCTCGGGCGACGGATTGTCGAACCACAGCTCGCCGTAGGGATCGTCCTCGATCACCCAGAAGCCGTACCGGTCGGCGAGGTACGCCAGTTCGCGCCGCCGCCCCGGGCTCATGGTCACCCCGCGCGGATTGTGGAAGTTGCTCACCGTATGGACCACCGCCGGGCGTTCGCCACGCTCCAGCAGTTCGGACAGGGCATCGGTGCGCATCCCCTCGGCGTCCAGCGGCACCGCGACGATTCGCGCCCCTGCCGCCCGGAACACCTGCAATGCCCCCACATAGGCGGGATCCTCGACGACGACCAGTGCGCCCGGGTCGAGCAACACCTCCCCCAGCAGCGACAATGCCTGCTGTGAGCCGTGGGTGACGAACACCTCCTCGATGGGCACCGCGCGCCGCAGCCGCACCGACTCGCGCGTCGCCAGCACCTCGCGCAGCGGGCCCCACCCGGCGGACTGGGTGTACTGCAGCCGCGAACGATCCGCCAGGGCCGCCTCGGCCGCCAGCGCTATCCGGTCGCGCGGCATCAGCTGCTCATCCGGCAGGCCACCGGCCAAGCCGATCACTTCGGGGCGCTCGGTGAGCTTCAGCAGGTCACGAATGGCCGAGCTCTGCAGGCCGTCCAGACGGCGTGACAACGAGGGAGTGATGGACATGGGCACCTCCGAGGCGAGCGCGATTACCCCACCCTCGCACAGGGAGTGCCACAGAATGAAATTATTATCTCATATTATGGGATAGACCGGCGATGTCAGTGATTCTGGGGAATCATGTTGATCAGCACCTTGCTATTGACAGTCTGCGTATAGATCGACTCGTCGTAGACCCTGCTGGTCCCATCGGGATGATGCTCGGTGATCTCCACTTCGAACGTATCCGGTGCAAGTGTCGTGATGCGCAGGCAGTAGCTGACTCCCGACGGATACTGCTGATCAATGATCGCCTGGGTGAGGGCGAATCTGCCGGGCACCGTGAAACTCAATGCCTTCTCGGCGTTGCGATCGGTATAGATCCCATGTTCGAATCCCAGGATCGCCTTCGGCCCGCTGGTCGTATCGCCTGGACCATTACCGATGGTGGTGGTCGCATTGGTGAATGCCTGACAGTCGAGGGCGCCCGACGGCGGCGGAGCAGTCACCGCGGCGGTGTTCTTACTGTTCTTGCCGGGCAGGACCAGCGCGACCACCGCGATGATCACCACGATCACCACGACCGCGGCGGCGATACCCCCGTACAGCACTCCCCGGCTGCGACGGGGTTCGACCGGCGCCGAGGACGCGCCCGACCGGGGCGTCATCTGCGCGAGGCTATTGGCCAGATCGGCGTCGTCCCACAGCGATCCCCCCGATGACGAACCCTTGCCCTTGGGCGTCGCGGGGGCGGGTTCGCGGGGCGCCTGAAGCTTCTTGGCCAGGTCGTCGTCGTCCCAGAGCGAGCGCGGCGCGGGCCGCTGCCCCGACGACGGAGTTCCCGCCTGCGCGTACTGCTGTCCCGCCTGTCCGGACTGCTGCGTGGTCTCGGTCTGCCACCAGGTCCCCTGGTCGCCTTCCTTCGGGCCGCCGCCCTGGTCCGGATACCGCACCGTCTCGTGCGTCCCGGTGGGGTACTGCTGTGCCGGTCCACGCACGGTCTCGTGCGAACCCGAGGTGTACTGCTGACCGCGCACGGTCTCGTGTGAGCCGGAGGTGTACTGACCGCGCACCGTCTCCTGAGAGCCTGTCGAATACTGCTGCGGCGGACGCACCACCGGACGCGAGCCCGTCGAATCCGGCGCTCGATACTGCGGCGGCGGCGCCGGAACCGTCGGCGGGGCGTCATCGGGCTGCCAGCCGACACTCGGACCGTCGGCCGGCTGCCAGCCGACGCTGGGACCGTCGGCGGGCTGCCAGCCGACCGCTCCCTTATCCCCGGTCGGTGGACCGAAAGCATCCAGTGGCGGACCGAACTCCGACACGGGCGGACCGAAGTCCGACCCGCCGCCCGAGGGCGCTACCGAATCCTCGGATTCGTCGTGGTTCGCATCGTCCATGGAGGCCATCACCGCTCCTTCCCCATGACACACGCGTGGGGCGGTCTACAACGACCGCCCCACGCGCCGAATCAGCCTGTACCGGTGGCGTCAGGACCCGCCTCCAGCACCGAATCACATTCAGTTCTGGACCGAACCACTCACCTGTGCGGTGGCACCGGCAACTTTCACCGTCTTCGGGGCGTAGTTCCCCGCAGGAAGCTTACCAACCTGAGCCGCCGCATCAATTGCCGCGACGCCACCCGGCTGCATCCGGATCCAGCCCTCTACCGCCGCCTTGGCCGCATTGGCCTGGGTGGTGTCGATGAAGGTCGTGTTCTTGACGTCGGGCTTGATTCCGGTACGGGCCTCGAGTGCATCCAGGCCCGTGGTGTGGGTGTATGTGGTGACCTTGATCTGGTTGGCCTGGACGTACTCGATCGAGATACCAGCGTCACCCGCGTTCTGGGGGGTGCGGTAACCGACCGTGCCGACGTAGCCGTTCGCGTTGTTGAAGTGGTGCGTATTGGCCACATAGCCGGGCAGCAGGCCGCCGCCGTCGATATTCGCGCCGACCTCGGTGTGCGGGCCGGTCATGTGCACGATCGGCGCCGCGGGCGCGGACCGCAGGCTCGGTGAACTCCAACTCGGAGCCGTGTATTGGGTCGGCTGCGACTGGGTGTTCTGCTGCGTGGGACCGGTGGCCGGCGAGTTGGTGCCCGGGGCCGTCTCCTGACCCGGCTGCGGCTGGCCCGGCTCCACGGGCGGCATCTGACCGGGCTGCCCCGGCGCCGGCTCCGGCATGATGGCCGGCTGCGCCGGGCCGCTCTGTCCGGGCACCGGCAGCGGCGCGACGCGGGGGGCTGTCACGCCCGGCTGCACCGGCCCGGCCAAGCCCTCTTGGTCCGGCCCGCCGTTGTTCGGCGTGGTGACGCCGGGCTGTGGAGTGGTGAGACCCGGCTGCGGGGTGGTGACGCCGGGCTGCGGCGTCGTGACACCGGGCTGCGGGGTGGTGGCGCCCGGCTGCGTGGAGGGTGCCGGAGCCTGTGTAGTGGGTGGGGTGTTGTTGTCGATCGGCGCAAGGGGGGTGCCGTTATCCATCGGCAGCACGGGGGCGGTGATCCCACCTACAGCCACTGGACTGGCGCCCGCCGGCGCCGCGAGAAGAGTCGCCACCGCTGCGGCGGTGGCCAATGGCAACGAGGTGCCGGCCACGGCCCGATACACCCGGTTCGGATTACGATGCTTCACTTGTCGCGGTCCCTTTCCCGAGCCCGCCTCCACACCTCGTGCTGGGCGATCTCCAGTTATCCCTCATCAGATGCCGGACCACTGCCGCGGACCCGGGGGCCGCTCGTGAGTTCCGGTTCCGGGGAACCGTGAAATCCCCCCGCACGCAGAACCTACCAACCGCCCACCATTAGCATCTCTGCGGGAAGTGAACCACACCAGCGGGATTGAGGCAACACGTTTCGAATTCCCGCTGTGGGGGGCACACTCTCGATTCGATTACACCTTGTCGAGGGGGGTGGATCGGCGCAGTTCGGCGCAGTTCAGTGGGCTAACCCAGATCGTCGTGCCGCATCAGCTGACGGGCCGCCTCGGTGATCGATCCGGACAACGACGGATACACCGAGAAGGTCTGCGCGAGATCGTTGACCGTCAGGTTGTTCTGCACCGCCAGGGCGATCGGCAGAATCAGCTCCGAGGCGATCGGCGCGACCACCACGCCGCCGATCACCACGCCCGTCGCGGGGCGGCAGAAGATCTTCACGAAGCCGCGTCGCAGGCTCGACATCTTCGCCCGCGGGTTGGTGTTCAGCGGCAGCATCACCGTGCGCGCGGGCACCTCGCCCGAGTCGATCAGGGTCTGGCTCACCCCGACCGTGGCGATTTCCGGACGGGTGAACACCGCCGAGGCCACCGTCTTGAGCCGGATCGGCTGCACGCCCTCGCCGAGCGCGTGATACATCGCGATGCGGCCCTGCATGGCCGCCACCGAGGCCAGCGGCAGCAGACCCGTACAGTCGCCGGCTGCGTACACACCCGGCACCGAGGTGCGCGAGACGCGGTCCACCCGCAGATAACCGCGCTTGTCCAGGGCGATGCCGACCCGCTCCAGGCCCAGGCCCTCGGTATTGGGGACCGAGCCCACCGTCATCAGGGCGTGCGAACCGGTGACCGTGCGGCCGTCGGACAGCTTGACCACGATCCCCTCGGCCGTGCGCTCCACCGCGTCGGCGCGCGCCTGCTTGACCAGCTCCACACCGCGTTCGGCCAGGGCGTCCTCGAGCACGAGCGCCGCGTCGGCATCCTCGCCCGGCATGATCCGGTCCCGGCTGGACAGCACCTTCACCTGCACACCCATCTCGGTGTACGCGGAGACGAATTCCGCACCGGTGACACCGGATCCGATGACCACCAGGGTCTCCGGCAGCTCGGCGAGGTCGTAGAGCTGACGCCAGTTCAGGATTCGCTCGCCGTCGGGCTCGGCCCCGGGCAACACGCGCGGGCTCGCACCTGTGGCGATCAACACCACCTCCGCCTCGAGGACCCGCTGGCCGCCGTCGCTCAGGTTGGCCCGCACCAGGTGCGTTGCCAGGCCCGGGATCTGGTCGATCAGCTCGCCGGAACCGTTGAGGATCTCCACGCCCGCGGCCTGCAGCTTGGACCGGATGTCGGAGGACTGCGCGTGCGCCAGGGCTTTGACCCGCGAGTTCACCTCGGACAGGCTCACCTTCACCTGCGCCTGATGCAGCGTGATACCCAGATCGCGAGCGCGGCGCAGATCGGTGCGCACGCCGGTGGAGGCGATGAACGTCTTGGACGGTACGCAATCCCACAGCACACATGCGCCGCCGACACCGTCGCTGTCGATCACCGTGACCGACGCGTTGTGCTGGGCGGCCACCAGCGCGGCCTCGTATCCGGCTGGTCCGCCGCCGATGATTGCGATGCGGGTCATGGATACCTCCGCGCTCGTGCTGTCCGACCGGGATCTCCGGCACGCAAAAAGGGTAGCTGGGCGTATCCTTCCGCCCCGCCGTAGGGGCGACCCACCGGGCACGACGCTCCCGCAGCGGGTGCCGTGGCACACCGTATCGGTGGGATGGGGGCGAGCCCGCGCGGACATTAGATACTCTTGCCTCGTGCCGATATACGCCGCCTACGGATCCAATATGGATCCCGAGCAGATGCTCAAGCGCTGTCCGCACTCCCCCGTGTACGGAACCGGATGGTTGGAGGGCTGGCGCCTGACATTCGCCGGGGACGACATCGGCTGGGAGGGACCGCTGGCGACGGTGGTCGAGGAGCCTGGAGCGCGGGTATTCGTCGTGCTCTACGACGTCCCGGACGAGGACGAGGTGAGCCTGGACCGCTGGGAGGGCTCCGATTTCGGTATCCACAAAAAGATCCGCCTGCGCGTCACCCCGAGTTCGGGCACCGGTACCGAACCGGTACTGGCCTGGCTGTATGTCCTGGATGCCTACGAGGGCGGCCTCCCCTCGGCCCGCTACATCGGCGTGATCGCCGACGCCGCCGAAAAGGCGGGGGCCCCCGCCGATTACGTCCACGCTTTGCGTACTCGCAACTCCCGCAACGTCGGCCCAGGCTCTATCTGACCCCCGTCTCAGGGGATCAGCCGAACGGCCGAATGCCACATTCGGCTCGATCGGCTGAACGTGACGTTCGGACAGGGTGAGTCAGCGGGAGGCGCCGAGGACCAGGTTGGTCATCACGCGCACACCGACCGCCAGCGCACGCTCGTCGAGGTCGAAGGTCGGCTGGTGCAGGTCCAGCTGATTGCCCTCACCGGACCACACGCCCAGCCGGGCCATGGCGCCGGGAACCTCTTCGAGGTACCAGGAGAAGTCCTCGCCGCCGCCGGACTGCGGTGTGTCGGCCAGCGCATCCGGCCCGACGGCTCGGATGGCGTCCTCGAACATGCGAGTGGCCTGCTCGTCGTTGACCACCGGGGGGACGCCGCGCTTGTAGTTCAGTTGATATCGCACACCGGTCGGGGCCAGCAGGCCGTCCACGATCTCGCGGACCATCGGCTCGAGCAGCGACCAGGTGGCGTGGTCGCCGGTACGCACGGTGCCGGTGAGCATGCCGGTCTGCGGAATCGCGTTGGGCGCCTTACCCGCCGACACCGCACCCCACACCATGACGGTGCTGGTGCGCGGGTCGATACGACGGCTCAGCAGGCCGGGCAGTCCCGTGATGACGGTGCCGATCGCGTACACCAGGTCGCTGGTCAGGTGCGGGCGTGAGGTGTGCCCGCCGGGTGAGTCCAGTACCAGCTCCACGGTGTCGGCCGCCGAAGTGATGGCGCCCACTCGCACGCCCACCCTGCCCGCCTCCAAGCGGGGATCGCAGTGCAGCGCGAACATCCGCGACACGTCCTCCATCGCACCCGCGGCGACCATATCGATCGCGCCGCCGGGCATGACCTCTTCGGCGTGCTGGAACACCAGCCGCACACCGACCGGCAGATCGGGCACCTGCGCCAGCGCGGACGCCGCGCCGAGCAGCACGGTGGTGTGCGCGTCGTGCCCGCAGGCGTGTGACACACCCGGGACGGTCGAGGCGAACGGAAGTCCGGTGTACTCCTGCAACGGCAGCGCGTCCATATCGGCGCGCAGCCCGATGCGCGGGCCCTCGGGGCCGATATCGCAGATCAGGCCGGTTCCGGTGGGTAGCTTGCGAGGCTGGAGCCCGGCCTTGACCAGCCAGGTCTCGACGAATTCGGTCGTCGCGAACTCGGTGCGGGACAGCTCGGGGTTGGCGTGCAGATGCCGTCGCCAGCCGACGAGATCGTCCGCGTTCTCGCGCAACCAGCCGTCCACGATCCTGCGCCCGAGACCGGCCGCCTCGGACTCATCCGAACCGATCGCCGAACCCGTGGAATCCTCCGCCACCGCTCCCGCCGAGCCCGATACGGCGCTCGCCACCGCCGGAACCCGGCCGCCAGTACTCACCGAATATCCTCCTGTCGCTGAATGTCTCGTCGCTGAATACAGCGCTCCAACAACCTGTCCCTGTGCACCCGGTCACCCGCAACCTGTATCGCTGTCCGCGCCAACGCCGTTGCTCCGTCGATCACCGCGAGATCCGCCGACGCGGTGACGCATGCCGCCGCGAACTCGGGCTGATGGGTGACCGCGCCCGCGGCATCGATGCCGATAACCGGATGGATACCGGGGATGGCATTGGTGACATTGCCCATATCGGTACTGCCCAGCGGCCGAGCCGCCTCGAGCTCCGGCGACAGCGGCACACGCCCGATACCGACGATTTGCTCGCGGTAGGCATACAGTACTGCCGCATCCGGCGTGAGCTCGGTATAGGTGGGCGCGAGTGTCCGGATTTCATGGGTAGTTCCGGTCGCCAGCGCCCCCGCCTCGAAACAAGCCGATGCGCGTCGCATCAGATCATCGAGGGATGCGGAGTCGGCTGCCCGTAGGTAATACAGCAGTTCCGCGTGGTCGGGCACGATATTGGGGGCTACGCCGCCCGCTTTGACTATACCGTGCAGTTGCTGCTCGGGCGCGAGATGCTGACGCAGCAAACCCAGCGCGACCTGCGCGATGGTCACCGCGTCACCGGCGTTACGGCCCCGTTCGGGAGCGGCGCTGGCGTGTGCGGCACGACCGTGGAACACGATCGACAGGTCGGCCAGCGCGAGCGACGGCGCGCCGACGATGTCGTACGGCCCCGGATGGACCATCATCGCCAGCGCGACGCCGTCGAATACACCACGCTCGAGCATCAACACCTTGCCGCCGCCGCTCTCCTCGGCCGGCGTGCCGAACACCTGCACGGTGATCCCGCACGCATCGGCCACCTCGGCCAGACCCAGCGCCGCACCCACCGCCGAAGCGGCGATGATGTTGTGCCCGCAGGCGTGGCCTATCTCTGGCAACGCGTCGTATTCGGCGCAGATTCCCACCACCAGCTCGCCGCTGCCGTAACTGGCGGTGAACGCGGTGGGCAGGTCGGCAACCCCCGACTCGATGGTGAAACCGGCCGCGCGCAGCGGCTCGAGGGTTTTGGCGACGCTGCGGACCTCGGCGAAGGCCAGTTCGGGCTCGGCATGGATGGCGTGTGACAGGGCGAGCAGTTCAGCACTCGCCCGGGCGATACCCGTGTCAGCGGCCGCTGTCAGCGCGGGATCGGCCGCCGCGACGGGGGCGCCGCGCGACGAAGCATCGGCATCGGGCCGCACCGCGTCGGGTGGCAGGCCCGCGTATCGTTCGCCGCTGCTTGGCATAGGACCCAGTCTCGCACCCGCAACCGCTGGTCCGCCGTTTCAGCTGGATGAGCTGTGCGGTTGCCGCCGGAACATCACGGGGCGAAGGACAGGTTCTCCGCCGTCGTCGGCACCGCGAGGCCCGCCAGCGCCCGGCCGTGCAGTGCGCGCTTGATGACCGGCAGATTCGGCTTGTGGTTACCGGCCAACGCCGCGGCGCGTTCGACCGCGGCCGACAGCACGGCGTCTGCCTCGGCTGTGCCGTCGACGATTCCGGCGGCCAAGGCGTCGTGTGCGCCGTACCGGCGGCCGGTGGTCATCGCCTCCACCGCGACCTGATTGGTCAGGCGCTCGGTGACCAGGGCGTTCATCGCCACGGTGAAGGGCATGCCCAGATTCACCTCGGGCAGGCACCAGTAACCGCGGTCGCCGCGCATCACCCGGAAGTCGTGCGAGGTCGCCAGCATCGCCCCGGCGCCGAACGCGTGGCCGTTGATCGCGGCGACCGTCGCCATCGGGAAGGTCAGCAATCGGGTGAACATGCTGTGCACCCGGTCCAGATACCAGTGATTCCGGTCGTAGTTGCCGAACAGCCAGTCGGTATCCAGGCCGTTGGTATAGAACTTCCCGGTCGAGACGGTGACCAGGGCGGCCGGGCCCTCGGCCGCCTCGACCTCGTCCAGCAGGCCGTGGAAAGCATCGATCCAGTCGGGGTGGAAGCGGTTCTCGTTGTCGGTCTGGCCCTCGTTGCCGAGGTAGAGGACGAAACACGTCCCCGTCACGTTCCAAATACGGCATATGCGGAGCATAACGGCACCGGCAGACGGCCTTGGCGCGAGCGCCGCGGCGTAAGTTACCGGCGAGTCGGCACCGGGATGCGCATGAGATCCTCGGCCACCACCAGCTCGCCGTCGAAATGTTCACGGGCCTCGCGGCGATGATCCTCGAGATCGGCGTAACGCTGCGAGAAGTGGGTGAGCACCAGGGTGCGCACACCGCCCGCCTGCGCGGCCCGCGCGGCCTCGGCGGCGGTGAGATGGCCGTAGTCGCGGGCCAGTGCGGCGTCGGCGTCCAGAAACGTCGCCTCGATCACGAGCATATCGGCGTGCCGCGCCAAATCCTCGACGCCCTCGCACATTCGGGTGTCCATCACGAAGGCGAAGCGCTGTCCGCGGCGCACGGTGGACACCTCGTCCAGGCCGACCACGCGCCCACCGGGCAGGCGCAGCGTGCCTTCGCGCTGCAGACGGCCGATATCCGGGCCGCTGACGCCGAGTTCGGCCAGCCGGTCCGGCAGGATGCGACGCCCGTCCGGCTCGGTGAGCCGGTAGCCGAAGGTCTCGATGCGGTGGTCCAGCCGGACCGCCTCGAGCGTGAACGGCATGTCCGGCAGCAGAATCGGGCCCGCCTCGTCGACCGGGCCCTCGCGCAGCCCGGGGAACGGGGGCACCACGTCGCGCAGCCGCCGGTAGAATTCGCCGCCGGATCCCGGAAAACACACGTCGACCGGGTGCGTTACCTGATCCAGGTTCAAGCGCGCGAGCACACCGGGCAGCCCGAGACAGTGATCGCCGTGGAAATGGGTCAGGCAGATCCGAGTGATCGCGTTGGCCGACACGCCCGCGAACGACATCTGCCGCTGGGTGCCCTCACCCGGATCGAACAGGAGTCCCTCGGCGTCCCAGCGCAGCAGATAGCCGTTGTGATTGCGCTGGCGCGTCGGCACCTGACTGGCGGTCCCCAGTACTACCAACTCCCGCGACGCGGTCACCGGCAGATCTCCCGTCGCGTCCGGCCGACCGCGCCCGGGGCCGGTGTGCCGGTCGCAAGGCTCCGAGCCGTCGCCCGGCAGCGAGGTTTCGTGCGGGTTCGCACCGGTGCCGATCTCACTGTTCTTCCCATCCACGCCGTATGACGACGATTTCGAGCCAGCGCGACCGTACCAGCACGGCGCGCTCGCGGGCCGTGGCCGGGCGAGCGCGCCGGGTCCGGGCGCACTATCGTTGGCCACATGCTTGCCGAACAGGCTGCCGCGGCGATCGCGGAGCGTACGGGAGTTCCGCACCATCGAGTCGCCGTCGTCCTCGGCTCGGGCTGGCAGGAGGCCGCCGCCGAAATCGGCAATCCGACAGCGACGGTGCCGATGGCCGAGCTGCCCGGGTTCGACGCGCCGACCGCCCAGGGCCATCAGGGCACCGTGCACTCGGTGACGGTGAACGAATCGCCCGTGCTGCTGATGATGGGCCGCCAGCATCTCTACGAGGGCTACACCCCGGAGCAGGTCGTGCACAGTGTGCGCACGGCCATCGCCACCGGGGTGCGGACCGTGGTGCTGACCAATGCCGCCGGTGGTATCCGCCCCGGCCTGCGCGTCGGCGAACCCGTATTGATCGGCGACCACATCAACCTCACCGGGCACACCCCGCTGACCGGCGCCACGTTCGTCGATCTGGTCGATGCGTGGGATCCCGAGTTGCGCACGCTCGCACGGGAAATCGACCCCGAACTGACGGAGGGCGTGTACGCGGGCCTGACCGGTCCGCAGTACGAGACGCCCGCCGAGATCCGCATGCTGGGCGTCGTGGGCGCCGACCTGGTCGGCATGTCCACGGTGCTGGAGGCGATCGCCTGCCGTGCCCTGGGCGCCAGGGTGCTGGGTATCTCGCTGGTCACCAACCTGGCCGCCGGGGTGACCGGCGCGCACCTGTCGCACGCCGAGGTCCTGGCCGAAGGTCATGCCGCCGCACCACGATTGGGCAAGCTGCTGCGCGGCGTGCTGGAACGCCTCTGATGCTGCGGTTCGGAACGGCCGGGCTGCGGGGCCCGATGCAGGACGGCCCGGACGGCATGAATATCGACACGGTGCAGCAGGCCACGGCCGGACTGGCCGAATGGCTGCGTGGACGCTGTCTCGGCGGTGGGCTGGTGATCGTCGGCCGTGACGCCCGGCACGGCTCGGCGCGATTCGCCGCGGCCACCGCGGAAGTGCTCGCCGCCGCGGGGTTCTCGGTACTGCCGCTGCCACGTCCGCTGCCCACACCCGTGGTCGCGTTCGCGGTGCGGGAGTTGAAGGCGGTGGCCGGGGTGCAGATCACCGCATCGCACAATCCGGCCACGGACAACGGATACAAGGTGTACCTGGACGGCGGCTCCCAACTGATCCCGCCCGCGGACGCCGAGATCGAGGCGTGCATCGCGGCAGTGCGCGAACCGATTCCGCGCACCGATCCCCATCCGACCGCGCCCGCGCCGGATCTGCTGGCGCTGCCCGCGGACGCCTCGGTCGCGGATATGGGCGAGGAGATCGTGCGCCGCTACCTGGCTCGCGTCTCGGCGCTACCTCGGCTGCTGGGTGAACCTCGTACACCGGCGGCCACGGCATCGGCCGACTTCGATCGCGCGGCGCGCCCGGACGGGATCCCGGATACCGCAGCCGATTCGGCCACACCCGCCGGCGCGGGAGCCGACGGCGCGGCGCTCGCGGCCGTATCCGATACACGCTCTGGCCCGGGAGCGAATGGCGCAGTGCTCGCGGCCGTATCCGATAGCGGAGCAAACCCGGTGCGGCGCAGCGATCTTCGGATCGCGCTGACGCCCATGCATGGCGTCGGCGGCGAACTCGCCGTCGCGGCGCTGCACGCCGCCGGATTCACCGACGTGCATGTGGTGGAAGAACAGTTCGCTCCGGATCCGGACTTCCCGACCGTGGCGTTCCCCAATCCCGAGGAGCCGGGCGCGTCGGACCTGCTGCTGGCCCTGGCCGAGAAGGTCGAGGCGCACGTCGCGATCGCCCTGGATCCCGACGCCGACCGATGCGCGCTCGGGGTGCGGGGGCCGGGCGGGTGGCAGATGCTGCGCGGCGACCAGACCGGTGTCCTGCTGGCCGACTATGTCTTACGCACCGCCGAACCCGATGCGCTGGTGGCGACCACCCTCGTGTCGTCGCGACTGCTGAGCAAACTGGCTCCGGCTCGCGGCGCGCGCTACACGGAAACGTTGACCGGCTTCAAGTGGCTGGCCCGCGCCGGCAACGGTCTGGTGTACGCCTACGAGGAGGCGATCGGCCACTGCGTCGACCCGAAGGCGGTGCGCGACAAGGACGGTATCTCCGCGGCCGTGGCGGCAGCCGACCTGCTGGCCCGATTGCGCGCTCGCGGCCGCACCCCGCTGGATCTGCTCGACGACTACGCGCTCGAATTCGGCCTGCACGTCGGCGATCAGGTCTCGCTGCGCCTGGCCGATCAGCGTGCCGCCGCGGCGGCGGTCGAGCGGCTGCGCGAGGAACCGCCGGAGACGCTGGCGGGCGAACAGGTCGTCTGCACCGACATGTCGCGGATCCGCGGGCAGATGCGCACCGACGCACTGATTTTCCAGGGCCCCACCCAGCGCGTCGTGGTCCGCCCCTCCGGCACCGAGCCGAAACTCAAATGCTATCTCGAAGTGGTGGAACAGGTTTCCGACCGCGACGCACTACCTGCGGCGAAAGACGCTGCAACGCAACGCCTTTCCCGACTTCGAGAATTCTTTTCCGCGCTGAGCCGACCCGCCCCCGCCGACCTACCCTCGCCCGGAACGCAAGCCCCCTATCTCGGCCCGAATTGGCGGTCACCCGCGTCGCCCAATCCGGGCACGATGTAGGCGTTCGAATTCAACCCGTCGTCCACGGCCGCAGTGACCAGCCGCACCGGCAAGCCCGACCGCTCGAGTGCTGCCACGCCCTCGGGCGCGGCCACCACGCACACCGCGGTGATGTCGGTGGCTTCCCGCGCCGCCAGCAATTCCAGCGTGTGCCGCATCGAGCCGCCGGTGGCAAGCATCGGATCCAGGACGAATACCGGCACCCCGGCCAGGCTCTCGGGCAGCGATTCCATATAGGGCACCGGCTGATGGGTCTTCTCGTCGCGGGCGATCCCGACAAAACCCACGCGCGATTCGGGAATCAGCTCGCTGGCCGCGTCCACCATGCCCAGCCCGGCTCGCAGCACCGGCACCAGCAGCGGCGGATGCGCCAGCCGCACACCCGTGGTGGTCGCGACCGGCGTCATGACCTCGAACGTCGCCAGCGGCGCGGCGCGCAGTGCCTCATAGATCAGAATTCCGGTCAGGTCGCGCAGCGCGGCGCGAAACGCCGGATTCGGCGTGCGGGCATCACGCATAATCGTCAGCAGGGCAGCGGCGAGCGGATGATCCACGGTGTGCGTTCGCATGAGGGAACGATAAAGTCTCCTCGGGCCGAGGCGGAACCGATCCCGTGGGGACTGCGTCAAAGTACTCCGATGACGTAATCTGCCAGCAGACCAGCACGATGGGGGATGTGATGTCCAAAATCTCGGTCGACACCGAGGGGGTTGCCGCCTACGGTGTGACAGCCGGCGGCCTGGCCGCCGAGATGGCCTCGGCCGCGGCATCCGCGGCCGCCGCCGATCCTGCTCTGCTCGGGCCGATATTCGGTCTCGTCGGAGGCGATTTCGTGACCGCGTACACGGCCGCGCACGCCGGGCATGTGGCCTCGATCGGTCAGCTGTCGGCGGTTCTGGGCTCGATCGGCACCGCTGCCGCCGGCGCGGCGAGCACCTATGCCGAGTCCGACGCCGAGCACGCCGCGGCCACCCGTGCGGTCCAGGAGGGTATCCAAGCGTGATTGCGGGAATCGACCTCGACGCCCTGGCCAAACCCCTGATCGATCTGGTCACCAGCTTCGGCACCGGCGTCATGCCCAACGGCGGCACGTCCGACGCGCTGCGCCGGACCTCGAGCACGATCGACGGCATCCACAAGGCCGGCAGCAACAGCATCAACCAGATGACCAACGCCTGGAACGGTGGCGCCGGTGATGCCGCGATGGACAAGGCGATGCGGGTGCAGACGTCCGCGGCCTCGATCTCCGACCGCGGCAACGATATGGCCGACGTGGTGGGCAAGGCCGCGGCCACGGTGCAGACCGGACAGCAGAAGCTCACCGGAATCCTCCAGGATTTCGTGCACCAGGTGAACATGCTCGGCCCCGCCGCCACCACCCCGATGGGCCTGACGACCGTGGTCAGCTCCGCGATCGACCACTTCGGCCAGGCGGTGGGCGTGGTCGGGCAGGTGCGCTCCGATCTCGATACGCATACCGCGTCGATGGCCCAGCTCACCCCGCCACCCTCGACCCCGAGCCTGGCCGGCGCCCCGGTGAATCCGTCCGCGTTCGTCTCTCAGCTCGGCACCGGCGTCCAGGCGGCCTCGTCGGTGCTCGGCGGTGTGGTCTCGGCAGCGGGCTCGCTGGTCAGCCCGGCCTCTCACGGTGCGGAGCGCTCCGCGAGCGCGGTCGCGCCGGCGTCGCCCAACGGTCGGACCAAGCCCGGCCGGCACGGCGGCGTCATGATCACCCTGCCGAACGGAACGCAGGTGGAGGCGCCGAATCAGAAGGCCGCCACCGCGGTACAGGCCGCGATCCGCTGTTGCGGCACCCCGTACGTCTGGGGCGGCAACAGTCCTGGGCATGGACTGGACTGCAGTGGCCTGACCAAGTACGCCTACGCCCAGGCCGGTGTCGACCTGCCTCGCCTGGCGGCCGATCAGAGCCAGGGCGCCACGCCGGTCAGTGCCGGTGATGTGATGCCCGGCGACCTGGCCATCTGGGATGGTCACGTCGCGATGGTCGTCGGGGACGGAAAGATGGTCGAGGCCGGTGATCCGGTGCAGATAGATCCGATTCGAACGGAGAACATGGGAATGGCGTTCCACGGCTTCTACCGGCCTACGTCGTCATGAGCGGGGAGCAATGAGTCAACCGAAGCAGCAGATACCCAACGTCACCGTGGCCGCCAGCAGCAATCGCTCCGGCACCATCACCGTGCGGGCCACCGATCAGGGCATGCCCGTCGAGATCAAGTTCGAGCGCAGCGAATACCGCTACGGCGCACAGGCTCTCGCTTCCGAGATACTGCGCCTGACCAAGCGCTCGGCGATCGTCGCCAAGGCCCGTCGTCGCGAGCAGCTGGCCGAGACGGGGATGCCGGTCGAGATCCTGGACAAGCTCGGCCTGCCCACCCGCCAGGCGGCAGTGGACGAACTGGACCGCATGGACGACGAGGACACCGGGCCCACCAGCTGGATGAGGCAGGTATGAGCGCAGAGATGGATGCTCTGGTCGCTGCGGCGACCGACAAGCTCGAGGCGCTCGAGGCCGCGCTGTACGGCCTCGGTCAGGTGCGCGGGCGGCACACCACCGAGGACGGCCTGGTGACTGTCGAGGTCGACAGCAACGGCGCGCTGGTCGGGCTGCGGCTGGCCGAGTCGATCACCTCGCACAGCCCCGCCGAAGTGGGACAGGCCATCATCTGGGCCTGCACCCAGGCGGCTCAGGACGCGGGTGAACAGCGTTCGGCGGTGGTGTCGAATCTCAATTCCAGCTTCGCTTCACCGGAGCCGGGAAATAGTGGGGGGCGGGCCGAATAGTGCCACACCCGGCGGCTCGATAGGCTCACGGTCATGGCTTCTGGAGACATCGTCCCGATCGAGCTCGGCCTGACCGACGGCGATCTCGTCACCCTGTGGGCACCGCGCTGGCGAGACGGTGACGACGAGTGGGAGGCATTCCTCGGACACGAGGACGCGCTGTACGGCTTCGCCTCCGTCGCGGAACTGGCCGCATTCATCCGGACCAGCGACGATCACGATCTCGTCGACCATCCGGCATGGAAGGTCATCGGCGGATTGTCCGCGGCTCAG
This sequence comes from Nocardia alni, assembly GCF_019038435.1. GTDB lineage: Bacteria > Actinomycetota > Actinomycetes > Mycobacteriales > Mycobacteriaceae > Nocardia > Nocardia alni. The sequence continues at coordinate 31,964 of NZ_JAGPOX010000069.1, forward strand.
CTCGAGCCGGAGGAACATCACATCTTCGATCTGGTCGGGGTGCCGGAACTCGCTGCGGGCGATCCGGATCCGGATTCGCTGGGCGAGCTCGAGGAGACTCTCGAGATGGCGCGCACCATCGGCGAGGTGTGCGAGCTCGACGTGGTGACCAAGTTCTTCGGCTCGCATCCGGTGCTGGGCGCGCTGCCCTCCGGGATGAGCGCCTTCGTGGGGCGTGAGGGCCAGGAGTTGTGGGAGCAGATCGGGGCCGCCATCGCCAAGGACTGGGATCGGGTCGTCGACGCCATCGATGCGGTGGTGAAGTCGCCGGAGGTCGACGCCGAGGCCGTGTCGGTCGCGGAGGCCGAACTGCTGGCGGCGGAGGAGAACGTCGTCGACGCCGAGGATGCGGCCGAGACAGACGACGACGATGAGATCGAACAGGTCGACCTCGACGACGACTCCGACGAGGAAGACTCCGAGGAGGAGACGTTCTGGCACGGGGTCGGCATCGACCCGGTGCGGATCGTCACCTCCGAGGGCGAATTCTTCACGCTGCGTTGCTATCTCGACGACGAGCCGGTGTTCCTGGGCAACGACGGCTCGATCACGGTGTTCGGTTCCGAGCGTGCGCTGGCCCGCTACCTGGCCGACGACCACGATCACGACCTGGCCGCGGTGAGCACATACGGCGAGGTGCACACCGCCGCCATCGACGGCTCCCTGGAGGTGGAGGTCTCCGACGAGAACGTCTACGTCCTGCCCGGACTCGCCGACGACTTGTCCCAGGGCCCCAAGGCGGTCGATATCGAACAGCTCGACCTGGCCGTCGAATTGCTGAGCGACGCGGCCGATTACGCCGACGACGACACGGTCGAGCAGGCACTGGCCAAGTCCACCCCGCTCGGCTGGTATGTGTCCTATCTGCTCGAGCCCGATCCGAGCCGGCTGGCGCCCAGCCCGCCGTTCTCCGCCGAGGCCGATTCCTGGCGCACCCTCGAGCATGCCTTCGAGGCACGCCTGGCAAAGGGATGAGTTGATCCCCGGCCCTCATGAAATCAGTTGTTGCGTCCCCGTTTCCCGGTAGTTCGGGAAACGGGGACGAAACCAGGGCTTTCTTCGTCAGCCGAGTAGGACCGCGTAGCCGGGCTTGATGAGTTCGTCGATTATGCGCAGGCGGTCGGGGAACGGGATGAAGGCCGACTTCATGGCGTTGATCGTGAAGCGTTCCAGGTCGCTCCAGCCGTAGCCGAAGGTCTCCACCAGTTTGAGCATCTCGCGGCTCATGGTGGTGTCGCTCATCAGCCGGTTGTCGGTGTTCACGGTGACGCGGAAGCGCAGCCGGGCCAGCAGATCGAACGGATGCTTCTCCAGCGAGGGCACCGCACCGGTCTGCACGTTCGACGATGGGCACAGCTCCAGCGGAATCCGCTGGTCGCGAACATAATTGGCGACCAAACCCAAGCGCGGAGCAGAGCCGGTGTCGGCATCGAAGATGTCGTCGGTGATCCGCACGCCATGGCCGAGCCGTTCGCAGCCGCAGAACGCGACCGCCTCGTGGATGGAGGGCAGGCCGAACGCCTCGCCCGCGTGAATGGTGAAGTGCGCGCAGTTGGCCCGCATGTACTCGAAGGCATCCAGGTGGCGGCTCGGGGGGAAGCCCGCCTCGGCCCCGGCGATATCGAACCCGCCGACACCGCGCTCGCGCCACCGCACGGCCAGTTCCGCGATCTCCAGCGAGCGTGCCGCGTGCCGCATCGCGGTGAGCAGGCAGACCATCCGGATCGGCGTGCCCGCCTCGGCGGCCAATTGCTCGCCTTCCCGGAAGCCGGCCACGGTGTGTTCGACCACCTCGTCCAGGGTCAGGCCGCGGGCGAGATGTTGTTCGGGGGCGAAGCGCACCTCGGCGTACACCACGCCGTCGGCGGCCAGGTCCTGTGCGCATTCACTCGCCACCCGCCGTAGCCCCTCGGGGGTCTGCATCACCGCGACGGTATGTGCGAAGGTTTCCAGATATCGCTCGAGCGATCCGCTGTCGGCGGCATCGCGAAACCAGTGCCCCAGCGCGACGGCATCGTGTGCCGGAAGCTGGTCGTATCCGCACTGCGCGGCCAACTCCAGCACCGTCGCGGGCCGTAGCCCGCCGTCGAGGTGGTCGTGCAACACGGCCTTGGGGGCCTGGCGGATCGAGGCAAGGGTCAAAGGCATCGGTCCAGTCATGTAACGACGCTAGCTGCATTCGCCGAGTTCCGCAGCCAACTCTGTTCCGCCTCCCCGCGCATCAGGCCAGACTCGTGTGCCAGACCGGTTACGCCGGCGGCCGACGGTCAGTTGGTGGGTGAGTTGGCCGGTACCCGGCAAGTTACCCTCGACGTACGAAATCGACTGTTGCGTTGGCATCGCCAGACCAGGGTGCTGCGAGGCTCGCATCGGCGACTGGCGGTAGGTCGGTGAGTGGGTCAGCCTGCCCCCGGTGATACGGGTCTCCCGGTGATACCCGACATACGGCAGGAGAGCAGCGGGCGGTGGCAGAGTTGGGTCGAGGTACGAGGCGAACCACGCGGACAACACCCACCGACACACACAGTCGATTAACGCCGAGCCGCCCAGCCGGGCATGCGTCGAGAGTTCGGTCTCGGACGCGGTAGCGATCGGCTACCGCGCAAGTGCTGGAGCCAGCAGGTCGGGGCGGCGATCAGTGCTCGCCCGGACTCCTCGATCTCTTTCGGCGCACTGCCCCGGCGGCCTCAGGCTGCGGCTATGCGACCGAGTACGAGAGGCGCGGCGGAGGTAGGGGCCGGACCGATCGCGTAGGCATCGCGCAATGTCTCCAAAGCCACGGGAAATGCCTCGGGCGTGTCGGTGTGCAGGGTGAGCAGAGGCTGGCCCGCGGTGACGGTATCGCCGGGCTTGGCATGCATCTCGACGCCCGCGCCGAACTGGATCGGCTCGCCTTGGCGGGCTCGTCCGGCGCCCAGCCGCCACGCGGCCAGGCCGACGCCCATCGCGTCCAAGCGGGTCAGGATGCCGGATTCCTCCGCCGTGACCACTTCGGTGTGTGTCGCAACGGGCAGTGCGGCATTCGGGTCGCCGCCCTGGGCCCGGATCATCGCACGCCAATGATCCATGGCCCGGCCGTCGGCGAGTGCGGCGGCCGGGTCGACATCGGGAATTCCGGCCTGCGCCAGCATCTCCCGGGCCAATGCCACGGTGAGTTCGACGATGTCGGCCGGGCCGCCACCGGCGAGCACCTCCACCGACTCGGCGACCTCGAGCGCGTTGCCCGCCGTGCGGCCCAGCGGGGTGTGCATGGCTGTCAGCAGCGCCACCGTGCGCACCCCGGCATCGGTGCCCAATTCGACCATGGCCGTGGCCAATTCGCGGGCCGACTCCGCTGTCTTCATGAACGCGCCCGCACCGACCTTGACGTCCAGCACCAGCGCCGCGGTGCCCTCGGCGATCTTCTTGCTCATGATCGAGCTGGCGATCAACGGGATCGACTCCACGGTGCCGGTGACGTCGCGCAGCGCGTAGAGCCGCTTGTCCGCCGGGGCCAGATCGGCTCCGGCGGCGCAGACCACCGCCCCGATCGCGGGATCTGCCAGCATCCGGCGCATCTGCGCCACCGGCACATCGGCGCGCCAGCCGGGAATGGACTCGAGTTTGTCCAGGGTGCCCCCGGTATGGCCGAGGCCGCGCCCAGACAGCTGCGGGACGGCCGCGCCGCAGGCGGCGACCAGCGGCGCCAGCGGCAGCGTGATCTTGTCTCCGACACCACCGGTGGAGTGTTTGTCGACGGTGGGGCGGGGCAGATCGGTGAAATCCATCCGCCGCCCGGACTCGATCATCGCCCGCGTCCACCGCGCGATCTCACGCCGGCTCATCCCCCGCAACAGGATGGCCATCGCCAGCGCCGACATCTGCTCGTCGGCCACCTCGCCGCGGGTGAACGCGTCCACCACCCAGTCGATCTGCTCGTCCGACAACTCCCCGCCATCGCGTTTGGCCGTGATCACCGACACCGCCGAATGCACGCTCACCATGCCCGTCAGCCTCCCAGACCGCAGCCCCCACCGCACGGCCCCTCGGCGTGTATCCCCATGAAACGCGTGCGCATTCCAGCAGGGAGTGCGGCTGAGGATTTTTCGTGGCGCCCCCCTCCGAACCCGGGTACGGTCGCCACCACAGCGAATCGAGAGCAAGGGGGCATGACATGACATACGCAGATCTCGGCCACCGGATGACCAAGCTCGAGAACCGGGTAACGGACATCGAAGTAGGCCACAGCCAATCCATCTACGGGCTCACCCGGGACGTTCGCGGACTCACGCTCGACAACCGTCGGCTGATCGGCAGCATGAATTCCGTAGGACACAACATCACCCGCATCATGGCGCATCTGGGGATACCGGCCGTCCCGTACGAGGAGATCACCACGGCCACAGACGCCGAGATCGACGCCTCCTTCGAGGAAGAGCTCTGAGGTGGCCGCCATGACGTACGCAGACGTGGACCGCCGGATGACCAAGCTGGAAGGTCGTGTCTCCGATATCGAGGAGGGCCATGGTGGATCCATCTACCACCTGACCCGGGATATGCGGCGCCACGAACTGATCACTCGACGACTCGCCGTTCAGGCCAATGCGATCGGCCATGCGGTGACCATGATCAACAACTCCCTCGGCCGCAGTATGGCGATGATCCTGGAACGAATGGAGTTACCTCCCGTACCCATTCAGGAGATCATCATCCCAGAGGTCGTCATGCCCACCGAGGAAGAGGCCGACGCCTCCTTCGAGGAAGAGCTCTGAGGTGGCCGCCGTGACATATGCAAACCTGGAGTGCCGCACCACCGAACTCGAAGGGCGGCTGGCCGATATCGACTTCAGCTATCGCGAATCGATGCTCGCGCTGCTGCGGGTCTGTGTGGGCAGCCGGATCGAGACAACGCGCCTGATCGACCACGCGAACCGAATGAGCCGGGGCATGGAGCTGATCATGGACCGGCTCGATATCACCGATAGCCCGATCGGCACGGTCTCGCCGATGAGCGCGACGGAGGTGGACGAAATCATCGATGCGGTCGGGCTATACGTACCCCTGCGGGTGAGACCCAAGCCACAGCCACCCGCCGACGACGTCACCCCAGAGACCGATCTGTCGCCGTAATCTGCTGTCGCACAACACTTTCGACGATCGATCGCCGCGGCCCACGACACCCGGACGCCGCGGCGAGCCCGCCGCACGTCGCCCGCAGCATCCCCGACGTGCGAAACCTCACATCATTTCTGCCCCGCCGCAAGATCATCCGGCCCGAACGCATACGGCAGCAAACTATCCAGCGCAACCGGACCGTCGGCGTGATCGACGAGCAGATCACCGCCTCCATGCTCGTAGAGCAGCTGCCGACACCGTCCGCAAGGCATCAGCACCACCCCACGCGAGTCGCATACAGCAACCGCCAGCAACCTTCCACCACCGGAGGCACAGAGGTTACCGACGAGTACACACTCGGCACATAAGCCCAGGCCGTATGAGATATTTTCCACATTGCACCCGCGCACAATTCGACCATCGAGGGTGCGGGCGGCGGCGCCGACCGGAAACCGGGAGTAGGGCGCATACGCATTCTGCATAACTTCGAATGCATTGTGGCGCAAAATATTCCAGTCAATTTCCGACATACCGGACCTCCACTCGAACGAGTCGCCACTGACCGAAAGAACCGTACCGCAACCCTCCCACTCAATCAGGCAAGGCAAACCTAATAATGCGGAATTCGGACTCAACGCCCGGCACGCCGAATTAGTTCCGCAAATCCCCGGGCATTAGAGTTCTCGACAGATCGGTTCAGGTTCCAGCGGCGGCCGGCCACCGCTTCTGGGGTGTCGGCTCCGGGCAAGAGCTGGGGTTTTTCAGATCCAACGGCTCTCGCCCGCGCGCTGAATCTGCGACCGGGTCTGATTGCCGGCTCGCCGGCGCGACCGACTTGCCGGCTCGCCCGGCGTGTCCATCAACGACGTTGGAGGCACCGCACTCTATGACGACCCTGGAAGCTCCGGCTCAGCCGAAGCGGAAGACCCTGTATCGCGGCGACCCGGGCATGTGGTCCTGGGCCATGCACCGGATCACCGGTGTGACGATCTTCTTCTTCCTCTTCGTCCACGTGCTCGACACCGCGCTGGTACGAGTCAGCCCGGACACCTACAACCGGGCCATCGAGACATACAAGAACCCGATCGTCGCCCTGTTGGAAATGGGCCTGGTCGTGTGCGTGCTGTTCCACGCGCTCAACGGCATCAGGGTCATCCTGGTCGACTTCTGGTCCAAGGGCCCCAAGTACCAGCGCCTGATGCTCTGGATCGTGCTCGCGATCTGGGTCATCGTCGCCGGTATGGGCGTAGGCCGCCAGCTGTTCTACATGATCACGACGGAGCTCTGAGGCCACTATGACCGCACCTATTCTGGGCAAGTCGTACGACCGCCCCGCCAGCCTCGACGCGCCCCGCGCGCCCCGGCGCACCTCGGGCAACAACTTCGAGAAGTACGCGTGGCTGTTCATGCGCTTCTCCGGCGTGCTGCTGATCGTGCTCGTGCTCGGCCACATGACGATCATGTTGATGTTGGACGGCGGCGTGAAGCGCGTGAACTTCGCCTTCGTCGCCGGCCGCTGGTCCAGTCCGTTCTGGCAGTGCTGGGACCTGGCCATGCTGTGGCTGGCCCAGTTGCACGGCGGCAACGGCCTGCGCACGGTCATCGACGACTACGCCCGCAAGGACGCCACCCGCTTCTGGCTCAAGACCCTGCTGGTCGTGGCAATGGTCCTGATCATGGGCGTGGGCACCTACGTCATCTTCACCTTCGACCCCAACATCAGTTAGGAACAGGCCACATCGATGACCGAGAACCCGATTGAGGAACACCGCTACGACGTGGTGATCGTCGGTGCCGGTGGCGCGGGGATGCGTGCCGCGATCGAGGCCGGGCCTCGAGTCCGCACGGCCGTGCTGACCAAGCTCTACCCCACCCGCAGCCACACCGGCGCGGCGCAGGGCGGCATGTGCGCCGCACTGGCGAACGTGGAAGAGGACAACTGGGAGTGGCACACCTTCGACACCGTCAAGGGCGGCGACTACCTGGTCGACCAGGATGCCGCGGAGATCATGGCCAAGGAGGCCATCGACGCGGTGCTCGACCTGGAGAAGATGGGCCTGCCGTTCAACCGCACCCCCGAGGGCCGGATCGACCAGCGCCGATTCGGCGGCCACACCCGTGACCATGGCAAGGCGCCGGTGCGCCGCGCGTGCTACGCCGCCGACCGCACCGGCCACATGATCCTGCAGACGCTCTACCAGAACTGCGTCAAGCACGACGTGGAGTTCTACAACGAGTTCTACGTGCTGGACCTGCTGCTCACCGAGACCGACCGCGGCGCGGTCGCGACCGGCGTCGTCGCCTACGAGCTGGCCACCGGCAAGCTGCACGTGTTCCACGCCAAGGCGATCATCTTCGGCACCGGCGGTTCGGGCCGCATGTACAAGACCACCTCCAACGCGCACACCTTGACCGGCGACGGCATGGCGATCGTGTTCCGCAAGGGACTTCCGCTGGAGGACATGGAATTCCACCAGTTCCATCCGACGGGCCTGGCCGGCCTGGGCATCCTCATCTCCGAGGCGGTCCGCGGCGAGGGCGGCATCCTGCGCAACGCCTCCGGCGAGCGGTTCATGGAGCGGTACGCCCCCACCATCAAGGACCTCGCGCCGCGCGATATCGTCGCCCGCTCGATGGTGCTGGAGGTGGCCGAGGGCCGTGGCGGCGGACCGAACAAGGATTACGTGTTCATCGACGTGACCCACCTCGGCGAGGACGTGCTCGAGGAGAAGCTGCCCGACATCACCGAGTTCTCCCGCACCTACCTGGGCGTCGACCCGGTGAAGGAGCCGGTGCCGGTCATGCCGACCTGTCATTACGTGATGGGTGGCATCCCGACCCGCATCCACGGCGAGGTGCTGCGTAACAACACCGATATCGTGCCGGGCCTCTATGCCGCCGGCGAGTGCGCGTGCGTCTCGGTGCACGGCTCGAACCGCCTGGGCACCAACTCGCTGCTGGACATCAACGTGTTCGGCCGCCGCGCCGGAATCGCCGCCGCGGAGTACGCCCAGCGTGTCGAGTTCACCGAGCTGCCGGAGAACCCGGCAACGATGGTGACCGAATGGCTGGCCAACCTGCTGTCCGAGCATGGTAACGAGCGCGTCGCGGACATTCGCGGCGAGCTGCAGGTGACCATGGACGCCAACGCCGGAGTGTTCCGCACCGAGGACACCCTCAAGCAGGTGCTCACCGACATCCACGCGCTCAAGGAGCGCTACCAGTACATCACCGTGCAGGACAAGGGCAAGCGCTACAACAGCGACCTGCTCGAGGCCGTCGAACTCGGCTTCCTGCTCGAGCTGGCCGAGGTGACCGTGGTGGGCGCGCTCAACCGCAAGGAGTCGCGCGGCGGCCACGCCCGGGAGGACTACCCCAACCGCGACGACGTCAACTTCATGCGCCACACCATGGCGTACAAGCAGGTCGAGCCCGGCGAGCCGGCGAAGCTGATCGCCGATATCTCGCTGGACTTCAAGCCGGTCGTGCAGACCCGTTACGAGCCGATGGAGCGTAAGTACTGATGACTGCCGTAGCCGAAGCTCCCGCAGGACAGAAGCCGGCCCCCGTTCCCGACGGGTCGGTCATGATCACCGTGAAGATCGCCCGGTTCAACCCGGAGGACGACAAGGGCGCGCACTGGGATTCGTTCCAGGTCCCGGCTCTGCCCACCGACCGGTTCCTGAACGTGCTCATCTACATCAAGTCCTACCTGGACGGCACGCTCACCTTCCGCCGGTCCTGCGCCCACGGCGTCTGTGGTTCGGATGCGATGCGTATCAACGGCGTGAACCGGCTGGCATGCAAGGTGCTGATGCGCGACATGCTGCCCAAGAACGGCAAGACCCTCACCATGACAGTCGAGCCCATCCGCGGCCTGCCCGTGGAGAAGGATCTCGTGGTCGACATGGAGCCGTTCTTCGACGCCTTCCGCGCGGTCAAGCCGTACCTGATGACCTCGGGTAACGAGCCCACCCGCGAACGCATCCAGTCGCAGACCGACCGTCACCGCTTCGACGACACCACCAAGTGCATCCTGTGCGCCTGCTGCACCACCTCCTGCCCGGTGTACTGGAACGACGGCAGCTACTTCGGCCCCGCCGCCATCGTCAACGCCCACCGCTTCATCTTCGACAGCCGCGACGAGGGCGCCCGCGAACGCCTGGACATCCTCAACGACGTCGAGGGCGTCTGGCGCTGCCGCACCACCTTCAACTGCACCGACGCCTGCCCCCGAGGCATCGAGGTCACCAAGGCCATCCAGGAAGTCAAACGAGCCCTGCTCTTCGCCCGCTAGACCAGCAGTCGAACCCCGAAGGCCGCCTGCATCACTCGGATGCAAGCGGCCTTCGTCATGCCCGATTGATCCCATCCGTCCGGCCTACGGCACCGAATAACGGTTGGATGAAGAAGTATTGCCGACACCGGAGGGTTGGATATACCGTGCTCAATATGAAGACGATGATCGATCTGGATGACGAAGCTCTGGAGCTGGCCGCAAAGGAGCTTGGTACTCGAACCAAAAAGGACACCGTGAACGCGGCCCTGAGGTTCGTGGCCGAACGTCGACACCGGGTCGAGGCGCTCATGGAAGATTTTCCGTACAGCTTCGGCGTGGGGCCCGACATGTTCGATCCGGAGATCATGAAGGGGGCTCGGCGATGACAGCCGCGACAACACTGCGACTGCACTTGATCGACACCTCCGTCATGGCGCGCCTGCGGCATCCACCCGTACAGCGAGTAGTCGCCGGTCTCATTGCGGATAGAGCCGCAGCCAGTTGCGTCACACTCGATTTGGAGGCCGGATACTCGGGGCGCAACCTTGCCGAGGTACAGAACATCACGCAAAGCCGCCGCACCCGCTTCACCAACTTGTCGATCAACGAGTCGATCGCCGACCGCGCCCGTGAGGTACAGACGCTCATGGCCCGCAAAGGCCAGCAACGGGCAGCCGGTGCGATGGATCTGCTGACCGCTGCCGTCGCGGAGTTCCATGGAGCTGTCGTCTTGCACTACGACGAGGACTTCGAACATATCGCCAAGGTCACCAAGCAACCCCAGGCGTGGGTCGTTCCTCGAGGCACTGTCAGCTGAAGAATCCCCTGTCACCACCGACGACAGCATCGACAGCGGCACCATCGCACAGTGCCACCGCCGGGCTTCCAACTGGAAATACAACATAAATCACTGTGCCCCAGCAGATTTCGAATCGAGGGCACAGCACATGAGAGTAGTCACAACTTCTGCGATGACAGGGTCGCCGGGGAACTCGCACACCCGACCTCGGCGTTGGCAGTGCAGCAAGCTCGAAGTCCGGCTTCAGTGCACTGCCGGGCGTACGCAGAAGGAAGTCTCATGATCTGCTTCTTCGACCCGTCTCACGGACCGGCCGCCGTCACCGCGACGTGGCAGCCACAGTGGGGTGTGCCTCGTCCGGTCGAGGTTTGTCAGTTCTGCGCGCAGCGCATTCAGACCACGCAGCCGCCCTACTATCAGCCGATGCAGCAGGGGGGCTATCCGCAGCAGGGATATCCACAGCCCGGTTACCCGCAGCAGGGATATCCACAGCAGGGGTATCCGCGCCAGGGGCACAGCACCGGGGCAGTGGTCGGCGCGGGTGCGGCCGGTCTGGTTGGCGGAATGCTGTTGGGCGAGATGCTGTCCGATGACGACAACCGGGACGAGGAGCGCGCGTACGAGCGCGGATTCGACGACGCCGAATACCGCGACGACGCCCAGTACCGCGATGATCGCGACGACGGCGGCTTCTTCTGACCCCCTCCCCTAGGGCACCATCCACGACAGTACGGACGTGGACTGCAGCACCACCAGGATGCAGATCCCGGCCAGGAACAGCACGGTCCACCCGAACACCCGTCGGAAGATGTCGCCCTCGCGGCCGTCGAGACCTACCGCGGCGGCCGCGATCGCGAGGTTCTGCGGCGAGATCATCTTGCCCAGTACCCCGCCGGAGCTGTTGGCGGCGGCCATCAAGGTCGGAGACAGACCGGTCTTGGCGGCGGCGGTCACCTGTAGCGCGCCGAACAGCGAGTTGGACGAGGTGTCCGAGCCGGTGACGGCGGTGCCGATCCAGCCGAGGATCGGCGACAGCAGCGCGAACACTCCACCGGCGCCGGCCATCCAGGTGCCCAGGGTGATGGTCTGTCCCGAGATGTTCATGACGTAGGCCAGCGCCAGCACCGCCATCACCGTTACGATCGCGAACCGCAGCCGGTACAGCGTGCTGCCGTAGGCGCGCACCGCCTTCGGGATCGATACCGACAGCGCGATCATGGTGAGCAGCCCCGCGATCAGCATCTGTGTTCCGGGCGAGGTCAACAGGTTCAGAGTGAAGGTGACCGAGCCCACCTTCCCGCCCTTGGCGTTGACCGCGTGCAGTCCGGGCCAGGCGAAGGTGTAGGTCGCGTGGCCGAGCCAGCTCTTGATCGGGCCGATCTGGCAGATCACGAACACGATGATGACGATCAGATACGGCGCGTAGGCCCGCACGACCTCCCTTGGCGCATCGGGATGTTCGACCCGGCGCACGAAATCCGCGGGTGGCTCGTCGGCCGCGCCACCCGCGATCACCGGCGGGGTCGAGCCTCCCTCGGTGTACGTCACCGACGGCTGCCACACCCGCACCAACAGCACGACAGCACCCGCGGACACCAGCGACGCGATCACGTCGGCCAGCGGCACCGAGATGAAGTTCGAGGTCACATACTGCGCGATGGCGAAGGTGACGCCGCAGACGACCGCCACGGGCCAGGTCTGCCGGATCCCGTGCTTGCGGTCGACGATGAACACCAGCACGAGCGGCACGAACACCGACAGCACCGGCGTCTGGCGACCGACCATGGCGCCGAGCACATCGGACGAATGTCCGGTGACCGCGCCCAGGGTGATGATCGGCGTGGCCATCGCGCCGAAGGCGACGGGTGCGGTGTTGGCGGTCAGCGCGAGCGCGGCCGCCTTCAGCGGCGCGAAGCCCAGGGCGATCAGCATGACGGCGGTGACCGCGACCGGTGTGCCGAATCCGGCCAGCGCCTCGAGCAACGCGCCGAAGCAGAAGGCGATGAGGATGGCCTGCACCCGCTGGTCGGGGCTGACCCCGGCGAACGAGCGGCGCAGCACATCGAAATGCCCGGTGGCAACCGTCATGTTGTAGACCCAGATCGCATTGATGACGATCCACAGGATCGGAAAGAATCCGAACGCGGCCCCCTCGGTCCCGGCGAGCAACGACTGGCCGACGGGCATCCCGTACAGCCAGATCGCCACGACCAGCGACACGACCAGTGAGATCAGCGATGCGATCCAGGCGGCCCAGCGCAACACGCCCAGGAGAACGAACAGAACCAGCAGGGGTATTGCCGCCACGAGCGAACTCCAGCCAAGGGAGTGTGCGAGCGGATCGAGTACTTGGTGATACATGCCAACCTCCGACAAACGGACAAACAGCGGCCGTTGCCGAAGTTGTACTCCCGCGCGCACCCTCTCGTGCCGGAAATCGCCAATGCTCCTGCACCCCCGACCGATCCGGATATGCCGTAGCGCCGAATACTTGCGAGAAACGTGACCGCTCCCTCCGCCACATACGCCGCCCGGAGGCCCTGATGAAGAGCACTATCGAGTTGAACGACGCCGCTTTCGCGTTGGCCGCCAAGCATTTCGGAACACTATCGGTATCCGATACGGTCAATGCCGCACTGGAATACGTCGCCGAACGCAGACGCCGGGTCGAGAGACTGTCCGCCAACCGATCACCGCGAGGTGTGGATCTGACCAGCCAGATACTCGCCGAACGCGGTCCGCGGTAGATCTCGAGCTCGATCAGCTAGTCATTTTGTCAAGGTAACTGGGCAGTTGTTGTCGGATCAGCCCAGCGGTGCTTGCCTGGAGGCATGTTCACAGACGGTCGGCTGTACTCACCGGTGACCACGAGCACCGACGGCGATGTGACCGTGCACCTGAGCGACGAGCATCCCGGGGTGCACGATCCCGAGTACCGGGCCCGGCGCAATGCGATCGCCGCGCGAGCGCTGGCGTACCGCCCGGGGACCCCGGCGCCCCGCATCGACTACACCGACGACGAGCAGCAGGTATGGCGGATCGCCTCCGCCGAGCTCGCTCGTAAGCATCAGCGGTATGCCTCGGCGGAAGTGCTCGCCGCGGCACAGCATTTGGGCCTGCCGGGTGACCACATCCCCCAGCTCGACGAGGTATCGGAAAAGCTGGTGCCGCTCAGCGGATTTCGCTATGTTCCGGCGGCCGGCCTGGTGCCGTTGCGGGAGTTCTTCGGATCCTTCGCCCAGCGAATCTTCCACTCCACCCAGTACATTCGTCATCATTCGGCCCCGCTGTACACCCCGGAACCGGACTCGATTCACGAAATCATCGGCCACGCGAATCAATTGGCGAGCCCGCGTTTCGCCGCGATCTACGCCGAGGCCGGCGCGGCGGTGGCGCGGCTGGAATCCGAAGCGGCGCTGAAGTTTCTGGCCGACGTCTTTTGGTTCTCGATGGAGTTCGGGGTGGTGCGCGAGCACGGCGAAGTCCGTTGTTACGGGGCCGGGCTGCTCTCGTCGTATGGCGAGATCGAGGAGTTCCGCCAGGCCCGGCTACGCCCGCTCGATGTCCGCGAAATGGGCACCGCGACTTACGACATCACCCACTACCAACCCGTATTGTATTGCGCGAACTCGATTTCCGAGATCGAGGATGTGGTGGGCGGCTTCTTCGCCGATGTGACCGACGAGGTGGTCGCCGCGCACGGCTAGAGTTTCATGCCCGCTTCGAGAAAATCGACGATCCGCTCGAGCTTGTCCATGTCGAGCCCGACGCCGGGGGTGGGATCGAAGGCGGTCATCGCCGCGCCGATCAGTGCCCCCGCGAACGCCCGGACCTCCAGCTCATCGGCGGACCGGCAGACCCGATCGGCGACGAGCCGCGCGATCAGATCGACGTTGCGTTCGGTCTCCTGCGCAATCACACTGCGCAGCTCGGGCACCGAGTAGATCAAGGCCATCCGCTGCTGCTCGAACGCCAGGTCTTCCGGGTCCAGAGCTCGGAACACGTCGATGGTCGCCCGCATGAACGCGCGAAGCGGCGAGAGCTCCGCGGGCTGCTCCGCGATGGCCTGGATGACCAGGGGGTCCATATCGTCGGTCAGCGCGAGCCGCTCCTTGGACGGAAAGTACCGGAAGAAGGTGCTCGGCGAGACCTCGGCCGCCTCGGCGATCTGCTCGACCGTCGTCTCCGCGTAGCCCTGCTCGCGAAACAACCGCATGGCCTCGGTGCGGATGGTCCGACGGGTGCGCTCCTTCTTACGCTCCCGCAGGCCCATCCGAGATCGCGCTCCGAGCTGCGAAGCGATTCCCGGATGGGCCTGCCCTGGAGGTGCCTCCGAATCAGCCGACATGCACTGATTCTCCCGCATCGACACCCGCTACCGATCCGGGAGCCCGATTCCGGGCGAAGGTCGCGGCGAGCACGATGCCCAGCACGCAGATCCCGGTGCACACCCAGAACATGGCGGCCATGCCGCCGACGAAGGCCGAGTGCACCTGGGTCAGCATGGCCGCGTCGTGCGTCTTGTGCGCGACCAGCACCCCGGCGGTGACGCTGTCGGAGATCGGCGAATGGTTGTAGACGCCCAGCTCAGCGGCGTAGCGGGTGGACAGCACGGTGCCGAGCACCGCGACCCCGATGGTGCCGCCGGCCTGCCGCAGCGCCTGGATCAGTGCCGAGCCGGTGCCGGCGCGCTCGGCGGTCAGCTCACCCATCGCCATCCCCATCGCGGTCGGCATCACGAAGCCCATGCCCGCGCCGAGCAGGGTGATCCAGATGGCGGCATATCCGTAGCCGGAACCGACCGTGGTCAGCGCACCGATCACCAGGGCGGCGGTCAGGATCGCGAAACCGAGGATCAGCATCGGCCGCACGCCGAACCTGGGCAGCAGTTTGTCCACCACCCGGGTACCGACCAGCAGGCCGCCGATCAGCGGGAGCAACCGCAGACCACTTCCCAGTGTGTCGGCGCCCAGCACCGACTGGAAGTACTGGGGTGCGGTGAAGAACAGGCCGAACATCGCGAAGTTGATGAATATGGAATAGCCTGTGCCCCAGCTGAATCCGCCCGCCTTGAACAGACCGAGGTCGATCAGTGGATGCGCGGTACGGCGCTGCCAGGCGATGAAGGCGACCAGCAGCGCGACCCCGGCCGCGACCGTCGCCCAGCCCGGACCATCGCCCCAGCCGCGGCCGAGCCGGATGAAACCGTAGGTGAGGCCGAGCATTCCGCCGGCCGACAGCAGTACGCCGGGCAGATCGATCCGGAATACGTTGCCGCTGCTGGATTCCGGAACCAGGGTGGCCACGGCGATCAGGCCGACGACCACCAGCGGGACGTTGATCAGGAATACCGAGCCCCACCAGAAGTGCTGGAGCAGCCAGCCGCCGACGATCGGGCCGAGCGGCAGGCCGATCGCGGTGGAGGTGACCCAGACGGTCATCGCCCGCTGCTGCTCGGCCCGCACCGGGAACATGCTGGGCAGCACCGACATCGACAGCGGCATCATGACCGCCGCCGCCACACCGAGCACCGCGCGAGCGGCGATCAGCTCGCCGGAGGAGGTCGCGAATGCACAAGCCGCCGAAGCGATCCCGAACAGCACCAGCGCCGCGAGCAGGAACTTCTTGCGCCCGTAGCGATCTCCGAGCGCACCCGCGGGCAGCATGAGCGCGGCCAGCGCGAGCGTATACGCGGTGGTGAACCATTGCAGCGCAGAGGTATTCGCGTGCAGATCGACAGAGATGGTCGGCAGGGCAACGACCAGCACGGTCGTGTCCAGACCGATGGTGAGCATCGCCACCGCGAGCGCGCCCAAGGCCAGCCAGCGCGTGCGCGGCGAGGTGGATCCGGCGGTCGCCGCGGCGACGCCTGTGGGCAGCCGTATGCGTCGCGCATCGGCAGGCGGAGTCCGATCCTGCACATCCTCGGTATTCATGACATATCCAATCAGTTGAAGGACACTACTTTTTGATAGTAACTCTCATTTGCTTGCCTATGTCAATACACCGGCTGTTGTCCTGCCACAAATGAGACACTCGCCCAACTCCAGGGATAAGTCGGAAGGGCTTCCGCATAAGCTCGATACCGATGCGCACCCGTAAACGGCCCAGCCGCCACAGCACCCAACCGGCTAGGACACCGATGAGGCAGTCGACAAGGACACCTGGTCGACTGCTCTTCCGGCTCCGCCGCGCCGGGCAGCCCCGCCTGGCCGCGTTCGCCGTCGCGCTGGCCGCCGGACTCATCGGCGTCACCGCGCTGACCGGCCTCGATGCCGTACTGTCCCCCGCGGCGACGGCCGAACCGATCACGGGCGCCCCGTTCGTCACCCCGAACACCGACGCCTGCCCGGACAGGACGGCCC
>NZ_JAGPOX010000006.1 GCF_019038435.1 Nocardia alni
CTGCCGGCCCCGGGAAAGACGAAGACCACCCGGCGGGCGGCGGCACGGCCGCTCACCACCAGCGGCACACCATCATTCGGCGACGCGAGCGGCGACAGCGGGTCGCTCAGCGTTGCCAACCCCGCCCACAACGTGCCGAGATCCGCGCCGATCACGGCGGCCCGCCATTCGAGCGCAGTCCGCGTGTGGGCCAGCGACGAAGCCACGCCGGCCGCGTCCGACTCCGGATGCTCCGGCAGCCACTCGGACAATCGCCCGGCCTGATCTCGCAACGCCTCCGTGCTGCCCGCGGACAGCAGCCACGTCACCGGTACGTACCGGCGGGCCGGAGGCGGCAGCGCAGCGTCACCACGTAGGCCCTCGGAAGTACCGGCATCAGACACAGCTACGTACCGGCGGGCCGGAGGCGGCAGCGCAGCGTCACCACGTAGGCCCTCGGAAGTACCGGAATCAGATACCGGAGCCGCGTCGGTGCGCGGCGGCTGCGCGGCCGTGGCCGCTGTGGTCGGAGCCTGCTCCATGATCAGATGCGCATTGGCGCCACCCATCCCGAACGAGGACACTCCGGCCCGTCGCACCCGCGCGGCCGGCCATGGCCCGATCGCGGTGTGCACTCGCAGTCCCAGGTCGTCGAGCGGAATCCGGGGGTTGGGCGAGCGGTAGTTCAGGCTGGCCGCCAATTCGCCGTGCCACAGGCACAGGGCGGTCTTGATCAGACCCGCGATCCCCGCGGCGCCCTCCAGGTGACCGATATTCGTTTTCACCGAACCGACGGCCAGAGCGGCATCGGGTGAACGTCCCGCACCATAGGTTTCGCCGAGAGCACCGGCTTCCACCGGGTCACCGGCGGGCGTCGCGGTACCGTGCAACTCCACATAATTCACCGACGCCGCATCCACTTCCGCCGCCGCGAGGGCAGCGCGAATCACCTCGGCCTGCGCCGCTGGGCTGGGGGCGCTCAGGACCTGTCGCTCGTTGCCGGTTCCCACCGCGCTGCCCCGGATCACCGCGTAGATCCGGTCGCCGTCGGACACCGCCCGGGACAGCGGTTTCAGCACGACGAACCCGCCGCCCTCACCGCGAACCGTCCCGTCGGCGCGCTCATCGAAGGTGAAGCATTTCCCCGAGGGTGAATGCGCCCCGAACCGCTCGTACCGCTCACCACTCAACGGCGAGAGAATCAGACTCAACCCGCCCGCCAGGGCCGTCTCGCACTCGCCGCTGCGCAACGACTCGCACGCCACGTGCACTGCGACCAACGACGAGGACTGACCGCTGTCGATGACGAAACTGGGCCCGGTGAAGTCGTAGTAGTTGGCGATCCGGTTGGCCGCGACGCCACGACTCACCGCGGCCAGCGAGTGCCGCCCGATGTTCTCCCTCCCCCCGGACGCGGCGATCTCCGCGAAATCGGTTCCCATCGCACCCAGGAAGACCCCGGTTCTGGTGTGGTGGCGGCGCAGAAATCCCGCGTCCTCCAACGCCTCCCAGCTCAGCTCCAAACCCAGGAGTTGCTGCGGATCGATCGCCCGGGCCTCGTTCGGTGGCACCCCGAAGAAATCGGCGTCGAATTCGGAGGCCGACTCCAGGAAACCGGCCATCTCCTCGATCCCCGGGCGATCGGCCGGGGCCGCCCCCACCGCATCCCGGCCCTCGCGCAACAGACTCCAAAATCCCTGTATATCAGCGGCTCCCGGCAAACGGCAGGACATGCCTACAACGGCGATCGCGTCGGGTTCGATCATGGGCGTGTTACCTCTGATTCTCGGTCTGTCGCAGTAGAGGCAGCAGCCACTGGCGAAGCTGGGACGCGACCTCGGGGGCGGCCTCGTCGATGAGGGAGGAATGATCGGCCCGGACCTCGACGACGCCGCCGCCGTGCTGCCAGAGGGGAATGGGCTCGGCCACATCCAGCCCCGGAATCGCGGTGGTGGCGCGGAGATTCAGCGTGGTCGCGGTGATCGGGCGAACACCACGGTCCTGGTTGATCAGCGCATACCTGGTCATCGCGACGAGCCCGTAGTCGTCCACGGGCAGCAACGGGCCCGCGTGCTCGAGGATCACATCGAGCGCCCGAGTCAGCAGCTCACTGCGGAGATCGGGATCATCGGGGGCATAGGTGTCGAGCATGGCCACACCAGCCGGGCCGCGCCCCCGTTCTTCCAGCCGCCCGGCCAGTGCGTGCGCTATCGCTCCACCGCTCGAATAACCGACCAGTGCGAACGGCTCGGGGCCGATGCTCGCCAGAGTCGTGTCGGCGAGTTCGTCCAGGAGCGCATCCCAGGTGGCCGGTAGGTTCTCCCCCGCCCGCATACCCGGCAACCAGAGCGCGGACACGGCGAACCCGCTCCCCAGCTCACGCGCGAGCCGAGCGAACTGCTGTGGCCCGTTACCGACCAGATACGAGGGCACGCAGACCACTCGCGGACCGTCGTGCGCCCTGGTCAACACCAGGGGCGGGGCAGCGGTCCGCTGCGCACCGGGCCCCGCCAGCGCGTGACTCACCGAGGCACTCACATGCAACAGCGGCATCGCGGAGACCAGATCACCACGCCGATGCGCGGTCAGGACCAGATCGGTGAGCCATCCACCGGACAGCTCCCCGGGTCCGGCCGCGGCGGGTTGCGCGGCGGTGTCGTCGGTGCCGTCGGTATCCGTCTCCCCCAGGCGAATTCGCACCATCTCCGCGATGTCGGCCGCGGTGGGGTGATCGAAGACCAGCGTCGAGGGCAGGGAAAGGCCGGTGGTCGCGCCGAGCTGATTGCGGAACTCCACCCCGCCCAGGGAATCGAATCCGATCTCGGTGAACAGCGCGTCCGCCGGAACCGCGTCCGGCGAGCTGTGGCCGAGTATCGCCGCGGCCAACGACCGGACCTCGTGCAGCGCGGCCGCGGCCCGTTCGGATTCCGGGAGGGCGGCCAGACGTCGTCTCAGCCCGCCCCGGTCGTCTTTCGAGCGTGCCTTTCTCGACGCCGGTGCGATATCACGCAATATCGCCGGAATCTCGGCACGCATCGTCGCGAAATCGAAGGACACCGGCAGGACCACGGGCTCATCGGTCAGCAGGGCCCTGTCGAACAGTCGCACCCCGACCTCCGGGATGATGGGCGCCAAGCCGAACCGGGCGCGGCGTCCGGCGTCCACCGCACTGTCCGTATCGGCCATTCCCAGTGCCCACAGGCCCCAGGCCATCGATCGTGCGGGTAATCCGGCGGCCCGGCGATGGTGGGCCAGCGCATCGAGGAAGGCATTGGCCGCCGAGTAATTGCCCTGTCCGGGACTGCCCAGTGTGTAGGCGATCGAGGAGAACAGGACGAAGGCGGAAAGGTCGGCCTCACCGGTGAGCTCGTGCAGATTCCAGGCCGCGTCGACCTTCGGCCGCAGCACCCTGTCCACTTGTTCGGGGGTCAACGTCGCCAGGGTCCCGTCATCGAGGACGCCGGCGCTGTGGATGACGGCGGTCAGCGGATAGTCGTCCGGAACGGCACGCAACACCGCGCCCAACGCTTCTCGATCGGCGATATCGCAGGCAACCACCTCGACCTGCGCTCCCGCGGCGGACAGTTCGGCCGCGAGATCGGCCGCGCCGTCGGCCGCGAGTCCGCGCCGAGAGACCAGCAGCAGCCGCCGGACATCGTGTGCCGCGACCAGATGCCGGGCGATGAGTGCCCCGATCCCACCGGTGCCACCGGTGACCAGCACCGTTCCGTTCCCCAATGCGACCGTGCCGGTATCCGCGGCGGTCGTGCGGCGCAATCGCGGAACCCGAAGCTCACCGGCGTGCGCCGCGACCCACCCCTCGTCCAGCGACACGGCCCGGTCCACCAGCTCGGCGGTCAGCTCCGTCGCGTCGTCGTGGTCGAGCCGCACGATCCGGCCGGGATTTTCCGCCTGGGCACTGGCGACCAGGCCGGACACGATCGCAGCGGCGGGATCGGCGGCCGATCCGGCGAGTCCGGTCGCGACGACGAGGATGGATTCCCCGGCGCGCTTGTCGGCGAGCCATTCCCGCAGCACGGCCACTGTGTCGGCGAAGTATCGCCGAGCCTTGGCGGCGACAGCGCTATCGCCGGCGAAATCGCCAGTGCCCGTAGTGATATCGCCGGATCGCCACACGACGATATCCGGAACGGCCGGAGCCTGCGGGAGCGCGTGCACGGCCGGGTAGGCGTGCGCACCGGATATCGCCGTATCACCCAGGACCGCCACCACGCGACGCGATGCCCGGCCCGCGGCCGATGTCCACCGCAGTGCGTAGAGCGGATGGGAATCGCTGCGTGCCCGGCGCAGGGCCGCGGCAGCCGCGGCATCGATGGGGCGTGCCAGCAGACGGTCGATGGTGATCACAGGTGTCCCGTGCACATCCGCGGCATCGACGCGCAGGGTGGTGGCGTCGATCTGATCCACGCGCACCCGCAACCCGGTGACCTCGCCGAGGTGAGCGCGCACCCCGGAGTAGGAGAACGGCAGGGGGACCCGTCCGCTGTCCTCGGCGTCGATCTGTCGCCCCAGCGGTGCGTGAAAGACCGAATCCAGCAGCGCCGGATGAACGTGGAAACGCCGGCCGTCCACCTCCTCGGGCAGGGACAACTCCGCGTACATCTCCGTGCCGCGAGCCCATACCGCCCGGACTCCCCGGAACATCGGGCCGTAACCGAAACCGATGCCCTCCAGCCGCTCGTACAGCTGGTCACAGCCCACGGGTGTGGCCCCCGACGGTGGCCACACCCGCGCGTCCCACCCCGGCGCCACCGCACTGTCCGGAGCCAGGGTTCCCACGACATGCGTGGTCCACTCCGGCGCGTCATCGCGCTCGGCGATCCGGGAATACACCACGAACCGGCGAGTTCCGGACTCACTGGACTCACCGGACTCATCCGGGGGGTCGGCCACGACTTGCAGCTCGACGGCCGCCTCGTCGAGCACCAGCGGCGCTTCCACCACCAATTCCCGGACCGAGCCCACGCCCAGTCGCTCCCCGGCGAAAAGAGCCATCTCCACGAAGGCGGTACCGGGAACCAGCACCGACCCGAACACCGTGTGGTCCGCGAGCCAAGGATGGGTTCGCAGCGAAACCTGCCCGGTGAACAACCATTCGTCTCGACCGGCCACCGATACCGCGTCGGTCAGGATCGGATGGTCCGCCGAGCCCGCACGCAGGACAGGCGCCGGGTCCAGCCAATAATGCTCGTGCTGAAACGGATACGTCGGCAGCGCCACCCGAACCCGGGGCCGATCGGCGAAGCAGGCTCCCCAATCCACCGCCACCCCGGAGACATGGATGCGAGCCACACAGTTCAGCAGTTGCCCGATCTCCTGCTCCGACCGCCGCGAACCGGCGACGACCAGCGAACCCTCCTGGGATCGACCATCTTTCGCCAGACACTGCCCGGTCATCGCGGCGAGCACCGCGTCCGGTCCGATCTCGATGAAGCGGCGGACCCCCAGCCCGCGCACCGTATCGACCCCCGCGGTGAAGCGGACCGCCTCCCGCACCTGACGAACCCAATACCCCGGATCGACCAGCTCATCGGTGGCGAGCGCACCCGACACCGTGGACACCATCGGGATCGTCGGCCGACTGTAGGAAACCCGGTCGGCCACTGCCTGGAACCGCGTCATCATCGGCTCCATCAGTGCCGAGTGGAAAGCATGACTGACCCGGAGCCGGCTCGTCTTCACACCGGTATCGGCCAGCAACTTCTCCAGGCCGTCGATCGCATCCGCCGCACCCGAGAACACCACCGCCTCCGGCCCGTTGACAGCCGCCAGCCACACCTGCCCCGCCCCCTCCGCGATAGCCCGCCGCGCCTGCTGCTCCGACACGGCCGCCGCCAGCATCGCCCCGCCCGAGGGCAGCGCGCCCATCAATCTGCCCCGCGCCGCCACCAGTGCACAGGCGTGCGGCAACGACCACACCCCGGCCGCGTACGCCGCCGCGAACTCACCGATCGAATGGCCCATCACCACATCCGGCTCGATCCCGAAGGAAACCAGCAACCGATACAGGGCCACCTCGAAGGCGAAGAGCGCGGGCTGCGCGAATTCGGTCCGATCCAGGACCTCCGCGGGACCCTCGAACATCAACTCACGCAAGGACCACGCCGAATCCGATGCCCGGTCCGCCGGGCGCACGAACGGATCCAGCGTTGCGCAGATCTCGTCCAGCGTGGTGGCGAATACCGGAAACACCGCATGGAGTTCTGCGCCCATCCCGACGCGCTGCGCCCCCTGCCCGGTGAACAGGAAGGCCGTATCGCCCGAAATACGCTCACCCCGGACAACATTCGGCGACAAACGTTCCGCCGCCAGATCCGCCAGACCGATCGACATCTCGTCCCGCCCGGCGCCGAACACCACCGCGCGGTATGCCAGGAGCGCTCGGTCCTCGACCAAAGCTCTTGCCGCCATGGACAGGTCCACCTCGGGGTGATCGATCAGCCACCCGCGCAACCGGTTCGCCTGCTCCGCGAGTGCCGGGGCGGTCTTCGCGGAAAGCACCATCGGCAACGGCTCGATATCGACCCCACCGGCCGGACGATGCTCGGATGCGGGTGCGGGCGGCGCCTGTTCCACGACGACGTGCGCGTTGGTCCCGCTGATCCCGAACGATGAGATTCCGGCCCGGCGAGGCCGATCGCCGACCGGCCACGGCCGCGACTCCCGTAGCAACGCCACCTGCCCTGCCGTCCAGTCGACATGCGAGCTGGGTTCATCCATATGCAGCGTCCGCGGCAGAGTTTCGTGCCGCAGGGCCTGCACCATCTTGATCACGCCCCCGACACCGGCGGCCGCCTGCGAATGCCCGATATTCGATTTGAACGACCCCAGCCACAAGGGTTCCGGCCGGTTCTGCCCGTAGGTGGCCAGCAGCGCCTGGGCCTCGATCGGGTCTCCCAGCGGGGTGCCCGTGCCGTGTGCCTCCACCACGTCCACCTCTTCGGGCCGCAGGCCCGCATCCGCCAATGCCGCCCGGATCACCCGCTCCTGCGCCGGACCACTCGGCGCGGTCAGACCGTTCGACGCACCGTCCTGGTTGATCGCGCTGCCACGGACCACAGCCAGCACCTCGTGCCCCAGCCGGTGCGCGTCCGACAACCGCTCCAGCACCAGCACACCGACCCCCTCGGCCCACCCCGTACCGTTCGCACCGGACGAGAAGGCCTTGCATCGGCCGTCGGGCGACAGGCCACGCTGCCGCGCGAAATCGATGAGGAGCCGCGGCGTGGACATCACCGTCACCCCACCGGCCAAGGCCAGCGATATCTCCTTGCGGCGCAGGGCCTGCGACGCCATGTGCAAGGCCACCAGAGACGAGGAGCACGCGGTGTCCACCGTCACCGCCGGCCCCTCGAATCCGAATGTGTAGCACACCCGGCCGGAGACCACGCTGCCCGCCGAGCTGGCCGTCAGATGCCCCTCGGCCACCGACCCCGCCGCACTGGCCACCTGGTCGTAGTCCTCGTACATCACCCCCGCGTAGACACCGGTAGCACTGCCCCGCAACACACCCGGCGCGATTCCCGCATCCTCCAGTGCTTCCCAGGACACCTCCAGGAACAGGCGCTGCTGCGGATCCATGCTCCTGGCCTCTCGCGGCCCGATACCGAAGAAGCCCGCGTCGAACCCGGTCGCGTCCGCGAGGAAGCCGCCCTCTCGCGTGTAGGTCGTCCCGGCATGGTCCGGATCCGGATCGAAGAGCTTGTCGATGTCCCAGCCGCGGTCGCGCGGAAACTCACCGACCGCGTCCGTGCCCGAGCGCACCAGATCCCAGAGACCTTCGGCGGACGACACCCCTCCCGGATATCGACATCCGATGCCCACGATCGCGATCGGCTCATGGTTCTCCCGCCGCACCCGGGCCAATTCTTCCCGGGTTCGCACGAGATCGGCGGTCGCTTTTCTCAGATAGTCGACCAGCCGGTCCGAGGAAATACTCTCAGGTGCATCCATGCTTCATTCCAAACAAAAAGACAACACGAAAAGAATTCACACCGGCGAGCCTCGATCCACAGTCTTCACCGGACCGAAGCCGCTTTCGTTAGCGTTCACAGAAGATTCTGGCCGGGACCGCGTCGTCGTTCGCCAGAAGAATACTCGCCGAACAATCGGTGGGATCGTTCCCACCGCTTCGTGACAGGCATCGAGCCGGAAATATCTGCGGGAACAGCGGCTCTGATATGAAGAATTGTGCCACCGGCATCGAGATGCCGCAACACGAGGGTTATTGCTTCATACGTCACCCGATCCGGGTGGATTCGGTCGTCTCGGAAGGCTCCGATTCCCGAGGCCGGGACGGTGGCCGCAGAGCCAGTGCCACGGCACCGGCCACCACGGTGACGATCGCGGCCCCCTCCCACAGGACCTGGAACGATCCGAGCCGGTTCGCACCATGGGCGCCGAGGTAGGACACGCAGGCCGCGATGCCGAGGACCGCGCCGAGCTGGCGCAGGCCGCTGCTGAACGCCGTGGCCGTGGCGAATCGCGCACCCGCCACCCCTTGGACAGCGGCGGCGGAAAGGCTCGCGAACAGCATCCCCACCCCGAGTCCCGAGAGCGCCGCCCCCGGCAGGAAGTCGGTCAGGAAACCGGGCTGTACATGCACGAACCGCACGTACCACGTAAGCCCGAGAGCCACCAGAACCGCGCCCGCCGCGGCGATGTAACGGCCCCCGAAGCGGTCGTAGAGAATGCCCGCCGGTCGTGCGACGAGTGTGGACAACAGCGGTGCGGGGGTGAGCGCCAACCCTGCCCGAACCGTCGAATAGTGCCAGAGCGAGGTGAGGAACAACACATTGGCCAGCAGATACCCGTAGAAGGCGACAGCGAACACGAATGTGCTCGCGTTGGCCGCCGCTACGGTCCGGTCCGTGAGGATCGTCGCCTCGATCAGCGGCGCGGGGTGCGTACGACACCGCTGAGCGACGATCAGTACCAGGACGATTCCCGCGCACAGCGATCCGACGGTATGCCAGTCGGCCCACCCCCAGTCGTGCCCTTTCACGATCCCGAGCGCCAGCAGACCGAAACCGGCCACGGAGCACACGATCGAGACAATGTCCGGCCAGGCGGTCGCGGCCTCGTCCTTCGCCTCGGTCAGCCATACCCACGCCACGATGGCGGCCACCAGACCGATCGGCACATTGACCGCGAAAACCACCCGCCAGTCCCAGACTTCGATCAGGAAACCGCCGAGCGCGGGACCGATCCCGGCAGCGAGGCCACCGGTCGCGGCGAACAACGACACCGCGACACCGCGGCGGGACTCGGGGAATGCCGCCAGCAACAACGCCAGCGAGGACGGGACGATCATGGCGGCCCCCACCGCCTGAACGCCGCGCAGCACGATCAGCAGTCCCGCGCCCGGTGCCAGGGCACACAGCAACGATGCCACGACGAAGACGATCAACCCTGCCGTGAACATCGCCTTCCGGCCGAATCGATCCGCATATCTGCCCGCCGGCATCAACAAGGCCGCGAACAAAATATTGTAGGCGTTCATCACCCACGACAACGAATCCATCGACCACGCGGGAAAGCCTGCATGAATACTTGGAAACGCAATATTGACAATCGTGGCATCGAGAAACGCGATAAATGTCGCCAACGAGGCGACGACGGCCACGACCATCACTCGAGGACGCCCAGCGGACGCCGATCTCCTAGGGGACGTCAATTCTTCGGCCATGCAATATTCGACCTCACTACTATGCGCACGCAGGCCAGGATCACCTATCACTGCAGGTGGATTCCACACTCGAGCGGGACATCATGCCCACCGTCCGGCCGAACGATTATCGCCCGACCGTGCCTGTCATTGACAGATTAGGAAGCCCAGGGGAATCGCGCCACAGCTGCCATCTACCGGACCAGAAATGAGACCTAGTTCACACCGCAGAACTGGTCGAGACGTCCAGTCGGTTCGCTCCCGCGGAGCCCGCAGCCACCCTCACCGCGGCGTCCTGGCCACAGCACCGTGCCGTCAGGAGATCCGATGACATCCGATGACTCCTCCGAACCGCTGGAACTCGACATCGACGGCCTGAATACCGCGGGCGCTCTGGCTACCTCGCCGCCCGGGGCCACCGCGTTCCAGAAGGACCCGAATTACGACGTGTGGCCAGAGAACAGGCCATCCCTGCAACCCAGAGGACCGGTGTCGTCCTGCACAGATGGAGACGTGACTCAACGCGATGTGATTGATACTCAAATAACTGGGCCTACAACAACGTTCGGCGGCCACAGGGGGTGCGAGAGCCTGGAGAAAGAAGGCCTCGCCTGTCGCGCAGCCAGAGGTTCTGCCAGCTAAGCCGCTGGCGCCCACCGTGTGATCAGCTATCGGCAATGGGCAGAATTGATGGTCGAGCTGCGGCGCAAGTCCCTGGTGGTCTGCCACTCTTGCCACAACGGCATCCATACCGGGAAGCCGATACCGCAGCTCACGTCGTAGTCATCGGAGAGCCCGTCGCGGTGAAAGCCGCACACCGGGTTCGGGCTGGGGGTCGCTGGAAAAGGAACCGTCCCAACGGAAACCTCGTCAGCGGCCTACCAGTACTCTGCTGGCGAACCTGATGACCGCCGTGGAGCGGGTGCTGGGCCGCAGGCGATCCTGCCTGAACGAGAAAGATCCGGACCGGATCGAGGCCTTGCCGGACCCGGCCGCCGATCCACCGGATGATTTCTCGGATGGTCCTCTGGCGCAGCGGATCACCCGCCAGCATCCCCAGATCCTGCAGATGCTGGCCCAGGGCCGCACGATCAGCGCGATCTCGCGGGAGCTGCACCTCGACCGCAAGACCGTGCGACGCTACGCCCGCACCGAACTCGATGATCTCCTGCACTCCGGAATCCGCCGCGCGAGTCTCATCGACCCGTTCGTACCCCATCTGCAGGCCAGGTGGCGCGAGGGCTGCGTGAACGCCGCGGTCCTGTTCCAGGAGATCGCGGCCCAGGGATTCACCGGCAGCGCCCAAACCGTTCGCCACTACCTTCAGCGCTGGCGCGTGGCCGGTGTCCCCGTCACGCCCGCGGTAATCACCCCCAGAAAGGTGCCGGTTGGATAAGGCGTCGTCCCGACGACCTCGACGGCCAGGAGCGTGAGCGCCTGCGCGCGATCACCCGGCGCTGCGACGAGATCGCCACCGCCGCCCGACTGGCGGGCGAGTTCGCGATGATTCTCCGGCAACGGCGGGGACACGAACTGTTGGACACCACGTGAGGGATGCTCGTTGGGCATCGCGTGATGGCGATTTGCTGCCTACCGGCACCCCCCACCTGTGACCTACGTTACGACCTAGAAGCAATGCACGGCGGGGCAAGGTCACTGTCGGCGCAAATGTTCCACCGTTTCCGAAGCCCAACGGAGTAGCTATGCCCCACATCAAGTTTCTCAACAATGGCGAAGAATCATGCATCCACGCGGACACGGGTAGCACCGTGATGTCGGTGGCAACGATGAACAACGTCAACGGGATAGTGGCGGAGTGCGGCGGAGGTTGTTCGTGCGCGACGTGCCACGTGTACGTGGAGGGTGAGTGGTTCGACAAGCTCGAGCCCGCCGCCCCGGAGGAACTCGAACTCCTGGAGTTTCTTGAAGGCGTACAGCCCAATTCGCGTCTGTCGTGCCAAATTGCGATGAATGCCGAACTCGACGGTCTGACCGTCAGCGTCCCGCCGCAGCAGGGCTGATCGTGACCACACCCCAGGACAATACAGTGACGACCAACTTCGACATGGGCCGGGAGTTGGGCCCGGAAGGGCCGGCCGGCTTCCAGCTGCTCAAGTCGGTGTATCAAGCCCCGTAGCAACGGTGCAGCCGGGGCCGTCCGAGTCGCCCCGGCGGGGCGTCTCCCAAGCGACAAATGTCTCGTCTTCGTACACCTTTCTTGCCACCAACAGTGGCGGTGATCACACTGACGGAGCAGGCTCGCGAGCTCTCACGCCCGGGTTCGCAGCAAAAGGAGTCGCTCGAGGTGGATGTTCAGCAACTGGAGATGTTCGTCGCGGTCGCCGAGGAGGGAAGCATCCACGGCGGAGCCCGCCGAGTGCTGATAGCCCAGCCCGCCGTATCCAAGTCGCTGCGCCGGCTCGAGCGCCAACTCGGTACCGAGCTGATGATCCGGTCCCCGCAAGGAATCGGGCTTACCGTGGCGGGCGAGGTTCTCCTTGCTCAGGCCAAGGAAATACTCGAGCGAGTGGGCCGCACCATCGAGATCGTGCGCAAGGCGGGTGAACCCGGACGCGAGTTGATAATCGGTCTCATCGCCGGGGCCGTGGCAGCGGCGGAGTTGACCAAAGAGATCATCCGCCAATATCGGGTCGACCGACCGGATGTGGCATTGACACTGCGCGAACTCAACTTCCCCAATCAGTTCACCGCTATCTCCGATGGGGTGGTGGACGTCGCCTTGGTGCGTCCGCCATGCCCCAATCCGGACGTCGCACTGACCTCCCTGTTCGACGAGCCGATCATGCTGTGCTGCCGGGAGGACCACAGGCTTGCCGATAAGGACTGCCTCGAGATAGCTGACATCGTCGACGAGCCGATGCTGGACATGGCCGATGCTCCGGTCCTGTGGACCGATTTCTGGCTTCTGGTCAACGAGCGCCACGGGCGACCACCCACAGAGCAATCTGTCCGAACTCTTTCCGAGTTGGGTCTCGCCGTCGCATGCAGCCCCGGCACTGTCACTCCACTCGTCGGCAGCGCCTGGCGCCTCGGACTGGACCCGTCGTCGTTGAGCACGGTCCCTCTGCGTGATGGGCCCCGATCGATTGCGGCGGTGGCCACCGCGCGTGGCGATTACCGCGATGAGGTCTGCGACTTCGTCGCCACTGCGATACGCGTGACCCGACAGCGGGTCACCGAGATCCCCGGCGCAAACCTGCTCGCCTGACTGGTCAGCATCTGGACCAGGCTCTCCGCCTCGCCATGACCAGTGATCCCGATACGGAATCACGTGATGCGATCTTGCATCTACCTGCCCCATCCCTTGTGACATAGATTACTAATCATGGCACGGGAAACCGGCGCCTCTTCTGTTGAGATCCCTTGCGCTGGAACGGCTTACGACCCCTCACCGCTGGGACCCTCCGAGTCCGATGGAGACCTATCGTGAAGCAGTGTGACTATCTGATCGTCGGAGCGGGTTCGGCCGGCTCCGTCCTCGCCGAACGGCTCAGCGCCGACGGAGCACGCGTCCTCGTCCTCGAGGCCGGTTCCTCCGACGACGACCCCCTGGTCAAGATTCCCGCCCTGTTCGCCGGAATGTTCCAGGGGCCTAACGACTGGAATTACAACTCCGAGCCCGAACCTGGACTGCACGGGCGCCGCGTTTTCCTGCCACGCGGGAAGATGCTCGGGGGCTGCTCATCCATGAACGCCCTTATTTACATGCGTGGCGCCCACAGCGACTATGACCGATGGGTCAGCGACTTCGGCGCCACCGGTTGGTCATACGACGAGGTGCTGCCGTACTTCAAACGGTCCGAGAACAACGCCGACATCCACGATGAATACCACGGGCAGGACGGCGGCCTGCACGTGACGCGCGATCGCTGGATGTCTTCTCATGCCGAGTCGTTCATCGACGCCGCCACTGCCAGCGGCATCGCCCGGAACGACGACTTCAACGGTGCACAGCAGGACGGCGCAGGTTTGTTCCAGGTCACCGCACAACACGGTCGCCGTTGTTCGGCGGCGGATGCGTTCCTGCGGCCCGCGATGGAGCGCCCCAATGTCGAGGTCGTCACCGGCGCTCTCGTGCGACGAATCGTTATCGACGGACACCGAGCGGTCGGCGTGGAGTACATCGAGAACGGTCTTCTGCATACAGCGGTCGCCGATCGTGAAGTCATCCTCAGCGCCGGCGCCTACAACTCTCCGAAGATTCTCATGCTCTCGGGGATCGGCCCGGCCGATCACCTGCGGGAGATCGGGATCCATACGGTCGTGGACTCTCCGCACGTCGGCCAGAACCTGCAGGATCATCCGCTGACACTGCTGCACTGGGACACCGACAGCACCGACACCTTCAGCGACCTCGCCCAGCCCGCCCTGATGGATCAATGGCTCGCGGACGGTACCGGCAAGCTGAGCTCGAACGCTGCCGAAGCTGCGGTACTGTGGCGATCCGACTCCTCACTGCCCGCCGCCGACTTCCAGATGGTGTTCGTCCCCGGCTTCTTCTGGGATCACGGTTTTCGGCGACCGGCGACCGGCGGTCTCACAATCGGACTGTCCTATAACGGCCCTTCCTCGTCGGGTTCGGTGCGGTTGCACTCGTCCGATCCGGCAGCCCCACCTCGCATCGTCAGCAATCTGCTCTCGCAACAGTCCGAGGTAGACGCGGTTATTCGCGCCATCGGCCTGGCCGAGGAGATTGCGGGCCGGCAAGAGTTGTCCGCGGCGTTCGGCGAGCGAGTCAATCCTGGCCGGGGCGTCGGCCGGGCCGAACTCGCCGCATGGATCCGTGCCGACACCCAGCACATGTACCACCCCACCAGCACCTGCCGGATCGGTGTCCCGGGAGAGGGTGTCGTAGACCCGGATCTGAAGGTCTACGGAGTTGAGGGCTTGCGCGTCGTAGACGCATCGATCATGCCGAGGATTGTGTCTGGGAACACGAACGCCCCGACGATCATGATCGGTGAGCGCGGGTCGGACCTAATCCTCGGAAAGGCCGCCGCCGCGGCCGCCGAATCTGTCGCCGTGTAGCTCGCCCTCGTTCGAATTTCATTACACCCCTTCATGTTCAGTTCATTCATCACAACAATCCGGTTGTTCACTTCGACCGGAGGAGGTAAAAGGGCCATGACTGTCCACGTGACCGAACGGGACTACCGCGTTCCCGAGAACATCGCGAAGGCCGCTATCCTGCCGGAGTCCTACACCGACGAGCAGGCCGTCACGTATCCGGCGTTTGCTTGGCTTCGTGCAAACAACCCGTTCGGGGTCGCGCACGTCGAGGGGTACGACCCGATCTGGCTTGCCACCAAACATGCCGATATCCTGGAGATCGAGAAGAATCCCGCAGTATTCGCCAGTGGCATCGACGAGCCGAACATCAACGACAGTGCCAGTGCGGGCTTCCTGAAAATGGTCAACAGCGGTGGGAGCCGCACCCTGGACACGCTGGCGTACATGGATGCACCCGAGCACACCAAGATCAAGAATGTGACGAGTGCCTGGTTCATGCCCGCGAGTGTGCGCAAGCGTGAAGACGAGATCCGCACGTTGGCCAAGGATGCGGTCGACCGGTTGCTCTCGTTCGACGGCGAGTGTGATTTCGTGAAGGACTTCGCCGTCTACTACCCGCTGCGGGTCATCATGAGCCTGTTTGGGGTGCCGCCGGAGGACGAGCCCCGAATGCTGACCCTGACGCAGGAAATGTTCGGACCTGCCGACCCGGAGACCCAGCGGGCAGAAATGGTTCCGGAACCGGATGCGATGGCCCGTATGTGGAAGGCCGCCATCGACGACTTCTCCACGTACTTCAACGATCTGGCTGCCGAACGCCGAAAGAACCCCACCGATGATCTCGCGTCGATCATCGCCAACGCGAAGGTCGACGGGGAGTACCTGTCGCCCTCGTTCATCAACGGCTACTACGTGGCGATCGCCACGGCCGGTCACGACACGACCTCGTCGACCGTGTCCGGTGCGATCAAGGCATTCGCCGACAACCCCGATCAACTCGAGAAGGTCCGTGGTGATCTGTCGCTGATTCCCTCGCTGGTGGAGGAAGCTGTCCGGTACATCTCTCCGGTCAAGCACTTCCAGCGTGTCGTCACCCAGGACCACGAGTTCCGTGGCCGCCGGCTCCACCGCGGCGACCACGTCATGTTGCTGTATCCTTCCGCGAACCGGGACGAGGAAGTCTTCGACAACCCGGATCAGTTCGACATCACTCGGCGCCCGAACAAGCACATCGCCTTCGGTCACGGTCCACACATGTGCATCGGTCAGCACGTGGCGAAGCTGGAGATGCGGATCCTGTTCGAGGAACTGCTTCCTCGCATCCGCAAGGTCGAGGTGGTCGGAGAACCCAAGTATGTGGCAGCCAACTTCCTTTCCGGCCTGAAGTCCCTTCCGGTCAGCATCACCAAGGTCTGACCGATGAGCACGGAAACCTCCGTGGTCGGCGCCGTCATCATCGGCGCCGGCCACGCCGGCATCACCGCCGCGGCACTGCTTCGCCAACGCGGATTCGACGACCCGGTAACCATCGTCGGGGACGGCGAACACTTGCCCTACCACCGGCCCCCGTTGTCGAAGTCCTATCTGTCCGGCCCTGACGGCGCACTGGATCCACTGAGACCGTCCGAGTTCTACCGCAGCGAGAGGATCAACCTCATTCGCGGACAGCAGGTTTCGATGATCGATCCTGACCGCAAGGTGGTGCGGCTCGACAGGGGAACGACCCTCGAATACTCGTCGCTGATCCTGGCCACCGGGGCACGTCCACGAACTCTGACCATTGCCGGTTCCTCCCTCCGCGGAGTGACCAGCCTGCACAACTATGAAGACTCCCTGGCGCTGCGCGATTTGCTCGGCGCCGGCCCGGGTACCAAAGTCGCTATCGTCGGCGCCGGCTACGTCGGTCTCGAGGTGGCCGCCGCGGGCATCGAGCACGGAGTGGACATCACCGTCGTCGAACGCGCCGACCGTGCGTTGGGTCGAGTAGCAAGCCTGGACCTGTCGACGTGGTTGTCGGGCTACCACCGCGACCGCGGCACCCGGCTGTTGACCAGCGCAGACCTACTGGAGTTCCTGCCCGGAGAGGACGGGGAGGTAAGTGCTCTGTGTCTGGCCGACGGTACGGTAATCGACTGCGACGGTGCGCTTGTGGGGGTCGGAGTTCTCCCCTGTGACGGGTTGGCCCGTGCGGCCGGCATCCACTGTGACAGCACGGGGGTGGTAGTCGACGCCGACGCCCGTACGTCCGCGCCGGCGGTGTATGCGATCGGCGATGTCACGAGTCGGCCGGTACCTCCCTACCCTGGCCGGTTCCGGCTGGAGAGCATTCCGAGCGCGACGGAGCAGGCCGGCCGGGCCGTGGCCGCCATCCTGGGGCTGGACGCTCCGAAACCGGAAGTGCCGTGGTTTTGGTCGGACCAGTTCGATGCCAAGATCAAGATCGCTGGTCTGTTGGTGGATGCGACGGCCGCGGTGGTGCGCGGCAATCCCGCCGACGATCGCTTCGCGGTGTTTCATCTCGCCGACGACGACACCGTGCGCGCCGTCGAGACGGTCAATTCCGCACCCGAGTTCATGGCTGGCAAGCGCTGGATCGCCGAGGGCGTTCGAATCGATCGGCGACGCATCGAGCCTCCACAAAAGAAGGGGGCGGTCAGCCTCAGCAGATCGGAGTCTTCGCCGTGTCCACCTTCTCCTCCATTGATCATCTCCGGCAGGCGAAGGGCGCCGACCTGGGAATCTCGAGGAAAATCGAGGTATCACAGGCACGTATCGACAAGTTCGCCGCGGTCACCGAAGACCACCAGTGGATTCACATCGACACGGACAGAGCAGCGAACGGGCCCTTCGGCACCACGATCGCCCACGGATTTCTCACGCTGTCCTTGCTCGCGCCTTTTCTGACGGACTTGATCGAGGTACAGGGCGCGACGAGCTCGATCAACTACGGACTCAATCGCGTCCGCTTTCCCACCGCGGTTCCGTCGAACTCCTATCTGCATGCCGAGGGCCGGATTCTCGACGTGGTCGATCGTCCAGGTGCAGTCGACGCGATCGTGGAAGTGGCCGTCTACCCAGACGAGTCTCCGAAACCAGCCTGCATCGCCGAATCGATCATCCGCTATACCTTCTGAATTCGCCGGCAAACGCACAGTCCCAGCGCTAGAGCCTCGCCGGCAAGGTCCCCGCTGGTCAGCGCCAAGACCGCGGCGAAGGCCGCCGCCCCGGAAGCGACTGGTGCGTCGGCCCAGCGGATAGTTGGTAGTCAACTACCAACCTTGTATCGTGGGCATGCAGCCCCACTGTCAGGAGAAGTCCATGACCCGCACCGCCACCACCCCCGATCTCGCCGAGTTCCCCGTCCGTCAACGCGGCGCCTACTTCGAGAAGTTCGAAACGGGCCAGGTTTTCACCCATCACTGGGGCCGCACGATCACCACCGCGGACAACGTGTTGTTCAGTACCGCACTCGCTCACTGGTCACCGATGTACCTGAACGCCGAGTACGCTCGCGCCCACGGGCACAAGGATGCACCGTTGAACCCGTTCCTGGTGCTGTGCACGGTCGTAGGGTTGACGGTCGAGGATCTCAGCGAATCCGGTGGTCCCTTTCTAGGTATCGAAACGTGCGTGTTCGAGCAGCAGATCTACCCCGGTGACACCGTGCGCACCGAGTCGATCGTCCTGGATTCGCGGCCCTCCGCCAGCAGGCCCGGATACGGCATCGTGACATGGAAGACCACTGCGTACGACCAGCACGATCGTGTGGTGCTGCACTTTGTACGAAAGAACTTGCTGGCCACCAAGGAGTTGCGATGATCGGCCACGACGGCACCGTCGTCGTATTGCGGATGCACGGACCGATCGAAGGGAGCCACCGAAAATGACTCGGACACAATCACACTCAACTCCACCGGACTGGGTCACCGAGGACTCGGCATGGTTCGAATCGTTCGAGGTCGGCCAGCGGTGGAAGCATGCACGCGGTGCGACGATCGACGAGGTCGAGAATCAAATGATCACCAAGATGGTCATGAACACCGCGCAGGAACATTGGAACGAGGCCGCGATGCGGGACTCGCCATGGGGAAACAGTCGTTTGGTGTTCGGGCTCATCACCGGATCGCTCACTCTGGGGCTCACCAGTCAGGACACTGCCGAGAATGCACTCGCCGAGCTCGGCCTGGACGGTATTCGCTTCAAAGCCGGTGTCTTTCACGGAGACACGATTTATGCCTACACCCAGGTGCTGTCCGTCGAACCAGCGGACCGCGACGATGCCGGCGTCGTGCAATTCCAACACTGGGGAGCGACCGCCGACATGCGTGTCGTGTTCGAGTGCACGCGTCGGGTGTTGATCAAGCGACGCAGTCACTGGCGCCCATGAGGCCGACCAGCATTTCATTTCACACATTCATCTCGAAGGAGTACCGATGACGAGTCCGAGGCCGGTGCGGCCACGCCGATCAGAACTTTCCACCCCCGCCACCAGCGAAAAGATGATGGCCAAAGCTGCTGCCGGCGACGCTGATCTCGTCTTTCTCGATCTCGAGGATGCGGTCGCGCCCACTGCCAAAGACGTGGCACGCAAGCAGGCCGTCACGGCCCTGCGCGAACTCGATTGGGGGCGGAAGACCCGCGCGGTGCGCATCAACGGCGTCCAGACGACCTGGTGCCTCGACGACATCACCGAAGTGGTTGCCAACGCCGGCGCCCATGTGGATGTGTTGATCATTCCCAAGGTCAAAGCCGCGCGCGATGTCTGGTTCATCGACACTCTGCTGACGCAGCTCGAACACAAGCACGGCCTGAAGATCGGCGGTATCGGCTTGGAGGTATTGATCGAAGAAGTGGAAGCTCTGGCGGCCGTCGACGCGATCGCCGCGAGCAGTCCGCGGTTGGAGGCGCTGATCCTGGGCGTTGGTGACCTCGCAGCCAGTCATGGAATGAGATCTGCACACATCGGCACCAGTTCCGGCTACCCGGGTGACATCTGGCACTCGGCTCGAACGAAGTTGATCGTCGCTGCCCGCAGCAATGGCCTCGACGCAATCGATGGTCCGTTCGGTGACTTCAAGGACAACGACGCCTACCTCCAGCAGGCGAATTGGGCCGCTGAACTCGGCGCGGTCGGCAAGTGGGCAATCCATCCGAACCAGGTGACGTTGGCCAACGACGTCTACTCGCCCTCCGAGGAAGAGGTAGCACAGGCACGCAAGGTCGTCACCGCGATGCGCGAGGCCGAAGCCGCCGGTGACGGCGCCGTCGCCATCGACGGCGTCATGGTCGACGCAGCCACGGCCCGAATCTTCGAGACCGTGTTGCAACGCGCCTCCGTCGTCGAGCAGCACTGACCGCCACCGAACCGACCGTTACCCGGCACGAAGTACTTACGAACAGGACGATCAATGGGCAACATCAACTTCGACTTCACCGGACGAACAGTTCTCGTCACCGGCGCCGCCAGAGGGATCGGTCTCGAACTGGCCCGGCATTTCAAGACTTCCGGAGCCGA
Source organism: Nocardia alni (assembly GCF_019038435.1). Classification (GTDB taxonomy): domain Bacteria; phylum Actinomycetota; class Actinomycetes; order Mycobacteriales; family Mycobacteriaceae; genus Nocardia; species Nocardia alni. The sequence continues at coordinate 20,214 of NZ_JAGPOX010000006.1, forward strand.
AGTAGTCATGGTGGATTTCGACGGTGACGAGCTGGCACGCTCGGCCGACACTATCGATGCTGTTGCTGCTCAGGCCGATGTCAGCAACACCGAGGATGTCGAGAGAGTGGTGAGCGAGACGGTCGAGCGCACCGGCCGAATCGATATCGTGGTCAACAACGCGGGGATCCTGCGCGACCGCGTCGTGTGGAAGCTTACCGACGACGACTGGTCGCAGGTGCTCGATGTACACGCCGGCGGCACCTTCCGCTTCACCCGCGCCGTTGTGCCTCATTTCCGGACTCAGAACTACGGACGCATCGTCAACGTGACCTCCTACACCGGTCTTCATGGTAATCGAGGTCAGGCGAACTACGCAGCCGCCAAGGCCGGCATCATCGGCTTCACCAAAACCACCGCCAAGGAACTCGCACTGTTCGGTGTCACCGTCAATGCGATTTCCCCCAACGCCGCCACCCGAATGACGGCTTCCATTCCGGACGAGAAGATCCCGGAAGTAACCGGCCCGATCGCTCGATTCGCGGACCCCTCGGAAATGGCCGCAGCCGTCGCGTTCTTGGCTTCCGAAGAGGCCGGGTACATCACCGGTGTCGTGCTGCCGGTCGACGGCGGCGCTTCGATCTAGAACAGAAGCAGTGTCGTGACCACGCCACCGCTCTCGCGCCGAGACATCGAATTTTGCTATACGAATAGCTCGATGTCGAGTCACCGGGTTCCGTCGATCAGAAAGCATGTTCATGTCTCGTAAAGCAGTCATCGTCGATGCCGTCCGCTCGCCAGTTGGCAAAAGAAACGGAGGGCTGTCTTCCGTTCATCCTGCCGATCTGTCGGCGTACGTGTTGCGCGCTCTCATCGAACGAACCGGCCTCGATCCCGCGCTGGTCGAAGATGTCATCTGGGGATGCGTCGGTCAGGTCGGTGAACAAAGCTTCGACATCGCTCGGACCGCGGCGCTGTCCGCGGATTGGCCCATTCACGTACCCGGCACCACCATCGATCGGCAGTGCGGGTCATCGCAACAGGCCGTCAGCTTCGCCGCAGCGGGCGTAGTTGCCGGACACTACGACATCGTCGTCGCAGGCGGCGTCGAATCCATGTCCCGCATCCCCATCGGATCATCCACCGCGGCAGGCAATTCCCCGCTCGGTGAGCTCTACTCCCAGCGGTTCGGATCCGAGTTCCCCAATCAAGGAATCGGTGCGGAACACATCGCCGACGAATGGGGACTGTCGCGAACACAGCTCGACGAGTTCGCCCTCGGCTCCCACGCCAAAGCAGCCGCGGCAATCGACGCGGGACGATTCGAATCCCAGATCGCATCCATCCCGGTCGATAAAGAGAAAATAGCCGTCGACGAGGGGGTTCGGCGCGGAGGCACCCTCGAATCGCTCGCCGAACTCAGACCTGCCTTCACCACGGACGGCAAGATCACCGCAGCCAATTCCTCGCAGATCAGCGATGGCTCCGCCGCACTGCTGATCATGGGATCCGACACCGCCGCCGAGCTCGGTTTCACACCGCTCGCAGCCATCGACACGGCAGTCGTCATCGGCTCGCCGCCGATGCCGATGCTCACCGGGCCCATCCCCGCAACCGAGAAACTGCTCGCCAGACGCGGCCTCACGATCGACGATATCGGGACTTACGAGGTCAACGAAGCTTTCGCCTCGGTTGTGCTGGCGTGGCTGAAGGATGTCGGGGCCGACGAAGAAAGGCTGAATCCCAACGGCGGCGCAATCGCACTCGGGCATCCCCTCGGCGGGAGCGGCGCCAGGCTGATGACGACAATGGTTCACCACATGCGCGAGAACGACATCGAGTTCGGCCTGCAAACCATGTGCGAGGGCGGCGGACAGGCCAACGCCACCCTCCTCCGCCTCCTCTGAACACGCCTCTGCCCGGTCACGACCCCGATGCGAGCCGGCCGCCGATCTGCGCCCGTGAAGCGCGATGGTCGGTCGCCGCTACGAAACCCTCACCAGCGTCGTGGCGTGCCGCCACGGTCGGCCTCGACCGTGGCGGCTTTTCGTTCGCAACAATTGTCTCGCTTCGTCGCGACCGATGTCGCTTCTAGGTGATGGCGATCACTGATTAACTGAATACATCGCGAAAATAGCAATGCCGGAAACCTGGAGAGGCTGCTACTGCCCAGCAGTAGCCCGGGATTCGCTTCAACACCGCTAGGACTGCACATCAGCAGACCTGCAGGCGTCACTCGAACAGGCGCCACCGGACGAGGGTGAGGGACCAGTGTCGAACGACAAACTCATTGGTGATCTGGACTTCGATCCAGCGGCTTTGAAGGAACGGTACGACTACGAACGTGATCGCCGCATCCGCCCGGACGGCAAGCAACAATACGTCGGAACGTCCGGCGGCCGATTCGAGCAGTACAGCCGTGACCCCTGGAGTGACGCCGACGTTTCCCGAGAGGCTCTCACCGAGCACACATCCGTGATCATCGCAGGCGGCGGCTTTGGCGGACTGCTGCTGGGAGCTCGGCTGCACGATGCCGGGGTGACCGATGTACGGGTGATCGAGACGGGCGGTGACTTCGGTGGAACGTGGTACTGGAACAGGTACCCCGGAGCCATGTGCGATATCGAAGCGCACATCTATCTTCCCCTGCTCGAAGAGTTGAACTACACCCCCAAGCATCGCTATGCGTACGCGGCAGAAATGCTCGAAATCAGCCAGCGAATCGGTAAAGATTACGGACTCTACGACAAAGCCTGCTTCCACACCGCGATCACCGGCGCGCAGTGGTCCGATGACGAGAACCGTTGGCACATTGAAACGGACCGAAACGACAAGCTGACCGCCGACTACTTCATTCTCGCTTGCGGCCGTCAAAGTCTGCCGAAACTCCCCAACTTGCCCGGAATCGATCGGTTCGAAGGTCACATCTTCCATTCGAGCCGATGGGACTACAGCTACACCGGAGGTAGCAGCGACGGCGGGCTCACTGGACTGAAGGACAAGCGAGTCGGAGTTGTCGGAACTGGTGCGACGGCTCTGCAAATCGTGCCTGAAGTCGCCAAAGACGCCGGTGAGCTCCTGGTGTTCCAGCGGACGCCCTCGACGGTCGGAGTCCGGGGACAATGCGAAACCGGACCCGACTGGGTCGATATGTCCAAACCCGGTTGGCAGCGTGAACGCCGCGAAAACTTTCAAGCCCATGTTCAATTCGGCACGCAAGTTGGCTACGTGCGACCCGACGTCGACATGGTCGGTGACGGATGGACTGCGGCGTTCGAAATCCTCGCCGAGCCGGAAGACTCGGTGATCAAACGGTTGGGTCGGCGCCCGACGGAGGAAGAGCTCGCCGAGCTGTCCGAGATCAACGACTACAGGTTGATGAACCAGATCCGAGGCCGGGTCCACGACGTGGTCGAAGATCCGACCACCGCCGAGGCCCTCGAGCCGTGGTATCGCTGGTGGTGCAAGCGGCCCGGGTGGCATGACGACTATCTCGCTGCGTTCAACCGGAAGAACGTCACGTTGATCGACACTCACGGTCAGGGTGTCGAGAGATTCACACCCCACGGTGTCGTGGTGGACGGTATCGAGCATCCTCTCGATTGCTTGATCATGGCGACAGGATTCGAATCGGCCATTTCGTACACCGAGTTGACCGGCTTCGATATCATCGGCAGAGCGACATCACTCTCGCAACACTGGTCGAACGGCGTCCGGACATTGCACGGCATGTCGACCGATAAGTTCCCGAACATGTTCTTCATCGGCGGAAACACCCAGACTGCGTCGGCGGTCAACGCCGTGCACCTACTGGACGAACAGTCCCAGTACGTTGCTCATATTATTGCGCAGACCGAGGCCAAGAATGCACGCACTGTCGAGGCAGAACCCGAACAGGTCGAACAATGGGTAAGGACCATCGCCGAATCGCCGAAGAATCACGCGATGTTCCGATTCTTCGCGCAATGCACACCTGGTTACTACAACGCCGAAGGTAAGGCCGAGAGTAGCGCCGACCTGTTCATCGGTGGGCGCTACGGGGACGGTCCACTCGCCTACTACGACGTCCTGCACAACTGGGCGGCCGACGGGCAGCTACAGGGGTATGCGCTCGAGCAGGAGTGAAGTTGGACCGTCCGGCGTCGGATACGCGCGCGATCCGGAATGGCTGCTCCACGATCGCGGTGACCGGCTGCGATCCGCCGCGGTCTTGCGCGTGGTCGCCGCCAGGCGTCCCACGCCGTCGCCGACCGGAGTCGCCGATGCGGCCGGTTCGACGCCGAAGAGGCCCAGCGACCGCTCGGCCACTGATGCGCAAGCCTGATCAACGGCAGATGGATGGGATGGCGGTCACACAATCGCTATAGTTGATTGTGAACTACCAACTTGGAAGGTGCCCCGGTGATCGACTATGTCCCCTCCGAGAACAGGCAGGTAGAACGCTCCAGCCTGTCGACCAGGCGCCTGTTGCAGGCCACGGCGGAGCTGATCGGGGAGGTCGGATACGACCGAACAACGCTCGCCGAGATCGGCAAGCGCGCAGGCTACAGCCACGGCCTGGTCAGCCGCCGGTTCGGCAGCAAATCGGCGTTGATCGAAGCGCTGATCGCGAAGCTGAGCGAGCGCTTCGGCCATGAGCGGCTTCCGGACACCCTCGCCCACAGCACCGGGATCGACGCGCTCGTGGTCGTCATAGGTGAGATCGGAAAGGACGCCGCGAATTCGACCGACTCGCTTCGCGGCTTCTACGCTCTGCTGTTCGAAGGCCTCAAACCGATCCCCGAGCTGCATACGTTCGTCGCGGAGCTGCACGCCGACTACCTCGTCCACCTGACCGAACAGGTCGCGCTCGGTCGCGCGACCGGCCGGCTTCGCGAGGGGGTGGATCCAGCCGAGATCACCGAACTCGCGGTCAACGCCCTGCGGGGTCTGGCGTACCGATGGATGCTCGACGATCGCGTCGACTTCGCCGCTGGCTTGAACTCGCTCGTCCGTCAGCTCGCTCTACTCGCCGCGCCAGGCGAGGAACGGCCCTGAGATGAACCGTGGAACGAGTGTCGACAACGATGTGTCCTCGGCGAGAGCTCTGATAGAGCTGAGTACGGAAGGCCTCGCGGTTTTGGACCCGTCCGGCCGGTATCTGACGATCAATGGCGCAGGCCGACGAATTCTCGGCTGCGCCGACGCGGACGTGATAGGAGAACCGTCGGTCTTCTCCACGAACATTCCTGGTGGAACAGGCCCGGACTCCAGCACCGGTTCGCTGTGGGTCGGCACCTCCGAAATCGAGTTCGAGATGCGCCGAACGCAGCTCGGAACCGGGCGCGAGGGTCTGCTGGTACGGTTCTGCCCCACCACCGCGGCTCTGCGCGACCGGCGCAAACTCGCCGCCTTCACGCGAGCCGCGGCCGCGGTGGCGTGTGAGAACCGGCTCGATGTCGTGCTCGACAAACTCGCCGCGGAGGTATCCGAGACCGTCGGAATGGCGACCTGCGCGGTCATCCTGGTCGACGAGGTCACCGGCGCGCTCGACCACGTCGGAAAGGCAAGCCTGCCGATCGACTACGGCCGGCGCTTGGAGTTGTGCCGTCAGCGCGGCGCACCGCTTGCCACCCTCGTGGCGATCACCGAACGGCGCGTGGTGGTCGCCCGGAAATGGCGCGAAGAAATCCTCGGGCATCCCTGGTGGTGGCAACCGGTGCAAAACATCATTCTCGACACGAATTGGGACACCTACGTCGTGGCGCCACTGATCGTGCGCGAGAAGGTTATCGGCGCCTTGGCCGGCTTCGTGAGAGAGGGCCATGATCCGGCAAAGGAAGACATCCGATTCATCGCGGCAATGGCCGACCAGGCAGCCATCGCCGTCTCGAGTGCGCGGATGTTCGCTCGGCTCGAGCTGCAAGCAGCCCGGGAAGAGCGTCGCAAACTTGCCCGGGACATGCACGACTCCGTCGCCCAAACCCTGTATTCGTTATCTCTCCGAACGAAAGCTCTCGAGCTGAGTGTCGGCTCCGGAGAAGAGAGCGACCTCGGCGCACAGCTGAGGCAGATTCACGAACTCGTCTGCGGCGCTCAGGTCGGGATGCGGACGCTCATCATGCATCGCCGCCCTGCCGCGCTCGGTGAGGACGGATTCGTCTCGTCGGTCCGCAAACACGTCGCTTCGATCGCGTCCCGTGAAGAACTCGCGCTGACAGTCGAATGCGACGACGAGTTCTACGAGTTCGACGGGGCGGTCGAGGAGGATCTCTTCATGGTGGTCAGTGAGGCGGTCCACAACATCGTCAAACACGCGGGGGCGTCGAAAGCCGCCGTCCGAATCGGGCAATCGCTCACCGTCCCGTCGGTGCTGAATATAGTGATCATCGACAATGGGCACGGTTTCTCCGAGAGGAACGACAGTCACCAATCCTTCGGACTGGTTTCGATGACCGAACGGGTCAACGCGCACGGCGGCACCCTGACCGTTCGATCGAAACCGGACACGGATCCCGATCACGGCACCACCGTTCGTATCGCCGTTCCGTGTCTGATCGCCGAGTCCGCACCTGGAGCAGCGAAGATGTGAGGAATTCGTCCATGCCAGAGATTTCGGTCTTCCTCGTCGACGACCACGCGCTCGTCCGGCAGGGTCTGCGCGCCTTCTTGCAAACCCAGCAGGACATCACTGTCATCGGTGAAGCCGACAACGGCAAGCAGGCAGTCGACGAAATGCGGGCACGGGTGACCGCGAACGCTATCCCCGACGTGGTGTTGATGGACCTCGCAATGCCCGAACTCGACGGGGTGAGCGCAATCGGCATTCTGCACCGCGAACACCCCGCCTTGAAAATAATCGCGCTGTCCAGCTTTTCCGAAACGGCGAGAGTCCATGCCGCACTGCAGGCCGGCGCCGCCGGCTATCTGCTGAAAAATTCCGATCCCGGCGAGGTATCGGTAGCCATCCGATCCGCCCAGCGCGACCAGGTATACCTGGATCCGGGCGTCGCACGCGTCCTCGCTCGGTCTATGCGGGCCGGCCAGGCGGCGGCTCTGTCCGCTCGCGAACGCGAGGTCCTCGTGCTGGTCGCACGGGGAAACTCGAACCAGGAGATCGCCGACTCCCTGTACATCAGCGAGCGGACCGCACGTACGCACGTCAGTCACATCATTTCCAAACTAGGACTGTCCTCGCGGATCCAAGCCGCGCTGTGGGCAATACGCGAGGGCATCGCCAGCGTCTCCTGACGACGAGACAGATGTCGCGCGCGAGACGCGTCCCAGGACCCTTCTGTGGTGTGCATCATAGGGCTTGACTGGAGTAACACAAATCGCTCACGCGAAAGAGATGGAACTCCATCCCGTTGACCCGGGAGCACGAAAGCAACCAGATCATGGATGCCGAGTACGTCAATTAATGAAGGAGCCTGAATGACCGGCCCACTCGAAGGTGTGCGTGTCATCGATCTCACCGCCGCCCTCGCCGGCCCGTACTGCACGATGATCCTCGCCGACCTCGGCGCCGATATCATCAAGGTCGAACCAGCCGGCGGGGAGGTCACGCGGAGGGTGGGCCCATATCAGCCCAGCGCCGACGGGAATGGTCAGGCGCCGCTCGGCGGGTATTTCCAGAGCATCAACCGCGGCAAACGCAGCATCGTCCTCGATCTCAAAACTCCCGAGGGCCACGCGGAACTACTCGAACTACTGCGCACCGCCGACGTGCTGGTGGAAAACTTCGGACCAGGTGTCGTCGACCGCCTCGATATCTCCTACGAGACGGTGCGGCCGAACAATCCCCGGCTGATCTACGCATCGCTCACCGGATTCGGGGCCGCCTGGTCCGGTGAAAGTCCCTATATGAACTGGCCTGCCATGGATATCACCATCCAGGCCATGGCGGGCGCATTGAGCATTACCGGCACCGAAGACGGCAAACCCGTCAAGATCGGACCGGGCGTCGGCGATATCTTCCCGGGAGCGATGCTCACCATCGGCATACTGTCCGCCTTGCACGAAACCGAACGAACCGGCTTGGGCCAGCAAATCGATGTTTCGATGTTCGATGCGATCTTGTCGCTGTGCGAGCGAATCGTTTATCAGTACTCCTTCACCGGTCAGGTACCACACCCCATCGGCAATACGCACCCCATCCTCACCCCCTTCGACGTTCTCGAAGTAAAAGACGGCTGGATCGCCATTGCCGCGACCACACAGCTGCGGTGGGAAGCCCTGTGCCGCATCATGGAACGCCCTGAACTCATCGAGGACCCCCGGTTCCGGGACGAGGGCGCGCGAGGCCGCCACCGGCCCGAGATCCGCCGGCTGCTCGACGACTGGTCTCGGGAGTTCACCCGGTCCGAGCTCGGGGAGAAGCTCGGCGGAAAAGTCCCGTTCGGACCGGTCAACGATATCCGGGACATCTTCGACGACCCACATGCGTGGGCCCGGGAAATGCTCGTCGAGATCGAGAGCCCGGGATCGGCACGCAAGGCCATCGTCGCCGGGCAACCGATCAAGTTCAGCAGGACCCCGTCGAAAGTCGGGGCCCGGGCACCGCTGCTGAACGAACACGCCGAAGAGATCCGCGCGGAAGCCGGCGCCCGATCACCTCGAGGAGTCCGCTGATGGCCGGTTACGAAGTCAGTCCGGAATTCGCCGAACTCGTCGGCCAACTGCGGGCGGCGCCGTTTCGGGCCGACACCACGGCAGTGTCCGATCTCCGCGCGAACTTCGAGAAGTTCGCCGCGACCTTCTACGATCCGCCGCCGGTGGAGTTCGTGCCGGACAACGCCGATGGCGTCGAGGTCGAGTGGGCGTACACCCCCGGATGCGACCGATCGCGGGTGGTGCTCTACCTGCATGGCGGCGGCTACACCATCGGTTCCATCGGCGCCTATCGCGATTTTTGCGCCCGTATCTCGGAGGGCTCGGGCGCGGCGGTGCTCTCTGTCGGTTACCGTCTCGCTCCGGAGCACCGTTTCCCGGCGGCGGTCGAGGATTCGGTTGCCGTCTACCGATGGCTGATCGCCCACGGCGTCGACGCCGCCCACATCGTTATCGCCGGCGATTCCGCGGGAGGCGGGCTCACCATCGCCACCCTGGTGCGGCTGCGGGACTCCGGCGTGGAATTGGCCGGGGCCGGCGTGTGCATCTCCCCGCTGGCCGATCTCGCCCACACCGGAGCGTCGGTCCACGAGAAGGCACATGCCGATCCCATCGTCACGCCCGAAGGTAGCCACGCCTACGGAGTGCGCTACCTCGGCGACGACGGCGACCTCACCGATCCGATCGCCTCACCGCTCTACGCCGACTTGCACGCACTTCCCCCGATCCTGATCCAGGTGGGCACGGCAGAGGTCCTGCTGGACGATTCACTCCGCCTGGCACGCAAACTCCGCGACTCGGGCGTCTCCGTGGACCTCGACGTGTGGCCGGAAATGATCCATATCTTCCCGTTCTTCGCCTCCCGGATACCGGAATCCCGGCGAGCATTGAAATACATGCACACGTTCATCGAGAACACTATCGGGCCATCGCCGAAACAACATGCGTAGAACCTCTCGACCACGATGACCAATGATTCGGAATACCGAAGAAAGGTGCAATATCGTTGTTGCAGAACAGAAATAAGACGAGAGAAGATATCGCCCTGCCGGCGCGTCCACCGCAATTGCAGCCGCCGTGGGCAACCACCGAGCGCTCAGCACTGCTCACCACCGCGCGGGATTTCAGCTACACCGAAGTCCTTCCGACGGCGAACACCCACGACCGCACGGAAAAGGCCATTCCAGACGCGCTGATGCATCGTCTCGCGGAACTCGGATACTTCGGAATCACCATTCCCGCCGAACACGGTGGACTCGGCCTGGGCGTGTTCGAGTACGCCATGATCTCCGAAGAGCTGTCCAGATCGTGGATGAGCGTCGCCTCCATCATCGCCCGCGCGCAGGGCCTGGGAACACGATTCGACGACCAGGCGCGCCGAAAAGAGTTGATGGCGCGCAGTGCGCGAGGTCAGTGGATCGGCGCCGCGGCGTTCTCGGAGGCCGAGTCGGGCTCCGATCTCGGGTCGGTCCAGACCACCGCTCGCCGAGTGGGCGACAACTATGTGATCAACGGCCGAAAACGCTGGTGCGGCAATGCCTTCGAGGGCGATTTCATCCTGGTGATGTGCAGGGTGCTGGATGAGTCGGAGCAGCCGGGACCAATCCGGACCTTCGTTCTGGAGAAGGCCCGGAACAGTTTTCCGAGCGGCGTTACCGGAGAACCGATCGACAAGATCGGATACCACGGAATCGTCAGCTGGGACCTCACCCTTACCGACGTCTCCGTCGGTCCCGACGCCATCGTCGAACCGTTCGGGTTCACCGGGGCCGAAGGCAAGGGATTCAAGGCGGTGGAAAGCGGGCTCAACGTGGCTCGGGTACAGACCGCCGCCCGCGCTGTCGGCCTCGCCAGAGGCGCCCTCGAAGACACCGTCAACTATCTGCAGTCACGGGTCCAGTTCGGTGCACCGCTGGGTGATTTCCAAGCCATCCGCTTCACGGTCGCGGAGATGGCGGCGAAGATCGCTCAGGCACGATCGTTCTATCAGTACGTGGCGAATCTCATGGACAACGGCGTTGCCTGCGAACAGGAGGCCGCGATGACGAAATTGCTGGCGACCGAGATGGCGGTCGAAATCACGGGGCAGGCACTACAGCTACACGGCGGAAACGGATATACCCGTGAGCACGCCATCGAGCGCTACTGGCGGGACGCCCGATTGACGACGATTTTCGAAGGAACAAGCCAGATTCAGCAGAAGATAATCAGCGACCGCGTCCTTCCTCGACCCGCACGGTGACCACCGGCTGACAGCACAAGCCCCACGAGAAGACAGGGAGAAGACATGAATTCACCGCTGAAAGGTCTGCGTGCCGTGGTCACAGGCGCCGGCCGGGGCATCGGCCGCGCTACCGCGATCACACTCGCCGAACGGGGTTGCGATGTCGCAGTCGTCGATATCGACCTGCATTCGGGGCGCGGTATCCCCGGAGAGTCCGGCGATACAACAGAAGCGATCACCGCACTCGGAGTCAAAGCGATCGGCATCGAAGCCGATCTCACCGTCGAGGCCAATGCGACGAAGATCATCGAAGGGGTCGTCACCGCGTGGGGCGGCCTGGACATCCTGGTCAACATCGCGGGCGGTGCGATCACCCCGTTCGAGAGCAGCAAACCCAGCGTGACCCCATCGGCCGACATCCGGCGGCTCCTCGACGTGAATCTGATGTCGGCGATCTACCTGTGCCAGGCAGCGGCCCCGGTGCTGGACCGGTCGCCGGCCGCGTCGATCGTGAATACCACGTCCTTGTCCGGCCTGGGCGTCCTGCCCGGCGGTTCGTTGGCCGGGTACGCGGTGTCCAAGGCGGCACTTGCGCACTACACCCTGTACCTGGCCGAGGACCTCGGGCCGCGGGGTATCCGCGTCAACGCGGTCTCCCCGGGCTACACGATGACCGGCCGGGTGCGGGCCAACTCGGTGGACACCGGTTTCGCGGAGAAGGCCGCCGACAGCGCGCTGCGGCGGCTGGCCGAACCCGAGGACATCGCCCGAGCCGTCGCGTTCCTGGTTTCCCCGGACGCGGGGTACGTCACCGGCCACATCCTCGCCGTCGACGGGATGACCCGACTGGTATGAGGAGGATCCGGTCAGGACTTCCACTCGCGCGTGAGCTCGGCGATGTCCGGGCAATCCTGCAGTGCGGCGATCCGATCGGCGATCTCCTCGGCGCGAGAACGCGAGAGAACCGGCGTGGCAAGTGAGAGAAACTTCGCCCGGACACGGTCGTCCTGCTCGGACGGCGACACCCGCCAGAGACGTTCACCCGAATCGGCCGAGACCGATGCCTCGGATCCGTCGTCGAACACGATCCGCATGCGGGTCCCGGTCTTCGCCAGGTGGTCATCGGATCGGAGGCGCACGAGCCGGCTCAACTCGGTGACGGCCGGGTTCACGAGCGTCTCCTCGGTGAACTGCTCGGCGCCTGCCCGACCGTGGACGAGCGCCAACGCGGTGGCGAAGGCAATGCTGAACTTCGATTCCAACACCGTGGTCGGCTCCGCGATCGTGCAGACACCCACACAAATCGACGGTATGTCGAGCTCGATGGACCGCACGGTCCGCACATCGAAGCCGGCATCGGCGCGTACTCGCAATGCCGCCTCGATCGCGGCGTGGGTGCCGAAGCAGGCGGCATGCTGCTTGATTCGCGCATCCAGCACGTGCCAGGGCGCACCGAAGCCGGTGAGAATGCACGCTTCGTCGAGGCCGCTGGACTGGGTCGCCACGAATCCCTGGGGGCCGAACACCGCGTCCTCCCGAGCCACGAAACCATTCATCGCCAGCCGCGCCGCGTGTATGCCACCCTGCGCTGCCCGACCGGCGTGCAACGGTTTGCCCATCGACCCGAACATCGCTTTCAGTCCGGCGGCCATGGTGGCGGCGATCCGAAGCGCCACCGCCATCTGCTCGGCGTTCGCACCGAGGAGATGTGCCACAGCTGCTGCGGCGCCGAATGTTCCGACGGTGCCGGTGGTGTGGAAGCCACGCCCGTAGTGACTCGGATTGATGGCCAACCCGAGGCGTTCTTGCAGTTCGTACCCCGCCACGTACGCCGAGATCAGATCCGCTCCGCTGCAACCTATTTCTTCTCCGACCGCGATCAGCGCGGGGACCAGCGGAGCCGAGGGATGAATGCCGGACCCCGGCGCCCAGTCGTCGAAATCGAGAGCGTGCGCGGCGGTCCCGTTGACAATTGCCGCGGTGGCGGCCGAGGTTGTCCGCGGCGTTCCCCACAGTCGCGCGGAACCCGTTTCTTCCGATCGGACCATTGTCCGCCGCACGACCCGGGTCGCCGGTTCGCTCATTCCCGCCAGTGCGACACCGAGTGTGTCGAGAACGCAATGGCGGACCGTCTCCACCACCTCGATCGGCAATTGCCCGTAGGTGAGTTGGGCAGCAGAGCCGGCCAGGTGTGCCAATTTCCGGCCGTCCGAGCTCATCTCGCGAACTCCGCTGTACGCATCAGGCCGGAACGCCGCCCCTTCTCGGCTGTGACCTGAGCCAATTTACGACTCGCCTCGTCGATCATTTCTCCGTCGAGCATGGCCGCGCCGCGCGCCCCGCCGTCCGCCGAGCGGTGGTGGTCATATGCCTCGAGGATCCTCTCGGCCTTGTCGTAAGCCTGCTGGGTCGGTGAGAACACCTCGTTTGCCGCGTCGACCTGGGTGGGGTGCAGAACCCACTTACCATCGAATCCGAACGCCGCGGCATGTTGGGCGGCACCGCGGAAGCCGTCGATATCCTCGATAACCGCATACGGGCCATCGATGACCTGCAGCCCGTATTTGCGGGCCGTCACCGCGAGACTCATGAAGACCGGGTCGATCGGGTTGTGCCCGGCATAAGTGTTCTGGCCTATGACCAACGTAGGAATCTGCATGGCGGCCATGAAGTCACCGGGCCCGAAGATCAGCGTCTCCACCCGTGGGGTCGACGCCGCGATATCGTCGACGATACTCAATCCGGCCGGGCCCTCGATCTGGACCTCGATGCCGATCCCGCCCTCGGGTAGGTCCAGGTCGCGCTCGAGCTGGGTGAGCAGGACGTCCAGCCAATGGATGTGGGCGAGCTTCTCGACCTTGGGCAGCATGATGCAGTCGATCAGCGCCCCAGCGCCCCTGACGATCTCGATCACGTCGTCGTAGGCCCAGCGAGTTTCGGCGTCGTTGACGCGCACCGCCACCACCTTGCCCGTCCAATCGCCATCGCGCAGAGCAGCGAGCACATTCGCGCGTGCCTCGACCTTCGCAGATGGCGCCACCGAGTCTTCGAGGTCCAAGAATGCCTCGTCGACAGCCAAACCCTGAGCCTTCACGAGCATCTTCGGATTGCTTCCCGGAACCGCTAGGCACGAGCGGCGGGGACGGAAAGTACGGGTCATCGGCAACTCACCTTCAGATCGAATCCGAACACGGCCTGCCACGCGGAGGGGCGGGCGCTATGACGTAGAAACGAGCGGATGCGCTCAGTTCCGCAAGCCTACTCAAAACCACCACGTCCGCCTAGGGGATACAGCGCCAACCGCAAGAGACGAGACATTAGACGTAGCAGCTTCGCGTCTCTGGACTCTTCATGCTCGTTCTCACGTCGAGTTGAATTGGACACAGCCCGATACCAGGGATCGCCACGACGACCACATGCACCAGGCATATTCGGAAAATAAGGCCGTCCCTATGGTCACCGACGAAACCGGTGCGCGAATTCGGAAATACCCGACGTCAGGAGATCCAGATGACCGGCACCGGACAAGAGCCGAACCTGGCCGACTTCCCGATCCGGAAGCGGGGCGCCTACTTCGAAAAATTCACCGTCGGCGAGGTGTTCGAACATCACTGGGGCCGGACCATCACCAGCGCTGACAACACGATCTTCTGCACGGCACTGGCCCATTGGACGCCGATGTACCTCAATACGGAGTACGCCCGCGCGCACGGGCACAAGGACGCGGTACTGAACCCGTTCCTCGTGTTGTGCACCGTGGTCGGTCTTTCCGTCGAGGACCTCAGCGAATCGGGTGGCCCATTCCTCGGAATCGAGCAGTGCGTCTTCGAACGTCCGCTCTACGCCGGCGACACGATCCGCGCCGAGTCCGTGGTCACGCAAGCGCGGCCGTCCGGCAGCCGACCGGGATACGGGATCGTCACATGGCAGACCACGGCCTTCGATCAGCACGAACAAGTGGTCCTGCACTTCATCCGGAAGAACCTCCTGGCAGGTGATCAGCAGCGATGACCGACGCACAATCGCTTCCAACGGTCGATCCGAGAATCACCGAGGATTCGTCCTGGTTCGAGTCCTTCGAGGTAGGGCAGCGCTGGAGACATTTCCGCGGCGCCACCATCGACGAGGTCGAGAACCAGCTCATCACCAAGATGGTGATGAACACCGCCCAGGAGCACTGGAACGAGGCGGCGATGCGGGGATCCCAGTGGGGCGAGAGCCGGCTGGTCTTCGGTCTGATCACCGCGTCGCTCACGCTGGGGCTCACGAGCCAGGACACGGCTGAGAACGCGTTGGCCGAGATCGGCCTGGACGGAATTCGATTCAGAGCCGGAGTCTTTCACGGTGACACGATCTACGCGTACACGCAGGTCCTCGCTGTCGAGCCGGCCGACCGCCCGGACGCCGGGATCGTCGAATTCCAGCACTGGGGCGCCACCGCCGACACCCGCATCGTTTTCGAATGCCGGCGAAAGGTCCTGATCAAACGCCGCAGCCACTGGCGCCCCTGACACCATCCGCTATTCCCGAGATTAGGAAACCACCGATGTCCGACACGAGGCCCATCCGACGTCGCCGATCCGAGCTGTCGACGCCCGCAACCAGTGAGAAGATGATGGCCAAAGCGGCCGGTGGGGACGCCGACCTGGTCTTCCTCGATCTCGAGGATGCCGTCGCGCCCAACGCCAAGGACGTTGCCAGGCGACAGGCCATCACCGCACTGCGTGAACTCGATTGGGGAACCAAGACCCGGGCCGTGCGGGTCAACGGAGTTCGCACGACATGGTGTCTCGACGACATCACCGATGTCGTCGCCGGGGCGGGTGCTGACCTGGACGTCCTCATCCTGCCCAAGGTGAAATCACCTCGCGATGTCTGGTTCGTCGAAACACTGCTGACCCAGCTCGAATACAAGCACGGGCTCGAGGTCGGCAGAATCGGGCTCGAGGTGCTGATCGAAGAGGTCGAAGCACTTGCCGCCGTCGACGCGATCGCCGCGAGCAGCCCGCGCCTGGAAGCTTTGATCCTCGGTGTGGGCGACCTCGCCGCCAGTCATGGGATGCGCTCTGCCCACATCGGTACGACAGCGGGATACCCGGGCGACATCTGGCATTCGGCGAGGACCAAGCTGATCGTCGCCGCCCGCAGCAACGGACTCGACGCGATCGACGGTCCCTTCGGGGATTTCAAGGACTCCGAGGGATATCGACAGCAGGCGAACTGGTCCGCCGAACTCGGTGCGGTCGGCAAGTGGGCGATCCACCCCAACCAGGTCACGCTCGCGAACGATGTCTTCTCCCCGTCCGAGGAAGAAGTGGCCCAGGCCACCAAGGTGGTCACCGCCATGCGCGCGGCGGAAGCGGCCGGCGACGGAGCCGTCGCCATCGACGGAATCATGGTCGACGCCGCGACCGCCCGAATTTTCGAAACCGTGTTGCTGCGCGCATCCATCGTCGAAAAGCACTGAGGCCATCGACATCTCCCCCGGCACGCCATCAATGGCCGCACAGTCATCGCACGCAGAAAGTCAACATCCATGTCCACGCCACCGCTCTCACGCCGCGACCTCGAATTCCTGCTGTACGAGTGGATCGATGTGGAGGCGCTGACCAGCCGGCCACGATTCGCCGAACACTCCCGCGAGACGTTCGACGCCGTGCTCGAGCTGAGTTCCGGCATCGCCGCGAAATACTTCGCATCCCACAACAAGACCTCGGATTCGAACGAGCCGATCGTCGGGCCCGACGGGAAGGTCGTCACCATCCCGGAGATCAAGGAAGCATTGGATGTCTTCGCCGGGGCTGGTCTGTTCGCGGGCTCGTTCGACGAAAGCCTCGGCGGGATGCAGCTTCCGACGTCGGTGATGCGCGCGTCGATGGCATGGTTCCAGGCCGCGAACGCAGGCACCGTCGGATATCCGTTCCTCACCGTCGCCAACGGGAATCTGCTTGTCGCACACGGTAGCGATGCCCAGATCGACTCCTATGTCCGTCCGATGCTCGAAGGGCGTTTCTTCGGCACCATGTGCCTGTCGGAGCCGCAGGCCGGTTCCTCACTCGCGGACATCACGACGAAGGCGGTCGACCAGCAGGACGGCACCTACCGAGTGACCGGAACGAAGATGTGGATCTCCGGCGGCGACCACGAACTCAGCGAGAACATCGTGCACCTCGTCCTTGCCAAGATCCCCGGCGGACAGGTCGGCGTGAAGGGCCTGTCGCTGTTCATCGTGCCCAAGTTCGTGCTCGGCGCCGACGGCATCCCCGGCGAGCGCAACGACGTCGCCCTCGTCGGCTTGAACCACAAGATGGGTAACCGCGGTACGACGAACACCCTGTTGAACTTCGGTGACGGCACCTACCAGCCCGGTGGAAGAGCCGGAGCCATCGGCTATCTCGTCGGCGAACCGCACCGCGGACTGTCCTACATGTTCCACATGATGAACGAAGCCCGCATCGGCGTGGGGTTCCTCGCCACCGCCCTCGGCTACGCCGGCTACCGACAGGCAGTGGAGTACGCGACCACCCGTACCCAGGGCCGCGCCCTGTCGGATAAGAATCCGGCATCGAAACCTGTTCCCATCATCGAACACGCCGATGTCAAGCGAATGCTGCTCGCCCAGAAATCGTATGTCGAGGGCGCACTCGCACTCGGGCTGTATTGTTCGCATCTCGTCGACGAGCAGGACACCGCCGAGAACACCGAACAACGCCGTCGCAAAACCCTCCTGCTCGATGTGCTCACACCGATCGCGAAAAGCTGGCCGGCGCAATGGTGCCTGCGGGCCAACGATCTCGCGATACAGGTCCATGGCGGATACGGATACACCCGTGAATACGATGTCGAACAGTTCTATCGCGACAACCGATTGAATCAAATTCACGAAGGAACCCACGGCATTCAGGGCCTCGATCTGCTGGGCCGGAAGATGGCGATGGAAGACGGCGCCGGTCTGGCACTGCTCATCGCCACGATGCGTTCCACCATCGATCGCGCCCGGCAGACGGGCGGTGAATCATGCACGCTGGCAGAGCAACTCGACGAATCTGTCGAACGAGTCCGGGTCGTCACGAACACGCTCCTCGCGGCCCGCGAACGAACCGATGCGCTCGCCAACGCGTCGATCTATCTGGAAGCGGTCGGACACGTCGTGCTCGCATGGATCTGGCTCGAGCAGTTCCTCGCCTCCGACCAGAAGCAAGGCGACTTCTACGACGGCAAACGCCAGGCGGCACGGTACTTCTTCAGATACGAACTCCCGGCTACCGAGCCACAGTTCGACCTCCTCGCCGCACAGGATCGCACGACGATCGACATGGCGCCGAACTGGTTCTGAGAACACTCCGCCCGACACCGATCAACCCTCATCGACAACCGAGCCAACCACCCGGCCCCGCACCGCGAACACCGAAACCGTGCTCTACCAGTCGATTACGTCATGCCCGCCCGATTTTCGGCCACGACCTGAGCAGGGAATGGCTATTGACTTTACGGTATTACATTAATACATTACATATGGCCTGACCAAATGTGTTGTGCATCACCCAGCAAAGGAGCAGGTGAGATGACTGGAGCAGTGGTGGGGGCGCTGGATGCTCTCGACCGGGACGTGATGGATCCCGGCGTGCGGACGCTTCTCGACCGCAAGGCGGAGAAGATCGCCGCCGCAAACGCCTACACGCCACTGGCGACGGCGGACGTCGAGCAGACCCTGCGGAGGTTCTTCTCGGATGAGGCGCCGGGAAAGACGGTGAGCGGGGTGCAGCGTATGGGCGGGGGCGCCTCCAAGGAGCAGTTCCTTTTCAGCCTGGACGGGACCAGCCACGTTCTGCGCATGGACCCGATCGAGACCGCTGCCGAGACCGACCGCAGGCGCGAGTACGAGGTGCTCAATGCCTACAGCGGATCCGTACCGGCGCCATGCGCGCTCTGGCTGGACGAGGACGGCTCGCGTTTCGGGCAGCCGGCCGTGGTCATGGACTTCATGTCCGGGGTCACCAAGCCCACGGCCGAGGTGACCGGACCGAACGTCACGGGCCTGGGTACCTCGTTCTCCGCGAAGCTGCGCGAGCAGCTGGCGCCCCAATACCTTCGCGCGCTTGCGAGCCTGCACAACGTCGACTGGCGAGCCCTCGAACTGCCGAGCTTTCACGCTCCGCGACCTGGTACGACCGAGGCCGCCCTGTGGCAGGTCAACTGGATGTCGCGAGTCTGGCGGGACGACCATGTCCAGGCCAGCCCGATCATCGCGCTGACCGACCGGTGGCTGCGCCGCAACTTGCCGGTCTGCGAGTCGCCGGTCATGGTGCACGGGGACTACCGCACCGGAAACTTCCTGTTCGACGAGCAGGCAGGCCAGATCACCGCGATCCTGGACTGGGAGTGGGCCCACCTCGGCGATTACCACGAGGACCTCGGCTGGATGATGCAGCGCCTCTACACGACTCACCAGGACGGGCGCGACCTGGTATGCGGACTGTTCGAAAAGCAGGAGTTGATCGAGGCATACGAGGCGGCCTCCGGCCGGAAGGTCGATCCCGCCACGCTGAAGTGGTACGAGATCTACAACGCCTACAAGTCGATGGCGATTACGCTCGCCACCTCGGTCAAGGCGGCCCGGGACGGCGCCAACCACCAGGACGCCATGCTGTCCTGGCTGGCTCCCTGCGGCTACCTGTTCTCGACCTGGCTGTGCACGATGCTCGCCGACGAGGGGGTAACACTGTGATCGTCTCTGTCGACATCCGGATCGCCAGCATGCTCAGCGCACTTTCCGGCACGATCGTTCCGGCCCTCGAGAAGGGCGGATTCGCGGCCGAGCAGGCACAGTTGCTGGCCGGACACCTGCAGGTGCTGAGAACGCAGTCGGAGTTCTCCGACGAGTACGAGACCCTCGAGCACAGATACACTCGCCGGCTCGCCCAGGACGTGATCGAGACTGCCGAGGGTGGCCCGCAGACCACGAAGGCCGTGATCCGCATACGTGCGCTACTGGACAAGGGCGAGCCGGTGGGCATTGCCGCCGTCCGTGAGGCTCACACGGCGCTCTGCACTGCTGTGGCGGATTTCGTGGCGGCCGAAGGCGAGGACGGGACCGACGAGTCGGTCGCCAGGACGACGCGGATCGTCCTGCGCGCCGAGCACGAGCAATCCCTTCGTAACCGGTCCTTCTTCAGCTCGTTCGGCTACGAGGACAGCTCGGCCGACATCCAGCCGATCGACCGGATGATGGCGGACTTTCGGAGTAAGTTCCCGGCGAAAGACGGTGCATCGGCGTGATTACCGAAGAGAACCTGCGGTTCCAGACTCCCGACGATGTCGATCACGAATGGGGCGAGACCTACTGGCTCGGGATGTATGTGCCCGAGGCGAACCTCTATGGCTGGGTATACCTGGTGTTCCGCGCGGGCTCGGGCGCGGTGATGTGCGATGTCGAGTTCATCGACCGTTGCTCACGTGAGATGTTCGACGCCCGCTACGTCGACATCCAGAACCACCTGCGTATCCCCGCCGACCTGCGGAAGTTCACCCTGGCGAACGGGATTTCCTTCGAGTCCCACTCCCCGCGCAGCTTCAGGCTGGACTATGTCGGGGTCGACGACACCGAGCTGCACGTCGACCTCGACGGCATCCATGAGCCTTACGACATCCACGATCCGTCCATCGACCCGATGGCGCGAACCGACCAGCAGCAGGCGGTCGAGCACAGCGGTTTCGGGACGGCGTACGCCGGACATTTCGACCTTACGACCCGAATCACGGGCACGGTGAAGGTGCGCGGGAAGTCGTACGACGTGAACTGCCTGGCCACACAGGACCACAGCTGGGGGCCGCGGCCGGAGCGCGGGATGCGGCCGATGGGTTACGTCAACGCACACTTCGACGACGACTACGTGGTCCAGACGATCTGGGGGTTCGATCCGTCGAAGCCGGACGGGCAGCAGCACTCCTTCAAGCACGGCTACGCCATCAAGGACGGCAAGCTGCTGGGAGGCACGGACGGCTCGCTGACCATCAGCCACCGAGGTCTGTTCCCCGAGCGGCTCGAGCTCACGCTCACCGACAGCACGGGCGAGGTGCACGAGCTGACCGGGACGCCGTCAGCGTTCAACAACTGGGTCCCCTACGGCTGCACTCCGACGGGTCACGCGATGGTCCGGTGGACCACCTCGGCTGGACAGCAGGGCGTCGGCACATCCATGGAAGCGTTCCCGCTCGACACCGTCACCGGTGATTTCCTGCATGAGGACATCCGCCTGAGTTCGCCCCGGATCGAATCCGGCCAGTAGGCCTCATCCATTTTCACAGAACTACCGACCGGCCGCTGATCCCAGGCGAAGCCCGTGATGTCGTGATGCCGGTTCCACAAGAGAGGTTGGAGCAGCATGTCAGATTACCGTCATCTCTACATCGGCGGGGAGTGGGTCACGCCTCGAGGCGCATCCACGATCACTCTCGTCTCGCCTTCTACCGAGGAGGTCATCGGGTCCGTGCCCGAGGCATCCGAGGCCGACGTCGATCGTGCGGTGGACGCGGCACGCGCCGCGTTCGACGACCCGACCGGCTGGTCGCGGTGGAGCCCTGCCGACCGCGCCGCTGTCCTGGAACGGTTCGCAGCCGGACTCGAGACGAGGGCTGAGGCGATCTCGAAGGCCGTGAGCAGCCAGAACGGCATGCCGCTGCAGATCTCGCAGGCATTCGAGACAGTCTTCCCGCCGCTGCTGTTGCGCTACTACGGCAAGCTCGTCAGCGAGCGCGGCGCCGAGGAGCGTCGGGACGCGATGTTCGGTGGAACCACCGTGGTTCGCCGCGAGCCGATCGGTGTGGTCGGCGCCATCGTCCCGTGGAACTTTCCCCAGGCTCTGGCCTTTTTGAAGATTGCTCCCGCGCTGGCGAGCGGCTGCACCATGGTGCTGAAACCGGCGCCGGAGACAGTCCTCGACTCCTACGTGATGGCCGAGGCAGCCGCCGAGGCGGGTCTGCCGCCCGGCGTCATGAACATCGTCCCGGCCGGTCGGGAAGTTGGCGCCCATCTGGTCGCGCACCCGGGCGTCGACAAGATCGCCTTCACCGGTTCGACGGCCGCCGGCCGGGCGATCGCCGAGACATGCGGCCGCCTGCTGCGCCCGGTGACACTCGAGCTGGGGGGCAAGTCCGCCGCGATCGTGCTACCCGATTGCGACCTGGCCGGCAGCCTCGAGTCGTTCTTCGGGGCGACCTTGCTGAACAATGGCCAGACCTGTTTCGTGGGGACGCGGATTCTGGCCCCGCGCTCGCGATACGACGAGATCGTGGAGACGATCACGGCATTCGCGAGCAGCCTGAACGTGGGCGACGCGCTCGACCCCACGACTCAAATCGGTCCGATGGTGTCCGCGCGCCAGCGGGATCGGGTGGAGTCCTACATCGACAAGGGCAAGGCCGAGGGCGCCCGGATCACTACCGGAGGTGGTCGGCCGGCGGGGCGCGAGCGTGGGTTCTTCGTCTCGCCGACGGTCTTCGCGGATGTGGACAACCGGTACACGATCGCCCAGGAGGAGATCTTCGGTCCGGTGCTGTCGGTCATCCCCTACACCGACGAGGATGACGCGGTGCGGATCGCGAACGACAGCGAGTACGGGCTCGGGGGATCGGTCTGGAGCGCCGACCCGGAGCACGCCACAGACGTGGCCCGTCGGGTCCGGACCGGCTCGATCGGGATCAATTCCTACGTCAACGACCCGGTATCGCCGTTCGGTGGCGTGAAGGCGAGTGGGCTCGGCCGCGAGATGGGCCCGGAAGGACTGGCCGGGTACGAGACCCTCAAGTCGATCTATCAGGCACCCTGATCGCTCGCCGGCCCGGTGGCCCCGCACAGGGGGCCACCGGGCCGAATCCGGCCTGTATCGCCGGAACGCATTCGCGCACACCGGAATTCCCGCTCAATCTCATCACCGGCACCTCACGTGACGTGGCCTCGGTCGGCTACGTCGAGGAAGAGTATTCGGTTTCGGGATCGGCCAAGGCATACCGGCCGACACGGCCGTTGACGCCGGACGGTCTCTGGGAGGTCGAAGCTGTCGATACAGCGCCGTTCACCACCAGAATCATCGTTCGACGCCCCACGGACCCGGCTCGCTTCAACGGCACCGTTCTGTGCGAATGGAACAACGTCACTGCGGGTTTCGACCTCCTCGTCAACTCCGAGACGTCCACGCTGTACGACGGCTTCGCGTTCGTCGGCGTCACCACGCAATATGTCGGCGCCGTCGGGCTGGCCTCGAGCCCGGCGGGGTTGAAGGCATGGGATCCCGAGCGGTACGCCGATGTCGTCCATCCCGGGGATGCCTATTCCTACGATATGTTCACGCAGGTCGCCCGCCTCGTGGGCCCCGGCCGCACTGTGTCCGGCGTTGACCCGCTGGGCGGACTCACCGTGAGGAATGTCATCGGCAACGGGGCGTCACAGTCCGCTGGGCGGCTTCTGACCTACATCAATGCGATTCAACCGATAGAACGGGCATTCGACGGGTTTCTTGCCACGGTGGGCATGGGCAGAGGCGCCGGCTTCGACAACGCCATCCTGGACCCTGAGTTGGTGTCGACGTTGAGTCCGGCTGAACTGGAAACACTGCTCGGGACGGCGACCACATTCCGAAACGACCTCGATGTACCTGTCATGCAGGTCAATACCGAGTGTGAGGTACTCATGTACGCAAGGGCCCGGCAGCCTGACACCGAACTCTTCAGATATTGGGAGGTCGCCGGCGCATCACACGCACCCGCACCACTATGGGCGGATATCGCGCGCGCCGCTCTGCGTGATTTCGGAGTACCGCTGAATCCACCTGGCGACCTTGTGGATTCGACGATCGTGCAGAGCACCGTCGACTGGCGACCCGTCTTCGGCGCCGCATTGGTGCACGTCAAACATTGGATCGAGGACGGGCAGGCGCCGCCGACCCAGAATCTGATCGAGCTGACACCAGAGGGGGCGGTCGCACGAGACGAACTGGGCAATGCCAAAGGCGGAGTGCGGCTGCCTGACGTAGAAGTGCCCATCGCGGCATTCGACGGGGGCGGGGTCGGTCCCGAGACGATAGGCCTGGGCGGTAGCACGACCGAGTTGACCTCCGCGCAGTTGGCGTCCATGTACTCCTCGCCCGAGGACTACGTGTCGCGAGTCGCGCAAGCCGCCGAGTCCGCGCAGGATGCCGGCGTGATCGAAGCGTGGAGGACGGCGGAATACGTTGCGAACGCGCAGGAAGCGGCGCCGAGTCTGTTCCAGGTGGCCGAAGCCACCGGCAGCGGGACCCAACACACCAGCACACGATGATGCCCCCGGGGGGAGCTCCCCCCGGGGGCATCGTCGCCGCTCAGGCGCGCAGGGTGCGCGGGCCGTCCGTCGGCCACATGCCGCGCTCGCGCACAGCCTCGTCGATCCGGTTGTTGTCCATGACCACGCCGTACCCGACGCGGTCGCCGAGGGTCCACTTCATCATGCTGTTCCAGGTCACGTTGCCCGCATACGCCGTCCACGGCCCGCCGACGTCCGGTGAGGCGTGCATCCGGTAGGTTTTCCCGCGCGTGTCGGTGACGGTCACGTCCAGGGTGAGCAGGACGGTCCCGAAGCGGGCGGCGGTGAAGCTGCCCTCGGTGATGCCGAAGAACTCGCCCTTGTCCAGCACGTACCCGTGGGAGACGGGGTTCGGCCGGCGCTCGCCGTTGTCCCGCGAGCCGCGCAGGTGGATGCAGAGGTCGTCGCCGAAGTTGGCGTTGATCGTGTTCATCGGCCGGACGACCTCGGGCCGGGGGCCCCAGCTGCGGTCCATCCGCTCCAGGCAGTTCACCTCGTAGGTTTTGCCGCGCACGGTGAGCGTGCCGGTGATCCGCCCCGTCATGTCGTAGTGGCCCTTGTAGGCCGCGCCCGAGCTGGAGTTGGCGATCTGTTCCGCCTCCGTGGCCCCCGCCCGCGGGCTCAGCCGCGGGTCGTGGATGTCGAAGGGCTCCATGACGCCGTTCCAGTCCACGTGGATCTCTGTGTTGTCCGGTCCCACGTAGTCGATGCGGTAATCCCGCGGCGGGTTGACCGCGTGCACCGACAGCCCCATGGGCGAGTCGATCCTCGACCAGCGCTCCGGGGCGGGCAGGTGGTGACGGGCGTTGTAATGCAACAGGTCCGCGCGGGAGTCCGACACGGTCCCGAACACGTAGACGTCGTTGCTCATCACGCCCAGCTTCGGACGAACGACGACGTAGACGTGCGCGAGCAGGTGCTCCTCGGGCACCGGGACCGGCAGGAAATAGGTCTCGGCCCAGTCGTGGTCGGCGTCGTCGGGGGCTTGGTACTCCAGCTCGGCGGCCGTGATCATCGGGTCTCCTCTTCGGGTCGGGATGCGTGGATAGTGCTGAGAACGGACTCGAGGGCGGGCACGGCGGCCGCATCGGTCTCCCACCCCTGAGGCAGGAACCACGCGCGGCGGGCGTCGAGCAGCGCCCCGGAGCGGTCCAGGACGGTGGCCTCGATCCGCCGGGCAGCGGACGTGTCGCTGCGGCCGGCGGTGCGCACCAGGGCCGTCAGGCCCTGGGCCAGCCGGGCAGCGGACTCCTCCAGCGCGGACGTGGTCACCGCGGACCTGTCGTCGACCAGCGCGGCCAGCTCTTCGGCGAGGGAGGGTGAGACCTCGGCCGCGTCGTCCGCGACGGCCACGGCGACATCCCGGAAGTGCTCCGCCTCGAAGTCCGCGCGGGCGTGCAGGTGCAGCACCCGTTCGGCCAGCATCGCGAGCAGGCCGGACACGATCGTGGCCTGCTCCCTGGCCAGCGGGTGATCCGGGTCCAGCGCCGGGATGATGATCTCGTTCATCGCCGTGACCGCGGCGCGCAGGGCAGGGACAGTGTGGTCGAGCACCGGTACGGGTCCGGACATCAGAGATCGCCTCCGATCGAGGTACGCAGCTCGGCGAGGATCGAGTAGACGACACCCTCGAGCCAGGCGATCAGCACGTCCTGGTGCGAGCGGCCGAGCCGGACGACCCGTTGGGCGGTGCCGAGGCTCGACGCGACGAGCTGGTAGGCGTTGAAGATCTGGTAGTAGCGCAGCCGGTCCGGGTCGACGGTCAGGCCGGACGCGGCCTCGTAGGCCGGGTAGAACTCGTCGAGCGGCACCAGGCCCGAGACCAGCAGGCGCCCCTCGTCGTCGTGGGTCCCGAAGTGCGGCATGGTGATCCAGGCGAGGTCGCGGTGCCGATCGCCGAGATAACCCCGCTCGACGTCGAGCCACGCGGTGATCCGGCGCTCGTCCTCGTCGAACATGAAGTTGCCCGCGCGATAGTCGCCGTGCAGCAGGCTCACCCGGTCCAGCACGGGCAGGTTGCGCTCCAGCCACGAGGCCGCGACCTCCAGGACCGGCAGGTCCTCCGCGCGGTCCTCCTCCCATACGCGGCGGGCCCGGTTGAGCTGCCAGAGCGCGCTCTGCGTGGTCCCGACCTCGGGCACGTCGAACGCGCTCAGATCCGCCGCGGTGTGGTCGGCGGTGTGGATCCGGGCCAGGTGCTCGACGAACTGGGGCGCCAGCGCCCGGCGCAGCTCCGGGTAGAACGGGTTCCCGACGCCGGTGGCCCGGCCCCGCTCGACGGTCCTGGGCTTGGTCACCCCCTCCGCGAACGCGTACACCAGGGCGGGCTCCGGGAACCACTCACCGGTCTGGTCCACCCAGTACACGCGGGGCACCGGGACGACCCCGGCGAGCGCGCGGAGCAGCTGGAACTCCCGGCGCCTGCTGGTCGCGTTGAGCCCCTCCTGGGGCTCCATGCGTACCACGAGGTCGCTGGTGACGCGGCCCTGCTCGGGATCGTCCCAGTCCAAGCGGAAGGCCATCTGCAGCTTCGACGCGCCACCGGCGAGCCAGCGCTGCCCGGAGATGGTGAAGTCGCCGTCGAGGGTGTGGCGCAGGAAGCGGTCGAGGTCGGCGGCGAGGTCGTCGAGGCCGACCGGGCCGCGCCGCTCCGACCGGCGGTGGGCGAGTTTGCGGGACAGCATGTCGTCGTACTCGCGCTCGGTCGGGAACCGCGCGCGCATCTCCTCCGCGAACCCGTCGTCGGGTCGCATGCGGCGGGCCTCGTCGACGCCGCGCAGCAGGGCGAGCTCCGCGGCGCCGATGTCGGTGCCGGGATGTCCGGTGAGGGTCACGTCTCCTCCTTCGGGGACGGTCGGGTGGATCTCATGCCTGCCCGGCGGGCACGGGCTGGCCCTGGTCGGTCCAGCGGGCGCAG
Source organism: Nocardia alni (assembly GCF_019038435.1). Lineage (GTDB taxonomy): Bacteria > Actinomycetota > Actinomycetes > Mycobacteriales > Mycobacteriaceae > Nocardia > Nocardia alni. The sequence continues at coordinate 47,259 of NZ_JAGPOX010000006.1, forward strand.
GACCACCCGGCGCCCGGGTCGTATCGGAGCTCGATCGATCCGGTGTTGGGGACGGGATGGGCGGCCGCGAAGTACCCGTCGACCTCGGGACAGAGGTCGAGAGTGAGCAGCCGCATCGCGCCGCCGTGCGTCACGACGACGACCCGCCCGCCCGGTGACGCCTGCGCCACCCGCTCGATCTCGGCGCGGAAGCGGACGGCGACCTCGCGACCGCTCTCGCCGCCGGGCATCCGTTCGTCGCGCTCGCCGCGCATCCAGTCCCCCAGCAGCCCGTGCAGCCGGGCCCAGTGCGCCGGGTCGGTCGAGCCCTCGAGATCGCCGACCTGGACCTCGTGCGCCCCATCGAGGATGCCGACGGGCAGCCCGTGCGGGGCGGCGACGGCGGCGGTCTCTTGGGCCCGGCGGGCCCGGCTGGCGTACACGGCGTCGAGCGGTGTCGTGGCGAGTTCGGCGGCCACCGCCTCGGCCTGTGCCCGGCCGGTCGTGTCCAGGCCGGCGCCGGGCGGAGCCGAGTCCAGAGCCTGGGCGACGTTCGACGGCGTGCGCCCGTGCCGGACCAGCAGGACCGTGGTCGTCCCGGCCATCAGAAGGAAGCCCGTCCGCCGGACAGGTCGAAGGTCATGCCCGTGGTGAACGAGCACTCCTCCGACACCATCCAGGCGATCATCGCGGCGGCCTCGTCCGGCCGGCCGACCCGCTTCATGGGGATGCGGGAGGCGGCCCACTCGGACACTTCGGGCGACATGCTCTCCGCCCACGTCCGGTAGAGCGGGGTGTCGAACAGGGTTGGGGTCACGGCGTTGACCACGACCCCGGACTCGGCCAGCTCCCGGCCGAGGGTCTTGGTCAGCGCGAGCACCCCGGCCTTCGACGCGACGTAACCTGCCTGGTTCGGGCTGCCGTCCTTCGCCGTCATCGACGACACGTTGACGATCCGGCCGTAGCCGTTCGCCAGCAGGTGGGGAATGACCGCCCGGCACGTGTGGAACACCCCGGTGAGGTTGACGGCGAGCTCGCGGTGCCAGGTCTCCAGCGGGTAGTCCTGCACGACGCTGGTGCCGTCCGCGATCCCCGCTCCGTTGACCAGGATGTCGAGCCCGCCGAAGGCGTCCGCGGCGGCTCCGGCGGCGGCCTCGACGGCCGCCCAGTCGGTGACGTCGAGCCGGGCCAGGTGCGTCCGGTCCGCCGGGAGCTCCGGCCGGATGGCCTCGAGCGAGCGCTCGGAGACGTCCCAGACCGCCACGCGGGCGCCGGAGTCGAGCAGCCGGCGGACGACCGCCAGCCCGATGCCGCTGGCTCCGCCGGTCACGATGGCGGATCGTCCGGTGAGGTCGATGTTGTTGTGCTGCATGGCCCTTCTCCTCGTCGAGTGGTGGATTCGGTGATCGAGTAAAACAGCGACGCGACCGTGCCGACAGAGTCACCGGTCTCGTCGGGCCGCGACGGATGATGTAGCCGCTTCCGGCCATCGGCACAGCCAGGTCCACCGGGCAGGACGTCCGGGATCCGGGCCCGTACCGTGGTGCCGCCCGAGCGCACCGGCCGGACGGTCAGCTCACCATCGTGCGCGAGCGCGCGCTCCGCCATGGTCGTCATGCCCAGGCGCGCGCCGCCGCCGCGGCCGGGCCGGAAGCCGCGGCCGTCGTCGGTGACCTCCACGACGATGTCCCGGGTGCCCGGCAGCCGATGGAACCCGACGGCGGCGGTGGCGGCGCCGGCGTGCTTGGCCACGTTGTGCAGGGCCTCGCACACGATCAGGAACAGGTCCTCCTCGACCAGCTCGCCCAGTGTGAGGGGCTCCTCCGGGCAGTCCACAGTGACCGACAGCCTCCCGGGGGCGCTCATCGTCTCGGCGTACCCGCGCACGGCCTCGACCAGCCCGGCCTCGCGCAGCACTTCCGGACGCCGGTGCAGGATCAGCGCACGCATCTCGTCGAGCGCGGTCGCGGCCAGGCCGCGCAGCCCCGCGAGAGCGGATCTCACCTGGTCGGGGCTGTCCGCGGGCAGCAGCAGCTCGGCGGCCTGGACGTGCAGGTTCAGCGAGTAGAGCGCCTGGGTCACCGAGTCGTGCATGTCCCGTGCCAGCCTGCGGCGCTCGTCGCGCGCCGCCTGGATGCGCAGTCGGTCGAGCCGGCGCGAGGTCTCCACCGCGACCGCGGCCTGGTCCGCCATCGCGGTGAGGAAGCGCAGGTCCTCCGGCCCCGGCGTGGACCCGACCGGGTGGAAGCCCGCGAGCGCTCCGATGACCTCTCCCTGAACCACCAGTGGCACCGCGACGTAGGTGTCCCACTCCGTGCCCGGGACGAGGTCGTACATGGGCGCCCACGCCGGGTCGTCCGCGATCCCGGCCCGGCACCCGTACCGGATCTGCACCTGCCTGCTGTCGTAGGCCCGCACGGTCAGCAAGGCCGCACCGTTGTGCCGGCAGCGCTCCATCCGCTCCACGAAGTCCGGCGCCACCCCGGAGGTGCCCGCGTAGCGCCAGAGCCCGGTCGCCTGGTTCATCAGCACAATCGCGCAGTTCGCCATCCCGGAGGCCGTGCGCACCTCGTCGGCCAACCGGTCGAGGACGACCTCGATCCGCGGCTCGCAGGCCACGAGGGCCGCCGCCCTGGCGAAGGCGGCCAGCTCCCGCTCGCGGCGGCCCGCCTCGGGAACCGCGCGGTAGGTCACCGTGAACCCCATGCCGTCGACCGGGAGGCCGATCGCGTACAGAACCCTCCGATGTCGCGCACCTTCGGCCATGTCGTCGAGGTGCGGGCGGGGCTGGATGAGACGAGAAGGGTGGCCGGAGCAGCGGCCTCAGCAATGGGAGTATGCATATGACTTCGCCTCTTTCGCGCAAGCGATTCGTATTGCTCCAGTCAAGCCTTATGGTCCATGTCACATAAGGGTCCTGGGATGCGTCTCGCGCGCGACATCTGTCGCGTCCGTGTCAGGAGACGATGGCGACGTCTTCGCGTATTGCCCACAGCGCAGCGTGAATCCGCGAGGACAGCCCAGTGTCTACGGCATCGCCGAAAGCTCCGCGGCGGACAGCATCGCTCAGCCGCCGAGCCGCACACGACCGGCCGGCCCCGGGCGTTCCGTCGATGATCGCGATCCGATCCGGGGCCGCGTCGACGGCCCGGCGGAGCAGCTGCATCAGCTGGCCGTCGGAAATCAGGGAGCGAATGTGCGTCCGAATACCGAGCGCGCGACCACCAGCTTCGCGATCTGTGCGGTACCGTCGGCGATTTCGAATCCCATGGCGTCACGCATCCGCTGCGCCTGGGGGTTGTCCGCGGACCAGGCCGCGTGACCGTAGGTGAGCAGCGATTGATGAATCGCTTCAACTGCCGCCTTCGGCGCCCACCACTTCACCATGCTCGCCTGGGTCGTATGGTCGAGGCCCTGGTCCTTGCGCCACAGCGCTTCGTAACACAGGTGGCGAGCACCGGCCACGTAGGTGAGGTGTTCCACGAGCGGAAAGGCGACGCCCTGCCGCGTGCTGATCGGGGCGCCGAAAGTGTTGCGCTCCTTGGCATATTGGATGGCGTCGTCCAATGCGGCACTCGCGGTCCCCAGTGCCAGCAGGCCGATGATGGCCCGCGAATACTCGAATCCCTGCATGACGGACACGAATCCGGAGCCCTCATCACCCACCATCCGATCGGGCGTGACCGGCAGCCGGTCGAAGAACAGCGAGCACCGCCCGGCGGCACGGTTGGCCACATCGTTCAGACGTGTTCGTGATACGGCGGGGTGATTCAGCGGAACGTAGAACGCGCTCACACCGCGTGCCCCGGGTCCGCCGGTGCGCGCGAAGACGACGGCGTGGTCGGCATCCTCGGTCAGCGAGATCGAGGTCTTCTCACCGGAGATCTCCCACCCGTCCGCCGTCGGTTTCGCCTGGAGTTCGATATTCGCGGCATCCGAACCGTGCCCCGGTTCGGTCAACGCCAGGGTGGGGATGACGCTTCCGTCCGCGATGGGCGCAAGCCACGCGGCCAGTTGCTCGTCCGACGCCGCCGACAGGAAGATGTCGCAGACCAGTGCCGTGGACAGCAAGGCGTAGCCGGCGTTGATATTCGAGCGGGCCACCTCCTCCGCGGCGATGCCGACCGTGACCGCGTCGGCCCCCGCGCCGCCGAATCGCGCCGGCACCCGCAGACCGAACAGGCCCACCGCCGCCATATCCGTGAAGATGGACGGGGTCATACGTCCGGTGACATCGTCGCGCTGATAATGCGGAGCCAACTGTTTCTCGGCGAATCTCCGGATCTCCCGCCGAAAGATCTCTTGCTCGTCGGTGAAGGAGAAGTCCATGGGACACAACCCTTTCCAGGTCCTCAGTCGAGCGCCGCGGTGGGCAGACTCGTGGTCGAATCACGCAGCGCGCGCCGCAGAATCTTGCCGCTCGACGTCTTGGGCAGACTGCCGAGAATCTGTATCTCGCTCGGCCGCTTGTACGCCGCGAGTCGCTCTCGCACGAAAGCAGCCAGTTCCGCGGAGTCGACCGACCCCGGTTTCTTCAGTGAGACAAAGGCTTTCACCGTCTCGCCGCGATACCGATCCGGCGCCCCCACCACCGCTGCCTCCAGGACGGCCGGATGCTCGTACAGTGCGTCCTCGACCTCGCGCGGCCACACCTTGAAGCCCGAACAGTTGATCAGATCCTTTTTCCGGTCCACCAGGAACAACCAGCCGTCCTCGTCGACGACGCCGATGTCGCCCGAGTACAACAGACCGTCACGGATCGTCGCCGCGGTGGCATCGGGCCGATTCCAGTAGCCGCTCACCACACCCGGGCTCGACAGCACGACCTCTCCGGCAGTGCCCGCGGGCAGTTCGTTGCCGTCGTCGTCGACGATGCGCACCGAGGTGCCCGGGGTCGGCAGGCCGACCGCCAGCGCCCCGGTGGTCGGATCCACCGGCGACCGCATTCCCTTCGGCGTCAAGTGGGTCGCCGCCGTCGCTTCGGTCATCCCGTAGGCGCCGAGCAACTGCTGTCCGGTCCGTTCTTCGAACGACCGCGCCGTGGCGGGCGAGATCGGCGCGCCGCCGCTGTACACCCGGTCGAAGGCAGCGAAGTCCGAGAGGGTGAATCCGGGGTTCTGCAGCAGCCCGATATACGCGGTGACCGGGCCGACCGCAAAGGTGGGCCTATGTTCCCGGATGCTGTCCAGCATCACACCGGGATGGAACCGGAAGCTCAACACCAGCGGACAGCACGAAATCAGGGCCGGAACCAACTGCACCATCAATCCCGTGATGTGGAACAGCGGAGCCAGCGCGAGCACCGTGCTGTGCGGCCCGACAGCGGTGACCGCACAGGTGGCCCGGCCCACGGAGATGACATTGCGGTGGCTGCACATCGCGCCCTTGGGCGCTCCCGTCGTCCCCGAGGTGTAACACAGGAACGCGACGTCTTCGGGAGACGGCTCGTGTGGTCGCGGCGCGCGGCCGCGGTACCGCGCCAGCAACGTCTCGAATTCCAGCACCCCCGTCGCCGGTTCGACGGTCCGGTCCGCCAGCACCCGCTCGTCGTTCCTGGTCTGCATACCGCAGCCGCGGGCGGTGATCACCCGGCGAACCGCAGTGGCCGCCACGACGTCGCGGGCCACGTCGCGCCACAGCGTGTCCAGCGCGACGAGAACCACTGCCCCGCAGTCGTTCAGATGGTGTTCGAGCTCGGCCGCGCGCAACATCGGATTGACCGGAACGAGAATCGCGCCCAGCTTCCAGACGGCCAGCAACGTGAGCACGTAGTGCGGCATGTTCTGCATGAAGGCGGCCACCCGGTCGCCCGGCCCGACCCCCTCGGCCGCCAGCGCGGCCGCCAGCGCATCGGAGAGTTCATCCACCTGCCGCACCGTCAGGATGGTGTCGAAGTAGATCAGCTGGGGTCGATCCGGATACCTGCGGGAGTTCTCGCGAAAGACCCGCAGTGTCGTAGGCGGTTCGGCGGTATTCATCGCGCTTCCCCGGCCGCCGGATACATCTGCAGTTGCGCACGCAGCCCGAGTTCGACCAGGTCGTCGGGCAGCGCCAGATACATTCCCTCGTCATCGCAGACGGCCCGCGGCCGGATCGTGGGCACGACGCGGTCCGAGTCGAGCACCTGGTCGACGCCGCGGAACCGATAGAGCTCGAGGCATGTGCAGTACTGCGGCGGCAACAGAGGCAGCCGTTTGTCGTCGGCCTGACGAATCGCCTGCTCGACATTCATCCATAGGCCGGCGGTCGATTCACGCGAGACTCCAAGTGTCACTTGATCATCGGGGCAACGGGCTACCAGGAACCAGGTGTGGAATCGACGCGGTTCGAACTCGGGGGTGATCCAGACCGACCAGGGTTTGAGCCAATCGGACCGCAGCGTCAAACCTCGCCGACGCAACAGTTCCGCCAAGCCGAGCCGGTGCTGGGACAGCGACTCGCGATCCTCGCGCCAGTCATCGGAATCCAGGTTGCGCAGCTGCGAACCGTTCGTCGGCGACGCGAGCAGTACGCCGGACTCCTCAAATGTCTCTCGCACCGCGGCGCACACGACCGCGCGTGCGCTGTCCGGCCCGATCCCGAGATCCTCGCCCCATTGTTCGGGCGAGGGCCCGGTCCAATCCGAGATCGGCTCGGCATCGCCCCCGTCGACGCGACCGCCCGGAAAAACCGGCCGACCGCCTGCGAAATCCATTGTCGGCGAACGCATCAGCAGATGCACCTCGAGGCCGGCCGCACCATCACGCAGCATCACCACGGAAGCCGCGGGTCGCGGTTCCGCGGTATTCGTCGTCGTAGAAGTTGCCCGGAACATCTTCTCTGGCAACCGAATTCGTGGGTCCATCGCACCCCTTGAAAAGAAACGGCGCAACCCGCCACTCCCGCCGACTACCGGCCCCATCCAACGAAGGGAGTAGTACATCCGAGTGACGTGGGTTACAGTGCTGCCATGAACTTATACATAGATACTGACTCAGTCAATGTTTTGGTCGAAGATTCCGTCGCGACCGTAACCATGAATCGACCGGAACGACGCAACGCGTGGGACGACTCCCTGGGCAAAGGACTCGAACGCGCATTCACGGCTCTGTCGCACAACGACGAGGTCAGGTGCATCGTGCTGACCGGTGTGGGGACCGCCTTCTGCTCCGGCGCGGACCTGGCCACCGGGTTCCCGACCCTGCCCTCGGGTCACGACGACCTGACCGGAACACTGCGGCGACGTTTTCACCCGGGATTTCTCGCGATGCTCGATACCCCGAAGCCCGTCATCGCCGCGATCAACGGACCGGCTATCGGCGCGGGGGCGTGCCTGGCACTCGCGAGCGACATCGCCATCGCCGACACTTCGTCCGCTTATCTCCAGTTTCGTTTCAGCGCCATCGGATTGATGCCGGACGTCGGCGCCACAGCCTTGCTGGCGTCCACGGTAGGGCCCGCCAAGGCGGTCGAAATCTTCATGCTCGCCGAAAAATTGGACGCCCGGCGATGCGCCGACCTCAACCTGGTGTCCCGCGTCAGCGAGGATCTCGCTCGGGACACTCACGAGTTGGCACGACGCCTCGCACAGGGGCCGACCGCGGCGTACGGCACTACCAAACAAGCCGTCCGCGCCTGGTCACGAAGCCAGATGGCCAACCACATCGAACTCGAAGCCGCACTCCAGCAGACCCTGATCGCCACGGCGGACTGGCGAGAGGGCAGGGCCGCATTCCTCGAACATCGGCAACCGGTCTTCACCGGTAAATAGCCGAGCCGAGGCGTGAAAGGATGTACGGCGTGTCGCAAGCCCAGGAGGACGGCCTCCGCAACGGTGCTCTGGCCCCCGCGCTCCGCCCTACACCCGGCACCGCGCAGGCAACCTTGCTCAATATTCTGGGCGATATCGTTCATCCGGCACGCCTTCCGGTGCCGACCGCCGCAATGCTCGAGGCAATGGTCCGGATCGGATACTCCGAGCCGGCCATTCGCCAGGCGATCCTTCGCTGCTCCTCCGCCGGCTGGATCGCGAAGGAGAAGTCCGGGCGGTCGACTCGCTGGACACTGACCGAATCAGGGATCGCGCTGGTCGAAGAGGGAGTGTCCGGAGTCGAACAGCTCTCGGACGCGCACTCCGATTGGGATGGCCGATGGCGAATCGTCATAGTGACGATCCCCAACGAGATGCGCTCCGTACGCGACCGCCTCTATCGCGCACTTCGATGGGACGGCTTCGGGAGCCCCCTACCCTCGGTATGGGTGTCCCCCCATCCCGCCCGTCACCGCAGACCGAGTTCGGCGATCACCGAACTCGGTCTCACCGACTTCACGCTGTCGTTCGTCGGCGAGGCCGATAACGTCGGACTTCCCGTTGCGGAAATCGTCACGCGCGCATGGGATCTCGGCGGACTCGACCAGCACTACACAGACCTGGTCGATCGCTTCGAGATGCTCAAGCCCGCCACCGACGTCGATCACTTCGTCGCACTCCTGCAACTCGATCAAGAACTGCAACAGCTACTCGTCACCGATCCACATATACCGAGTTCGCTGACTCCGCACTGGCACGGGCGAGAGGCCGCCGGCCGACTCCTGAATCTACGCCGCGAATGGCACACCCCGGCAGAACATCACTGGAACAGCATCATGAAACGCCACACCTGATTCGCTGATTCGCGGCTCTGCCGCGGGTCGCATCACATCGCGCACTCTCGCGCCCAGTTCCCTTGTCGCACTGCGCAATACGGCGAGCCCTATATCGCTGGAGCGTGGCGCAGCCCGGCGACCAGCGACACCATCACGGTGAACTCCCCCGCCACCGAGCAGGTGAGCGGCCGCGTCTACCGTCGATGTCGATCTCGCCGCTGCCCGGCATACCTTCGACGACCCGGACAGCTGGCGCCACGAACAGCGCGGGGAAGCCTCGAAAGCTTCGCATCCGAATGAGCGAGGCCGTGGCTGCGGCGGGCCTGCCTCCTTGCGTCTTCAACGTGGTGCCCGGCGATCGTGACGTCGGCGCCTATCCGGTCGAGACTTTCAGGACGTTTTGCCACAGGTAGGCGAGACATATGTCGCGACTTTGTGCTCGACTGTAGTGCACATCACTCGCGTTGAGGTACAAAACGTTGAGAGATTTCAGCTCGCCGGGCACCTAATCTGAAGGCTCGGCTCCGAAATAAGAGCGCAGGCATTCATGAGATTCAATTATCAAGAATTACATCAGAGGATGCGATGAAGCATTTTGATTTCCTGATTGTCGGCGCAGGCTCGGCGGGATGCGTCCTGGCCGACCGCCTGAGCGCCGCCGGCAACAGCATTCTGATCCTCGAGGCCGGCGGCCTCGACGACGATCTGATGGTCAAGGTCCCCGCGCTGTTCTCGGGGCTCTTCCAGGGGCCGAACGACTGGAACTACAACAGCGATCCCGAACCCGGGCTCTTCGGGCGCAGGCTCTACCTTCCGCGCGGGAAGATGCTCGGCGGGTCCTCGTCGATGAACGCGCTCATATACATGCGGGGCGCCCGGCAGGATTACGACGGCTGGGCTCGCGACTGGAACGCGACCGGCTGGTCCTACGACGAAGTTCTCCCCTATTTCATCCGCTCGGAGAACAACGCGGACATCCGGGACAAGTTCCACGGAAATTCCGGCGGCCTGCACGTCACCACGCAGCGCTGGATATCGCCGCACGCTGAGGCATTCATCGAGTCCGCGGTCGAGGCCGGAATCGAGCGGAACGCGGACTTCAACGGAGCCGATCAGGCCGGGACCGGGATGTTCCAGGTGACCGTGCAGAACGGCGGGCGCTGCTCGGCCGCTGACGCCTTTCTGCGCCCCGCTCTCGAGCGGCCGCAGGTCGAACTCCTCACCGGGGCGACCGCGCACAAGATAGTCCTCGAAGGAGGTCGCGCGGTCGGGGTCGAATATGAGCACCAGGGGCAGATTCACACCGCGTTCGCCGACCGGGAGGTCGTGCTGAGCGCGGGGTCGTACAACTCACCGAAGCTGCTCATGCTGTCCGGCATCGGGTCGGCCGACCACCTGCGGGAATTCGGCATCGAGGTGGAAGCCGACTCCCCGCACGTCGGGTCCAACCTGCAGGACCACCCGCTGACGCTGCTGCACTGGGCGACCAGTTCCCCGGACACGATCGCCGATGCCGCCGATCCCCGTTACATGGAGCAGTGGCTCGCCGACGGGACCGGAAAGCTGTCGTCCAACGCGGCCGAGTCCGCGGCCCTGTGGCGCTCGGATCCCGCTCTCGCCTCGCCTGACTTCCAGATCATCTTCGTGCCGGGATTCTTCTGGGAACACGGAATGCGACGGCCGGCCGACAGCGGGATGACGATCGGCTTGTCCTATAACGGGCCGTCGTCCCGCGGATCGGTGCGCCTGCGATCGGCCGACCCGGGCGATGCCCCCCGAATCGTCAGCAACCTGCTCTCCCAGCAGTCGGAGATCGAAGCCGTCATCCGCGCGATCGGCCTCGTCGACGAAATCACGGCCCGCGGGCCGCTGACAAAGGTCATCGGCGAGCGCCTCAATCCCGGACGGGGGGTCAGCGCGGCCGAGCTTCCCGCCTGGATCCGTGCGGAAACCCAGCACATGTACCACCCGGCCTGCACCGCCCGCATCGGCACACCGGAAACGGGCGTAGTGGACGCGGAACTGCGAGTCCACGGTGTCGCCGGCCTGCGGGTAGTGGACGCATCCATCATGCCGGAGATCGTCTCCGGAAACACGAACGCGCCGACGATCATGATCGGTGAAAAGGGCTCCGATCTCATCCTCGGCCGAGTTACCAGCCAACACGGAAAGTAGACAGCAGTGAGTGGATACGCAGACGGACGTTTTGCCATGGTGGCCGTCGGGATGGGAGATATCTTCTGGCTCGCGCCCCTGGTCGCGCCGGCCGGCTCGAAACGGTGGAAAGATATCGGGCTGGACGATTTCTCAAAAATGTATTATGCCATCAGGTCCGCGCCTCTCGGCCGCGTCCCTGCCGAGGTGGTCGCCTCGGCATTCTACGGATTTCATCCAGCCAAAGTAGCCCGCTACATCCCGGCTGTGTGGGAAACGACGACTCCGGACGAGACGCTCGAAACCCTCCGTTCTATCGCGGACGACGTGTTCCGCGCTCAGCTGGGCGACTGGGTAGGATCGGCCGACGCACAGCAGGCCGCCGACCTTCTGCGGCGCGCGGCGGATGCCAGGTGCGAGGCCGTCGGCGGCCGCCCGCTCTCTGCCGGGTACGCGTCGCTGCCCTGGCCCGACGCGTCTGATCCGCACCTGACGATCTGGCATGCCTTCACTCTGCTGCGCGAGTACCGCGGCGACTCGCATATCGCCGCCCTGGTGGCCAATGACATCGACCCCTGCGAGTGTCACCTCCTGATGGCGGCCGCGACCGAAGGCGGATGCGAATGCCATCAGGCGTTCCGCCAGATGGGTCTCCGTGTGGACACCGAGACCCCGCCTGATCCTGCCGTCCCCACCGACCGGGAGTGGCCGGTCGCCGACCGGCGGGCAGCGCTCGCCCGGCTCTGTGAACGCGGGGTCGTCCGGGAAGACGGAGCGATCACCGAAGCCGGCATGGAACTGCACATCGAAGTGGAGCGGTTGACCGATCGCATCGCGTCGGCGCCCTCGAACAGCGCCTTCGAGGACGCGGAACAGCTGACAGCGCTGATCGCGGACCCGGTCCACCTGCTTCGAAGTGCCGGCGATGTGGCCGCAGTCGCGGCCATCCGCAATGAAGACCGCTGAACTCGAGAGAGAAATGATGTCGCGCCATCGTCGCGCTGTCCCCGTCCACCGAAGGGGCCACGGCTCCTCTCGGTCCCGCCGCGGGGACGGACGGGTCACGCCTGGTCGATGGGTCTCAGCACGATCTCCGCCACGGCGATGCGGCGGGGGTTCTCCACGATGTACGCGATCGCGTCGGCGATGTCCTCGGTGCGCAGCTGCTCGAGATCGCTGAGCAGCGCGCTGGCGTAGTCCGCCATGTAGTCGCGCTGGACGAACAGCTCCGTCGCGGTAGCCCCTGGCTCGATGACGGAGAACCTGACACCGCGCTTGGTGAACTCCTGCCTCCACGCCTCGGTCGCGGCGCTCACCCCGAACTTGGTGGCGTTGTACCCCGCCACGGTGGCGCGAGCGAAGCGCCCCGCGATCGAGCTGATGTTGACCACGTCCGCGACTCGGCGCGGCTCGGTCTCCGCGGCGGCAAGAAGGTGCGGGAGTGCTCCCTTGACCAGATAGAGGACGCCCTTGAGGTTGAGGTCCACCATCATTTCCCAGTCATCCAGGGGAATGTCGAGCGACGGTGCGTTGAACATGACACCCGCCGCGTTGACGAGGGTGTCGAGGCGGCCGAACTCCTCGACCGCGGCCGCCACAGCTCCGAGCGCCTCGTCTCGCTGAGTCACATCCGCCGGCACCACCAGGGCCGTGCCGCCGTCGGCTCGGATGGTCTGCGCCAACTCCTCGAGACGCTCCTTCCGGCGCGCGACGAGCGCGACCGCGGCGCCGTCAGCCGCAAGCCGGCGAGCGGTAGCCGCACCGATGCCGCTCGAGGCGCCTGTCACCAGGCCCACTGTGCCTGCGAGTTCGTTGCTCATCTGACGATGTACCATCCTCTCGATCCGGCCCCGGAAGGCAGTCAGCCCGTCCACCACGATGTTCTGGCTACACGCGGCACTGGACACGATAACAACCCGAACTGGGCGTGAGTGCGCCGCCGGATCCGAACGTTCCTGTCGACCAGGCCACCGACGCCGCCCTTTTCGGTGCGATCGTCGGTCGAGCACGGTGGGAGGTGGAACATCAGCGACCGAAAATCTTGTTCAAAGCTGGTGCGACATCGCGGTGGGTTCGTATCGGAGAGAGGGTGCCGTGCCCGAGCCGAGCCAGGTCGCGACCGAGCGGAAGGTCATGCTCACCGTCCATCTCGAGCAGTACATGCAGCGCACCGAAACGGCGGGCCAGTTCCCGCGGATCAGGACCGGCGTTGTGTACGGCATCGGTGAGCAGAATGGCGGTGCGCCGGTGTACCCCGGAACGGTTCAGCTCTGTATGCCCCACCGATAATCCGAATCCGACATTGGTCAGCCCGCGCGCCGGGATTCGTAGTAGCAACTCCAAGAGCTCGGCCGAGGTGGCAGAACCGATCAACGGCTTGATCACCGCGGCATCCGACCAGAAGGCCACAATTCCGAGTTGGTCACCTGCGGTCGATAGGTCGGCAGAGAGTGCGGCGATCGTCGCTGCCGCGATCCGCACCTTTTCACCACGCATGGAACCCGACACGTCGGCGATGAGCACTGCGGCCTGCCGTGAGCGTGTCCTTTCTCTGACGACGATGTCCGTGTCCTCGAGATGAGGCCGTCCGGCCATATTCTCCAGAGTTCTTTCGAGATCTATGTCGTCGGAGCGGTACGAGTACGGCATCGGGCTCGGAATACCCGCATTTCGCTGCGTTCCCGAGGGGCGAGGTCTGCGGCCTACGGTCAGCCTGTGTGCGATAGCCTGCGCCATAGCAGCCACAGTAGGATCGAGAATCGTATCTTCGAGCAGATCGTCGAGTTCGCACTGCGTCGCCGCCTGCTTGGTCACAAGCGTTCCTTGCCCTCCGACCGGTCCGGATTCATCATCGGCGCGGCGCGACTCGTCGATGTCGGCAACGACCATGCCCGTATTTCCTCTGGTGAACAGGCGAGGCGCGGTGTCGATCTTCTTGGGTTTGCGGCGCAGCGGAGCAAGTGGCCGCCGCTCACCGAAATCCGCAGTGGGCAGCGCGACGGCACTGTCGACGTTCAGACTGTTGCGACCCGGCGCTGCCCGCCGGGGTCGCAGAAAAAATGGTTCTCCCAGATTTCGGTGATGACTTGTTCCGGGGATACGTCGGCCGCATCGTCCACGGCCACCCGGGCAGACAGTGCCAGGAGAGCCGCGTCACGCACGATGTGCAGCCGATCGGAATCCGATGCGATTGCTCTCATTGCCGTGGCTATCGCGGCGAGGTCGATCGCCCCGCGGACAGACGATCCGCGCCGAAGATCGGGGTGGATGCGCGTAGCCCGGGTCAGCGCGACGCTGTCGTCGATCAGGTCCTGGTCCGTGCAGCCTGTCTGCCGAGCCACGATGGCGCACTCTTCCTCGGCACTCTGATAATCCACCGCCAGGCGATTCCACCGGTCGTATACGGAGTCCGAAATTCGTGCCGTCCCGATGTTGTCGAACGGATTCATGGATGCCAGCAAGCGGAAGGTCGGCTGCGCGGTGACCTTCCCGACTCGGGGAATATGGACACATCGTTCGGCCATCGCGCCGAGCAACACGTTGAGAGTGTCCTCCGGGGTGCGGTTGAGTTCTTCGATATACAAGAACCCACCGGTCCGCATAGCCTGCACGAGCGGCCCCGCGACGAAATTGTCCTCGGAATAATCTTCGCGCAGGACCCGAGCCGGATTGTGATGGCCCACCAGCCGCGCAGGTGTCAGTTCGGCGTTACCTTCGACGAGAACGAAGGGAACGCCCCAATGATCGGTAATCGCACGCAGTAATGTCGACTTGGATGTCCCCGGAGGGCCCTCGATCAGAATATCCTTGCCGGCAGACACGGTAGCGAGAACCATCGTCAATTCCCGGGTCCGCCCGACGACCGCGTTCGCGATATCTTCGCGCGCCTTCACATCCAGCAACCCACCGGCCTCCGTACGCCGGACCGGTGCCTGGCGGGTCATATCGCAGCCAGACGACGGAAGCGACTGCCATGAAAAATCAATGGAGGCGTATCCGGCTCCGCGCGAAGTCCGTGCACCTGAAGTATGGCGATGGCGTGATCTCCCGCTTCGACCTCGGCATGGAGCGAGCACTCGAGCCACAGGCTCGAGCCGTGGACGAAGATGCCGCCGCCGCGAGAACGGTCCCACTCGACGCCGGCGAATCGATCGCCGGTCTTGTTCGACAAGCTGCGACAGGCTTGATCATGTCCCTCCGCGAGGACACTCAACCCCAATCGGCGGGAACTCCGCAGCCGCGGCCAGGTTTCCGACGTGTCCTGTACGCACACCGACACCAGCGGAGGGGTGAGCGACACCGCGGTGAACGAGCTCGCCGCCATCCCGACCGGTTCACCGTCGACGATCGAACATACGGCTGTCACCCCGGAGGGAAAGCACGCGAAGGCCCGGCGGAGCCCGCCGGCATCCTGGTCGAACGGATCGATCTCAATCATTCTGCGTCACACCTTCTCGGAGACGTTCACAAGTTCTTCCGCGCCGCTCATGCGCTGGCCCGCTCGGCGAGGATCGGGGCCGGCGACCCCGAAGCAAGGTCGAGGGCGGTGAGCTGAGCCGATGCAACACCCAGATCCGACAGGATGCACGCGACAGCGGCGTTGATCCTCTCGGTATCGCCGACACGCGAATGGCCCGAGAGCCCACAGGCATTGGGCGGACCATCGGGTCGTACGTACACGACCACACCACACTTCATACCGGCCACGGTGTCGAGCGCGGCCGCGAGGCGCGTCCCGCAATCACAAGCGCCGGAACCGAATACGTCTCCGGTCAGGCATTCTGTATGCACATGGATGGGAACATCCGCGCCGTCCACGTCACCGCGGACCAGCGCGACGTACTCAGCGGCATCGTGATCGCCGCGATAACCCACGGCACGAAACAGTCCATACGCCGTGGGGAGTCCGGCATCAGCGTGCCTGTGTACCTGGGGTTCGGTGAGTCTGCGGTAGGCGACCAGGTCCTCGATGCCGACCAGTTGGAGATCGTGCTCCGCGGCAAACCGCTCCAGTTCCTCCCCCTGCGCCATCTCACACGGTCGATCCGTCGAGACGATCTCACAGAGACCTCCGGCCGGGCGAAGACCCGCGAGCCTCGCCAGATCGACCGCGGCCTCCGCCCGCCCGGGGCGCCCGAGCACACCGTGCGCACCGACCGCGATCGGTATGACGTGTCCGGGGCGACTGAAATCGTCGGGTTCGGCATGTGCCGAGGAAAGTCCGGCAATAGTACCGGCACGATCGACCGCCGATATTCCGGTGCCATTTCCACGAAGATCGACCGACACTCGATACGCGCTTCCCAGCGTGTCCCCGACACTGTGACTCACCGGAGGAAGTTCGAGTCTCGAGCAATCCTGTTCGGTCAGTGCGACACACACGAATCCCGAGGTGTGGCGAATGGTGAAGGCGAGCAACTCCGTCGTGGCATATTCCGCGGCGAACACCAGGTCACCGCTGTTCCGGTCGGTGTCGACAACCACGACCACGCGTCCGGCTTTCATCGCGGCGACCGCACGCTCTACGTTGTCACGTACCAGCGTGGATGAAACGGGGAGCCGGCGCATGCCTGTCCTTTCTTCGCGAGGCGACACCGGGACTCAGCGCCCTGGGTCCGCAGTCTTGTTCTTTATGAGGGTCCGTAGAGCACGAATACGTTGTTCCAAGGATCGGCGGCGACGGCGCGAACTTCGTGCGGTCCCCGTTCTGCCTGGCGAACGATCCTGCCGCCCGCTCGTTCGACAGCGGCGAGTGCCGCGGTCACATCGGCAACCTTGAAGGACGCCGCCACGCGCTCGGCAAGGTCCTCGCGTGGCGAGACCAGCGCCAGCACCGGCCCGCCGGCGTCGAGCGCGGCGTACCGATCCCCGTCGACGAATTTTGCGACAAGGCCGAGGCTCTCCCGATAGAACGACGCTGCGGCGACGACGTCCTCGACGGGATGCGTGACATTGCCCAGCTTTACCTCGAACGATTCCACTGCGTTTCCTCAGAACGTGGTCCAGCCGGCATCTACCGGCAGCGCCGCGCCGGTGATGAAGGCCGAATCATCGGAAGCGAGAAATACCACGGCGCGCGAAATCCCATCGGGCGGAATGAGACCGTCGGGCAGGAGCGACCGATCGAGCGAGAAGAACCGCGGCTGCCATTCGCTCGACTTCTCGATCGTCCCGCCCCGAAGCATCTCGGTGTCGACCATGCCCGGAAGAATCGCGTTGGCCCGGATGTTGTGGGATCCCGCCTCCCAGGCAAGGGTTTTCATCAACCCCAGCACGCCGTGTTTCGCGGCCGTGTAGGCCACCGAGGATGGCTGAGCCTTGATGCCCATTGCCGACGACGTGAGGACGACGGACCCACCTCGGCCACCTTCGATTATTTTCGGAATGAAAGCCGTTGTCGCCTTCCAAGCCCCTGTCAGGAGAACGTCCACGCTCTCCTGCCAGTCCTCTTCTTCGGTCTCCCAGCTGTTTTCGGAAATGGCCCAGATTCCGTGATTCACCACGAGGACGTCGATTCGACCGAACTCGGTCATCGCCTCGTCGGCAAGCGATTTCAGGGCAGCAAGATCGCGCACATCGACTTTGCGCGCCAAAATTCTCTGATCTTCCTTCTCGACCAGGCGTACGGTCTCGGCCATATCCTCCGCCGTCGAACCCGCGTGCAGCGGCGTGCGCAACTTTTCGAGAACATCGACCGCGACGATGGTCGCACCCTCCTTGGCCAGCGCAACAGCGTGACTTCGCCCCTGACCACGTGCAGCGCCGGTGACCACCGCGACTTTCCCTGCGAGTCGTCCCATTTCGATAACTCCTTGTATAGACGATATATGGCACTGCTCCGCGCACCATCCCGACGAAGTGCGCCAGAGACGAATCAGAGGATTTCGACGACGTCCACAACGAATGTCATCGTGCTGGATCGGGCGAAAGGCAGCGACTCGAGCGCTTCCTCGAGCGCGGCGGCATCGGGAGCCTCCATGATCAAGAAGGCGCCGGTGTCGTCGGTACGCCGGATCAACTGCTCGATGACGCCCGCAGCGCGCAGTTCATTGACACGAGCAAGTTCGGCGGCCATCTCGGGTGCGGGATCCTTGCCCTCGACGAAGCGTGCGTCTACGTGGAACTTCACCGGTACTCCTCCTCGGACCGCCGCTACTTGAGGAGCAGACCGGCGTCGATCGGCAAGGTGATCCCGGTAATCAGCCGGGCATCATCGGAGGCCAGGAAGACGACGGCCTTGCTGATATCGAGCGGGTCGGCGACCGCCACCGGGAGAATGTGCAGCGAGGCCGAGGCTTCCTCGAAGTCCTCTTTCGTCGGATGCTCGAGATCCGGCCGGAAGATCTTGTACGTCTCGTTGTTCATGATCATCGGTGTATCGACCTGAGTCGGATGCACGCTGTTGACACGAATAGAGTGCTGGCCGAGTTCCGCGGCCATTGTCTTCATCAACCCGACCACCCCGTGTTTCGCGGCGCTGTACGCGGCAATCCCCTGATAGACGCGCAGCGCGGCCGCCGAACTGGTGAGGATCATCGAGCCGCCGCGGCCGCCCTCGATCAGGTACGGCACTGCGGCTCGGCAGGTCTTCCACACTCCGGTCAGGTTGATCGCGAGCATCTGCTCCCACTGGGCTTCGGTGATCTCGTGAGCCGGGATCGACGAGGCCGCGATTCCGGCGTTCGCGACCACGATGTCGAGCCTGCCGAGTTCAGCGACAGCGCTTCGCAGCGCCGCACCGATCGCTTGACCGTCACGGACGTCGACATGCGCGGTGACGACCCGCCGGTCGAGGTTTTCGACCTGTTTCGCGGTTTCGGCGAGTTCCTCTTGCGACCCGAGCGGATACCCGAGTCCCAATTCCGGTTCGTCGTGAGCGATATCGACCGCGATGATATCGGCGCCGGCTCGCGCGAGTTCGATTGCGTGACTTCGTCCCTGGCCGCGGGCGGCTCCGGTGATGAAGGCGACTTTGCCTGTCAAATTGTTCATGAAACGACCTCTGTTCAGGAAGCGGCGGCGGTTTCCGCGGCGTGCTTGGCCATGGCGTTCTCGACGCTCTTCATCTGTGCGCCGCCGAGGTCGCTGCGGGTTGTCGCGGCCCATTCGGCGCTCGCGCGCAGCGCCTCGACGCTCCCCTGGAAGGCGGGGAATACCCGCTCCGCCATCAATTCATAGGAATGCAGGGTAGTTGCCCAGTCAGCCCACTCGTGCGTCATCACCAGATACGCTCCGAATCCGCCCTTGGACTGGGCCTCGAGCTTCGAGATCTGTTCGATCGCATCGTCGGGCGTGCCGATCACCCCGAGACCGGAGTTGATCACGAAGTCGATACGCTCCTCGGTGGTTCTGCCGGCAACGTTGAAGTGGACCGCGGCCTGCACGTCCTGGAAGTAATCGAACCAGGCATCGATGCCGTGGCGAACCTGCTCACGGGCCAGCTCCCGGGTCTCCGCGATATGCATCGGACCGACGAGGCGCCACTTGGAGCGATCCGCGACCTGACCGAACTGGGCAGCGCGCTGCTCCATGACATCCCAGTGCAGAGCAAGGGTGTCGACGCCATCGGGCGCCATCGCCGACATGGTCGCGCCGATCGACAGGACACCGTCACCGTACTTACCCGCGATCCGCGGACCGGTGGGCGATGCCACCGCCGCGACGGCGACCTCGAAATCCGAATAGGGCCGCAATTGGGTGCGGGCCTCGACCAATTCGTAGCGAGAGGTCTTGTGGCTGACGGTCTCACCGGCAAACAGGCGCTTGAGGATATCGACGTCTTCCTCGAGGGCGTTGCGCTGCTCCAGCGGATCGATGCCGATCATATAGGCGTCGGTGGTGAGTGCACCCGGTCCGAGACCGAGCATGGCGCGACCACGGGTCAGGTGGTCGAGCAGAATGAAGCGATCGGCAACCCACAGCGGGTGATGGTAGGGAAGCGACAGCACGCCCGTGCCGAGCTTGATCGACTTCGTCTGAGGCGCCACGTTCGCGATGAAAGTGATGGGATCACTGATGATCTCGCATCCACACGAGTGATGCTCACCGATCCACGCCTCATCGAAACCGAGATCGTCGAGATGCTGGATGAATTTGATATCACGATGCAAGGCAAGATTGGGATTCTGGCCCATCGGCAGGTGGTACGGCGCGTGGAACACACCGAAGCGGAGCCGGTTCGTCATAGGATTCTCCTTGTTTACTGCTGAGTCAGGAAACGATCGCAGGGCGGGCCGAGAGATCTGCCGTACGCGCGTTCCTCGCATCGATTGCCGAGCGAGCGGATCGCCACGGCTGCTGTCGCTTCCGCGTCGCCGCGTTGGCGACCTTTACGTTCGCATTCGACGCTACGAGGTAGATGAGACCCGCGTCACTGTCGTTTCCGACAGGATCCGGGTCACGGTTGTCATGGTCAGCCCACTGCGGCGGTGGCCGACGTGTCGACACCGTCCAATAGGAAAGGCCTATATCGGTTGGCTGCTATTTCGTCGCATTTGTCCCGATATCGATCGAGGCCCCCGGCGTAGGGAAGGAATCGACGTGGCTTACCAGGGACGTTTTCGCCGGTGTACCACGACTTGGCCTTCACATAGAGGGTGGTCGAAGCGATCTCGTCGACATGCTGGGCCCACTGCTCGTCGAACTCCGCCGTCGATTCGATCGTGGAGAGGCCGTTCGTGCGCAGATAGTCGATGCAATCGGTGATCCACTCGACATGTTGCTCGGCGAAGGCGACGACGTTTCCGAGCACGGAGGGGCTGCCGGGTCCGTTGACCAGAAAGAGGTTCGGGAAGCCCGCGACTTGAATGCCGAGCGCCGCCTTCGGCCCTTCGCGCCAGTACTCCAGCAGCCGGCGATCGCCTCTCCCCCTGATGTCCATTTCCAGCACGGCGCCGCTGATCGCGTCGAAGCCGATTGCGAAGATGATCACGTCGACGGGGTACTCCACCCCGCCACTGACAAAGCCGGTGCCCGTGATGCGCTCCACGGGGTTCTTCAGTAGATCGACCAACTCCACATTCGACCTGTTGAAGGTCGCGTAATAGTCGGTGTCCGCACAGAGCCTCCTGGCGCCGAACGGGTAGTCGGTGGGGCTCAAGGCCCTCGCAGTCCGAGGGTCGTCGACGGTCTGCGTGATCTTGGACCGAGCGAAATCACCTACGGTGGCGTTGACCTCGAGATCCGCCAAACCGTCCGAGAATGCTCGTAGCACGGCAGGCGCCCCTCCGATTCGCCAAGCTTCTTCGAGCACCTCTCGACGCTCTTCCAGTGTGAGATCAGCGCCCGGCCTGGGCTCCAGGAGAAACGGCATTCCGCCCGGCGTGCGGCGCGTGCGAGTCCGGCGTGCGGCGTAGTCGGCCTTGACGGATCCGAGTTCATTGTCGGTCAGTCGCCGATTCCGTGCCGGCACGGTGAAGTTCGGGGTGCGTTGAAGCACGTAGAGGTGTTCTGCCTCCTGCGCGACTTTCGGGATGACCTGGATTCCCGTGGATCCCGTGCCGATCACGGCGACCCGCTTGCCTGCGAAATCGACTCCCTCTCTCGGCCAGCGGGCAGTGTGGAACCATTCTCCCCGAAAGCCGTCGAGGCCTTCGAACTCCGGACGCTTCGGCGCCGACAGCCCACCGGTCGCCATCACGCAAAAGGTAGCGTGAACGATTTCACCTGTAGCGGTCTCGATTTCCCAGCCGCCCCCGATGAACCGGCAGCCGGTGATCCGGGTGTCGAACACGATGTGGCGGCGAAGATCGAAGCGGTCGGCGACATGGTTGAGGTACGCCAGGATCTCCTCCTGCGCCGCGTACCGCTCCGACCACACCCACTCCTGCTGGAGTTCCTCCGAGAAGGAATACGAGTAGTCGACGCTCTCCACATCACAACGGGCGCCGGGGTAAGTGTTCCAGTACCACGTACCGCCCACGTCCGCGCCGGCCTCGAACACGCGAACCCGCATGCCCATCCGCGTCGCGCGGTGGGCCAGATAAAGCCCGGAAAAACCCGCGCCGACAACAACCACGTCGAAATCGGGTTCGTGCGCTGTGTGCTGCACTATCTGTGATCCTTTCTGTGCAGATCAGCTGCGAGGGAGCGTGAAGGGATCGCGAGTCCCACCCGACAGTTCGAGCCACACGGACTTGACCTGGGTGTAGTCCAGGACTGCGTCGAGGCCGTTCTCCCTTCCGAAACCGCTTTTCCGCATACCGCCGAACGGAACGTGTGGTGAGTAGTTGCGGTAGCAGTTGATCCAGACGACCCCGCACTTCAGACGCTTGGCCATCCGGTGAGCGCGCTGCACGTCCCGTGTCCACACACCACCGGCGAGGCCGAATTCGGTGTCGTTGCCGAGTTCGACGGCATGCGCCTCGTCGCGGAACGGGATGACAGCGAGCACCGGGCCGAAAACCTCTTCGCGAGCCAATCGCATATCGGGCCGGACCCCGGCAAAAATGGTCGGCTCGACGAAATACCCACCGGAAACCTGTTCGGGAGTAGCTCGCCTGCCACCGGTGACCAGGGTGGCTCCCTCGTCCACGGCACTCGCGACCAGGCCGAGAACCTTGGTCAACTGCGCTTCGCTGACCAGCGGCCCCATCTCGCTGGCCATATCCTGTGGGTCACCGAGCCGGATCTTCTCCGCCCGCGCGCGAAGCCGCTCGACCAGCTCATCGTGGACCTCCTCCTGTACGAGCAGACGTCCGCCGGCTATGCACATCTGTCCCGTCGAGGCGAACACTCCGCCGATGACACCGTTGACAGCCGCATCGAGATCGGCGTCCGCGAAGACGATGTTCGGCGACTTGCCACCCAATTCGAGGGTCACCGGCGCGACATGCTCTGCGGCCGCCTTCATGACCTTGGCCCCTACCGCCGTTGAGCCGGTGAAACTGACCAGCGCGACACCGGGATGCCTGGCAAGGGCGTCGCCGACGACACCCGTTCCGGTCAAGACATTGAATGCTCCCGCCGGAAAACCCGCTTCTTCGACGAGTTCGGCCAGGAGAAGGGTAGAAGTGGGAGTCTGGTCCGCGGTCTTGATGACCACCGAACAGCCGGCAGCCAATGCCGGAACAACCTTCATCGTCGTGATCAGGAGCGGGGAATTGAACGGGATGATCGCTCCCACGACACCGACCGGTTCGCGCGTCGTGTAGACGAAGTAATTGGAGTCTCCGGTGGGGAGCGTATGACCGGCGATCTTGTCCGCGGCGCCGGCGAAGTAGCGAAGCCACGCCACGACCTGCCCCACGACCGGTCGGGTCTCGCGAATCAACTTGCCGTTGTCGCGTGTCTCGACGGCCGCCAAACGGTTGGCATCACGTTCGACGAGGTCTGCCAGCTTGTTGAGCAACCGTGCCCGCGCCGGGCCTTGTGTTTCGCCCCACTCCCCCGCCAACGCGTCGGTCGCGGCGGCGACTGCCCGGTCGACGTCAGCGGCATCCCCGGCCGGCACGCTCGTCCAGGCCGTGCCGGTCGATGGATCGATGGATTCCAAGACCGCACCGCAGTCCGCGGCCGTCCATTCCCCTCCGATGTACATCGAGTCGGGAAGGTTGCCGAACAAATCGGCCTGCGATTCGTCTTTTGTGGTGGAGGACATACATTCACGCTACGAGTCCGGGGATGCTGCCGAACCTGTTGCATCCGTCAGGGTTTCGATGGACGGCAGGCGTCGGAGATCGCGACCGCGACCGCGCGAACGGCGTCGTCGGCGACTGTGAGAGCTCCGACCATGGAAAAGAACCCGTGAGCCATCGTGTCGTAGCGATGTACCGTCGTCGGTACGGATGCCTCGCCCAGCCGGTGTGCGTAGTCGAGGCCCTCATCGTGCAGCGGATCATGTTCCGCGACAACGACTATCGTTGGCGGGAGCCCGCGCAGGTCTGCCGACAGACCGGGCGAGGCGCCGACCTCGCCGCGCATGGCGATATCGGGGACGTACTGTGACCAGAACCAGTCCATATCGTCGGCACTGATGAGCAGGCGTTCACCGCGATCGCGATAGGAAGCCGTGCTCATTCGATGGTCGAGAACCGGATAAACGAGCACTTGCAGAACGATCTCCGTACGTTCCGACCTGCTCGCGTGCTGCACGGCCGCCGCGACGAGGTTGCCGCCGGCACTGTCGCCCATCACCACCAGCGGTGCTTGCGCGGCTATCGTGTTCGAAACCCAATCGACCGCATCGACGGCATCATTGGCTGCCGCTGGATAGGGGTGCTCGGGCGCGAGCCGATAATCGACGCTGACAACGTCACAACCGGTCAGACCCGCGAGCAGGCGACAGAGCCCATCCGATTCGTCGATACCGCCGAATACCCATCCGCCGCCGTGGAAATACACGACCACACCCTGCGCCGGTCCACTCTGCGGACGATAGTGGCGTGCCGGAATGCCACAGTCTCGACCAGGAATAACGAGATCCACGACGGCCGCGAGCTCGCTCGTCGGACTTGCACCGCGACTCAGCGCAGCCCGGCGCGCACGGATCTCGGAGGCTCCGAGAACACGCATGGGTTCGTCGAAGTGCTGTTGAAACATTTCAACCACCGCTCGCATTTGCGGATCGAGCGCAAGCCCCAGGTGATCGTCGCGCAGAGCGGGACTCACTCGTCCGACATCAGTCATCGCAGGACTCCTATCGAAACAGGGAACACATCGGTCCTCGGATACGGATACCGCATGCCCTCCATCGTGTAGACCGGGGTAATCCTGCGGCAACTGGCGCTTACGCCAGTTGACGTCGCTTCCCCGGCATCTCGATGATGACTTCGACGCCCCCGGCGGGCCCGGGCTTGAGCACCATCGACGCGGACTGCTCGGTCAACTTACGGCGAGTGGAGGTCAGTCCGTAGCCGGGTGCCGCACCCCCGAGCCCGACACCGTCGTCGGACACTCGAAGAATCACCCGGTCCGGAATTCGGCGGGTCAGCGTCGCAGAGATCGTGCACGGACCCGCGTGCTTCGCGGCATTGATCATGGCTTCCCGCCCGGCGGCAAGCAGCGCCGCGGACGCACGGGCGCCCAACTCGGGCAAGTCGTCCCCATCGGGCAGATCGACTCCGATCTCGATGCCGAACTGCAGTTCGACCTCGGCCACTGTGGCGAGCAGTTCCTCACACAGGGATCGCCCGGGGTCGGCCGCTGCCGCAAGGTGGTTGATCACCTGTCGAACCTCGTAGTCGCTGCGCTCCATCAGGTCCAGCGCGCGTCGCACCTCCAGGGATCCTGGATGATTCGCGGGCATCTCGCGTTCGAAGAACTCCTCTAGACTCTGCAGAGATAGCTTTCCGGCGAAGAGCAACTGTGCTACCCGATCGTGGATATCATCCGCGATACGCAACCGTTCCTTCATACGCGCGGTCTCTGCCTGCTCACGCAAATACCGATCGGTCGTCCATCCCAGTGCGATCGTCTCGGCCATTCGTCGGGCGGCGTTACGCTCGTGTCGGCGGAACGGTAACCAAGGCGTTCGGAGCAACGCCAGCGTTGCGCGCACCTCACCGTCGACCGTAATGGGAACCTGAATGGAGACCCATCCGAATTCGCCGGGCAACGCGGGCCTGTACATCGCACTACGCAGACCGGAGGACTCCGCGTCGATCCCTTTCAGGAATCCGGTCACCGACTCCACCGATTCGGGATCGCCGGTGATCGCCCGATGCCCGGTTTCCCGGTAGGCGACCACCGCGGACACGCAGGACAGCACCACTCGAAGTTCGTCCAGAAACGGCTCGATCTCACCGAGACCGCGCCCCGATGCGATAGCGGCGGCCGCACGACCGACGGTGGCTACCAACTCTTCGCGTTGTTTCATTTCGAGGCGCTGACGAACTTGCGCCACCGCCGATGCTATGAACGGTGTGAGGCGCTCGGCCAGATGCGCGTGACGCCAGGTGAATGCGGTCGGCCGATTGGCGACGTGGACGACACCCAGTCTTTCTCCCCCGACATTTATCGGCAGCGTGATGAGGCGCTCGACCCGGAAGGCCGCATACCACTCCGGAAAGCGAGGGATCTCGACCTCGGGATGGTTCGACAGCATGGTCTCACCGCTCCGGAACACTTCGGCCGTCGAAGTGGCCACATCCGTACGCTGCACGACAGCCGCGGCCACGAGATCGCCGGACGCCCCGAACGAGCCGGGAAGTACTTGGAGGATATTGCGGTCGTTGAGCACCGATACCCCCGCGGATGTCCCGTCGACGAGAGCGCCCAATGCGGCGGTCACACCTCCGAGCAGCTCTTCGATCGACTCCACCGTCAACGCGAGCTCAGCCAGGATGTGGCCACCGGCGACGATCAGGCATTGTTCAGCCGGCCGGGTGTTGTCGACAGCGGCCGCCGCAAGGCGTGCCAGTGCGCGAAAGGCCACCGCTACATGCCGTTCGACGACGGGCGTGTAGGTCCATTCCGCCGTGAGCGTGTAGCGGCCGTCGGCGCCGCTGGACACGGTGGCGACTGTTACGTCGCGAGACCTGTAGTGCTGCAACGGAAAATCCGCGCACAACCGGGATCCGTCCACCGGCGCCGGCGAGCTCAATCCGGTGGGGAGGCCGCAGCACGCCACAATCGCGTGCCGGTCCGACAACGTCACGGTCTGTGCACCGAGTATCCCGCGTGCGGTCTGCACGAACCGGAGCGCTCGCACGTCGTCCACGGTATCGGCGGAAACAGAATTCAGCGCAGACATGTGGTTTCCCCTGCTGTGGCCACTTCGGGGTCGATCAGGCCCTCGCGAAGAGCGGTGACGATGAGTTCGGGCGTCGTTCTGACCCCGACTCTTTCCTTGATTCCGTTGACATGGAAGCGAACTGTGGACTCGGATATGTGCAGGCGTCGCGCTATCTGACCATAGGTCAGTCCTTCCGCTACCAGCTCCAATACCCGTATCTGGTGCTGTGTCAGCGCCCGGCCGCCCTGTATCGGCCGAGAGTGTTCCGATGTGCCGGGCATCAGGTCACGACGCACCACACCTACCTGACCGGCCAGCACGGCGGTGAGCAGACCCCGAAGCTCCTTCAGACCCGCACCCTTCGTGGCATATCCCGCGGCTCCGGCGCGAAGGCACCGATGAATGACGTCCTCCGCGTTGGAGCTGCTGACGACGACCACTGCTGTATCCGGCCGCGCCTGCAGGAGTGCCTTGCACAATCGGTCACCGGACATGTCGGGAAGGCGATAATCAACGAGAAAGAGCTCGGGCCGTTCGAGGGACTGCACCTTCAAGGAATC
Organism: Nocardia alni; assembly: GCF_019038435.1. Taxonomy (GTDB): domain Bacteria; phylum Actinomycetota; class Actinomycetes; order Mycobacteriales; family Mycobacteriaceae; genus Nocardia; species Nocardia alni. The sequence goes on from NZ_JAGPOX010000006.1 coordinate 74,250, forward strand.
CGCGCCTGTGCCCACTTCCCCCACGATCTCGACGTGGGGGTTTTCGAAGGCGCAGAGTATCGCTCGCAGGCCCTCTCGCACAACCTCGTGATCGTCGACGATGCATACCTTCACCACTGTTTCGTCCTTTCGCGTCCGATTCAGATGACGCTTTCTTCCCGCAGTCGGCCGATATCTTCGGGGGACATCTCGAGGAATGTTCGAAGTACCTCCTCGGTGTCTTCGCCGAGCAGCGGCGCAGGAGCGGCGGGCGCCGGCGAGTCACCCATCTGCAGCGGGCTTCCGAGCACGGTGCACGCACGCTCTCCCTCTCCGATCTCGGTGAGCATCCCCCGATCCCGCAGCACCGGATCGTGAATCACCTCGTTCAGAGACCGGACCGGCGCGGCCGGAACGTCCGCGGCCTGCAACAGACGGAATGCCTCGGCCTTGTCCAGCCCGCGAGTCCACGCCGACACGGCGTCATCGATGTCATCCATCTTCAGAACCCGGCCGGCCGGAGTCGCGAGTGCCGGATCGTCCGCGAGATCGTCACGGCCCATGAGACCGCAGAGATCGGTCCAGTGCTTCGGACGTAAGCACAGGATTGCCAGCCAGCCATCGATGACCGGGTAAATGTTGTACGGGCACACCGCGAGACCACCGTGCCGATTGCCGGTGCGCTCGGGAAAATCACCGCCGGCTTCGAGCAGACCCGCGATATTGGATGTCAATGTCGGGACGATGGCGTCCTGCATCGCCACCTCCACGTGTTGCCCCTCCCCGGTCCGCTCCCTTTGGAACAGGGCAGCGAGAACCGCGGACGTCAGGTGGCTCCCGGCAGCGAAGTCCACGACCGCGGGCCCGGCCTTCACCGGAGCCTGGTCAGCGAACCCTGTCGTGGTCACGACCCCGGACATGGCCTGCACCGTGACGTCCATCCCCCGCATTCCTTCGGCCGCAGGGTGGTCGCCGTAGGCGCGACCCGACGCGAGGACGAGTGTCGGTCGCACCGCGTGCAGCACATCCCAGCCGATGCCGAGCCTGTCCATGACACCAGGGGCGAAGTTCTCCACGACGACGTCCGCTCGACGTACCAGCTCGAGGAAAAGATCTCTGCCCTGCGGTTTCTTCAGGTCCAGACGCACGCCCTTCTTACCCGCGTTGAGCATGAGAAACGCCTGTCCGGATGTCGCACCCGAGGACCGCCAGCGAATCGGCTCACCGCCGAAGGGCTCGATCTTGATCACTGTGGCACCGAGCGACCGCAAAAGATGGGTGCAGTACGGCCCGGCATAGACCTGCCCCAGGTCGAGCACGACGATCCCCGCGAGGGCGCCTCGGGGCGAACCGAGGTCTTGCTCGCGAATGGTCCCCGCGTGGCTGTCGTTCATGCCGCTCCGTCCGTATATCCGGATACAAATCCGTACCTACGGATACGATAAGTACGGCGGACCACGCCGTCAATGTCCTCACCGTTAGAGTCGGAACGATGCCGCCACGTCACCACCGCACTGTCGATCGAATCGCCGCCATCCTCGACGCGGTCGCTCCGGTGACCCCGGGCCTGACGCTCGCCGCGCTCGCGGACCGTCTCGACGCGCCGAAGAGCTCGATCCACGAACTGGTCAACGGGCTCCTCGCAACGGGATACCTCGTCGAGAGAGATCACCGGGTCAACCTCGGTCCCGCACCCTTTGTGCTGACGCTGAACGGAAACCGGATGGCGGCCCGGGAGATCGACCGCGATCTCCTCCCGCGGATCCATGACGCCGTCGGGTGCAGCGTGCTGATCGGAATCCAGGTTGGCATGTCGCTGGTTTACATCGATCAGCTCGGCGACGAGCCGGCACTCGAATTCGCCGCCCGGAACCACAACAGGCGCTCGCTGTACGGAACCGCGTCGGGAAAGGTGATCCTGGCGAATCTTCCCGGACGCGACATGGATGCGCTGCTGCACTCGGCGACTCCGGACGAACGTGAAGAAGTGGACCGCTTCCTGACCGAACTGCCCGACATCAGGGCCACAGGACTCGCCTATAATCCGGGATTGACAATTCCCAATGTATACTCCGTGGCCACCGCTCTGCGCAGTCCGGACGGTCTTCCCGTCGCTGCCGTCTGCGCCATCACCCGGAGTGAGCGGAAAGAAGAACTTCCAGGAATCGGGCGAAAGATGCGCACACTGCTGGCCGGAGCCGAGACCATTCCCGACGCTTCCGGCCTGCGGTGCTAGAAACAGGATTCTCGTAGCTATCGCACGCCGAGCCGTTGCGCGACCAGATGCCGGTTTAAATGTGAGCATCGTTCACACGCCTCGCCGCCATCGATTGTTCCGGCCCCGCACCGTGGCTGCATGCAAGGGATTTCCCCAAGCATGCAGCCATGGATTCACTTCTTCAGGAGGAAGCCGGCATCCACCGGCAGCGAAACTCCCGTGACAAACCTGGCATCGTCCGAGGCGAGAAACACGAGAGCGTTGCTGATGTCGACCGGGTCCACCCATGGAATCGGCAGGATATTCGCCCGCACATAATTCGAGTCCGGAAGCTCGGCGTCGGCGCGCGTCGGCTTTTCGAGATGAGGCATGAACAATTTGAGAATTGTCTCGTTCTGGATCATGTCCGTGTCCACGTTGGTCGGGAGAATAGCGTTCACACGGATGAATTGAGGACCCAATTCCAGCGCCAGCGTCTTCATCAACCCGAGTACGCCGTGCTTTGTGGCGGTGTAGTGTCCGAGATTCGGCACAGCCATAAGGCCCATAGCGGAGCTGGTGAAAGTGATCGAGCCACCGCGTCCGCCGGCGATGATGTGCGGAACAGTGGCCTGCACAGTGTGAAAGGCACCGGTGAGATTGACGTCGATCACATCCTGCCAGCTCTGTTCCTCCAGATCGAGAACCTGGGATGTCGACGCGATACCCGCGTTGACCGAAACGACGTCGAGGCGGCCCAACTCGCTCACGCAGGCCGACACCGATTCTTCCAGGGCGGCCCGGTCGCGAACGTCGGCCTTCGCCGTGACGATCCGCCGGTCGAACTTCTCTACAAGACTCACTGTCTTCTGCAGATCGTCCTCGGTCCCCATCGAGTGACCGGCACTGGCGATCTGATCACAGATGTCGATCGCGATGATGTCCGCGCCCTCTTCCGCGAGCCGCACCGCATGACTGCGTCCCTGCCCCCGAGCAGCCCCGGTGATCAGGGCGACTTTGCCGTCGAATTTTCCCATTTTGCGCTCCTGCAGTTCAGATCTATATCGAATTCACGAAATTCGAGTCGTGTCGACGTATACCCGGTATCCACTTATCCGGTCGCCATCGAAATCGAGAAAAGAACTGCCCTTGACCTTTTCGATACGTCCGTCTGTGAACTTGTAGGAGACGATCAATTCCAGACCCACCGACCCTCGGGCCGAATCCGTGGTGAGGCTGACGATCTCGTGCGTAACGGATGCGAAATTTCCTTTCCAGTCTACGACGAATTTCCCGATCGCGTCACGTCCGGATACCGGGTCATAGTCGTTGAAGGCGAAGACGGCGTCTTCCGTGAGCCGCCGTTCGAATACACCGGGATCATTCGCGTCGAGTTCGCGGTAAAAATCGGTGGCTGCGGCCGCGTGGTCGAATGTTGTTCGAGTCATGGACTTCTCCTTTGGAGTCGGGTATAGCAAGAAACTATTTTGTGGCAATCGAGGCGGGGCCTGCTTCCGCACGGGCCACCACCTCCTGAGACTCGGTCCGACCGGTCACTTTCCGGATCAAAGCTGGAACATCTTCGGGCAACCGATCTCCACGCCAAGCGACGTGACCGTCCGGTCGGACCAATACCAGATCCCGCTCGTATACGACCCGGGCGTTCGCATCGTCGACCTCGAGAACTCGCAACGGGACACCAGCGGCCGCCGAAGCCTCCAGCAGCTCTGCGACCGCTGATTTGCCGACGAAGCTGACGATGGTGAAGTTGTTCCGGTAGACGTCGAGTGGGGAAGTCCCACTCGCGAGCATCACGTGCGGTGCGCGCACGCCGGGAGTTGTCGTGGGGGTGTAGCTCGAGCCGTCACCATCCGCCACATCGCTCCCATCGGGGATGATGGCCGACGAACGGTATCGATAGCCCATCTCGACACCGAAACTCTCGTGCTCGCCCGTATTCGATGCGAAGTAGTCGACCAGAAGTTTGCGGTGCGCTTCCGATTCCGCACTGTCGCCCTCGATCAACACCCGGTCGGCGATTTCCTGGGCATTGACGTGAACATTCAGGTGCCGGAAAGACCAGTCGCGCGCGGTGACGGCCACCGGCCGCCGCTCGGTCTCGTAGGTGTCCAGCAGCGCGTCGCCACCGAACCCCTTGATGACGGCGGCGAGCTTCCATCCCAGGTTGACGGCGTCGGCGATTCCTGTGTTCAGCCCGTACCCACCAGTAGGGATCACCTCGTGCGCGGCGTCACCGGCGACGAACAGCCGACCATCACGATAGCGGTCCGCCACCAGCACGTTCGCTTGCCATACGCTGCTCTGCAGCACCTCGTCCACTTCGAGGTGCCGGCCGCAGACCTCGTCGAGGAGTTCCTGCTTGTCGATATCCTCGGTTCGAACGCCGTCGGTAATCGCGCTTGTCTGGAGGGTCCATGTGTCACGCTCGTCCTGAGCGATGATCGCCCCGACTCCACCGCCGACAAAGAACGTGTGCCAGAACTGCCCGTGCGAATGCAGGGTCTCGAGATCCCGCGACTTGAAATGGATCTGACAGAACGTGATCACACCACGCTCGCCTTCCATCTCCAGGTTCATCGCGCGGCGGACGACCGATCCCGCTCCGTCGCATCCGACGACGTAGTCCGCGTCGATCGTATGACCGGCGCCACCGGAAGGAGGAACGACGTCGACCTTCACGCCGCCGTTCGCCCGGTGGACCGCGTCGACTCGCCACGGTCGCAGTACCTCGATGTTCGGGTCAGCTAGGCAGTGGCTCATGAGGAGCTTCTCGACCTCGATCTGGGTGACCCGTTGCCAGGCGTGCGCAGGGGTGGTCCCGTCGTTCGCGGAAGCGATCCTCTTCGACATCTCCTCCACGCTGGGATATGACCAGCGGCCTACCTCCGGGCCCGCCATGGACGTGCAGAATACGACGTCGTGCGAGTGCTCCGCCGCCACTCCGACAGAGCGGATCTCATCCACCAGGCCGAGGCGGTCCAGTAGTTCCATACTGCGTGCGTTCGTCAGATCCATCTTCGGAAAACCCGTGGTCTGCGGCGCTTGCTCGACGATCGTGCTCGTCACTCCATGAAGACTGAGCTCCAATGCGAGAATCATGCCAACGGGGCCCGCACCGGCGATCAGCACGGACCGACGAAACGTCGTGTCGATCGCAAGGTCCCCGGAAGGCGCCTCGCGTTCTGACGAACTATTGGTCGGATGACTCATGAGGATGCCTTTCAAAGCTGATTCGCCGCTGTGGCGCCGGGTGCGTGCAACGCCACCTGGGATCGCCGATGGGGAAGGGGGAGCGCTGGTTCGCCTCTGATGGGCGTTTACCAGGGAAGGCGTGTCATTCGGGAAGCCTCACCTCGACCGATCGAGGCTCGTAGCCCCGATCGTGGCGTCCATGATCCCTCGGGTTCCGTATGTGTCTTGCGCCACAAGTAGAGCGCAGAAGGGACACACACCGCACTGTTGCGTGACACAGCATTGCTGCCTGTTTTTGGTTTTCAGGCCAGTTCGCCCCGAAACGGCCGCACCACCGCCAGCGGCCCGAACGCCCCTATCTCTCGAAGAAGGGGTTCTGGTAGAGCCATTCGTGCACACGCAGCGCGGCACGCAAGTCGGTCGTCGATCCTCCCGTATGCGCACAGAGCGTCAGGGCTTTCTGAACTCTGTAGGTGACGGTGTTCTTGGAGATATGTTCTGCTGCTGCGACTTTGGCGAGACTGTGATCCATGTCGAGATATCGGCGGAGAGTGGAACGCAGGTCTGCCATCCGGGGGTCATCGGAAGCGAGGCGACCGAGGACCCGAGTCACGAACTGGGCGGCAGCGTCGGGATCGGCCAGTAGGAGCACTTCGAGCGCGACATCCTCGTGCGCGACTGCCGTGGCCGGGTGGCCTGAGTGCAGGCGCACGAGCCGCTCGACCGCCCGAGCCTCGAGGTGACTGCGCCGAAAACCTTCCAGACCGTAGGAGAGCTCTCCGACGACGACACACGTCTCACCGAGATCGGCTGCGAACTCGGGAACATCGCCCCGCGGATTCGGGATCACACTGCCCCACGCCCAAATCGCCTGTATGCCGACCGGGATGACGAGCGTGGCGGTCGGAGTGCCCCACCGCCTCAGTACCGGATCGACGATGCTGCGCAGATCGTGCTTCAAATGTCGCCCGCTCCATGCGATCAGCGCGATATGAGGCCCACGGAGAGGATAGCCGAGCACCTGCTCGGCCTGATTGGCGTCGATCTGCTCGGCCGCGATCATCCGGGTCGCGAGGTCCAGGCGTGCCGCGGAGACTCCCGCCGCCCACTCGCTCTGTTCTTTGAGGAACGCGGATGCCGCCACGCCGGTGAAGTCGTCGAGTTCTTCGAACAGCAACATCGAAACACGCCGCAGTTCGGCGCTGCTCTCTCCCGTGACGAGATCGGTCGCCGCATCGAGAAGAGCGGCTGCGAGCACGGCGTAGCCGACTCGAATGGACTTCAGTAGGTCGTTGAGCTCCATACCCCGACGGGCGAATTCGCCTGCGACTTCGTCGACCTCTTCACTGGCGAGAGTGGTGTCCGATTCCCCGATCCCCGCGACCAGCGTTATCGCCTGCAGCGTTGTCGACGTCGTCGCTCTGAGCACCGCGTCTACCGCCGACGCCCCTTCTCGAATTCCCGGTAGCACCCGAGAAATCTCCGCGGTGATGTTCTCACCGACCTCCAGCGCCCAGTTCACCGCGCCGTCGCCGAGGGCTGCGCGAACCCGGTCCGCTTCCGGTCCCAGCCACTCGGGCGCCGACCTCTGTGCACGGCTCGCACGGAGCCTGCTGGTCCAGTGTGGCATCAACACCTTCCAATCAATCACGTCCCTGTTGGTTTACACACCAACGCTCACCGCTTTTGCTGGTTCACAGCCACTAGCGACCCAGCCCGGGGATGGGTTGAACTTATCTCGGTGCCAGGTGACCTACATCACCACTCACCAAGACATGTGTTATCACATGCAGCAATCGTCCGACCGCTGGCGACGCGCGAGAGATGGCTCGAACACCCCCGACGGGCAAACACCAGCGCTTTTCGGGTGCACAACCCGCAATCTGAAGTAGAAGGAGTCGTCGATGACCGCCACGCCCAAGTTCGCACATGTCGTACTGCAAACCAGCCGCCTCGGAGAAATGCGTGACTGGTACTGCACCGTCCTGGACGCGCACGTTGTCTACGAGGGGCACGGACTGTGCTTCATCACTTTCGATGATGAACACCACCGAGTGGCGTTCCTCGAGGCCCCGATACAGCTGGAACCGCGGAACCCCGGCGGTGCGGGCATGCACCACACCGCCTACACCTTCGCCACCCTCGACGATCTGCTCGATCGGCACGACGCCCTGAAGGAGAAGGGCATCGCGCCGAAGGTGCCGATCCAGCACGGTGTCACGACGTCGCTCTATTACCAGGACCCGGATGGCAACTTCGCGGAACTCCAGATCGACAACTTCGCCACCCCCGACGCGGCGACCGCCTACATGAACGGACCCGAATACGGGAACAACCCCGTGGGCGTCGCGTTCGTGCCGGAACTGATGCGCGAAGCACTTGCCGAGGGAAAGCCGGTCTCCGAGATCACCACCCACTCGTGGGCCCTCGAGACAAGCCCTGACCTCCCGAACCCCATGATCGCGTTGACCAGCTGAGTACCTCGCGAGCCCACCGTCGAGCACCTTCGGGACCGATCACAGGAGGACAGCCATGCGCTTGGCCAACCAATCCGGCCGCCTCAAAATCGTCGCAGGCGATGTCGCAGTCGACGTGGAGGATGCCAGCGGCGGACAATTCCGCGCCGAACCACAACAAATCTTCGACAGGTGGGATGAGTTCATCGCGTGGGCGAGTTCGGTCGACGCTACCGTCGGGGCGCCGATCATCGAGTCCGAGTTGCGGGCCCCGGTCCCCAGGCCCGGTCAGATCTTCGCCGTCGGAGTCAACTACGCGGACCATGTCGAGGAATCCGGGCTGGCACTGCCCGATGCGCCTTTCGTGTTCACGAAGTTCCCGGCGTCGATCGCCGGTCCCTACGACACCATCGAACATCCCGGGGGATCGGTGGACTTCGAGGTGGAACTCGTGGCCGTGATCGGCAAGCAGGCACGACACGTCCCTGTTGCCCAAGGCTGGGATCACGTGGCCGGCTTGACGCTCGGACAAGATCTTTCCGAACGAGATCTGCAGTTGTCGGGCCCGGCGCCTCAGCAATACAATCTCGGAAAGTCGTTCGCCGGTTTCGCTCCGATCGGCCCTGTGCTGGTCACCCCGGACGAGTTCGACGATCGCGACGACATCGAGATCTCGACGATCCTGTCGGGCGCGCAGATGCAGAAGTCACGAACTCGGCATCTGATTTTTCCGATCCCTGTCCTGGTCTCGTACCTGTCGTCGATTCTTCCGCTACGACCGGGGGATCTGATATTCACCGGAACGCCTGCGGGTATCGGCTTCACCCGGGAACCCAAGCGCCTCATCGGAACCGACGATGAACTCGTCAGCCGCGCCGAAACCATCGGCGAGATGCGACACCGTTTCGCGAGCACGAATCGAACGCATCCGAGGGAAGTTCAATGAACCACGCGTCCGTCGATGGTGATATCTCACGTATCGCCGCCCGAGTAGGGGATGGCCTGGATCTTGTGGCGCTCGAGGTGATCGAGCAACGCGTGCTGTGGCTTTCGACCTCGATCATTCACCACGCCAACCGCATCCGCCCCAACCCATCGGGATTGAAGGTCGGCGGCCACCAGGCTTCGTCCGCATCGATGGTCTCGATCATGACCTCGTTGTGGTTCGCGCAGCTTCGAGCGGGCGACCGAGTCTCGGTCAAGCCGCACGCCTCTCCCGTGTTGCACAGCATCAACTACCTGCTCGGCGATCTGGACGAGCACTACCTGACCACCCTTCGGGAGTTCGGCGGCCTGCAGTCGTATCCGAGCCGGTCGAAGGACCCCGACACCGTGGACTACTCGACCGGTTCGGTCGGCATCGGCGCCACCGCCCCGATATGGGGCGCGATGGCACGTCGCTACGTCGACGCCCACCTCGGTCCGACCGGAGCCGGTCGCCAGTACTCGCTCGTCGGGGATGCCGAGCTCGACGAAGGCGCGGTGTGGGAAGCAATCACAGACCCCGGGATCGCCGATCTGGGCGAGGTGGTGTGGATCATCGATCTGAATCGCCAGTCTCTGGACCGCGTGGTCCCCAATATCGCCGCAGGCCGGCTCGCGAATATGTTCGACGCCGCAGGCTGGCAAGTCATCACTGTCAAGTTCGGACAACTTCTCGAGTCGTTGTTCACCCGGTCCGGTGGAGAAGAACTGCGCCGGCGAATTCTCGAGATGCCCAACCCCGAATACCAGCGGCTCCTACGTTGCAGCGCTGACGAGGTCCGGACCCGGCTACCCGGCAACGGAACGGACAGTGATGCGATCGCCGCGCTGATCTCGACCCTCGACGACGCCACTGTTTCAGCCGCGATCCGGAACCTCGGCGGCCACGATCTGCCTGCGCTCGTCAACGCGTATCGCCAAATCGACGATACTCGCCCGACCGTGATCATCGCCTACACCGTCAAGGGCTACAACCTGCCGACCGAGGGACATCCCCAGAACCACTCGGCGCTGCTGAGCGTCGACGAGTACGCCCGATTCGCCGAGAGAATGGGGATGGACCCGCGGCAGCCGTGGGGCCGGTTCTCGAATGGCACCGCCGCGGCACGCCTGTGCGAGGAGACTGCGGCACGCCTGCGGCGTGACCCGGTGCCCGCACCTCCGACGGTGGCTTTCCCCGCGGACTTCGGTCGCACCCCCAAGGGCACGTCCACCACCCAGGCCGCGCTCGGGCGCGCCCTGCTGGACCTGACCCGTGAGGCTCCTTCTGCCGCACAGCGTGTCGTGACCGTCAGCCCCGACGTCAGCTCGACGACCAACCTCGGCGGCTGGGTGAACAAGGTGGGCGTGTGGTCGGCCGCCGAACGGCACAACTGGTTCGCCGACGATGCCGAGACGATCATGCACTGGGACGAGCGACCTACAGGTCAGCACATGGAACTGGGCATCGCCGAGACGAACCTGGTCGGTTTGATAGGCGAGCTGGGAGCGACCTGGAGTCGTTGGGGCCAACCTCTGTTTCCGATCGGCGTCCTCTACGACCCCTTTGTCGAACGTGCCCTCGAACCGTGGTCGTACGGCATCTACGCTGGCGGCCAGTCCATTCTCGTCGGCACTCCGTCCGGTGTGACCCTGGCCTCGGAGGGCGGCGCACACCAGTCGATCAAGACCCCGTCGATCGGACTCGAACAGCCCGGTTGCGTCGGCTACGACCTCGCCTTCGCGATCGACGTCGAGTGGACCCTGCTGGCTTCACTGGCACATATGGGGCGGCCGGATGGCACGTCGGCCTACTTGCGTCTGTCGACTCGGCCCGTCGACCAGGCACTGGCAGCGGTTCCGTCCGATCCCGCCGCGCGGGAGCGCCGACGCCGTCAGGTCGTCGCGGGTGGATATCCGCTGGTACGCCGTGACAGCCCACAGATCACCCTGGTCGCGGAGGGCGCGCTGGTAACGGAGGCGCTCCACGCCGGAGACCGGCTCGAGCAGGCCGGCATATCCGCCGACGTCGTCTGTGTCACCAGCCCGGGCTTGCTATTCGAAGCGCTACAGGCCAGAAGAGGCCGCGGCTCGAGCGAGACGTGGATCCTCGACCAGCTCTTCCCCGTCGACCGTGCGGCACCGATGGTCACAGTGCTGGACGGACACCCGCACACCCTTGCGTTCCTGGCCGGAATCAACCGAGTGCGCAGCTGCGCACTCGGGGTGAGCAACTTCGGGCAGGTCGGATCGCTCGAGGATGTCTACCGCTACCACGGAATCGACACCGACAGCATCGTGCGCGCCGCGCTGGACATCCTTCCGTGATCGCCACTCGAACTCTCCGGTAGCGGTCGCATAATAGCCGACCGCTACTCGAATATCGCTTCCGCTATACATCGACACTGCCGGGTTCACCTACCGACGCAAGGTTGAAAACCCCTCTCATCCGCACTACCGGCTCAGCGATCAGCTCAGCCAAACGATCAGCCTTACTTCCCTCGTCCCGGTCGATCGGCGACGTCGATGCGCTGTCGGTAGCTTTTTCCATCTCGATATGCAGCGCCATCCCCGCAGGGGTGACTGACCCATCGGCTTGAAGCAGCCCCCTGTCAACCAGCCTTTGCAACGCGGCCCTCTTTTCGGCAGCCGGCCACTCGCGGTCCGCGAGCACATTCGGATCCGCCGGCGCATCCACGTCGAAAACCAGTCCGAGGTCGTTGAAGAAACTATGACATTCGCACCCGCCGATCGCAGCGGCAGTCATCAGCAAAGCGCACTCGCAACCATCGATACCGTTGGCGACAAGCACTGCGATGTGGGAGTCGCCTCGAAACTCGCGAAGCAGCGTAAATCCGTGCCACAACGTCAGATGAGTGTTTCCTCTGTCCGGCCACGACATAGCCGACAGACCAGCATACAGGGGACGACCCGCAATGTTCCTGCCCTCGGCTGCCCTCCGAACAATTGCGGCCGCCTCCTTGGCATCGGAAGAATCGACCCAATCCCCCAGGTAAACCCGCAATGTTTCGTCAGCCACTTCACGTTGTGCCTCGAGCACTTCAGCCGGAGTCGCCGATGCGAAGACTGAAGGAATATAGCGCTTGATCTTGTCCGGATGGAAGTTATAAAATGTTGCAAGCACCACTTCGGCCGGCACAGCCCCGAGGGGAGCTGACCGCGTGGCAAAGTATGTCTGGGCAGCATCGGTGATGCCGAGACGCTCATAGGGGGCTCTATTTACCGGAGCCAGCCCCGCATTCAAATAGAACTGCTCACCGAGCCCGAAGGCCACCATGACGAAACGACCCGATGCGTAACCACTCATTTGCCTTAACTTCCTTCACTGTCGGAGTAGATGCAGATCTTGCTAAGCCTGCACGACCTCCGCCGTTCATTTGCCGTAATAATGCCGACCGTCGACCGCATTCGATCCGAAACGATTGAGCCCCGAGAAATAGATGCATGAATTAAATCGTTCGGCCCAGGCATGGCCCGCCTGGTCGATGTTATGGCGTAAAGTCGCGAAGTCGATTGGACAACGAGTCTCCTGGTATCGGGACGACGGTCTACGTAGGCATGCTCAGGGGTCGGAAAAAAACGAATGCGATCGGCCTCGACGATCAGCGGTTCGACGCCATCCTCCGGGTCGGTAGCCGGAAGGACTGTGCGCAGTAACGACGGTACAACCTCATTGAGATCTGCGTCACTATCGGATCCGACAGCGTTGCGTTGCGACTGCCTCGTGGAAGTGCTGGCCATCTCGCCGCCATGAGCCTGTCGGACCTGGGACGGAGGATCCCGGTCGCATCGGGAGTGGCTGTCTGACGCACGACACCAGCGGCGCCGCCATGGCCCGGTACTCGGTGGCGCGGCGGCCCGTCAACTGTTGGACGCTCGATCAGTCTGTTGTCCGACAAGATCCAGAACGATGTCGAGAATCATGTCCTCCTGGCCGCCCACGAGCCCACGCCGGCCGACCTCGACCAGGATGCTGCGGGTGTCGACCCCGTACTGGTCCGCGGCTCGTTCGGCATGGCGCAGGAAACTCGAGTACACGCCCGCGTATCCGAGCGTGAGGGTCTCCCGGTCCACGCGAACCGCACGGTCCTGTAGTGGCCGAACGATATCGTCGGCGGCGTCCTGGAGTGCGAACAAGTCGCATCCATGTTCCCAATCGAGCAGGTTCGCCACAGCGATGAAGGCCTCGATCGGGCAATTCCCAGCGCCGGCGCCATGCCCTGCGAGCGAGGCGTCGACGCGCGTGACGCCCTCCTCCACCGCCATGACCGAGTTCGCCACGGACAGCGAGAGATTCTCGTGAGCATGGATCCCGATCTGAGTTTCCGGCCGCAGCACATCGCGATAGGCGCGCACGCGTTCACGGACGTCTCGCATGGTCAGGCGGCCGCCGGAATCGGTGACATAAACGCACTGTGCTCCCGCGGCCTCCATGACCGTGGCCTGTTTCGCGAGCACCGCGGGTTCTGCCATATGCGACATCATCAGGAAGCCGGAGACATCCATGCCGAGCTCACGTGCGGTCTCGATGTGCTGGACAGCGATGTCGGCCTCGGTCGCGTGCGTCGCGACACGAACGGAGCCCACCCCCAGATCGTGGGCTCTGCGCAGTTCCTCGATCGTGCCGATGCCCGGTAGCAGCAGGGTGGTCAGGACCGCGTTCTGCACCACCTCGGCCGCTGCGGCGATCCACTCCCAGTCGGTGTTACTACCGGGACCGTAGGTCAGACTCGCGCCGGCCAGGCCATCGCCATGGGCGACCTCGATCGCATCCACTCCCGCCCGGTCCACCGCCGAGGCGATCACCCGCACCCGTTCGGGGGACAGTCGATGCCGGATCGCGTGCATACCGTCCCGGAGGGTCACGTCCTGTATGTACAACTTCGGCCGCTGAACCTGCTCGGTCATCACGCCCTGCCTTTCTCGGGTGTCCCCGGCCGTCCGGAAAGAGCGGCGGATGGCTCTGCCGACATGACCAGTTGTTCGGCCGTGCGCAGTGCGGCGGAGGTCATGATGTCGAGATTTCCCGCATAGGACGGCAGGTAATGTGCGGCGCCCTCGACCTCCAGGAAGATCGAGACCCGCCATCGGGGACGGGCGGCGTCCCGGATCAACGTCCGCAACGGCTCGTCGGACGCGATCGGTTCGATCTGCACATCCTGCTTGAGCCGATATCCCGGGACGTAGCGCGAAACCTCGGTCCGCATCGACGCGACGCTCGCCCTGATCTCGTCGGGATCACCGCCGGCAGCCAGACACAACACCGTGTCCCGCATGATCATCGGCGGTTCCGCCGGATTCAGGATGATGATCGCTTTGCCTCGCCCCGCACCCCCGACGACCTCGATCGCCCTACTCGTCGTCTCGGTGAATTCATCGATGTTCGCGCGCGTGCCAGGCCCCGCCGACTTCGACGCGATCGAGGCGACGATCTCGGCGTAGGGCACCGGCGTCACCCGTGATACCGCCGCGACCATAGGAATGGTGGCCTGTCCCCCGCAGGTCACCATGTTGACGTTGCGCGCCGCCCGGTGCTCGTCGAGGTTGACCGCGGGCACGACGAACGGACCGATCGCGGCCGGGGTCAGATCGACCAGGATCTTGCCGAGCGGCCCGAGCACCGCGGCGTTCGCGACGTGGGCCTTGGCGGACGTCGCGTCGAAAACGAGGCCGATCTCGTCGAAGACGGGTAGCGCCAGCAGCCCCTCGACGCCGTCGGCCGTGGTAGCGAACCCCAGCCGCCGAGCTCGTGCCAGCCCGTCGGATTCCGGGTCGATCCCGACCATGGCGCCCATCTCGAGCGTGTCGGACAGCCTCACGATCTTCATCATCAAGTCGGATCCGATGTTTCCGGAGCCGACGATCGCTACTTTCGTCTTGATTTCGCCACTCCCGTTCATCGTTCGACACTCGCCGAATTGTTCTCGGCGCCTTGCGGTGTGGGCGTCGGGGCGGTGTCCGGGAACCCGACGGAAACCACCCCGAGACCGGACAGCGTCGCGATGTAGGACCCGCCCGGTTCGGCCGACACCATCGGCCCCAGTGCGCCGGACAACACCACCTCCCCCGCGCGCAGCGGCACGCCGAGGTCCTGACATGTCCGAGCCAGCCAGAGCACCGCGGTGACCGGATCGCCCAGACAATCCGCACCGGTACCGTGACTCACCTCGACGCCTCCGCCGTCGGCCAGTTCCATCCGCACACCCGTGAGATCCAGGCCGTCGAGGGGTGTGCGGGTCCGCCCGAGCACGTAGAGCCCGCTGGAGGCGTTGTCGGACACGGTGTCGACGAACGTGATGTCCCAACCGGCGATACGGCTGTCGACTATCTCCAACGCGGGGACGACGTACTCGGTGGCAGATCGGACCGCGGTCTCGTCCAGGTCCGGCCCGTCGAGATCAGCGCCCAGCACAAAGGCGATCTCCGCCTCGACCTTGGGCTGCAAGAGCAGTCCCGAGTCCACCACCACGCCGTCGTCGACCGCCATGTGGTCGAACAGCACGCCGAAGTCGGGGCGGTCGACACCGAGCTGCTGCTGCACGGCGGGCGATGTCAGCCCCACCTTCCGGCCGACGATCCGCCGCCCTTGCGCCAGGGCCGCCCGCGTGAGCACGTTCTGCACCGCGTAGCCCGTCTGCGCGCTCCCGTCGGGCAGTAGATCCCGGACCGGTGCACAGGGAATCCGGGTGCGGGCCGCGTCGAGCAATCGCTCGGCCGCCCGTTCGATACTGTTGTCGCTCAAGGCAATTCCTCTACGATGTGCCGCGGGCTAACCGCGCTCGACCAAGGGCAGTTCGGGGCGCCGATCGGAAACTCCGGCCTTGTCGGCGAGCACACCGGAGACGGTCCCGGTACCGAAGAATTCCGCGAAGATCGGATTGAATATGTCCGGCCGATCCGTCTGGCCCTGATGCCCGCAGTCGTCCGGATAGAAGAACTGCACGTTCGGGAGGTGATCCTCCTGGACATATCCCCATTCGACCGGGGTGAGAATATCCTGACGCCCGTAGAGATAAATGCCGGGAATATTGATCCGGTCGAGACGTCCCGCGGTGGCGAGCCGTGCCGCGCGATTCTCGTCCGCCCACGGAACGATATGCCGATATTGCAGGAGGGTCGGCCAGAACTGCGCGTGCGCCTCCAGCCGCTCGCTCGCCGACCGATAACGCATCTCGACCAGATCGTCACTGACGGCCGTCTTCCGATGAATGATGGCCTCCATCATCGACCGCATACCGTCACGGGTTCCGTCGTACGCGGTCATGTGGAACTGGCCCTTCGGCGGCGCGACGTCCTCCGGCACGACATCGCCAACGTCCCCGGCGATCAGCGCGAAACTGATCACCCGGTCGGGTCGCGACAGCATGTAGTTGACGGTGTTCATGCAGCCCATGGAGTTCCCCGCGAGATGGAACCTGTCCAGGCACAGGGCGTCGGCGAACTGGCCGATGAACTCGACGAAGCTCTCCATCCCTTTCGGCCAGTACTCCCTGCGCACATCGGAGAGGCCGAACGCGGGCATATCCGGGCAGTAGACCCGGAAACCCCGCTCGGCGAGATACGGCGCCATGAAGCGCCAGCCGGCCAGCCCGGATGATCCGGGAAGCCCGCCGTGGAGCAGGACGACCGAGGGGCCGGTATCACCCGCTGTCATGTAGTGCGCTCGGGATCCGTCGGCCAGCCGGACCCAGCGGCTCGCCAATCCGGGCACATCGATCAAATTCTCATCGGTAAGCGACACGAGTATCTCCTTCGGATCGTGGTGCGTTGATATTTCAGAAATCGCCCGAAATTCCCAGGAATTCGAGGGCGTTGCGAACGAGGATGCCGGAGGCGACATCTCCGGGGAGCACTCCGGATTTGCTTGCGTCGTCGATGCTGCGCATCGACTTGCGCATCTGGTCTCGGAAGAAGGGAGCGTCACTTCCGATCAGCAGTCGCTCGGGCCCGAATCGGTGCAGCAGCAGCCGGAGGTGCTCGTCATCGAAGACCAGTGTGTCCGCGTAGAGCCGCCGAACCATCCGGTCCCCGGCCGCCGGGTCACCGGAGCCGAAAATGCCTGCCGCGGCACGCAGTCTCGGATAGGCCCAGGGGAACGCTCCACATCCGTGCGCGAACGCCACCCGGAGGCTCGAATACCGCTCCAGCACGCCCCCGAAGACGATCGCCGCGGCGGCGATGGCGGTGTCGGTGAGCATCCCCAGGCCGAGGTCGAAAGGTTGCCCGGCCCGCCGGACAACGCCTTTCCCGCCACGGATCGGATGGACGAATACCGCCGCGCCGGTCCGATCGCACGCCGCCCACAGCGCGTCGAGTTCGGGTGCGTCCAGGTCGTGATCCCCGATCCGGGTTCCGATCTCGATCCCACGCAGACCCAGCTCGAGGCACCGGTCGAGTTCCGCTACCGCGAGGGACAGATCAGCCGACGGCAGGCAGCCCAGCCCGATCAGCCGGCCCCCGGACCGGTCGCACGCGGCCGCGATCGAATCGTTCACCCAGGCCGCGTAGCGCGGATCGGCCTCGGCGCCGGCCGCATACTCCATCATGACCGGGACGGGTGAGATCACCTGATGCGACAGGCCCGCCTCGTCCATCCCGCGCAGTCGCTCCGCGACATCCCACAGCTCGTCGGTGACTTCGCGAAACACTGTGTCCCCGAGCATTATCCGGCCATGCTCGGGACCGTCCACGAACAACGTCGGCGCGAGCGCGGTGCGTGCGGAACTCGGCGGCGGATCGACTCCGAAGTAATGCGCATGGACGTCGATGGCCGTTGCGACAGGCATGTTCTTCCTCCGATCGGAGAGACGTCGGGCGAGGTAGCCGCTTCGCTGATGGACGCTAATTGCGACTCATTCCGGATGTGCGGACGGTTTCAGTGGCCGGAACTGGCACACTGGGACAGACACCGACCTGTGCAGTGCGTCACAGCGAGGTCGCTGTACGACGTGTTTCGCTGTCCGCCCGGGGACAGCCCGAAGATGCTGGTGAGTCGCCATGTATGAACAACTTTCCGATACCGACGACCGTCCTACGTCGATCCTGTCGAAGGCCTTCGACGTACTCGCGGTCTTCAACGCCGACCAGCGGGTGCTGACGCTCACCGAGATCGCGCGCGCCAGTGGCCTGCCGAAATCCACGACCCATCGACTGCTGCGACGCCTCATCTCCCTGGGTGTGCTCGAGCCGCACGGCGCGGGTTTCAAGATCGGGTTGTCGATGCGCCGGCTGGGCTCGGCGATGCCGATCGAAAGTCTGCGCGAGTCCGCGCTCCCTCACCTCGGTTCCTTGCACCGCTGGTCCCAGCGACATGTGCACCTGGGTGGGTTGCGCGGTGACCGCGTGATCTTCGTAGAACGCTTCCTGGTTCCGGGGCGGGAGCTGCCGTCGGCCAGCCCTGGCACCGATCTGCCGGCCCACACCACCGCCCTGGGCAAGGCGATGCTGGCCTTCGCCACCGACGATGAGCTGGACACCGTGCTGACGAAGCCGATGGTGCCGGTGACGCCGAAAACGGTGACCGACGCTCGTGTGCTCCGCGCGGAACTGCACGATATCCGCACCCACCGGTTCGCCGTGGCCGTGGGCGAATCGCATACGGACGTGAGCTGCGTGGCAGCGCCGATCCTGATAAAAGGCCGGGCGGTCAGCGCGATCTCGGTGTCGACGACGGCCGCGGAGGGTGGTGTCGACCGCGCCCTCATCGACGCGGTGCGGGTAACCGCCGACCGAATCAGCCGAGACAATCAGAAAGTCCTCGCGGAGGGTCACGAGGGCTGGTTCCCCGCCATCGACTGATCCGGCGATGGCGGACCCCTACCCGAACCCGGCGAGGTGCGGGTCAGCCACCGTAGAGGGCAAAGGGCTTGTTGGAATTGAACACATCCGTGGTGACCAACGTCGACCAGGTCCGCGCGAGCCCCAGTTCCTGAACGGCGCCGAACAGACAGAACCAGTTCAGTATCTCGTGCTGACCTGCCTCGACCACCGCGCGACTCGTCGTCGCGCCCAACTCGTCGTAACGCTCCTGCACCAGGAGTTGGTAGAGGCGCTCGTCCGCGGCCGTATCGGGCCGGATATGCCACAGCGAGTCGGCCAGGAACGCGTGTGACCAGCTCGACGACGCCACGAACGCGACCTTCGAATCTCCCTTCCGGAAATGCCGCGCCACCGCGCGACCGACCGCCATACAGCGGGCCGGGGTCGGGCCCGACGGATCGAGCTGTTCGTCCCGGATGTCGGCGAACCGCGCCAGACCTCCTCGGCGCGCGATCGCGTGCTGTCCATAACAGTTCACCGTGATCGGCAGCAGCCGATAGGGAAACTTCGCACCCGCGTTCTCGTAGTCCAGGAACAGCTGGGTATTCAGAATCGCGTGCGGAAAGTGGGCCGCCACCCGTTTGCGGTAGGAGTACGCCATATCCACGCCGTCGTTGATGAGGCCGTCCGTGAGCTCACGTGCCCGGCTCGCGTCGCCGCGCAGGGTGATCTCGAAGTCGTCGGGCAGACCCCAGACATTCGGGCTGCCGCGCTCGTTCATCACCTCGAACGCCGGTACCTGTAGGTCGTCGTAGGCGAGTACGCAGAATGGGGGGATCACCTCCTCACGGAAGTTCTCGTACTGGTCGTCACCCCAGACCACGATGATGTCCGGAGCGAACGCATCCAGCGCCGCGCGGCACTCGCGCAAACCTTCGACGAGCCTGGCCCGGTGCGCGGCCGCGGACGCACGTCCCTGGTCCTGCTCCCATTCCGCGCGCATCTCCGGCGGCCAGTTCGCGGGATCCTTCTCGGCGTCGGGGATATTGGGATCGGTCAGGGTCCATCGGAGCAACCCAGCCATATGCTCATCGGTGCCCGCGAGTAGCGGATAGTGGGTCATGCCCACGCCGAGGAATTGGTTCACCTCAACAGCTTTCCGTGTGTAGGTCCAGAGCCGGATCGATTGCGGCGCCGCTGTTCGAGCGGTCCGCGGCGGGAGTGACGACGACATTCGCGGAGCCGATGTGTTCCCACCGGACACCGTCGTCGTCGGGCTCGTGCGGGAGGACCTCGATCGTGGTGAACGGCGTCCCATCGGGGTGATGAGTACCGATGATGATGTTGACGTCACACCCGATCGACCGGATGTGCAGGATCTTGTCGGGCCCGTCGGGCGTGGTGTGATCGACGATGCGCATCCTCCGGACGCTAGCCGCGCATCCCGCCGCTCGAGGCCGCCGTTCCGCTGCCTGGAACCTCACTCGGAGACCGCCATCACAACGGTGTTCCATCTGCTGGAACCACAGACCCACGGTGGTTTCCGGCCTCATATCGTCGGGACATCGCTTGGTTGGCGTGCCCGCCGCACAGCCCGCAATCCGCAACGCACGGACCGCTTCCCGTCCCTCCCAATGAAGGGAGTCGCAATTGTGACCGCACCCTATGTAATCGACGACCGAGAAAAGTCGCTGTTCCAGGTCCATCGAGAAGTCTTCACCTCGAGAGAAGTGTTCGAGAAGGAACGAGAACTGATCTTCGCCGACGCGTGGCTCTACGTGGGGCACGAATCGGAGATCCCCGACAAGAACGATTTCCGGACCCGGGATGTGGGCGGCCGATCGGTGATCTTCAATCGGGACCGGCACGGAGACGTCCGCGTCCTGCTCAATACCTGCCTGCACCGCGGCGCTTCGGTATGCCGCCATCCGCGTGGAAACCAGAAGATTTTCACGTGCTTCTATCACGGCTGGGCATACCGCAACTCCGGCGAACTGGTCAACGTACCGTCCGGCGACGACTATCGCACCGCACCGGCGGACACCTATGGCGGCTTGTACTCTCCGAGAATCGAGTCCTACCGTGGATTCTGGTTCGTGAACTTCTCCGACGACGCACCCGACCTGCATACCTGGCTGGGCACCTCGTCGTACCTCCTGGACCTCGCCGTCGACCAGTCCGAGGACGGCATCGAGATTCTCGAGGGCACGCACAGCTACACCCTCGCCGCGAATTGGAAGCTGCTGATCGAGAACAGCATCGACGGTTACCATGCCAAATCGGTGCACCATACGTACTTCGAGATGATGATGGAACTCGGCCAGACACCGCCGATGCTGGGCGACGGAACGGTCAACGGCGTTCCACCCGCGGGTATCGGCACCGAGTTCGGCAACGGCAACGCCACCCTGATCTATCCGGGGAACGGGCTGCCACTGGCGAACGAGAACGTCGCACAGTCACTTGCCGAATTGCGTGGGAAGGCAGTCGGCAAACACGGCGAATCGTACGCATCGGCCGTGTTCGACCTGGCGCGCAACTCGATCTTCTTCCCGAACTTCGTGTTGATCGATCTGAACTTCGGCATGATCCTGCGGACGATCATGCCGCTGGGACCGGACCGGACCCAGGTGACGAGCTGGCAGATCGCACCGCGCGGCCTCGACCTGGAATCCCTGCAGTACCGGATCGACAACGCGCTCACCTTCTGGGGCCCGGCCGGTCTGGCGACCCCGGACGACGTCGAGGCCCTCGAACAGGCACAACGCGGGTTCAGCACGAGACGCGAGGTCCCGCTCTCCGATATCTCCAAGGGCATGGGCAAGCAACGGCCCGCCGCCAACGACGAACTGCAGATGCGGGCCTGGTGGCGGCAGTGGGATTACGTCATGACCGGTGAACGGCACGCGGCGGAAGTCGCGGAATTCGTCCCGTTCGAGACCCGCGAGCAGCAGGAGGCCGGCGCATGACGAACACCACCACCCCGGCCTCGGCGATCCGGCCGACCGGCGAGATCACCCGCGCCGAGGTCGAGGACTTCCTGTACTTCGAGGCCATGCTGCTCGACGACTGGCGGCTCGAGGAATGGATCGAACTCTTCACGATCGACTGCACCTACGAAGTCCCCGCGACCGACGCACCGAACTCCGACCCCGGCCTGACCTGGTCGCTCATCCATGACCGCCGGACCATGCTCGAGCAGCGGGTCATCCGGCTGAAAAAGCCGGAGGCACACGCGGAGTTCCCGCATTCCCAGACCAGCCGAATCATCGGCAACGTTCGAATCACCGAGCGTTCCGAGCAATTCCTGCTGGTTCAGGCCAATTTTATCGTCTCACGCATGAAGGCCGGCAAGTTCGACCAATTCGTGGGCCGGCACTATTACGAGCTGGTCCCCGCCGAATCGACTTTCTCGATCCGGCGGAAGAAAAGCGTCCTGGCACATGATCGACTGGATCCGCAAGGAAAGATCTCCTTCGTCTTGTGACGTGCCGATGACACCGGTGACACAGAGAGAATACGATGGTAAACAATACTTCCTCGACCGAACGGGTATTCGCCTGTAAGGTCGACGACCTCGAGGACGGCGACAGCATGACCGTCCGGGCCGACGACGAATCTGTTGCTGTCTATCGCATAGCGGACGACTTCTACGCGACTTCCGATACCTGCACCCATGAACAGTGGTCACTGGGCGAGGAAGGCGATCTGGACGGGTTCGAAATCACGTGCACTCTGCATAACGCCCGCTTCGATGTCCGGGACGGAAAGGCCCTGTGCTTCCCGGCCACCGTGGACCTCGTGCGATATTCGACGATTGTCGAGGACGGCAAAGTGTACGTCGTAGCGGTGGAGCGGTCGGCATGAGCCTGCGACGTTTCACCGACCGGGTGGCCGTGGTCACCGGCGGCGCCAGCCCGATCGGGTTCGGCATCGCCGAGCGCCTCGCCGCCGAAGGCGCGCACGTGGTACTCGGTGATGTCGACTCGGAACGGCTGGCCGAGGCGGGCGAGAAATTGGAGGCCACGGCACCCGGTCGTGTGCACGCGGTACTGGGAGATCTGAGCCGGCAATCCGATGCCGCCGCCCTCATCGCCGCGGCGGCCGATCGCTGCGGGCGACTCGATGTGCTGATCAACTGTGCGGGCGGCGGCGTCATTCGGGCGACTCCGGAACATACCGAACAGACACTGCGGGCGACCATCGACCGCAATCTGTGGACAACGGTGTACTGCTCCCTCGCGGCGCTGCCGGTCATGGCCGCGGCGGGATACGGCCGGATCGTCAATATCGGCGCCGAATCCGTCCGCAACGGCCTGTACCGGCACGCGATCTACAACGCCGCCAAGGGGGGTGTGCACGCGCTGGCCACCGGTCTGGCGCGGGAGTACGCGGGGCAGGGCATCACCGTCAATGTGGTCGCTCCGGCGTGGATCACCACCGCGGAAGCCGAAGCACGCCTGGTGGTCGCGTCCGAATCCGAACGCGCGGACTGGGATTCGTTCACCACACAGATGCGTTCGACCATTCCGATGGGCAGGCCGGGCACCGTGCCCGAGGTGGCCGCTACCGTCGCCTTCGTCGCCTCGGACGAGGCGTCCTACATCACGGGCCAGACGATCAGCGTCAACGGCGGAAGCTCGATGCTGTGAGTCCGGCACGCACAGTCACTGTGGCCGGTGGTGGCCTGGCGGGTTTGACGGTCGCCCGGGAACTGCGCTCCCGTGGATTCGACGGCACAGTGCGGATCGTCGATCCCGAGGGGCTGCCCTACGATCGACCGCCACTGTCCAAGGCATATCTCGCCGGTACAACCGATCGTGCCGCACTCCACCTCGCGCCGCCGGACTGGTTCACCGACAACGATATTCGGATCGTCGAGGATTCCGTGACCAAGCTCGACACCGGCCGGGGTTCGGTCCTGCTGGCGTCCGGTTCGGAGCTGATCAGCGACGCGGTCGTACTGGCGACCGGAGGACAGGCCCGCAGGCTTCCGGTGCCTGGAAGCGACCACCCCGGTGTGCTGAAGTTGCGCACCCGCGCCGACGCTGATCAGCTGCGCGACAAGCTTTTTCCCGGTTGCCGGCTGGTCGTTGTCGGAGCGGGCCTGATCGCCGCCGAAGTCGCTTCCACCGCAACCGGTCTCGGCGCACACGTCACGCTGATCGATCCGATGCCGGTGCCACTCGTACCGGCCGTCGGCGAGGAGCTGGCCCGGGTGCTGCACGAGATGCATTCCGCGCACGGCGTCGAGGTACTGACCGGAAAACCCACTCGGATTGCGGCAGAAGGTAAGTCGCTGCTGGTCGAGGTGGAACACTCCCACGGCGCGGACCGGCTCGCCGCCGATCTGGTCCTGGTGGCGATCGGCATCGAACCGGACACCTCCCTCGCCGACGCCGCCGGGCTGCGCGGCGACGCCGGAATAGAAGTAACAGCCACGGGCCTCACCTCGAACCCCGGAATATGGGCCGCGGGCGACGGAATCCGGATACGCACAGCAGACGGCCGTCTACTCCCCCGCAGCGAGCACTGGGAGGCCGCGATCCTCAGCGGTACCGCCGTCGCGTGCGGCCTGCTCGGAGAGCAGGCGCCACAGCGCCCACCGGCCTGGTTCTGGAGCGACCGCTACGGAGTGCACGTCGAGGCGGTCGGGTCGATGACCACGCCCGGTTCCACGGTGCTCAGGAATGCCGGAACCGATCGGCCGATCGCGTTCCGGGTGGACACCGACGGTGTTCTGGTCGGCTGTGCCGCGATCGATGGCGGAAAGGTTCTGCGAGCAGCGAAACGGTTGATCATGCGCAGGGCCCGAGTCGGTCTCGACGATCTCGTCGACCCGGCAGTAGATCTGCGCAAGGTCGACCGGTAATCGATCCGCGTGAGTCCTGCGGCCGGACGTCCGGCCGCAGGACTCACGCGGACTCGTTCAGCCGCCGATTACCGAACCGGTCGCGAAAACATCCCGAAGTGACACCCCCGGGTCCGCCAACGCGACCGGATCGACGGGGACACGCGCGGCGATGAGCCTCTTCCCGCCCATGAAATCCCTCGGACTGTTCGCGGTCTCCACCGCGCACACGGTTCCATCGGCACGGAGGTGGAACAACGCGAAGGCTGCGGGCGTATCACCGAGCCGCGCTATCGTGGTACTCCCCTCCTCCAGCAGACCGGCGATCTTCAGCTTCAGGTCGAACTGATCCGACCAGAACCACGGCGTCTCATGAGATCCCGAAACATCCCGGCTGATCACGGCGGCCGCATGTTTGGCCTGCTCGACAGCGCTCGGAATGGATTCGAGACGATAGCGTCCGTCGAGTGCGTCGTGTGGCCTGCGGGTGACATCACCGATGGCCAGGACACCGGGCACATTCGTCCGTCCGACCCGATCCACGAGGATGCCGCCGTCGCAGGCCACCCCGCATTGCTGTGCCAGTTCGACATTCGGCACAGCACCGACGCCGACGAGGGCGTAGTCGCAGGGCACCACCGATCCGTCCTCGGCCTCGACGGCGATCACGGCGCCCTCGGCCGTCCGGAAACCTGCCACACCGAAATCGGTGATCACGCGCGTGCCCTTCGAACGGTGATACTCGGTGAGCCGTTCGGAGAGTTGAGCACTGGCGACCCGGGACAGAATGCGTTTCTCACGCTCGATCACGACAACCGCGATACCCGTCGACCGAGCGACCGCCGCGACTTCCATGCCCACATATCCGCCACCGATCACCGCCAGCGAGTGCGCGCGCTCGAAAGCGTGGCCGAGCGCCCGCGCATCCGCGATCGTGCGCAAACTCATCACGCCGGCGGCATCGCCTCCGGGCACCATGAGCTTTCGTGGTGTGGCGCCGGTCGCGATGACGACGGTCCCGAATCGGCGATACTCGCCGTTGTCGAGGTACACCCGGCGGGCATCGGGCTCGATCCGGGTGGCCCGCACGCCCAGGAGCAGTTCGATGTCGTTGTCCGCGTAGAAATCCGGCGGTTTGAGCCACTGGATCATCGAGTCGTCGGTGAACTTCTTCGACAGCGGCGGCCGGTGGTACGGCGGATCCGGTTCGTCACCGACCACCGTGATCGCTCCGTCGAACTGTTGCTGTCGCAGCAGTGCGGCCAGCGTGCCGCCCGCATGCCCGGCACCGACGATGACAACCGGGTCCGACCGTCCGGCAGGGAAATAGGCGGCATGGCGGACATAATTTGCCATGCCATCACCGGCTGTCGGCCACGCGAACGTGGATCTCGCGGTCGGCGTCACCGACGATGAGCTGGCAGGACAGCCGAGACTCGCCGGTGGAGCCCTCGAGATACTCGATGAGATCGACCTCTTCCTCGGTCGGTTCGGCGAAAATATCGCCGTACTCCGGAGACAGATAGACGTGGCAGGTCGCGCAGGCACAGCTGCCCCCGCACTCGGCGACAATGCCGGGGAGGTTGTTCTCGATGGAGGCGCTCATGATGCTTTGTCCTCGGTTGACCTCGACCCGAGAGAAGGATCCGTCCGGCAGGTGATAGGTGACTCTGGGCATCGTCCGTATTTCTTTCTGTGCGAGGAAAAACGGTGCGCCGCGACAATCGTCACGACGCACCGCGGCAAATCAGGAGAAGGTCAGGCGCACCGGCAGGCGCCTGAGTCCGCCCACGAAGTTGGTCTGGATCATCTTGGGGTCACCCGTGACCTCGATTTCGGCCAGGCGCGGCAGCAATTCCTCGAGCATGATCTTCAGCTCCAGCTTGGCCAGGTGCTGTCCGATACACATGTGCGGGCCATAGCCGAAGGCGATCTGCTTGTTGGGCCGCCGATCGGGGTCGAAGGCGTCCGGGTTGTCGAAGACATCCGCGTCCCGATTACCCGACTGGAACAGCAGCATCAGTCGATCGCCCGCCTTGATCCGCTGGCCCCGAAGTTCGTAGTCCGAGAGCGCGATGCGGGTGAACTGCTTGACCGGCGAGACGATCCGCAATGCTTCCTGGACCAGGTCGGGAATCAGCGCGGGGTCGTTCTTGGCGCGCTCGAGCACATCGGGACGGGCCGCAAGCTGATGTAGGAGACCGGCCAGGGTACTCGCGGTGGTGTCGTGCCCCGCCGTGGCGATCGCGACGAACCAGCCGTAGGCGAATGTCTTCGGAAAGTATTCGCCGGATTCGTCTTTCGCGAGTGCGATGAGTGAGGCCAGATCATCACGAGGCTGCGCTCGCCGGCTCTCCACCAGCACGTCGAAATACGCGTAGAAGTCCGTGATCGCAGCCGCCCACTGCTTCGCCGCGGCATCGGGGCTCAGGGGCTCGACATCATCGCGCAACGCGTCCGGGTCCGCGACCCCGAACAGGTCCTGTGTCAGTCCCATCATGCGCGGTTCGTCCTCTTCGGGCACACCGAACAGCGTCATGATGACCCGCAAGGGGAAGAAGACCGCGAACTCCTTGACCGCGTCGAGGTCCGAGCCACCGGATACGAGCCGTTCGACGGATATCTTCGCGGTCTCGCGGATCTGATCCGACCACTTCTTGAGGTTGGCCGGCCGGAACCAATCGAAGGCGACATCCTTGATCGTCGTGTGCTCCGGCGGGTCGAGATACGGCAGGGCGTCGAGAATCCGGAGGCTGCCGCCGGTCAATTGTTTGGTGAATTCGTCCCCGGCCTGATTCTGCAGAATCGGGTTGTGCGATCCTTTATTTTCACCACCCCCGGCGCTGAAAATCTGAGGCTGTCGTTCGACTTCCATCAGATCGGCATGTTTGGTCACCAACCAGAGCGGGTCGTAACCTTCGACGTGCACCTGGGCCAACGGCTGATTCTCCCGCAGCCAGCGGTAGGCATCATAAAGCTTCGCGTCGTCACTGTGCCCCTCCGGAAGCACAACGCGCCGCGCGATCTCGTCAGGGACCGTCCGGGCACCAGTAGATTCTACTGCCGTCATGATAATCCTTCTCTCGGTTCTCGATCAATCGCGGAGAACGTGGTACGGCCGGGCAATCCGTACCGCACCATGATCCAATTCTTGTGCATTGCATCACCCGGCGCTTCACCACAACGAGGGGTGTTGGCAATGCTTCAGAGGGAGGGCGACTCCGGGCGGAGGCCCTCGGATAGCTCTTCGAGATACTCGCTGTCGGCCATGGATTCCAGAATCGCGTTCTGGGCGGTGGCAGGAAGCGATGGGAGAATTCGGCGCACTCGATCCTGGCGACGAATCTCACCCTGCCGGATCGGCATTCCCGGAGTCGGTCGCATCTGCGGGATCACGCCCTCGATATCTTCCACGCCGCCGGCATGGTGACCGGCGGCGACCAGCGCGCGCTCGTGCGCCATCTGCGCTTCGTCCTTCTCTTCGGACATGCCGATCGGGCCTATCATGGTTCCGTTGAGGAACTGCTTCACGACCGGTTCGTCGCTGGTCAGAAGAACTTCACGAGGTCCGAACATCACCAGCTCCCGACGGAAGAGCATGCCGATGTTGTCCGGCACGGTACGGGCGAGATTGATATTGTGCGAAACGATCAGAATCGTGGCGTCGATCTGCGCGTTGATATCCATCAGAAGCTGGCTGATGTACGTGGTACGCACGGGATCCAGTCCGGAATCGGGTTCGTCGACCAGGATGATCTGGGGGTCGAGAACCAACGCTCGGGCAAGGCCGGCACGTTTGCGCATACCACCCGATATCTCACCGGGAAGCTTCGTCTCGGCCCCGGAGAGCCCGACCAGCTCCATCTTCTCCATCACAATTTCGCGGATCTCCGACTCGCTCTTCCTGGTGTGCTCGCGCAGCGGAAAGGCGGTGTTGTCGAACAGATCCATGGACCCGAACAGAGCACCGTCCTGGAACAGCACGCCGAACAGCTTCCGAATCTCGTACAACTGTTTGCTCGAGCATTGCAGGATATCGACGCCATCGATGACGATAGAACCCGTCTCCGGACGCAACAGTCCGATCAACGATTTCAGGAACACCGATTTTCCGGTGCCCGAGGGGCCGAGCAGAACACTGACCTCACCTCGTGGCAGCGTCAGTGAGACATCCCGCCAGATATTCTGCGTCCCGAAGGACTTCGTCAAACCCTCGACTGCTACCTCGACACCACTCATGATTCCTCCGGCAATTCGATGAGAACATATCGGCCCGATACATTCGGTTCGGCCATGTCGTGACTGCCGCTACACCGGTTCGAGTCCGGAGATCAGCCATCGGTCACCGACCCGGTCCATGTGGATTCGCACGCGACTGGCATCGAGCCGGGGTTGCGGCGTGTCCTTGCTGGTGGTCGACTGGTCGATGAACAGCAGAACAGTGACCGAATCCGATGTGCCGTCCACGACCGATCTGCCTACTACCGTCGCAGTGGTGACGGTCTGATGTTGTTTCGCAGCCGGAATGATCGTGTCCTTGATCAGTGTTCGAAACCGGTTCTCGAAATCGCCGGTGAGGAGATTCGCGGCGGAGTCCAGATCATGGTCGGCGGTTTCGGCCCGATATGACAGGATCTTCGGCACGTTCGTCTCCGCGGCCGCGAGAGCGGCGCCGCGCGCCGCGCGCACGTCATCGTAATCGTGGATTCGAACGCCCAGTACCGTCGCGGCGGCGATCAGGCCGATCGTGACCAGGACCAATGGTGTGAGGACAAGCGTCTTCCTTCGGCGCGACCACCCCTCGACGCGTCGCGCGAAAGTCCTCGGGGCCAGTCGAATCCGAGTAAAGAGCGCTGCGCGAGGTTCGGTCGCGGCCTTCGCCTCCTCGACTTCGTCTACGGCATGCTCCGCGGATTCGGTCGCCGCGGCCTCTTTCTCCACAGTTGTCATGAAACGAACTCCACATCCGAGACGAGCCATCCGCCGCCTACGTGCTGCAAACTGACCTTCATCCGATACACCCGCTCTTGCCCATTGGGGGCGTCGGAATTGCGAACCGTCGAGGTGGACGCCACCAGGACCTGCGCGTGATCGTCATCGGCGCTGATCACACCGCTCTCGGCCACCGAGCCCGTCGAATCGACCGCGCCCTTTGCGATTACTTCCCGGAAGCTGTCGGCCTGGTGGGTGAACTGATCCCGGAACGAACCGGTCGTCTCACCGAGAATGCGGGTGATATCGGGCTCCACCGACGTCCGGTTGAGCGTTGTCAGGTCGGCGACCATGCGACGGGCCGCCGCGGTCACGGCCGCATCGCGCTGCTCGTGCGCGTCGTTCGCATGGTTGTCGACCAGCAGTACGGCCGTGATCGCGATCAGGGCGATGATCGCCACGGTGAGGACCGTCAGGCCGGCGACCGTGCCGCCCGGTCGACGAAGCCCCTTGGACCACAACCCATTCCCGGCAGATTCCGCCACCGGTTCGGCATCGTCGTCGTCCGGTTCGGCGGGTGGACTCGCGCCTGCCGAATCGATGCCGGGGGCATCTGGCGACGGGGCGGCCCGCGAAGTCCGGGACGACATATCGTCCGCGATGTCCTCGCTCCCCAGTTCGTCGTCGGTCCTCAGTTCTTCGTCGGATCGATGAGCAAGTCTTGCCATCGCCGGGCCTCCTTCTGTGTGGTGCCGACCGACGAGATCGTGTATGCCTTTCCGTCGGGTGCCACGAAACGTCCGGTCGTCGGGTCGTAGGGAACAGCACCCGGTGCATCCGCGGGCCGGGCGATCAGATCCGGCGCGGGATGATCCGGCTGCGGTGCGGACGGCCGCGCGGTGCCGGGCGGCGGGGTCGGCGGGGTCCCTGCGACACCGGGCCGCGACAGCATCCCGGGCCAGGTCGACGGCGGTCCCCCGGGACAGTCGGCCTGCACGGCCGTGCGCACCGCGGGATCCGATACACACGGCATGTTGCGCGACCCGCGAACAGCCCGCACATCGTCGTGCGGCAGTTGGCACCGCGCATCGGTGTTCGCCGG
The DNA here is from genome assembly GCF_019038435.1 of Nocardia alni. Lineage (GTDB taxonomy): Bacteria > Actinomycetota > Actinomycetes > Mycobacteriales > Mycobacteriaceae > Nocardia > Nocardia alni. The sequence goes on from NZ_JAGPOX010000006.1 coordinate 104,723, forward strand.
CGCCTCACCGACGTCCGAGGGATCACGGCGCTGCGTGCCCCCGTACCCGTCCGTGCAGGTCACAGGACCGAAAGTATCCAGCAACTTCACATCCAGCGGTGCCTGCGGGCCCAGCGGATCGCCGCCACGCTGCAACCCCTGGTGCTGCACGCTGTAGTTGAAGGATGCCGTGATCGCGGGATAGACGACCAGGATCTGCCGCAAGCCCGGTACGTTCACCTTCAGCACTTGGCCGACGGTCTGCAGGTTCGCCAGCACGTTCGGCAGGGGTGCGGTCAGATCGGTGAGTGTCGATCCGACAGTGTCGGCGAAGCCTTTGCCCTGGTCCAGGACCGAGCGAAGATCCGGGTCGTCGCCGGCCAACTGCCGAGTGAAAGACGCCAGGTCGCGGACCGAGGTGGTCAGGTCGGTCGCCACCGTATTGCCCGTATCGAGCAGCGGTTCGGCGTCGTGGATCAACGTCCTGGTCTGCCCGAGATTCGCTTGGGCCTGGGCGATCAGCGAGTCGGCCGAGTCGATGAGCCGGGAACTCGGAGCTCCGTTGCCGTCCAGTGCCTGGGAGCTCTCGGCCAGCGTCCGCTCCAGGTCGTCGTGCGGGGTGACCTTCAGCAGGCGATCGACATCGTTCAGCAGTGTGGCGGCGGGCACCGGTATCGTGGTGTGCTCGACCGGAATCACGCTGCCCGCGTGCAGATATGGACCCTGCGCCGAACCGGGCGTCAGATCGACATACTGTTCGCCGACCGCCGACACACTCTTGATCGCGGCGTGCGTGTCGGCCGGTACCGGCTGGTTCGACCGCAACTGTAGCTCGACCGCGATTCCGCTGTCGGTCAACGACATCGATCGGACCGTGCCCACATCCGCGCCCCGGTAGGTCACCAGCGCGTTCGGATACAGACCCGCGCCGTCGGTGAAATTCGCGGTCGCCAGGTATGTGCCGATACCGGTTTGGCGTTGCACGCCACAGTAATTGATGCCGACGTAGGTCAAGCTCACGGCCGAAACAACGGCGAATGCGATCAATTGCAATTTGATCATTCGTGTCGTGTGCATCAGTGTCCTCCCCCGGTGGCCGGGTGCGCGGGGGCCGGGAAAAGCTGCGGCAGCAGGTTCGGCAGGCCCGCAAGCGCGGGAAGTGGCGGCAGTCCGGGGATCGCGGGGGCCGGCCCGGGGACCGGTGTCCGGGTGGGGGCGATCAGCGGATCGACGACATGGTCGATGGCGACAACGCTCTCCAGCGCGCCCTTCGGGATACTGGGCAGAATCTTGTTGAGGACACCGTTCGCACTCAGGTCGACCGTCAGATACAGGTTGATGAAGTCGCCGCGAATGGCTCGGTCGATCGTGGACACCGGGAAGGGGATAGTCGCGGCGATATCCAGGGCCTTCGGCAGATTGGCTCCAGCGGCGGAGAGCTGGGCCAGCACCGGGCGCAGGTTGTTCAGATCATCGACCAGGCCGCCACGGCTGGCCGCCAGAACCTGCTGGGCGATCTGCCCGAACCGCCCCAGGCTCCCCAGGGTGTCGGTCAGCTGATGCTGTTGATCCTCGAGCACACCGAAGGCCGGCGCCAAGGTGGTCAACCCCTTGTCGATGGTATTCGTCTGCGCGGCAAGGGTGCCCGACAGCCGGTCGACCGAATCGACGGCGCGGACGATATCGCCACGCTGAGCGTTCATTCCCGTGACGAAGGTGTGCAGATTCTCTATCAGCTCACGCAACGTGTCCTGACGACCATCGATGACGTCGTCCGCCTGGGCGACAATGGTCCGAATCTGTTCCAGCCCACCGCCGTTGAGCACCACCGACAGGGCCGACAGCACGCGATCGGTGGACGGGTACGCCGCGGTACGGGCCAGCGGGATCACATCCCCCGCGTGCAGAAGACCATTATCGGCTTGCTGTCCCGGTGGTACATCCAGTTCGAGGTATTGCGCACCGAGAATGCTGGTCTGCCCGAGCTTGGCGGACACATTCGCGGCCAATGCCGCAGAATCGTTCAACCGCACCGTCAACCGAGCATGCCAGCCGTCCAGTCCGATCGACTCGACGATCCCGACGTCGACATTGCCGGATTTGACGACCGAATTGTTCACCAGATTTTGGATATCATCCATTTCGACGACGACATCGAAGCCACGGCCCTTCAGCTCGGTCCCGGGCAGTTGAACCGAATTCACTCCCGAGAAGCGGCTACATCCGGACAATACGGTCAACGAGCCGACTATCGCCAGCGAGACCGCCGCGAGTTTCCTTTTTCGTATCCGTGTCGCGCACATAGTCAGTTACCGCCCGTCCGAGGAGCCGGCAGAGTCGGAATCCCGGCGGACGGCGGTGTGCCCGCAGGCGTGCCCGCCCCCGCGACCATCTGCCCGAGCAACGATCGAGTCGCCGTCTGGCACATCTGTTGCGGCGCGTTGACAGTGGTCGCGAGGACACAGATCAACGAGCGGCCGTCGGGAATGTCGGGAAGGGCGAGTCCACCGGTCAACGAGGCGGTCTGCGGGTCGTATATGTTGTAGAAATCGTCCAGCGCCGTAGGTCCGCTGTGCAGCACCTGCGCGAGATCATCTTCCTTGTCGACAAGCAATTGCGTGATGCGGCCGAGCGAGGACACATCCCCGACGAGCTGAGCGTGATTGTTCGCGACAAATCTCTGGATCTGCCCCATCTGGGTAGACAGACTGTTCAGCAATGCGTCCAACTCGGTTCTATTATCGGCAAGCAATTCCGATACCGATGACAGCTGCCCGGAGAATCCGACGATCTGCCTGTCATTCGCGGATAGCACGGAGACGAAACTCTGGAGATTCCGCAGCGTATCGAACATATCCGGACTACCCGTCTGCAAAGTCACCGCCGCAGCGGACAACGCACCCAGGGTTCCGTTGATCGTCGCGCCGCGACCGCCGACGGCCCCCGCCGCGGCGGTCACTGCATCGGCCAAGGGGCCGTTCCCGTTGTGGCCGTCCGGACCCAGCGCCCCGATCAGCTCGTCGACCTGCTGCTTCTCATCGTCGAAGGACACCGGCACCGCGGTGTGCTCGAGCGGAATCGCCGCACCGTCGGCCAGCGCGGGACCGCCCCTGTACACCGGCGCGAGCTGCACATACCGGCCCGATACCAGCGTTGGCGCGATAATCGCCGCCCGCGCGTCCGCGGGAAATCGACGGTCGCCGTCATAGGTCATGTCGACCCGCACACGATCGCCCTGCGGACTCACCTTGTCGACCGTGCCGACCTTCACGCCCAGCACATCAACGGCGTCGCCGGGGTATAGACCGGTGGTGTTACGAAAGTAGGCGACGACGTGTTTCTTCGAGGGCCCGCCGAAATTGACGGTCGCCGACACCGCCACGACCGCCACGATCAGACCGGCGGCCATGAGGATGTATCGAGTCTTCCTTTTCATCGAGCTCCCCCTGCGGGGCCGGGCCGCGGATCGTTCAGATTCGCGGGCGTAATATTATCCAGCAGAACATTGAAAAACGGCCCGCTCGCAACGACATCGCTGAGCTGTGTGACGAAATTCGACAGGCCGGATATCGATGCGTTGATATTCTGATAGTTCTTGTTCAGGGTGTCGATGGTCCGGCCCAGTTCACTCAGTGCGGGACCGATCGTCGCCGAATTATCCCGCGCCACGGCACTCAACTCGTCGAAAACCTGCGTGGCACGGATCAGCACAGCGTGAATCTGTACCGCCCGCGAATTCAGCGCATCGAAAAAGGATCGGCCGTCCGCCAGCAATAACACGAACTGCTGATTCCGCTTCGACAGAATCGCGCTGACTCCGTTGGCATGCGTGAGCAGATCCTGCACCGCCTGGTCTCGCGAGGCGACCGTATCCGACAACCGACCCAGCGCGGTTACCGACGAACCGAGATCGGGCGCCGAGGTCCGCAACAGCTCTCCGGCCTTGTCCAAGGCGGCACTCAGCTGCTGCTTGTTCGTCTGCGCCACCGTATTGGACACCTCGGCCAGCGACTCCGAAATATCGTAGCCGGACGTCGTTCTCGACAGGGGAATTGTCGCGCCCGGATTCAGGCGTCCGTCTCCCGCCGAGGTGAGTTCGAGAAAGCGCTTTCCGAGAAGTGTCGCGACCTTGATCGACGCCCGGGTCCGGCCGCCCAGAACCACCCCGTGAAAATCGCCGGAGAATTCTACATCGACGTGATCGCCGGATAGCCCCACATCCTTCACCTGCCCGACCACCACGCCGGCGACCTGAACATCATCCTTCGCATATAGACCGCTGGCATCGGCAAATTCCGCATGGTAGGTGGAACCGCTGTCGATTCCCGGCAACGAACGGTATTCGAACACCGCCGCCAGCAGCACCAGCACGATGAGCGAGCCGACAATGCCGATCCGCACGCGGTTTCGTTCCCGCATCGGCAATCTTGCGCGCAATCCGAAGCCGAATACGCGATTCACAATCCTTTTCATTATTTACACCTGTCTGCCGGAGCCGTGGCCATCGGGGTGTCGGCGCCGCCCTGCAGTCCCGGATAACGAATGGCCATACCGCAGACGAAAAAGTTGACGAAATTCCCGTAACTGCTGGCCCGGGAGATCTTCTGATACGCATGCGGCAAACCGGAGAGCAGAGCCATCAGTGAATTCGTCTGTGCATTCAGATTTCCGGCGGTATTTCCCAGAGTGGAGATATCGGCGGCCAGCGGTGACCGCGCCTGTGCCAGCGTCCCGCTCAATGTCGTTGTGACCGCGTCGATCTGGTCGACCGCATTGGTCACCGTCTGCCGGTCACCGTTGAGCCCGGTCACGAGTTCCTGGAGATTCGTCACCACATCGGAGAGGTCCTGCCCCCGTTGGTCCGCGGTCGCCAGGACCGCGCCGAGGTTGGTGATGACCGCACCGATGGCCTGGTCCTTATCGGCCAGGGTGCCGCTCAGCGATCCGACCTGGCGAACGACATCGGTTATCTCGTCCGCCTCCCCGTTCAGGACCGCTACCAGCGATGCGGTCAAACGGTTGGCGGCATCGGGATCCAATCCCTGTAACAGTGGCCGGAAGCCGTTCACCAGCCGGTCCATTTGAAGGCCGGCATTCGTCCGGCTGGCCGGAATCACCGATCCGGGTGGCAGAATCGCCGTCGTATCCGGCCCGCTGGTCAATTGCAGGTAGCGGTCGGAGATCAAATTCTTGTACCTGATCTCGGCCTTGGTCGTCACGGTCAGCGGCCGATCGGAATCGACCTGGAATTTCACCAGAGCACTGTGCGGTCCGGTGAGTTCGACCGATTTCACCTTACCGATCGCCATGCCTGCGACTTTCACATCGTCGCCGGATTTCAATCCGGACGCATCGGTGAACACCGCACCGTAGGATTTCACCGGATTGAACCGAATATTTCCGACGGTTGTCGCTACCAGAAATCCAGCGAGTGTCGTGATCGCCACGAAGACGACCAACTTGATCAGGGATCCGCGTATGGTCATTTCACATGTCCGAACAGGAGATCGACGAAGTTCTGGGCGGCGCGGGGATCATTCGGTGTTTCATAGGCTCGGCTGCCGTCCGCGAGATCGGTATGCCCCGGGTCGGTGGCGGTGACGCCGTCGTGCGAGCCATAGCAGCTCGGCGGGTTGTCGACCGCACCGATCCGAGGCAGGTTCTGCTGGGTATAAGGCGGGTCTCCCATCGGCACGGTGCCCAGAATGTTGAGGCCCGGCCGCGCGCCGCCCAGAGTATTCTTCAGGTAGGTATCCGTTTGCGCGAGGTCCGACAGCAGGCATTGGTATTCGGGGGCGTAATCGGCCAACACTCCGGTCACCGGATCGAGCACGTTCACCGCTTGCGGCAGCGAATCTCGTGATGCGGTGAAAAAGGCGTTTCCGGCGTTACCGAACCCGGTGAAGCTGAGCAGGAAAGCGGCCAGCTCGGACCGTCTATCGATGATCGTCCGTCCGCTCGTGCTCGCGTTGCCGGTGGCAGCGAGCAGATCCGGCGAAAGATTGTTCAGCGTGTCCGCGTTGTCGGCCAGCTTGGAAAAGTCGCGCTGGAGGGTCGGAAGGGATCCGTTGAACTCGCGCAGGTACTGTGACAGCGTCTGGAGACCCTGCCCCAGGTTACCGCCTCGGCCTCGGACGGCCGTCGCACTCTGCGTCAACACCGTATTCACTTGGGCGGGGTCCACCTGATCCAGCACGGTCATCAAATGTCCGAGTACATCCTGGAATTCGACGGTGACCTTGCGAGCGTCGATAACCGATCCGCTCGCCAACCGCTGCGCCGAGGGGACCGCCGGGCGGATCAGGGCAACATACTTTCTGCCGAACAGTGTCGAGGTGCTCAGATCGGCTCCGACATTCGCCGGAATCGACTTCACCTCGTCGGTCTTCAAGGCCATCTCTATGGTGGCGGCAGAACCGCGATACGAAACTCCGGTCACGCGGCCCACCACCTTGCCGCTCATTTCCACCTGCGAACCGATGTCCATCATCAAGCCGGACCTGTCGGTGCGCACGGCCACCCGAATGGTCGGGGTGAAGGCCTCCTCGTAGACCGCGATCGACAGGACGGTCAAACCGACGAGCAAAACGATCATGGCGACGCCGATGCCGGCCTCGCGAAACCGCGATCGCACGGATTCTCTTGACATTTCATCACCCCGAAATATGAGCGCCGGAATCGGGACCACCGAATACGGCGATTCCCACCAGTAGGTCGATCACCATCACGGCGATCAGCGACGTGCGGACGGCGCGACCGACCGCGACGCCGACGCCCGCGGGGCCGCCGGAGGCATGGAATCCGTAATAACACGTCACACACATGACCACGACGGCCATGACGATCACCTTGAACAGCGACCACCAGACGTCCGAGGGGATCAGGAACTCCCGGAAGTAGTGATCGTAGGTGCCGCTGGTCTGTTCGGTGAATACCAGCGTGACCACTCGGGTGGAAAAGTACCCCATGATCAACGCGACCGCGTAGAGCGGGACCACGGCGATGACACCGGCGATGAGCCGAGTCGTGACCAGAAACGATATCGGCGGCACCGACATGACCTCCAGCGCGTCGATCTCCTCGCTCACCCGCATCGCGCCCAATTCGGCGGTGAACCCCGCGCCCACTGTCGCGATCAAGGTGAAGGCCGTCATCAGCGGTACGGCCTCGCGCGTGTTGAAGAACGCCGAGACGAATCCGGAGAGCGCGCCGACTCCGATCCTCCCCAGCGACGTGTCGCCTTGCTGGCCGACCTCGTACGCGCCGGCCATCGCCATGAACGAGAGGATCACGACGGTGCCGCCGACCTTCGCCAGCGCGCCGGTTCCCAAGCTCACGCTCGCGATCAGTTTCAACACTTCGCCGCGGTATTGGCGAAACGTATGCGGCGCGTACGAAATACTGTGCCCGTAGAATTTCAGCTGTTCGCCCAGATTCGCGAGGCTGTCCACGGGGACGGCCGCCGCGCGGCCGATTCTGCTGACCATAGCTGCCACCTCCTATGCCTGAAGTGAAATAGTGGTGATGATGGAGTTCGTGAGGAACAGCAATACGAAACTCACGACAACCGTCTGATTGACGGCCTCTCCGACACCCTTGGACCCGCCCTTTGCCCGCATGCCGAGGTGGCATCCGACCAATCCGGCCAGCAGACCGAAGACACCCGCTTTGATCTCACCGACGAAAAAGTCGCCGAGCCCGGTCAGCAAGGAGAGACTGTTGACGAACTGGCCCGGGGTCGCGCCTTGTACATAGACACTCACGATGTACCCCCCGGTGATGCCCACCGCCGTGACGACACCGTTCAGGAACACCGCCACGACGGCGGCTGCGGCAACACGCGGAACCACCAGTCGCTGAATGGGATCGATCCCCAGCACCTCGACGGCATCGAGCTCTTCACGAATTTTTCTCGAACCCAGGTCCGCGCAGATGGCGGTGGCGCCGGCGCCCGCAACGACCAGCACGGTCGTCATCGGCCCCATCTCTCGGATGACGCCGACGCCCGCACCGCTGCCACTCAGATCTATTCCTCCGATCTGGTCCAGGATGAGATTGATCTCGAAAATAATCATCGCGCAGAACGGAATTGCCATCAAAATCGACGGCGCAATAGATATTCGGCAGAGGAACCATGCCTGATGAATGAATTCCCGCCATTGCAGCGGACGCTTGAACATGCACCGGAAAGTTTCCCAAGCCGTGACATAGAAGTCGCCGAGCGAGGTAATCCCGACTTTGGCCTGGCTGGACGCCTTCTGCACGATGTTTATTCTGCCAACCCGGCGCTCGCCGCCACTGAGCACAGCCATCCTTCATCCTCATCTGTCAGATCGGCAGGACTCATCCGCCTGAAATATCGAGCAGCGCGCGGGATGGAACAAATCAACCGCACGGAGTTATCCGACCGAGCCGTCGGATGGGCATGGCCGCCAGGTGGATCGAGCCGCGACGACATGCGATCCACCGGCCCGGCGACCGTTGCGACCGATCGTCCCGAGTCGGATCGGCAGCACCACGAAGGGTTCGCTAGAGATAGATCGACTTCGCGACCAGGTAGGCCGACAACGCCTCCGGGCCGAGTTCGCGGCCCAAGCCGCTCGACTTGACACCGCCGAACGGCGCAGTCGGATCGGGCAGATAATTGTTGATGCCGATCGTTCCGGAAGCGACCCTGCGCGCGACCTCTACACCGCGATCGTGGTCGGAAGTCCAGACGCTGCCGCCCAAACCGTATGCACTGTCGTTGGCGATGCGAATCGCCTCGTCGTCACCGCTGTACGGAATCAACGACAGCACCGGCCCGAAGATCTCCTCCTGAGCGATCGTGGAGCGATTGTCGACATCGGCGAACACCGTTGGCTCGACGAACCATCCGCTGTCGAGGCCCTGTGGTCGACCACCGCCGACGGTGATCCGAGCACCGCTGCTCCGGCCGTTGGCAATGTAGGACTCGACCCGATCCCGCTGACTCGCACTCGCCAGCGGGCCGATCTGTGTCTTCGGGTCGAGCGAGTCGCCGACCTGCAGCGAAGCCGCCAGACCGGTGAACATGTCGACGACCTCCTGGTAGCGCGATCGCGGCGCCAGGATCCGCGTACCGATATAGCACGTCTGTCCGTTGTTCAGCAGGGTGGCGCCGAAGAGCTGCTCCCCGATCCGGACCAGATCCAGGTCGGCGTCGTCGAGGATGATCGCCGCCGATTTTCCGCCCAGTTCCAAGGTCACGGGCCGAAGCAGACGACCGCACACCTCCGCGATATCGCGGCCGGCTGCCGTCGACCCCGTGAACGCGATCTTGTCGACGTTCGGATGAGCGACCAGATGTGCTCCCGCTTCGCGACCACCCGGGACGATGTTGATCACCCCCGCGGGAATCGCGGCTTCCTCGATTGCCTCGGCGAGCACGTAGCTGTCGAAAACGGTCTCCGGAGACGGCTTTATCACCAGCGTGCAGCCCGCTGCGAGGCCGGGTGCGTACTTGAACGCAGCCAGCGCCTGCGGGAAGTTCCACGGAACGATGGCCCCCACCACGCCGATCGGCTCGTGCGTGACCAGCGTTGATCCGCCCAGAAGTCCGGGCCGCGTCTCCTCGAAGGACTCCTGGCGTAGTAGACCGGCGTAATAACGGAGCAACAGCTGCGGGAATACTGCTTCCAGCTTCTCGGAGATCGCCACCGGCATGCCGTTCTGAGAACTGACCGCTTCGACCATCTGCGGCGCACGCTTGTCCAGCGCGTCAGCCAGGCGTTCCATGGCGTCGGCTCGCCGAGCCGGAGCCCATTTCGACCATCCGGTCGGATCGTCGAATGCGGCACGGGCGGATGCGACCGCGGCATCGATGTCGGAAGCTGTGCCGTCGGGGACCGAACCGAGTACCTCCTCGGTATTCGGGGAGACGACGGTGATCGTCGCGGCGGAAGCCGGATTCCGCCAACCGCCGCCGATGTAGAACTGCTCGTGTACAGCGCTCATGATGTCAATCCTTCGATAATGCGAATCTGGCGTTCAGTTGGCGGTGAGGACGACTTTGACCGCGTCACCGCGAGCCTGTGCCGCGAGAGCCTCGTTGATGTCCGACAGCGGCATCGTGGTGATCAGCTTCTCGAAGGGGAACTTGCCCTGGCGATGAAGCTCCAGCAGGTAGGGGATGAAGACCTGGGGATCGGAGTCTCCCTCGGTGATGCCTCGGACGGTCAGCCCCTGGATGAGCATCGGGATGAGCGGGACCGGAAGCGCTGCCGCCGGGTCAGCGGGAACGCCGATCATGCCCAGCGCCCCGCGTGCGCCCAGCGACAGCAACAGTTGTTCGAGAACCGGAGTCGCCGCGGTGGTGTCGATGGCGTAGTCGACTCCCTCGGGTACGACCGCACGGACCTGTTCGGAGACAGCACCGGCATTCGGGTCTATCGCGTGCGTAGCGCCGAGGTCGACGGCGAGCTTGCGACGGCTCTCATGCGGCTCGACCACAATGATGAACTCGGCTTCACGCACTGTCGCCGCCAGCACGGCGGACAGCCCGACCGCTCCGGCGCCGGCGACCAGAAGCGAAGCGCCAGTTTGCACGTCGAGCGAGTTGAAGACAGCACCGGCGCCGGTCTGGATGCCGCATCCGAGCGGGCCGACGATCTCGACCGGCGCACCGTCGGGCAGTTTCACCACATTGCGCTCATGTGCGACGGCGTAGGTGGCGAGCGAGGACTGACCGAAGAAGTTACCACCCAGCGCGGTGCCGTTCTCGGCGATGGCCGACGTCCCGTCAGGCCTGGCCCCGCCGAAGTTGTAGGCCATGAAATTCAGGCAATACGCCGGCACTCCCCCGACGCACTGGGTGCACTCACCACAGCTGTTGAAACTGATCGCCACCTTGTCTCCGACAGCAACGGAGGTGACGTCACCCCCGACGGAGGCGACGGTCCCGCTCCCCTCGTGCCCCAGCACGCCCGGCAGGGGAAACGGCAGGTGCCCCTCCTTGACCGCCACATCGGTGTGACAGATTCCGACGCCCGCGATCTCGACGACGACCTCATCGGCCGCGGGGGCCGCGAGCTCGACAGTTCCCAAGGTGAATTCCTCGCCGATCCGGCGTAGAACGGCAGCCTTGATTTCCATGGTGGACTCCCTAACGGATTAGATCTTCGGACCGATGTTAGGTAGTTCATAATGGTCAGACCACAAGATTGCCGACGAGTTCACTCGAACACCCTCCCCCTACCCCCCTCCAGAGGGAGACAGTTAAAAAGGAGATGAATACCGAAAAAAAAGTGATTGACGTCACATATAAGCCGGAGTAACGTGTCCGACTCATGTTTCCAACTGGTAAATCTAAGTAACTTCGCCGGGTCACAGTCGACCCCGCGGTGCGCAAGGAGGCCGCCGTGATGCCGCACGCATCCTGGGCTTCGGCCGTGGTTGCCGAACCCGTAGTCCAGCAGGCGAAGGACGTTTTCCTGCTGGCACGGGAGATCCTCGGCAGTACGTACGAGACCAACCCCTCATTGCCCGACGATGTCCGTCTCGCGGCCGTGCGCCACCGAGTCGAAGAGTTCGTCACCAGTGATGATATTTCCCCCACACACCGCGCAGAAGCGTGCAAGCTATTGGCGATGATCCACAGCTTGCAGCGGGTCGGCCTGGAATGGTCTCTCGCGCAGCAACTCTCGACCCTGACCGAGATTCGCACAAGCATCGATGAGTTATCGGGACTCTCGCCACGCGAACTGATCGACACGGTGCCGCTTCAGATCTGTCGCAACCTGTCGGTGGGCCGGGTGATGATTTCCACGATCAGTGGATCGGTCTGGCTACCACAGCATCTTCATATCGAGGAGCGAATACCGGGCTCCGCGGAGTTCGAAGAGTTCGTCAACGGTGCTCGAATCCAACTCTCCGACGCCCCCCTCGAAACCGAGTTCTTGGTCAGACGCAGAACAGTCGCCCTGGTCCCCAACCCGAGTTCCGACAGACGGACATACAAACAGATCGTCGAGGTGGCGCGTACACAGGCCTACGTCGCCGCACCGATCACGTTGCGGGGCCGTACCATCGGAATGCTGCATGCCGATCGCCCCGAGGACCCGAACAGTCTGTCGTATGACGATCTCGAGTGGCTCGCCATATTTTCGGAATGTCTGTCAATCGTTTTCGAGGGTGCCCTGCTCCGGCAACGTATCGAACAGCGGTTCCAGCGCGCCGCGGATACGTACGCGCAGGTGGTAGCCCTGCTCGGGCAGGTCGAAAACGAACCCGCCCGGCCTGCGCAACCCATTGCGCAGGCCCAGCGGCCTCAGTCCATTCAGCAGCGCACGCCATCGGGAACTACGGCCCTGACATCGAGAGAACACGAAGTTCTGGCCCATCTGTCGACCGGCGCGACGAATATGCAGATCGCACGCAACCTGGTCGTGTCGGAGGCCACCGTCAAATCACATCTCAAGCAGATCTCGAAGAAGCTCGGTACCTCGAGTCGTGCGGCCGCCGTTGCGGCGTACGCGCGAATGACCCAGGGAAATTTCGGAATTGCACTATGAGGCCGAGCTCGATGCGCGAGTCCGTCGATACTCTTATGCGGCTCGATGATGACCTCAGACGCAATCTCCAGCTCGGAATACGACCGCGACAAGCGGTCACCGTGTCCGAAGCATTGTTCACGACAGAAGAGATCATCGCCTCCGCGCTCGCGGCCATCCCAGCGAAGTCCGACGCGGTAGCCATCGAACGAGCGCAGCTCATTACCGCGCTTCTCGCGGCACAGTCGGAAACACACCGCTTGCTCCTGCAGGCAGCGGCAACTCGCGTGGCCGCGGTCGGGCCGTCCATCACCCGTCTGCGTGCGACCGCGTCGATCCGCGACCTGACTCGCCAGCTGTGCACCGAACTGACCGGTGGGCTCGAATTCCGTTGCGCGAGCTACTCCGTCATCAATTTCGACAGCTGCACCACGCACTGGATGCACCCGCACAGCGACCACACAGGAGCACAAGGCGGCGCTGAACGACAACTGTCCCCCGAAGAGACCCGCTGCATCCGCCGGCAACGCTCGACCATCGTCGATGCGAGCCCAGGAGGACGCGAGGAGCCGATGGCGACACTGCTCGGTGCATCCAATTTCGTGGTGACACCGGTCATCATCCGCTCCCGAGTCCACGCACTGATCCACGCGGCGCGCGACCTCCCCTGGACGGTCGACGACACCGACGCGCAACTACTCGAGGTAGTTGCTTCCGCGTTCGCTGTCATCCATCAGCGCGAAGAACTGGCCGATCGCATGGAGAGTCAGCAACAAGCCATATACACCGCAGCGCAGCAACTGGTCGCCGACGCCCAGACGCTCGCGGAGGGGGGATATCCCGATCTGGGCATCGAAGGCGGCGCGGACTCTCAGCTGCGCCAGTCGGTCGAGGCCAATGTGGCACTGAAGGAAATATTGACACCGCGTGAATTCGATGTTCTGCGACTCATCGTCGCCGGCGCGTCCAACACCGAGATCGCAGAGCAGTTGGTGATCGCCGTCGAAACCGTGAAGTCACACGTAAAGCGGATACTACGTAAACTCGGTGCCGTCAACCGCTCCGAAGTGATCTCACTTTACCTCGCCCAACGCGGATCACCTTCGTAACCCGAGCCGCATCGCGATCGTCGCCACCCCGTAGACCCTATTGATTCCGCCGGGGCAATGCCCATCTACCCGGCGGGCCAATTCATACCACCGAACCTACTGTGGCACAAGGTGTTCCAGAAATCGACCGACAACCTGGTGCGACGCGGAGGCAACCATCCGTTCACCACCCGCAAGGGGTAAGAACACCACCCATCGGGGTGATGCGCATCTCATGTGCACTGCATAATAATAACTTTCGCATGAGTGTGAAATCTATGAATTGCGAAGAAATAAACGCAATACAGAAGGGCGACCTACGATGCCGGACCCAATTTCTGTAATCGCTACCATAGTATCGGCCGCCACGGGATCCGTCGGCAATTCTACATTGCCGCTCGATGTCAAAATCTCTGCCCAGAATTCGATCACATCGGGGGGCGACATCGCCAAGTCTCTCGACGCTCAACTGAACAGCAGCGTATCCCAACTGCCGGAGCCCGCCCGTCGAACCGCGCGCGACAGCATCGAGCGTGCGACAGAACAGATCGCACGCCTTGTGCCGCCGGGCCCCCTCACCCCGCAGGCGACAGA
>NZ_JAGPOX010000070.1 GCF_019038435.1 Nocardia alni
ACCCATCCCGCACGCTCTCGCCTGGACCACCCCGGGCTCGCCCGTCCCACACTGGCGGACGGTGAACGACTGGACAGGCTGTCCCCTGGGGAGAAGGACAGGCTGCTGCCCGCCCCGGGCGTCGCCGTCGACCTGCCGCGGATCACGATGCCCGACGGCAGCGACGCACTCATCCTGGTCGGCGCCCAGGGAGAGGTACACCGCCTGCCGACCACCGGCTCGTTCGAGGCGACCCGCACCGTCCCACCGGACGGCCGCCCGTACTTCACCATCCGTCACCCGGACGGGACGACCGAAGACATCGACCGCGAACTCGCGCGCGGCTTCCGATTCCGCCCTGGCGCCGACGGCAGGCCCGGGACACTGCGCTGGAACATGCCCGAGGGCGGAATCCGATTCCTGGGCAGCGACGACGCCGGGCAGACGGGCACGATCGACGTACCGCACGGCGCCACGCTCGTCGCGCGTCCCGGCGAGTCCGCTAAGCGATGGATCAAGCTCCCCGGCAACACCACATGGGGTGCGGTCGAGGCGCCACACAGCGTCCTGCCGGAGTTGCCCACCCTCGTCACCCGGCACGACACACCGTTGTTCGGGCCGAGTGGACTGCCCAGACCGCAGGAGGCACGCCAGGGCTTGGCCGACAGCTGCTCCCTGGTAGCCGCGATGAAGCATCTGGCGGAGAACGATCCGGCCTCGATCACCGAGGCGATGGCCGATCACGGCGACGGCACCGTGAGCGTCCGGTTCATGATCGACAACACTCCCGAATGGGTCCGCGTCGAGAAGTCGATCTACGTCGCCCCCGGCACCGACCAGGGCCAGTTCGTCGGGCACAGTCCCGGAGAACCGTTGTGGGCCAGCATGATCGACAAGGCCTACGCGGTCCGGTTCGGCGGGGGCAACGGCTATCACGGCACCGGCGGGGAACACGCAGGCAAGACGGCCGGACTCCTCGGCAAGGGTTTCGTCCAGGCCGACGCGCAAGCGATACAGCAGCCGATCCGCACCGTCGACACCCCGTATCTGCTGAACCCCCTGCGGTTCGACGCCGACACACTGCATGCCGTTGTCAGCGCCGCCCTGCCGGACGGCCACCCGGCCGACCGCGCGTTCTCGGACGCATTCGCCGAGACCATGGACGACTGGGAGCGCGGGCTCGAGCAGCTGTACCACTCGACCTGGACGCGTCTGAACGCCGAACACCCGAACGACACGGCCACCAGGGATGCGAAGTGGAACGAATTCCTGGAGACCGAACATCTGGTTTCGGCCCAGGGCTTCCACAGCTACCTGAACGACCGGCATCCGGGGCAGTGGCAAGCCGAAAAGAACGCTCTCGCAGAATATTACCGCGAGGCGCACCTCGGACAGCCGCAGGATCGCCTGCTGCCCGACCGCTACCGGGCCGGGGCCGAACTGCTCGCCACACAGATCGATTACGCCCTGCGGCGCAACACCACGGTGCTGCTGTCGAGCGATCGATTCTCGGACGTGCGGAGCGTGGCGGGGCTCATCGACAACCACACCTACGCCGTCCTCGGGGTCGAATACGACAGTGCGACGGGAAAGCCCGCGCGGCTGCTGCTGGAGAACCCGTGGGACGACCACGACGGCTATCCCGTACCGCGGCCCGGCATCGAATACCGCCTGATGCCCGCCCGGGGTGACTTCGTCATCGATCGGACCGACGAACGTGGCCGGTTCGTCCGGACCGCGGACGGCACCGAATACCTCACCGACCCCGACGGCGGCCAGCACCGCCGCGATCCGAAGCCGTACCGCGGCGCGCCGGGCCGCCGGGCCGTGTACGGCGTCACGCCGACGGGTGAGCGGTACTACCAGGCGCCGGACGGCACGGAGCACCGGGCCTACCCCGACGGCACGACGACCCTCAGCACACCCGAGGGCGCCGAGTACAAGACGACCAGCGACGGCAACTCGTTCGGCAGGCGACGCGGCGCCACCGAGTGGTCCCCGCTCGCGGACCCCCTCGACCTGTGGGCCCCCGTTCCACCCCGCGGCGGCCTGGTCGCGGTCGACCTCGCCCACCTGCCGAAATTCAAGACCCTGGGGATGAGCGGCCCCGGCACGCGCGGCCTGTACGGCCCGGAAGACCCCGCACAGGCGCGGACGCTCCCGGGAGTGCCGCGCCCCGGCACGCGCAACAGCACCCCGACCGGTCTGCGCCCGGCCGAATCCCCCGCGACCACCGAAACTCCCGAAGCCGCGTCCGCGTTCGAGCCCGGGGACGAGGACACCTATTTCGGTGACAATCTGCTCGACCTGCTACAGCGATCCGAGGCCCCCGACGGCGTTACCGAAGTGCCGCGCTGGCGGGTCGATCCTGCCGGACTCGAACCGCCGGTACTGCGCCCCGACGAGCTCCTGGGCACACTCACCGAGGCCACGAGGGAGCAACTGCTCCCCGTTCTCGGCGTACCGCTCGAGGTCCCCCGCGCCACCGCTCCCGACGGCAGCAACCGGCTCACCCTCGTCGACGACAACGGTCAGGTGACACCGCTGCCGGGGGTCTCGTCGGTGCGCGCGACGTATCGCCCCGGGACGCCGGGGCAGCCCGCGGGCTACAAGTTCATGCAGAACGGGTATTCGCGGTTCGTCCGAACCGAATTGACGGACGGCTTCGTTTTCAAGCCCGACACGCCCGGTGGTGATTCCGGCGAGCTGAGCTGGAATCTCCCGGAGGGCGGACTGCGATTCCTCGGTGTCGACAGCGCCGGGGCGATGACGGCGTCACACGCAGCGCTGGGTGAAACCCTCGCGGCGAAGGCGGGCCCCTGGCCGCGCCGGTTCGTGAAATTCCGCGGGCAGGACACCTGGTTCCGGGTCGACATCCCGGCCACTGTCCTGCCGAAGCTGCCGACACTCGTCGACCGGCGCAAGGACCCGCTGTTCGGGCCGGATGGCCTGCCGAAATCGCAGGACGCGCGCCAGGGCGCCGCCGGTGACTGCGCGCTGCTCGCCCACCTCAAGGCCAGGGCGATCAGTGATCCGGATTCGATCGTCGAGATGATGCAGGACAATCGCGACGGGACCGTCTCGGTGCGATTCGCCATCCAGGACGCCGGGCAGCAGACCGCCCGCTTCGAATGGGTCCGCGTCACCAAGGAGATCTACGTTACCCGGGGTTCCGGGGTCGGGCATTTCGTCACCCACAGGCCCGGTGATCCCTTGTGGGCCAGCATGATCGAGAAGGCATTCGTCAAGCGTTTCGGCAAGGGCAACGGGTACGCCGCCCTGGTGGGTGGAGCGCACCTCGGCTACGTCGCGAAATTCTTCGACAAGGGCTTCTACCAGGCCGATCCGGACGCACCGCAACAACCCGTCCGCAGCCTGTCCGCCCTCGACATCCTGAACCCGCTCGGTTTCGACGTCGACACACTGCACGACCTGCTGCGCGATCATGTGCAGGACCGGAACCACGAGGTCGGCCTGGAGTTCGCGCGCGCGATCGCCGATACCTACCGCAAGGCTTATCGAGAAGCGCAGGACCTGAATGCGGACTATTTCAGCCCCCAGGGATTCCGGAACTATCTGGACAAGCAGTTCCCCGGCGCCTGGGAGACCGAGAAAGACGCCCTGACACGCTATTTCCGCGAAGTGTACGACGGGAAAGCCGAAAACCTGCTGCTGACCGACCGTTCCACGGTGGCCGCGCGGGCGGTCGGCTACCAGATCGACTACGCGCTGCGACGCGGTACCAAGGTGACGATCGGGACCCGCATGCTGGGCAAGACCAGGGAGGATTCCTCGGCCGTTCCGGGGCTGGTCGGCACTCACGCATACACGGTTCTCGGAATCGAACGTGATGGCGCAGGCAATCCGGCCCGGATCCTGCTGGAGAATCCGCACGACGAGGCAGGCGAGTACCCCGCCCCGGTCGCGGGCATCACCTACCGCCTCGACCCGGGCGGGACGGACTACTTCCCCCGAGACGACGGCGGCTCCTATCGGCGGGAACCGAACGACACCTCGTGGAGTATCGAATACGGCACCGACTCTGCCGGCGCCCGGTACCTGCGGTATGCGGACGGGATCGAGTACCGCATCACCGGCACGGGACAGCGCTACCGCGAGGAAGGGGATGGCACCCTCTATCGGGTCGACCCCGACGACACCAGGTACCGCCGGGATGCCAACGGGATCGAGTACCTGACCGATCCGGACGGCGCCAAGCGGCGACGGGCGCCCGGCGGCGATTGGCAACCCGACCCGAACCGCAGAGATCCCGTGCGGGACATGACCATCCCGCCCCGGGGCCTCGTCGTCGCGGTCGACCTCGCCCACCTGCCGAAGTTCGGCGCGCTGGGTATGAGCGGCCCCGGCGCCTACGGCCTGTACTCCGCCGACCACCCCCAGCCGGAGAACGAGGGCAATCTCGCCGCGACTCCGGCGCACTCGACTCTCGCCGACGACTCGCCGGACTACGTCGATCAGGCCGTCTCGCTGCTCGACGGCACGGAAGACGATGTGCTGCACGGCCTATTCGACGAGCCGGACCCGCGCACGCCGACGAACTGGCAGCCGGTGGACGATCCTCGCGACCCGTTGCTGGCCGCCCTGGCCAAGGCATGGAATCGGCCCGATGCCGCACACATCCGCGCACGCGGCGTCGCATTCCTGGACAGGCGACAGAAGGACGAAAACCGGCGCCGCGCCATCGCCGACGGCCGCCGGGACAGAATCGACGCCGCGCAATGGCAGCGGGAACTGCGACGGCAGCGCGAATTCGACCATCTGCAGACGCGATACCGGCAGTTGCTGCGGCCACAGGATCCGGCCACCGACCGAACCGGCAAGCCCGGTGACGACGCCCTGTTGCTGCGCCTGGCCGCTGAGGCGGTGGGCCAGAACGCGGTCGACATCTCTCCGAACGGACACAGGTCCGAATTCATCGGCAACCCGGACAAGCCCCTGGTGTTCGTGCGCCGCGCATCCGATGGCCGATACGAGGTCGGCCTGACCCCCACGGGTGGCCTGTTCATGGCGTCCAGAGGGAACCGGCGGATGCCCGATTACCTCAGCTCCGCACTCGCCCGCCTGCCGCGGGAGGAGATCCCCCCGCCATGGGATCGCATGCTGGCCTCGCCGCAGACTCCGCTCCTGGCCGGCGCGGCGATGCGCAAGAGGTACATCGGCGACGACGCACCCATCGCGGTCAGGTCCTCCACCGATTCTGTCCCGAATGCCAGGAAGACCGGCAGGCAGGCAGGCGCCACCCCGGTCCGGCACATGGATGCCGAGGAGCTCGAGGGCCACCGCGTATTCATCGGCTCGGACGGCAGACTGTACCGGGCGGCCGACGGGCGGTTGTTCGACACCAGACAGGTCACGTCCAGCCGGATGGACGGTGACGGCCTGGCCATGTTCGTCATGGACGAATTCGGCAACATGTACGCCGCCGACCAGGAAGGCGACGGCCTGCATCACACCTCGTTCCTCGGCGGGCGCACCGTCACCGCGGCCGGCGAGATCGAGGTCCGTGACGGCGTGCTCGTCACCATGACCGATCGCAGCGGACACTACATGCCACGCCCGGAGGTCAACGATTACGCGCTGGATTGGCTACGGCGACTGGGGCTCACGGTCTCCGGCAGTTTCGTCCGCCGCGGGTTCGACGGCCGGCCTCGGGATCGGTTCGGCGAATCCGACCGCCAGCGCGTCGAGATCACGCACCGCCAGATTCTGCTCGACGCCGAGAACGCGGCATTGCTCCGAAAGGAACAGGCCCGCAACGAATCCGGCACGCCGGATCCGGCCGTGCGCACCAGGCGCGACAACCTCGCCCTGAGGCAGGCCCGGCTGGACCAGTGGCGTGCCCGGCTCGCCGACGACATCATCGACAAGGAGCTGCAGGGCGAGATTTTCGCGCATCCCGCACCCTCGGACCCGCTCGACCGGCTCATTCCGCCGGAATCACCCCGCGGCCTCGACCTCAAATCCTCGGTGCAGGACCGGACCACCTGGTGGCGGGAACACGGGAGCGATTGGTGGGCCGCTCTGCAGTTCCGGGACCTCGCACCGGCCTATCAGCTGGGACTGCTCACCGACCACCCATGGCTGCGCAACGGCGAGGGCATCCCGGCCGCGGTGCGAAATACCTTGAACCGCAAGTACCTTCAGCTGGAAATCGCGCGGCTGGCCGCGCTCGGCGACCCCGACACGCTGCTGCCCGGCGCCCGGCGGCAGTTGCGGAATCTCAGGTCGATGCTGACCGATCTGCACGCCGCGGATCTGGACGCCGTGCTCACCGCGCGGGATTCCGGCATCGACGAACCCGTGGTCCACCTGCTGTCCTTCGACCAGGACGAGCAGGGACAGCGCACCGGCGCGGCCATCGCCTTCGGCTCCGTGGACACCGCGGCGACCGTGCACTGGCACGTCCGGGCGCATGCCACGGCCGGATCAACGCACCACGAGATCACCGATGCCGCACGTCGACACGCGAAAGTCCTTGCCACGCAGCAACCTTCGGCGACGATCGTCTGGGCCGGCCACGACGCCGCTCCAGCGCCGTTCACACCGGCGCGGCTGCTGCCGGGCTGGTTCTCCCGCCCCGACCGGCTCACCACGGCGGTTTCCGCATTCGTCGAGGCGCATCGCACGGGCCCACTGCGGCAGCTCGAGCTGCACGCACCGGAATCGGCTGCGAAAAATGCCGTACCGCACCTGGATTCATCCATCGTCACGGTGCACGACCCCAGCGGCGAGCGGGATACGACCGCCCGCGACGGATCACGTGCCGATGAACCGTCGCACCAGCGTCCCCCTGGCCTGAATCCGCGACGCGGCAAGCCGACTCGCGCGATCAGCCGCCCGGATGTGTTCGGCGAAACGGCATTCTCCCGACCGGACTTCCCAGCCCAGCAGGACTTATCAGCCGCCGACGAGCCGCGCATCGGCCTCACGTCGTCTCCCGCACCGGCGACCATGCCGGAGCACTGGGAACCGGTGCACGACGAGCAGGATCCGCTGTTCGCCACCCTGGCCCGGATCCTGAGCTACCCCGGCACCGCGGATGTGCGCGACCGCATCGACGAGAACCTGTCCGCGTTGGTGCGCATCGAGGCCTATCACCGCGGCGAGAACGACGACGCGCGGCGGCAGGGTTCGACGACCGATGCGCAGTGGGAGCAGGAACAGCGGCGGCGCTACGACTTCGACCGCCGGATGGCGCAAGCCCGCGACCTCATGGCGGCGGACCCCGCCACCCACCTGAACTGGTCACCCGCCGAGGCCGGGGAAGCGCTGGCAGTCGCCGCCCGTGGCCTCAGCATGAACATGGTCAGCGTGTCGCCGGCCGGCATACCCTCCGAGATCACCATGGCCGCGGGCAAGCCGGCGATATTCGTGCGCCACACCCCGGACGGTCGATACGAGATCGGCGTGACCCCCGAGGGCACGCTGTTCACCAGGCGCCCCGGACGCAGCGCGAGGGACCTGTCCACCGCCACCGGCGTCGCGATACCGAGGGAGCAGATCCCGCCGCCCCTGGATCGAGTGCTGGCCTCGCCCCAGTTCCCCTTGCTCGGCGGCGCGGCGATGGACCGGAAGTACATCGACGAGTCCCGGCCGATCGCGGTCAAGTCCACGATCGAGCGCACCCCGGCGATGAGGCGGTCCGAGGCCGCACCGCCACTCGCGTATTACACGCCGGTCGGGCGCATGAGCCCCGAGGAGCTCGAGTCGCACCGATTGTTCGTCGGCCCGGACGGCAGACTGTACCGAGCCTCCGACGGCATGCCGTTCGACACCGGGGACGCGCGTTCCGCGTACGTCAGCGGATCGGGCCGGGCGATGTTCGTGATGGACGAGTTCGGCAACCTGTACGCCGGTGACCAGGTGTTCGGCGAGCGGCACCACTCCTCGTTCCTCGGCGGGCGGACCGTCACCGGCGCCGGCGAGATCGAGGTGCGCGACGGCCGCCTCACCGTCATGAGCGACCGCAGCGGACACTATCTGCCGCGCCCCGAGATCAACGACTTCGCCCTGGATTGGCTGCGGCGCCAGGGGCTCGTGCTCGACGAGCAGTTCACCCGGCAGGACTTCGCGGACACGCCGCGCGAGCGGTCCGGCGAGCTGGATCGCCAGCGCGGCGAGGTCGCACGGCGGCAGATCCTGCTGGAGAGCGCGGACCAAGCGCTGTCCCGCCGGGAGTCGCTCGCCGATCCTCGGGACATCGCGGCGGAGAAGCTTCTCTCGATCGCACGCTGGGATCTCGACCGGCGGCGAGTCGAACTGAACTACTGGCGAAACGAACTGGCCGCGGGCCGGGTCCAGAAGACACTGCGGGACCAGCTGTTCGCCCATCCCGCGCCGGCCGGGCCGACCGACCGCCTGACCCCGCCGCAACGACCGCACGGATTCGACGAGGCCGGGTTCTCGGCGCGAGATCGCGCCGCGTGGTGGCAGGACCAGGGCCGGACCTGGTGGGACAACCTGCATTTCGAGGATCTCGCGCCCGCGTACCAGTCCGGGCTGCTCACCGGCCATCCCGGGCTGCGCAACGGCGAGGGCATCCCCGCGCCGGTACGAGATGCCCTGAACCGCAAGTACATCCAGCTCGAGATCGCCCGGCTCGGCGCGGTCGCCGAGGGCGCCCTGTCCTCGGGCGACCGGCGCCGGCTGCGGAACCTGAAGTCCACACTGGCCGACCTGTACATCGCGGATCTCGACGCCCTCCTCGCCGCCAGGCGGTCCGGCACTCCGGTGTCGCCGATATACCTGCTGTCCTTCGAGCAGGAGTCCGCGGGACGGCAGGGCGCCGCGACGATCGCGTTCGGCGACGTGGACACCGCGGCCACGGTGCACTGGCACGCCCCCGCGAGCGCATCGATCGGCGCGATGACCCCCGCGATCACCGAAGCGGTGGGCGTACACGCGACAATGGCTCGCCGGCAACCTAATCACGCGACCGTGGTGTGGATCGCCCCCGCCAGGGAGCCGAGCAGAGCGCGACGGCTGATGCCGCGATTGTTCCGCGCGTTCAGCGGCACGCGTGATCGCGCCCCCGACCGGCTCGGCGCGGCGGTCTCCGCATTCGCCGACGCGCACCGGGCCGGGCCGAATGCCGCGACACCGTTGCGGATTCACCTGTTCGCGGCGAAATCCTCGATGCCGCACGTTGATTCGCCCGTGATCACGGTCGAGGGTGGGGTACCCGCCCGCCACGACACCCGGACCACCGGCGACGGATCTAAGTCCCGGATCGAAGCCGGCATTCGGACCGCCGGCCACCCCGCGACCGAACCGATCGCATCGCGCAACGACTGCGCGCCGAAGGCCATCGCCGCGCTGAAGCGCCGTACCAACAGCCCCGTCGTCACCTTGATCGACATGCCCGTCGGGCCCAACGGCGTCACCCGCACCCAACTGGAAACCCACGCCGGTGCACAGCTGCGCTCTTTCAACAACCACACCGCCATCGCGCACGAACTCGAACGCCTCGGCCCCGGCGCCACCGCCCTGATCGTGGACAACTACACCGCCACCGACGAGAACGGCATCGGCGCCCACGCGTACCTGCTGGTGAACGACGGCATCGTCACCGTGGACGACCCGGGACTCGGTGTGCGACACAACTTCCCGCCACGTCCGCAACGGGAACTGTCACGCACCCGGGCGATCCTCTACGGGCCGGACGGGCTCCCGGCCGGGCCCGCGCGTATCTCGGCGGACCACGCCGCACACGTCACCGACGATGAGCCGGGCATCGGGCGGGACCGCCCGTTCGCCGACGCATCCGCGCGACCGGCCGAGATCACGGCCGACGACACCTACTTCGGCGCCGACCTCCTGAACAAACTCGACACC
The DNA here is from genome assembly GCF_019038435.1 of Nocardia alni. Lineage (GTDB taxonomy): Bacteria > Actinomycetota > Actinomycetes > Mycobacteriales > Mycobacteriaceae > Nocardia > Nocardia alni. The sequence continues at coordinate 9,835 of NZ_JAGPOX010000070.1, forward strand.
CCGTTCGGCGACGACCAGGCCCCCGAACGAACTCGCTTCGACCACCCCGCGCTCGAGCCCCCGCCCCTGGCCGAGCACGAGCGCCTGGACAACCTCACGCCCGAGGACCGGCAGCGGCTTTTCGCGGCGCCCGGCGTCCCGGTCACCATGCCCCGTCTCACGCTGCCCGGCGGCCGGGACGCCCTGGTCCTGGTCGACGACTCGGGCCGGGCCCACAGCCTGCCCGCCTCGGGCAGCATTGCGGCGAAACGCACCAACCCGCCGAACGGTCCGCCGTACTACACGCTGCGGCACGCGGACGGCAGGACCGAGGATATCCCCGCGTCCCTGACGGACGGCTTCCTGTACCGCGCCGACCCCGCGGGCGGATTCGGCGCGCTGCGCTGGAACGTGCCCGGCGGCCAGGTCCGCTTCCTCGGTCGCGAACCCTCGGGCCAGCCCAGCGTGACCCGCGTACCGCCCGAGACCACGCTGGTAGCGCGTGCCGGTGACTCGTCGCGGACCTGGATCAAGGACCCCGACGACTCCTGGTGGGTTTCGGTCGACGCTCCGCACAGCGTCCTGCCGGAGCTGCCCGTCCTCGCCGCGCGGCACGACACTCCGCTGTTCGGACCCGATGGATTACCCAAACCGCACGAGGCGCGGCAGCGCGAGCCCGGACTCTGCTTCCTGGTCGCCCCGATGAAGCATCTGGCGGACAACAACCCGGCCTCGATCGCCGAGGCGATGCGCGATCACGGCGACGGCACCGCCAGCGTCCGCTTCATGGTCGACGGCGTCCCGGAATGGGTCCTCGTCGAGAAGAGCATCTACGTCGAGCCCGGCACCGACCGCGGCTATTTCCTCGATCACGAGCCCGGCGAACCGCTCTGGGCGGCGGTGATCGACAAGGCCTACACGGCCCGCTTCGGCCGGGAAAACGGCTACCACGTCTACTCCTACGGCGGCCGCGGCGGCGAGGTGGCCGGACTCCTCGGCAAGGGGTTCCATCAGACCGGCGAGCGATCGATACAGCAACCCGTCCGCAGTGTCGACATCGCGCAACCGCTCAACCCGCTGCGGTTCGATCCCGATACGGTGCACGCCCTGGTCGCCGCCGCGCTGCCGGAGGGACACCGGCCCGACAGCGCGTTCGCGCATCGGTTCGCGGGAACCATCGAGGAGTGGTCCCGCGAGCGTGATGCGCTGCGGGACGCGACATTCGACCGTATCGGCATCGACCACGCGGACGACCCGCTCACCAGGCAAGCCGCGTGGGACGAGTTCCTGGCCGCCGAGGACCTCGGCTCGGTCCCCGGCTTCCGCAAGTACCTGAACGACCGGTACCCGAGACAGTGGCAAGCCGAAAAGGACGCGCTCGCAGGCTATTACAGCGAGGTGTATCTCGCCTCGGCCGAGGATCGAGCGTTGCCCGACCGGTACCGGGTCGCGGGCGAGCAGTTCGCCACACAGATCGACTACGCCCTCGAACGCGGCGACACGGTCACGATCGCGACCGATTCGTTCTCCGACGATCGCGAGAGCGTGCCGGGCCTGCCCGGCGGTCATGCGTACGCCGTGCTCGGGGTCGAATACGACAGTGCGACAGGCAGACCCGCGCGGCTGCTGCTGGAGAACCCGTGGGACCAGCACGATGATCCGGCGGAGCCGCCGGACGGCATCGAATTCCGGCTGATCCCCGCTCGGGGCGAGTTCGTCATCGATCGCACCGACGACGAGGGCGGCCGGTACATTCTGGCCGCGGACGGAACCGAGTACTTCCAGACGCCCGACGGCGCCCAGTACCGGCACGATCCGATCCCCGGCCCCGACGCCCCCGATCGTCCCGTGTACGGCGTCACGCCCCGCGCAGTGCGCTCCTTCCGCAGCCCCGACGGCACGCTGTACCGGACGTTCCCCGGCGGCTACAAGACGCGCGTGCTACCCGACGGGACCGCACAGGGGACCGGCGAGGACGAATCGTTCGAGAAGCTACCGGACGGCACGTGGTCGCCCCTGGCGAACCACATCGACTGGGAGGATCCGACCGTCCCGCGTCGCGGCGGCCTGGTCGCGGTGGATCTGGCACACCTGCCGAAATTCGAGTCGGTCGGGATGAGCGGCCCCGGCGCACATGGTCTCCACGGACCCGCTCAGCCGGATTCGCCCGCCGACACCCCGGCCGCCGCGCTGCAGGACGAACCGAACATCGGTCTCACTCGGGCGCAGCAGCCCGAAGAGCAGGAAAGCCACGTCGGCGACGACCTGCCCGGCACGCTGGACGAGGAAACCGGAACCTTCGAGCCCAAGGACGGTGACACCTATCTCGGTGCGCTGGGCGACATCCTGGGATCCGAGTCCGGCGACACCACCAACCCCGAACGAACCCGGTACGACCGCACCGGACTCGAACCGCCCACCCTGGCCGACCACGAGCGCTTCGAGAACCTCACCCCGGTCCAGGTCGCGACTCTCCTGCCCGCCGTCCCGGTCTCGGTCAAAGCCGCGGGCCCGAGACTTGCGAACGGCAACGCCGCGCTCACCCTCGTGGACACCAAGGGCGGGGTCCTGCAACTGCCGGGAACCGGCCACACGCAGGCGGACTACACCGTCGCGGCATCCGGACAAGCCTTCTACGACATGATCGACCTGAACGGACAGCACCGGTGGGTGCCCACGGACCTGGTGCCGGACTTCCGGTTCCAGCCCGGCACGGGGAACGCACACGGCACGCTGACCTGGAAGGTCTCGCCCGAGATCCGCGTCCTGGGCCGCATCGCCGACGGGCGGCAGTCCGTGGTGCGAATGCCTTACGGAGCCGATGTCGTCGCCGTGCCCGGATACGGGCCGACGCGGTATATCAAATTGCCCGGGACAGCGGCGTGGCACGCGGTCACCGTTTCGGACAAGCTCCTGGCGGCGCCGCCGGATCTGGTCCAGCGCCACGACGCGGACCTGTTCGGCCCGCACGGACCGCAGGCACGGGACGCACGCCAAGGGGCCGCCCGAGACTGCACCCTGATCGCACCGCTGAAGGCGATCGCCCAACGCGATCCGCAGGCGATCCGCGACATGCTGCGCGACCACGGCGACGGCACCGTCAGCGTGCGCCTGCGCGTCGATCGCGCGCTCGAATGGGTCCGTGTCGAGAAGAGCATCTACGTATACCCCGGCACCCAGAGCGGATACTTCGCCGGCCACAACCCCGGAGAACCGTTGTGGCCCGCCATGATCGAGAAAGCCTTCGCGCACCGGCTCGGCAGGGGCGACGGCTTCTACGGGATCGGACAGGACGCCACGCTCGCCGCCGCGGGATATCTCGGCACGGGCTTCTACCATCCCGACGAAGGCGTACTGCCCCAACCGATCCGCGATATCGATGATCGCTGGATGCTGAATCCGCTGCAGCTGGACTACGACTCCCTGAACGAGTTGCTGGGCGACCACGCGGATCCGGAATTCCTGCGCCGGTTCGCGGGCAGCTACGACCATTTCGAGCAGGAGTCGAACACGCGCAAGCGTGGCAGGTGGAGCTTTCTCGAGCTCGTCCACGGACACGACAGTTCCGCGAAACAGGCTGCCTGGGACGGCTATCTGCGCACCGAGGCCCTCACCTCACCCCCTGGCTTCCGCGAATATCTCAACGAACGGTTCCCGGGGCAGTGGAGTACCGAGAAGAACGCTCTGGCGAACTTCTACGATGCCGTGTACGGCGGCGAGACCGATAAGCGGTCGATGCCCGCACTTCACCGATCCGTCGCCGAGGCCGTGGCCAACCGCTTCGACTACGCCCTGCGACGCGGCACCACGGTCATCACCGCCACACATTCGTTCGGGGAGGATCGCGAAAATTCCGCGGTACCAGGGTTGGTGGGCAATCACGCCTACGCGGTGCTGGGAATCGAACGCGATCCGACCGGCAAACCCGTCGGGCTCATCCTGGAGAATCCGCACGACTACAACGGGTCTCGGCCCGCCTATCCCAAGCCCGTGGACGGAATCGAATACCGTCTCGCCCTCGGCGGGGACGGGTACACCACCGACGGAAACGGCGTGCGGTACCTCCGGGACACCGATGGCACCACGTACAGCATCCATCCCGACGGCAGCCAGTTCCGCCGGGATGCCGACGGATCGACCTACAGCATGGCCGGCGACGGCGCCCGGATCTACCGGGGCCCGAATGGCCTGCGGCACTTCGTCGGCCCGGACGGCAGCCGATACTGGCAAGAACCCGGCGGGGACGAGTTCTGGACGAAGGCGGACGGGACACAGCTGTCCAAGCGAGCGGCGAGTGGCACCTGGGAACCCGATCCGGGCCGCGTCGATCCACCCGATATGACCATTCCACGTCGCGGCGGCATTCTCGCGGTCGGCCTCGACCACCTGCCGAAGTTCATGGGCGTCGGGATGAGCGGTGCGGGCGCCCACGGCCTGTACGGGCCCGCCGACGCTCCCCGCGGCCCGGCCGCCCACAGCGACCCGATGGTCATCGACAAATCCGGTGCCAAGCCCGGAACCACTGTGCCGCAGGACTCCCCCGGTACACAGCCGCACCGGCGAGTGCTGCCCGCCGCCTACGACGGCACGAGCGGCACACACGACACTTCGGCCGCCACGGGTGAACGAGCGCCGAACCACACGGACTTCGCACCGGCGGATATCCAACTTCCGAACAGCACAACAACTCCCGACCGCAGCCGCCCGGACGGCGCCGTCGGAGTCACCTCCGACGGCAGCACCTCGCACCCTCGCACCGGCACCACCCCGCACACCACCACTGGCGCCGAGCAGCACAACGACTGCGCCCCGAAAACACTCGCCGAACTGAAGCGCCGCACCGGCAGCCCCGTCGTCGTCACCATCGACGCACCGGTCGGCCCCACCGGCATCACCCGCGACCGGCTCGAAACGCACGCCGGCGCAAGCACGCAGCCCTTCGCCGACCACGCCGCGATCGCCGACGAACTGCGCAACCTCGGCGACGGCGCGGTGGCGCTGGTCGTCGACTCCTACACCACCACCGACGCACAGGGCATCGGCGCGCACACCTACCTGCTGGTCAACGAGAACGGCGCCATCACCGTGGTCGACCGCGGATCCGGTGTGGAGCACGACTTCCCGCCGGCGCCACTGCGGGAGATGTCCGGTACCGAAGCGATTCTGTATACGGCACAAGGTATTCCGCACAACCGCGTGCAACAGGCATACGGCCTCGCCCACGATCCGGCGGACCAGGGCCACATCGGCGACGACGGAGTGCGCCGGTTCGAGTCCGACGACGCCGGTAGCAGTTTCGGCTTCCACCGGCTGAGCGTCTGGCACGAACTACCGCACGAGGTGCGCGACGCGCTGCACGCCTACGAGGAGACGCAGGTCGTCAACTTCGCGTTGCGCAGGACCTCCACGGACGCCGAACTGGACGACTGGATCGACGAGCTGCACCGCACCGCCGACATGGTGCGTCTCGCGGGCCGGCCACGCGGCGTCGTGCCGCGATTCGCCGCACTGCACGATCGCCGGGAAGTGCTGTCCGCCAAGAACAATCGTACCGGGGACGACGACGAGCAGCTGCGCCTGCTGGAGGACATCCTGGCCGACCCGCGCCCGGCGGCCCGGTGGGACCGGATGGCCGCCGCCGCCCGGCTCGATCGGGTCCTGGGCGTGCACTTCGACCTGCACTACGACCGGGATTTCGATCGCGACGCCGTCCGGCACGAGATCGCGCTGCTCGACCAGGCCACCGACCGGCGGCTGCGCCTGACCGAGCCGATTCGAATCGTGCGCGCTCTCAAAGACATCGACTACATGGCGACGGACGAGCACGGCGCCCCGCTGGGCGACCGTGATCCGGAACTTCTGCTCAACGTCGTGCAGCAGGACCGCGGCTACATGTCCACCTCGCTCGGCGTCACCGTGCCCCGCCTGGCGGGTGGTTCCTCCTACCGCATGGAACTTCTCGTTCCTCCCGGTGCGCGCGGCGTGCTGATCGGCAGCGACGCGACCAACCCGGAACAGCGGGAACTGCTGCTGGCCCGCGATACGCGGTACCGGATCTCCCGGATCAGCAGGGACGGCGACATCACCGTTCTGCACGCGGAAGTCCTGCCACCGCCCGCCGTCGACCCGGCGCGCGGAGAACCGCTCATCGGCTCGTCCAGCGGCGCCGTCGCGGTCACCGGCGAGACGCACGCACCGGCGCAGCCGTTCGAGCCGGAGGATGGCGACACCGATTTCGGCGACGCCCTCCACCGGATGCTCGACACACCGATCCTCGACCACATCGCCCCGACACCCGCCCACCGGCGACCGAACCTCGCGCATCCCGGACTCCAACGCCCCGGTCCGCTGCCCGACGCCGAGCGCCTGGAAAACCTGACCGCCGAACAGGTGGCGGCCAAGCTCCCGGTGGTCGCCGTGCCGATCACCGTCACCACCCGCCACTCCGACATGGTGACGTTCGCCGACCACAACGGCGGCAGCTTCTACCTGCAGCCCTCCGGCAGGGAGCGCGCGATACTGCGGCAGCCGCAGAACGGACCCGCCTACTACGAGACCGTGCGAACATACGGTCCGACCTATCGCATTCCCCTCGAACTGGCGAAGGACTTCAGGTTCCAGCCCGATACCCCCGGCGGCGACACCGGTGATCTGCGCTGGAGCATACGGCCGGACAGCCGGGTCCGAATTCTCGGCCGCGACGAGCAGCGCCGATGGGTTTCGCTGCAGATGCCCTACGGTACGACCCTCGCGGCGAAGCCCGGGCGTGGCTCGCGGCGATGGGTGAAATACCCCGGGGTCGCGGGGTGGACCGAGATCAAGGCGAGCCACCGCATCGTGCCGAGGCTGCCGGACCTCGTCGACCGCCGCGACTCCCCGCTGTTCGGCCCGAGTGGGTTGCCGAAGTCGCAGGACGCACGCCAGGCCGGCCTCGGCGACTGCGGCCTGGTCGCACCCTTCAAGTGGCTGGCCGAACGCGATCCGCAGGCGATCCTCGACATGCTGCACGATCACGGCGACGGAACCGTCAGCGTCCGCCTCATGGTCGACGGCGCGCCGGTGTGGGATCGCCACCTGATGACGGTCAACGTCGACCAGGACACGAAGTCCACCTCCTTCATCGGCCACAGCCCCGGAGAACCGTTGTGGCCCAGCATCATCGAGAAGGCCTTCGCGCATCGGATCGGCCGCGACGACGGCTATCTCGGTATCGTCGGAGTCCGGGCCGGCGCGGCGGCGGCACACCTGGGCAAGGGATTCCATCGAGCCGGAACAACCGGCATTCAGCAGCCCGTCCATCATGTCGACGACTGGAACTTCCTGAACCCGCTCGGATTCGACATGGACACGGTGCACGAGCTGGTGCGCGACTACGCGGTGCGCGCGGCTCCGGCGAACAGCCGTCCACCGGTGATCGACCCCGAGTTCGCCCGCGCGGTCGCCGACACCCTGCGAGAATGGCATGTCACGGCCGAAGGCCTGCGCACCCGGCGCAACGCGGAGCTCCGGGCCGCCCACACCGACGCTCCCGCATTCGCCGCCGCGTGGAACCTGTTCCTGCACTCCGAGGACCTCTACTCGCCGACCGGCTTCCGCGCCTACCTGGACGACAACTTCCCGGACCGGTGGAAAACCGAAAAGCAGGCTCTGACAGAGTATTTCAACGATTCGTACGGCGCGATACGCGGCCTGCGGCCCGAGGACCTCACGCTGACCTCCGGTTCCGAGGTCGCCGCACAGGCGGTCGGCAACCGCATCGGCTACGCACTCGACCGCGGCACCACCCTGGTCATCGGAACGCAGATGTTCGGATCTGTCTTCGCGAACCGCACCGCGGTGCCCGGCCTGATCGGCAACCACTACTACGCCGTCCTCGGCGTCGAACGCGACGCGAAGGGCACGCCGCAGCGGCTCATCCTGGACAATCCGCACGACGGGAACGGCACCTATCCCGTCCCCGCCCGCGGCATCCACTACCGCCTCGACTCCCGGGAAGGCGACTATGTGCCGCACCCGGACGGCGGACGGTACCGGCGGGAAGCCAACGACGACGGCACCTATACCGAGTACGGCATCGAGGCGAACGGCACCCGGTACCGGGTGAATCCCGATGGCGTCCGGTACGGCATCAACCCGGCCGGGGCCCGGTATCGCAAGGATCCCGACGGCGCGCAACACCACACGTTCCCCGACGGCAGCCGGTACTGGCAATCGCCCAGCGGCAACATCCGTTTCACGGACAAGTTCGGCAACAAGACGACCCGGCCCGCCAACAGCACCATGTCCTTCCCTGACCCCTTCCGCACCGACCCACCCGATGTGACCATCCCCCTGCGGGGCGGGATCGTCGCGGTCGATCTCCAGCACCTGCCGAAGTTCAGCACCCTCGCAGTGAGCGGCGCCGGCGCGTACGGGCTGTACGGAGCCGACTTCCCCACCTCGACCACACCGGGCGGCATCCACGCGACGCCCGGCGTCGTCCCGAGGGCATCCGGTACGCCGCCCTCACCGGCGCACACGGATCCCGAGATTCCGGTTGCCATGCTGCTCGGCGATTGCGGACCGCTGGCCCTGCGCGAGCTGATCGAGTTGACCGGCAGCACCACCGCGCGAATCCCCGAGCACCCCATCGGCCCGGACGGCCTCGCTACGACGGACTTCCAGGACGCCGCCGGCGCTCCGCTACGAAACTTCGTCGATCACCAGGCCGTGGCCGAGGAGCTGCGCGAGCTGGGGCCGGGCGCCACCGCGCTGATCGTGGACGCCTATCGGGGTCCGGCCACCGATCACGGCGTCGGAGCGCATGCCTACGTGCTGACCAACGATCGCGGCGTCATCACGGTCAGGGATCCGGGCGCGGGGATCGACCAACCCCTGGGCGCGCATACACCGGAGCACGTGGATACCGTCCACGCCGCCGTATTCACCCCCTCCGGGGATCCGCACATCGTCGCCGGCCCCGACCAGCGGCCCCTGCCCGCCACCCGCATCGGCATGCGGACGTTCGCCACACGCACCGGCGCCGGCGCCGCCGGTGCCGCCAGATTGCCCGTGCGCAACATACGGCGGCGATCGTCGCTGAATCAGCCCGTACAGAATCAACAGACTCGCGGGACGCGTCAGCAGCCGAGACCGACAGACCGTGCGGCCGCTGAAGCTTCGCGGCCCAACTCGATGAGCGAGTATCTGAGCCGAGCATCCTCGCGCACCGCAACGCCGCCACCGGACGCCGAGACGGAGACCGGGAGCGCCCCCGATCTGAACCACGCCGCGGTGGGCCACGAGCTGGGCGGCACCTATCTGCGCGACGCCGACCCCGAGCGCACCGCGGCCGCCATCGCCGGACTGCTGCGCGAGAAGCACCTGTCGCCGCACCCGATCCGTACGGACGACACGGGCGCGATGTGGTACGACGGCGGGGACGAGCAGCCGGTCCGAGTGCGTATCGACACGGCGCCCATCGGTACGACCGATGTGATCGGTTTCGACGAGCGCGCCTACGCCCCGGCGGTCACCGGACGAGTGGAGGGACCGCACGAGATACGACTGCGGGTCTCACAGAACGCCACACCGGATCACATCCGTCAGGGAGTGGCAGCGATGCTGGCCGAACTCGAAGGTGTGCGCAATCGCGCCGGGCGCGGCAACCTGACCTCCGCGTTGACCGAGCAGTCGCGGACGAACGACGCGGCCGGCTACGAACTCGGGGTCAGCGACCTGGGACGCATAGCGGCGATGCGGGTGCTGGCGCACGACATCGCCGAGGCCGACCGGCAGGGCGATACGGAGCGATCCGCACAACTGCACAGCGATGCCGTCGGCATGATGATCCGCTACGGCCTGGCCGATCATCGGCCACCCAGGTCGATGAATTCCGGATACCGGCCCGGCGGCCGCCTGCCGATAGCGGGCTGGGGGGCCACCAACGCCCGTCTGCGGGCACTGTCGGGCGCGCTCGGGGCGCACTTCGAGAAGGTGCGCGCCGTGACGAACATCGCGGGCACCGGCGCCACGCGCGAGCACGGGGATCGCATCCTCGGCATTCGCGACAAGGATCGCCGGGCCTTGCGTACCGGGGCGCACGAGCTCATCAAGGAGCGCGATGCCGCCGACGAATCCCTGACACAGGTGGTGCGCGCGGCTGTCGAGGACGGCACCGCACCGGTTTTCGAGCGCCTGATCGTCGGCGACGGCTGGGCGGCGGTATCGGACTACGCCGGGCTGGACCCGGACAACCCCGAGGGCCAACTCCCCCGGGTCATGGCCATCGGGCAGGACGGCGAACCATGGCTGCGTCGCCGTCACCTGAAAATGGGGCAGGTTCCCTCCGAGCTGGACCTGCCGGGATTGCCCGTGCAACCCAGTCAATTCGCCGATCCCGATGTGGATTACCTGCTTTCGGAGCACTTCGGGCTCGCGGTGGGCAGTGCCCGCGCCCTGCACAACATGCCGACCTTCCGCGGCGGGGTCACCGCCCTCGCACACCGGCCCCAGGACGCGACCGGCTGGCCGGACGGCGCCAACTTCCGAGTCACCGTCGACGGGCGCGACCTCTACACCGAAAAGCTGGACCTCACAGGCGGACCGGGCCCGTCCCGCGTCCCCTCCGCGGCGCCCGAGCACTACCCGCCGCGCCTCGTCGATCCCGACACGGGATACAGCGCGCACGGTCTCGGCACCGCACATCCCACATTCCAGGATCCCTCGGGCGCCGAGATAGCCACCTCGGACGTTCCGCGGACCACGCTGACCCGATTCGGTATCGACCGCAGCGGAAACGCCCGCGGCCCCCTGCTCGCCGACCTCCAAGGCAGGCTCACCGACCCACGAACCGTCGACCCCGACAGCGGATATCTGGTCGACAGCAGAACAGGCGAGGTGTCCGACCCCACGGGACAGCCCGTGCACCCCGCCGACCTGCCACCCGACGTAGCCCAGCGGCTCGGCCACCTCCCCGGTGAAAGATTCGTCGCTCCGCGCGATCTCCGGATCGATTACGCCGGGCAGAACATCGCGGACGACTATCAGCCGGACGACGAGATCCTGGTGTACGGCGGCGGGCCTTCGGCCGCATGGGATATCGAACAGGGCGCGCAGGTGCCAGGCGCCCGGGTCGACTGGTACGCGCGCCCCATGAACCCCGCGCGCCTGCACTCCACCGACGAAGCCGAGATCTCCCAGGAGTTCCGCGGATCCCCCGGCCACAACCGCCGCAACACCGAGCCGGAATTCGGCGCCTACTCCGACAAGGTGTGGGACCGCACCAACCACTACCTGGCCAATCCGATATCGATCCTGCGCACCACCGACGGCCGCTTCCAGGCGAGATTCGACGACGGCTCCGCCAAGCTGTACCACCGCGTCGTCATGGCGATCGGTCAGGAGAGCACCTACGAGGGAGGCGTCGCCGCTCTGCTGAACTCCACCACGCTGCAACCGCTGTACGGCACCGCCGGAGCGATCGACGGGCTGCGGGACTCCTCTGGCGAGCTGCGTGTGCTCGGCAGCTCGAGTACCGACCCGAACCTGATCCGCACGGCGGACCCGAGCGGAACGGTCGGCGCGGTGATCGCCGACCAGTCCGGCAGGCAGCCGTCCGACTCCCGCGGCATCCAGGCCGCGATCCGCAACCACGCGACCCGAATCTACGACTCGAATCTGCCCCTGGACAGCTTCGAACCGGCGGTGCACGATCCGGGCGCACGGCTGGGGTCCGGTCCGCGGCACGCCGCGCAGGCGCTCACCGAGCACGGTCTCGCGGTGATCGCCGCACCGGGTGGCGACGACGAGTACGGAATCGGGCTGGTACGCACCGATGCCGACGCTCCGGGCTTCGCCGCGGTGTTCCGGACCGCCGATACCGCATCGGCCCGCGCCTTCGGCGAAGACATCGCCCGTGCGGTCCGGCGAGCCGAGTCCGCACGGATCGACGCGGTGGTCATCCACGTGAGTGACCAGGCAGTCACCGCGGACCGCGCCCGGGTCGTGGTCGAGCGGATCGCGGACGAGATCGGCGACGCGACAATCCATATCGTCCTTCCGGGCGGCACGATGATCACCTGGAAAGACAGTGCCTGGGCGTGAGCGTACCGCCGGTTGTCCACCCGTTGGTCGTCCTGCCCGGCTCGGCGCCTGCCGGTACCATCGATGGGACCCCCACGGAGCTGAGCATCATGGATACCACCGCCGCGAACTACAGCCGCTGGACGCGGCAGGCGCTGACCTACCTTCCCGTGCACCGGCGCGGTGAGCTGATCGGCTACCTGTGGGCCTCGGCCACCGGCAACTACGCCGCGGGCTTCGAACGTCGGCTCGTGGTGGCCGGTGACGATCTCGACTGCCTGATCGCCTGGGAGGCAAGGCTTACCGAGGCGTCCCGGGCGGGGCTCGCACCAGCCGCGGCCCTCGAACAATGGATCGGGGCGCCCGAGGATGAGACAGCGGGCGGTATCCCGGCCGGTAGCCGTCCCGTCGACTCGCCGAGCCTGGACGAGCTCTGGGGACGGCTGAATCCGGACGGCCCGCCGCTCGGCGAGGGACCGCTGATCCAGGACGGCACGTATCCCGACGGGACGCCGGTCGATCGGGCGGACGGCTGGGGCCCGCTCGTGAGTTCCCCGCTGCCGGCCTATGCCACCGCCACCGACGCACCGATCCGATATCTGCCCGTCCGTGTGGATTCGGCTGTGGTCGGCTATGTCTGGGCCGCCGTGACGGGTGATGCGGCCGGATATCTGCCGCACGCGCGGGCCGGGCGCACCGGGGAGATCGCGGCCGGACTGTGGCAGTTGCGGTTCAGCGACGCGTACGTCGCCGGACAACCCTCCATCACGGCCCTGAGTCACATGCGCACGTTCGCGGCCGATCACCTCTCGGGGGTCATCGCACCCGATGACGCCGAACAGCAGGCGGGCAGCCTCGCCGACCTCCGCACGATATCCAGTAGTTCGACAGCAGGAGCAGCGCAATGAGCAGCAACGAGCCGGTCAGCGTCAACCCGAGCGGACTGACCAACGCCGCAAACCAATTCGACGCCATCGCCGACACCACCCAGCACATCCTGAACACCCTGAAGACCACCACCGCCAGCGAGGGCCAGCCGTGGGGCGATGACAAATCCGGCAAGACGTTCGCCGACGGCGACAAGGGCTATATCGCCAACGCCAACAACACCATCGCCAGCCTCGCCTCGCTCGTCGGCGTCTTCCAGCAGAACGCCTCCAATCTGAAGGACACGGTCAGCACCTTCGAGAAGAACGAGGCCGACATGTCCGGCAGCGGAGGCGGTTCCGGCAGCGGTTCGGGCAGCTAGGCCACGCCGAATCCACCACCTCCCTGCGGTCGTCGCCGGGGCGCGACGCCGGTAACCTTCGACTGCGGTGTACGCGGCGGCAAACCCGCTACCGGCCCCTACCCGCGGCACATCGTAGGTCGAGCACCGCATCCAGGAGGAGTCGCCTTATGCCCAAACTGCACATCATCGTCGGAAGCACCCGTCCGGGCCGAGTGGGCCTGCCCATCGGGACCTGGGCTGCCGAGGCGGCCGCCCAGCACGGCGGATTCGAGGTCGAGCTGGTCGACCTCGCCGATTTCGCGCTACCGGTGTTCGATGAGCCCAACCACCCACGGACGGGCAAGTACGTCCACGACCACACCATCCGATGGAGTGCCAAGGTCGGCGAGGCGGACGCGTTCGTGTTCGTCACCCCGGAGTACAACTACGCACCGCCGCCGAGCCTGGTCAACGCGATCGACTACCTGCACAGCGAATGGCTCTACGCCCCGGTCGGATTCGTCAGCTACGGCGGCGTGGCCGCCGGCACCCGCGCGGTCCAGGTGCTCAAACAGCTCGTGACCACGCTCAAGATGGTGCCGATTCCCGAAGCGGTGGCGATCCCGTTCTTCGCCCAGTTCATCGAGGACGGCCAGTTCCAGCCGAGCCCCGAGTTGGAACAGGCGGCGCCGCTGATGTTCGCCGAACTGCTGCGCTGGACGACCGCGCTGGCCGAGCTGCGCGCGAACCGGCCCGCTGCGGCGGTTCCGCCGGTCTCGGCAGCGGCGAAGTAATGAACAGAACGTTGTCGAGGGCGGACGAGCGGCGGGCTACCGTCACGAATGCGGCGATCGAGGTGTTCGCGGTGTCCGGCTACCGGGGCACCCCGGTAGCCGAGGTCGCGGCCGTCGCGGGCATCTCCCCCGCCTATGTGTTCCGGCTGTTCCCGACCAAACAGGACCTGTTCATCGCAGCATTACATGCCTGCTTCGACGAGATCCTGGCCGGGCTGCTGGCCGATATGGAGAATCTGCCGGCCATCAGCCCCCGCCGCGCCCTGGCAGCGCTGGCCGACGCCTATGCCGACCTGATCACCGATCGGAAGCTGATCATGCTGCAGGTCCACGCGCTCGCGGCCAGCGACGACCCGGAAATCCGGGACGCGATGCGCGCGCAGCAGGCCCGGCTGGTCGAGTTCGTGACTGATCACACACAGGCCGCGCAGGCTGAGATCCAGACGTTCGTCGCCCGCGGACAGCTGTGTCACCTGGTCGCGGCCCTCGACCTGGACAACTCGACCGAACCCTGGGCAACCCGCCTCACCGAGGGCCTCGTCCATTAGACGAATCCGCCTGGTCGAAGTGACCAACCGGTCACCCCGCTCGAGTGATCAACCAATCACCCGCTCGGAGTGACCGACCGATCACACATGCCGCAGAGCGCTGGGCCACCGAGTCGATGCGTCTCGGTGGCCCAGCGAAGGTTCGCAGCGGACTGCCGCCTACGAATATCTCAGTTCTTGGGGAACTTCAGCTTGGACAAGTCGAATATGGTCGACTTACACCCAGCACTCTACAGGGTGCCGCGACCTTGGAGAACCCATGAAGCTGACAGACGGCCTATGGAACGATGGAACGACGCATAGGCCGATGTGGTTGTACGTCTCGCTCGCACCCGTCGCTGAGAACTCAGCGTTTCTCATGGTGTACCGGTCGATACGGGTCACTCCGGGTAAATGGATGACCCGTGAACTCGAAGAGTTCCTTTCGCACCACGCGCATACCGAGTTGGCGACAACCAAGGTTGAGGACGCGCACATGTACGGGGGTTCCGGATTGGTCACCACGTACCTTATCGAGAATATCTAGCCGTAGAACGACGAACAGCCCCCGGGCATACAAAGTATGCCTAGGGGCTTTTTCGTGTCTCAGTGTTGAATCTAGGCGGTACTAACGCCTATCGGCGTCCGATGAACGACGCAGCCTGAATACGAGTATTGGCCGCACCCTCAGCGAGCATTGCAAGAACCCTCTGATCGAAAAGCTTCATTATCTCCTGACCAGCCCCGCCAGACGGGCGGGTACCGATATCGCCCAGGAATTCGTTGTAGTTCGCCTGAGCGAAGTCGCTACCGATGCCCTGAAGCTGTGTACCAACATCCGCTGCCGTGATCGGACTCTGTGTAGTGTCCGGCGTCACTGTGTACGGAGAATCCGTCGCACCTGGGTTCGGGGTAACCGTGACTGTGCTCATCGGTACCTGAGTGGCAGGCATAGTCACCATTTTTCCCAGTAGCCCAACAAAATCAGTGAACAACCTCCACTGATCGTTTGTTAGAACCGCTTCAGGCTTACCCGACTGGTTGATACCAATCGAGTTGTTAGGGAAAATACCTCCCTGGTCATACCAATGGTGAGCCATCCAGAACTGCTGTGCAGCCTTCGGCGAACCGTACCGGTCACGGATGTAACGGGCCATAGCATCGCCCTGGATACCCGGGTTAGGGTTCTTGTCCGGGAGATACTGTTGCTGAGTCGAGCCCAAGAACTGAGCTAGACCGAATGCACCCGAAGGATTAACCGCGGTCGGATTCCAGCTCGATTCGTGGTCAATGATCCATGAGGCAGCGGCCCACTGGTCGCCATTACCCCAGCCGTAGCGTGCGAATGCTTGCTGAACCTGGGATTGAACCGGACCGGTGCCGGGAGCACCGGGGGTATCTGTGCTAGCGCCACCCTTAAGGTAATCGAGTAGAGCACCCGAAACCTTGTCGAACATTGCTTTCGGGATTTCTCCGATACCGGGCACGGTGTGAATCAGGGACGACACACCGTTCAGTGCTGGCTTGAATGTGTGGTCGATAACCCAGTTCCACAACGAACCGTGACTACCGCCTGAACCAGGCGTAGCAGCCTGAAACAACCCGTCGATAATCGGCAGGTGGTATTGAGTAGGGAACTCGGAATTGTTGGCACCCGCGGCCGGCCCGCCATACGCAACATTGTTGTGTGAGCCACCAGCTTCGACGTTCACAGTCGCGAACTTGCCGTAACCGGTCAAAGTACCCGCTGTGTGGCCGTTAGCACCCCCGGAATCAGCACCGCCGATAACGCCGATAGAGAAGCCTTTTCCTAGGCCACCAGCCCAGTTTTGGCCGCCAGCGTTAACCGAGCCTGCCTGACTCTTGGGGAACGCTGTAGTAGCCCACCAACGACCATGCCCGGTACCTCCGAGGACAACATCAGCGATAGCAGACATGAAGCCTGAGCAGTCCACTGGGCCGGGTGCCTCGCCACCCATTAGGTAGCTCTGTCCGTCCATGGAGCGGGCGAACTCGTGAGCATTGACCATTGCAGCCTCTACCGCGCCACCAGCCGCTAGCGCAGGCAAGCCAGCGATACGAGCCAAACCGTCTGCGGTACCTCCACCGTTAATACGGTTTAGGTTGGCTACACCGATACGTGAAACCGTATCGGCGTTCAAGACGAATTCACCGTTGGACAACATTGCCGGAATCACGTCGTCTTTAGGACCACCCGCACCTGAAACAAAGCCACCCGTAGCGAATCTCACCGGATCTAGATGCGGGGCTTTCAGCCCGTCTCCGAGGTGCAGGAATCCTACAACCGAGTTCCATGCTTTAAATATTCCGTCATCCAAAACGGTCTGGATCACGAAATTGATCGGTGCGGTTACAATCTGCTTCAAACCGTCCCAGATCAACCCGATGCCAGATACGACCGAAGAGAACGTGTCTTTGAGGACACCGAGACCGGTCTGCATCGCTTTCCATGCTGGCTGAATTACATCAGTCCACGCACCGCGGACACTAGCGGAAACGCCATCCCAAACCGGGACCATGACATTTTTCCACAGCCAGGTAAACGCTGCGCCCAGCGCGTCTACCGCAGGATGTAGAGCCGAGTTCCACAACCCTACGAAGAACTTTCCGAAGTCGTCTACGATATTTCGGAACGTCGCGAAATGCGTGTATGCGTAAACAACACCAGCGGCGAGACCTGCGAGCGCCAAAGCAACGATACCGATAGGGTTAGCTTCCATTACGGCGTTAAACGCCGATTGGACCACCGATGCAGCGGCAAGCGTAATCTTATAAGCCTCGAATCCAGCCACCATTGTTCCGACTACTACCGCGAGAGTTCGGAATACCGGAGAGCCCAGCAACGGAACTAACGGTGTTATCCACTGAACGACCGAAGCGAATGCGTTAGATAGCCGAGTGATAGACGGGGCCAGAATCGGTATAGCCTGCGCCAACGCTGTACCCAGCGATAGCGTGATTTCCGACAACGGCTTAACCAGCGGAATAAGAGCAATTCCCAGGTTCGTTAGCAACGTACCCAGTACCGGTAGAACCGGCTGTAGCCCTTGGGCTAGAGAAGTAACGAGTTTTGTAACTACGGGAAGAACACCAGCTAGCGCGGTGCCTAGTGCGGCACCCAGAGAGCCCAACGGAGGGCCGATAGATTGCAGCGCAGGCCCGAGCGCTTGGAACAACGCCTTGATACCCGGTGCCGCTTGTGTCGCCAGCGTGACCAGCCCCGAAACCAGCCCGGACAATGCCGGAGCCATCGAGCTTAGGATTGCTGCGAAGTCCTGAAACAGTGTCGTCAACTGTCCAGAATTCGAGAGTTGCGTAAGCGTATTACCGATAGACCCGAATACGGACCCGATAGCGGTACCGATATTCGACATAGCGGGGGCAGCGGCCTTGCTCATGCTGAGCATGCCGTTTGTCAGGTTTCCGATTCCCCCGACCGATGCGTTGATAACATCGCGGGTTCCTGCAAATGCGGCCTGTATACCCTGCTGAGCCTGAGCGGTAGAGAAGAACGTCGCAGCGTTCCTACCAGCGTTATTGATCGCACCCGCCACACCGTCCATGCCCTCACGGACAGTCGGAATAGAAGTGTTAGCGAGATTCGAGAAGTCTGTACCCCAGTTGGCAAACAGCGAGTCTTGAACCGAATTACCGACACCCGAAAGCGCTGGCTTAAGAGCCAGCATCTGAGTAACGAAGTCACGTGCGTTAGGCGAAAGCTTAGCCATCGCCTGTTGTGCCTTCTTAGCCGAATCGCTCGACTGAGTCTGCGCCTGAACAAGAGCCTGGTTAGCCTGAACCAGCTTCGAATTAGCGTCGGTAACCGCCTCTTCGGCGGTCTGCACCGATTCGTGAGATTTGGTTACTCGCTCTTGTGCAGCGACAACCTTGTCTGACCCTTCGACACCCTTAGCGTTAGCGGTATTAGCGTCCTCTTGGGTACGCGAATTCTTTTGTAGAACGTCCTGCTGATCCGCTAGTGCTTCGTTAAGTCGGTGCTGAGCCTCAGCAATTTCTAGTGGATCAGTCGAAGTCATTCGAGCCTTGTTAAGGTCTCGCTGAGCTTCCGCTACCGAAAGCGCTGCGCCTTCAGCGTCTAGCTTTCCCTTTTCCGTCTCGCGGTTCAGGTCTTGCAACTGCCGCAAGGCATCCTTGCGGGACTGGGTTAGGTTCTGTTCTGCGTCCTGCGATTCGCGCTTAGCGTCTACTAGGCTGCGCTCTGCTGATTCCTGCGAACGCAGAGCGGAGGTAACGCCGTTCTGTGCGGACTGAATGGCTTTGGCCTTAGCCTGAGCATCATCCGAAAAAGCATCCGATGCAGCCGCGGCAGTCTTGAAGGCATCCGCAATGCCATGGATTCCTACCGCGACGGTAGCAACGCTGAGCGCGCCAGCTCCGCCAACCGCGAGTAGCCCCGCACCGAGAGACGCTACTGCGCCAGCGGCTAGCCCAGCACCGCCGCCTAGTACGGCCATGTGAGCACCGAGCGTCGATATACCGCCTGCGGCGCTACCGAGGTCGGATAGCGCTTTCTTGGTAGCTATAAGGTCTTTGTTATCGACCTTAGTCCTGACGTTTACCGGATTACGGTCGGCTTCGGACTGAACATCTTTCAGAGCATCCCGAATAGCGGGTTTAAGCTTAGAGGTGGACGGTAGGATGGAAACGTACGCTGTGGCAATTTCGATAGCCATTAGGCCGCCCCGATAGTGTCGGCCTGGCGCTGATACGCGGTGCGTTTCCGGTTACTGCAAGTTTTGCAGCGGTGTTCGCGTCCGTCCCTGCGAGACTTATCCGAGTAGAACTCGGTTAGTGGCCTAGGTCGGCCGCAGATAGAACAGTCTTTCATCATGAATAGCCTTAGAAATAAAGGGGGGAGAGATAAGAACGACCTGCGGAAGAAACCGCAGGTCGCAATGAGGGGGAGCTATGTTTAAATACGGGGGGATATTGGCCCGTATGCACCGAGGGGGGCCGTTCGACCACCCCGGAGGGGTTGCACCCCGGCTCACACCTGAGCCGGAATGTCAAGACTTGAATTCAAAAGATTTTGCCCGGTCTTAGCTCTTAGCTACGGGCATAACCCTTAGCGGTTAGCGCGGTTGTTGTGCTCGTGATACCAACGCCTGAGATTCGTTAGCTCTCGCTTAGCATCCTCAGAATTGCTAAGCTCTAATGCGATCAGGCACGCTTTATCAAAGCCGTATTCAGAATCAATCATTGACACGTTCGCCTGTTTCGGCGTCAACAAAGAACCTGCGTGAACTGAAACGATCAAGCGGTTCGACCCGCTCGATTACACCCTGATATGCACCGTAAGCGTGGTAATCCCTAGCGGTTTCTACCGCCTTGACTGGCTCACCAAGTGTAAGTAGAGCCGACCAGCGACCACAACGGTTACCGGTCGCATTCCACGCATTCCACACAGCCAAGCGTTCAAGTCCGACCGCTGTAGGTGCGAGCACCAAAGGCAAATAGGTATTGTCGTCACCATTCGTAACTCGAACCACACTCGAAGCCATATTGAACGCTTCACCTAGGACGGTTAGACGCGCGTCTAGACGCTGTGCAATCGCTTCCAATTCAAGCCAAGCGTTCTGCTCATCCTTGGGCAAGCGAACCACTTTGTCACTCGTAAGCTCGGGATCGACTTTCGCAGAGTATTCGGTAAACAGCTTCCAATCATCATCGAAAGCCTTAGCTACTACCTTAAGATTAGGATCAGCAACTTTGTTGTACTGAGCGATAAGCTTACCTGCGATACTGCGCCGAACCTCTGTGTCGAGATGCGAGCTAGCCGTGCCGTATGAAGATCCTTGCAACGTGCCTTGCACCGAACCTACGGCATCCGCCAAGGTAATAGCGCGTAGTTCCGAGACATCATCACCAGACGATTTAGCGTCTACGATCATTTCGACCAGCCGAAGACTGAAAGACTCCGACCGGTACACGTATTTGGTTTCGTAAGCCTCGCGGATTCGCGTCCACTCCGCGGGCACCTGTCCGCCGGCCGATTCCACCATTTCGACCGCTTGCACGTGATTCGAATAAACGTCGGTGTTGTTGATATCCATTTTTACAAACTCTCCCTAGAGGCTAACGGTGCGGTTGTACTCAGAAAACGAACGGTTCAACGCCGTAGGCGAACTCTCGGCGTTGGTCATTTCGGTGTTGTACTTAGCAATCTGCGCTGCGTACCAATCGTTGTTGTCATCCTGCACAGTGCGTAGCTCGGCTAGCCGTTCTTCGGTCGGCTTATGATTCCGAGTCTTTGCCCCGGTGTCATGAATCGCATCTAGCATCGCTTGCTTAAGCTCAGCCCGAGACATCGCTACCGACTGGTTGTCGTCGGCATCGGTTTCCGGTAGCTCACCGTTCAACCGAGCTAGAAGCATCTGTTTTAGTTCACTACTTGCCATGGTGTTCCTTACGTAGGCATCAAAAAAGCCCCTGTGTGGCTCAGTGAGCCACTACCGGGAGCTTGGGGTACATCGGTATACTTCGGGATGATCCCGAGGCTTAGAATCGAACGATTCTAGAACGGGGGTTCGTCGTCGCATCGGAGGCACTTGCAGTTCTCTGGGTGCGGCGGTTCGACCCAATTAGCCCAAGGGTCGGGATCTAGAGCGGAACTATTGTTCCACTCCGGAACTTCTCTGTCTGGTCCCTCACTCTGTTCGGTCCCTGCGGAGGCGGATCTCAAATCCGGCGACGTAGTCACGTCTTCGGGGTGCGGAACTATTGTTCCGCCCTTCTCTTGATCTATTGACTGATCTATCACTGGTTTATCCAGTGATCTATTAGGCGGAACTATCGTTCCTCTCTGAGTGGAACTATTGTTCCTCTCTCCCTGCGTTATAGTTCCGCTCTCCCCAGTAGGGGAGGAACTATCGTTCCGGTCTGGGATGGTAAGGGTGTAGACGTTCGATCGGTCGTAACGCTGTACGACCTCTACCCAACCAGCCGCCTTGTTGGCGGCTATCTGTTTCCTAACCGCACGCTCGGTAATACCGCAAGCCTTCGCTATCGTCGGCTCGCTAGGATGACACTGCAAGGTGTCACCGTCTGCGTGGTGCAACAGCACCATCATTGCCCGGCTCGGTAGATTCTTGCCGCTATAAGCGTAAGCCTCTAGCCACCCGAACTTAGCGGATTGTCTGGTCATTGCTTCGTCCTCCAAGGACTAGGGGTATAAGGTCTGCGAGGGCTTCCAGCTCTTCGCGATTGAAAGTCAAGGTTTTGTTGTTGCCGGGCATACCGACGCGATACAAGACCTTGTCTGCCGACTTGGGTCGGAACGCCCGAATGGTCGGTTTCATGATTTCCTTCTTTAATTGAGTAGTCCGGAATCTGCGAGCCACCGAAGGCGAGCACGGTTCTTGGTCCGGTATTTGATTTGTCGGTCTTTGACGCAGATACGACACTCGTGCGAGTCGGGATACCGACTCATGGGTGTCTCCGGGTGGTTGTTGCGGCACATGGTCACCTCCTATCCGTAGCGTTACGGTCAATGCGGCATAAAAAATCCCGGTCAACCTTGCGGTTGCCGGGTGGTACATATAACTAAGCCTGAGTATTTTCAGTCCGAGACCAAACTGTTGTACTACCGAGCCGTACCTACGCCCTGAGGCTTCGGCACGTCTCTGGTTCGGTCACTGCGGTCGCAACTTCGTTGCTCCCTTACTCCCTCTATATGTATGAAGGTGAGTATTTCGGTCTTCGAGAGTAGATTGTGACCTAGTTCACACGATTATCTTCGTCAGTCACTGTATCCAAGTACTTGAAACTGCCTCTACCTAACTAAGGGTGAGTATTTCCCTGGGGTCATATGACTAAGGGTGACAATTTTTCTGCCTCATATAACTAAGCGTGCGAATCCGCAGGTCACCGGGGAATATGTGAGGCAACTCACATACTGCGAGCCTTCGTGGCTCGCTGGACTGGACCGGTTGCCGGGTACAGCTCGAACGTCACGTTCCGCGGTTGTATATATCTCTTACCGCGTGCGTACGCGCACGTTCACTCGCTCCCCCGCGCGCTGGGGTAGTCCTCCGGGCGTGTCGCAGCCGTCGCAGACGGACTGCAACGGAGGGGACTCTTGTCCCCGTGTCGCTGGGATGCATGCACACGCATAGCTCGAGGTCAGAGCTAGTCCGACAGTAATTCGTGTTGGGTATAAGACCAGTTCAGATGCTAAATCCGTGATCAACATCCCGGAATCGTTCGATTCTCAGAGCCGAACCCCCCGGAACCACACAACTACCCACCCGAGCCGTGTTCGTCCGTCTACGGGGCAACCAGGGGCCTGTTTCGGGTACTCGCTCAGCGTCGGTCGTCACGGCATCAAAAAAGCCACCCCGCCGCAGAGAGGGTGGCTTAACGTTCGAGATTTTACCGGTGACGGTAAATCGCGATTACTGAATGAAGTATCACAACCGCAGGTAACCCGAACATGATCACGTAACCCACTATGATCATGACGCAGGCCGCCAATCCGGATCATCGTCCGGATCGTCATCGGTCATCACGCGGTAATCGTCACAATCCGTATCGTCTCCCCAAACCTCCATGAATCCCCACGGATAAACGATTATTCGGCGACGGGGCATCTCTGCACTCATTGCTCAGCCCACCAGTCGAAGCGTTCGGGTTGAATCTCCGGGATCACCCGCATTGCACGCAACAGGTACCGAAGCGTCTCCTCGGTCAACAGTTCGGCGTTGGGGCCGAACTTCACGTACTCGGGCAGATGATCGCCCGGTGTCCGGTCTGGTAATCGGTGGGTAGCCATCTCACCTCTCTCAGTGGTGGGCACCCGCGCTGGGGGCCTCTCACCTCAGCGCGGGGCTACCTACAGACTCGTAGTAACCACGGGACGCCTGAACCGTGCTGAGGACGTTTCGGAAGACACTTCAAACGTCCCGAATGTCCCCTAGCCTTATGGGTATGGCTCAGCAGAGGCTAGAAACCGCAATTCTCAGATCGGGGCTCAGCTCTGCGGAGCTAGCCGACAAGGCGGGCGTAGACGTGAAGACAGTGAACCGGTGGCTAGCTGGTCGAGTACCGCACCGACGTACACGTGTGCAGGTAGCCGAACTACTAGGTGAGACCGAGGAGACGCTATGGCCGGCCGCTAGGCCGGACACGCAAGAGGGTGCCCCTGCTACCGCTGAGGTTCTAAGCGCTTACGCACACCGATCGGAGATACCTAACGATCTGTGGGTTTCGTTGGTGCACAAGGCAACTCACCGGATAGACATCATGGGGTACGCCTACCCGTTCGTACTCGAACTGTTGCCTAAAGCCTCAGAGGTCATAGCTAGCAAGTGCTTAGCGGGGTGCGAGGTACGGCTAGGTTTCGCAGATCCCGACTGTGATCACGTTGCAGAGCGCGACACGCTAGAACAAATGAACGGCACGCTTCCGGGCCGGATACGTAATGCGTTGTCCATGCTGGGGCCACTGCCGGACACTCCCGGGTGTCGGGTAGGTCTGCACTCGACACACTTGTACAACTCGGTTTTTCGGTTCGATGACGAAATGATCGTTACTCCGTATCTGTTCCGTGCCCGCGGATACCAGCACACAGCCTTGTATCTGCGTAGGTTGTCTCCACACGGCATATTCGAATCGTTCGCCGACCAGTTCGAACAGATATGGCAAACCACCGTGCCGTACGTCGAAGGGGGTTCACATGGCCTCACGGCATGACTACTACAACGATCCGAACGCACCACAAGCAAATTCGTTAGTACCGGGCGGTTCTGCGTTGGTTGTAGACGCTAACGGTGCGATACTTATGCAGCGCCGATCGGATTCCGGAAACTGGAGTTTTCCGGGAGGGATCATGGAAATCGGCGAGACTTTAGAACAATGCGTAGTCCGCGAAACGAAAGAAGAGACCGGATTAGATATCGAGATCACAGGGCTACTCGGTATTTACACCGATCCGAAACACGTCATTCACTACACCAGCAACGACGAAGTTCGACAAGAATTCAATATCACGTTCTACGGTCGGATTGTCGGCGGCAGTATCGCCGTATCGAAGGAATCCACCGAAGTTAAGTTTTTGACTCTGGGCGAACTAGCCGAGGTGCCGGTACATGAAACGGTACGGCTCAGATTGCAGCATCATTCAGAACAGAGAAGATCACCGTATCTAGGGTGAAAAAGAAAAAACCCCCGACCGCGGAGGCCGGGGGTTTTCATTGCGGATATGCGTTAGTTCATCCGCTGCCTAACGTCCTCGGGTACAAAAAGCTCGCATTGTAGCGCTCCCCCGCTTCTACCTACCCGACCAGATAGTTTCATCTTAGCGACGATACCCGCTTGGATCAGAAGCGCTCTACGCTCTTGAACGTCGCTATCCTGCCAGACCTCACTATATGTCTTCCCGGTTGGTCGCAGTTCTTCGCGAGCTTCCGAAGCTGGCATTCGCTCCAACTCTTGAATCTGCGAATCCAGACCCGCTATTTGCGCGGAGAGACGCTGTCGGCCCGCTTGCGACTTCACACCCCGGAGAAGCGTAGTTAGTTCGTCCATAGCCTCTACCGCCTGCACTAACTCTGCTTGGTGATCCTGAGCGGGAATGTATACACGTTCGAAAACCTCAACATGCCCGAGTTCGCCGAGAAACCTTTCTTCTACCAACAGTTCGGCGGTATCTGCAACAATCTGCTGAGTGCATTTGTTCTGACAGCGGTAGTAACGCCTTCGGTTACCGTTCCGGTTGTCGTACACGCGCTGATGATACAAATTATTTTGGCAGTCGAAACATTTCGCTACCTCTAGAAGCGGTGAGGCGTCCCCGCGCTCGTTCTGCTGAACGATCGCGCGCTGTTCTAGCGCACCTTGCAACTGCCCAAACTTCTCGACAGACAACAACGGT
Source organism: Nocardia alni (assembly GCF_019038435.1). Lineage (GTDB taxonomy): Bacteria > Actinomycetota > Actinomycetes > Mycobacteriales > Mycobacteriaceae > Nocardia > Nocardia alni. Next base: position 35,320 of record NZ_JAGPOX010000070.1, read on the forward strand.
GTACCGACCATCACGGGGGTTCCATCATCCTCCCGGGCCACTATGCCGTCATGAATCATATATCCGAGAAGCGATTTAGATCTAAGAAGGTCCAGTAGTGTAGTCGGATTCCAGCTAGTTCCTCTAGTAGGTTTTTTATTCCGGTACCGGATAAAATCACTAGGCGTAAGGACCTTCTCGGCGGTTAGCTGCTTAGACACAGCCAGCGCGGAGTCACCCGCGATAACTTGATCAACGATTCGTTCCAGCACAACAGAGGACTCTGGATCAGGCTCCAATTTCCAGCCTTCCCCAGTCCTCTGTTTCACCGCCCGGTAACCGTACGGCGGTTTTCCACCGAACCATCTGCCAGATGCAACCAGTTTTTTTCGTGACCCTTGAGTACGCTCTCGAATAGCCTCTAGTTCACCCTCAGCCACACCGGCAATAACATTGGCAATTAGACGACCTACCCAAGTTGACAAATCGAAATTCTCGGTAACCGAGACCAATGATTTGCCGTACTTATCGCACCAGTCCACAACCTTGTTCAGGTAGATAGAGCCGGTAGCGATCCTGTCTAGCTTCCAACCCGCAACGATATCCCACTGCGCTTGCTTGGCATCCGTCAACCACGGACCCAACGCAGGCGTATCGAACGGGTTTACCGACCTGGACACGTCCATGTCCACAGCCCATCCAACAACCTGGTGACCGTTCAAGTCGGACCACTGTTGGATGATCTCGCGTTGCCGCTCCGGTGATGTTGACTCGTCTGTGAAACGCGAGAGCCGTACTCTCCCGAGCACTCTTGCCACCGACAAACCTCCTGGTCATCCGCCTAACCCTTAGGTTTCGGCGGGTTACGTTTGACCAGATTCGACAAGTCGATGCCGTCGAGTCCGGGCGGGAGCTGGTCGAGTCCGGCGGGCATATCCGACAGGTCCGGCATCCCGGGGGGCATACCAGGCGGCATGGCGGGCATCCCCGGCATGCCCGGGAAGCCACCGCGCACCTTCGGCGGAGTCGGGCCGCGACCGCCCTTCTTCCCCTTCTTGCCCTTCTTGTTGTTGCGGCGGTTGGCGCCGGGCATACCCATCTGGCGGCCCATCGCGGCCATCATCTTTCGGGCCTCGAAGAAGCGGTCGACCAGCTGGTTCACATCGGTCACCGTGACACCGGAACCGTTGGCGATGCGCAGGCGACGCGAGGCGTTGATGATCTTGGGGTTGGCGCGCTCGGTCGGCGTCATACCGCGGATGATGGCCTGCACCCGGTCCAGCTGCTTGTCGTCGACCGAGGCGATGGCCTCCTTCATCTGGCCCGCGCCGGGCAGCATGCCCAGCAGGTTGCCGATCGGACCCATCTTGCGAATGGCCAGCATCTGCTCGAGGAAGTCCTCGAGGGTCAGCTCGCCCGCCCCGATCTTGCGCGCGGCCTCCTCGGCCTGCTGCGCGTCGTAGACCTGCTCGGCCTGTTCGATCAGGGTGAGCAGATCACCCATGCCCAGGATGCGGCTGGACATGCGGTCCGGGTGGAAGACGTCGAAGTCCTCGAGCTTCTCACCGGTGGAGGCGAACAGGATCGGCTGACCGGTCACCTCGCGCACCGACAGCGCGGAACCGCCGCGCGCGTCGCCGTCGAGCTTGGTGAGCACGACGCCGGTGAAGCCGACGCCGTCGCGGAACGCCTCGGCGGTATTGACCGCGTCCTGGCCGATCATCGCGTCGAGCACGAACAGGATCTCGTCGGGCTGCACGGCGTCGCGGATGCCCGCGGCCTGCCCCATCATCGCCGCGTCGATGCCCAGACGGCCCGCGGTATCGACGATGACCACGTCGTACTGCTTCTGCCGGGCCTCCTCGATACCGCTGCGCGCGACGTTGATCGGTTCGGCGACGGAAATATCCTGCCCGCCACCGCCGACCGAGGTGCCCGGATGCGGCGCGAACACCGGCACCCCGGCCCGCTCGCCGACCACCTGCAGCTGCGTCACCGCACCGGGGCGCTGCAGGTCACAGGCCACCAGCAGCGGCGTATGCCCCTGGCCCTTCAGCCATTTGGCCAGCTTGCCCGCCAGGGTGGTCTTACCGGCGCCCTGCAGACCCGCGAGCATGATGACCGTCGGCGGGGTCTTGGCGAATTGCAGCCGCCGCGTCTCGCCGCCGAGGATCGCGATCAATTCCTCGTTGACGATCTTGACGACCTGCTGCGCCGGATTCAGCGCACCGGAGACCTCCGCCCCCTGGGCGCGCACCTTGACGCGGGCGATGAACGCGCGCACCACAGGCAGTGCGACGTCGGCCTCGAGCAGGGCCAGCCGGATCTCCCGCGCGGTCGCGTCGATGTCGGCCGATGACAGACGCCCTTTACCGCGCAGATCGCTCAGAACACCGGTCAACCGGTCGGACAAGGATTCGAACACCGATCGCGCTCCTGATCTCGAGGGACTGTCACTCGGGATACCAGCGTAATGCGCGATCGATGACGAACGGATTCGCCCTAGTCATCAGGGGTGTGGCGGCACGTCTACTCCAGTGTCCGGCGCCGCGGCCGCGGCGCCTGGCGGATGTCCCGGTCCTGGAGGGTCGCCAGATAGGCCGCCTCCCGGCCGGTCAGCCCCAAATCCAGGGCCATCGAATCGAGCGTCGCCCATTCCACGTCGGTGGGCGGGGCGCTCGACCCGTCGGCCACCGTGGAGGCGATGGTCATCGCCGTGACCGCCTGCTGCCCGGACAGGGTGCGCCCCGGCAGCCAGGACACCACCCAGCGATCGCCCCCCACACAGCGAGCGATGTGCTGGGTCAGGTCACTGGTCATCATCGATGCGGAAACAACTTCAATCGCCACCGGCCCGCTCCCTCATGCTCGAACATCCCTGACAGGTTCGAACGAACACCCGCGGCAGAGACGGCCGGTTCGCACCGGCCCCCACTCACGCCGGATTCCTCCACACTCGCGTAGCTGGATCCCCAGTGATCGTAGAGTGGGTCACATCACAGCCGATACGAGTTGCAGCAAATCGCACGCAACGATCTGATTAACCGGTAAACATCAGGTTTGTCAGCAAATCCCCCACCGGGCCACCTGCCCGCAACTCACATCCCAACCAGGCCCACCGTCCGTTTCCGGCCGCCTACTCCTCCTCGGCATCCTTCGGTTTCGGCGGCAACGGCTGCGGGACGACGGCCAGCAATGCCGCCTCGATCCCCGCCCGCCGCTCGGGCGTGTCGGGTCCCCGCAGATCCAGGCAGAACGCGTCGACCACGGACGCGCCGCGAGTCACCACCTTCGCCCACAGCACATTCACGCGCACCCCGGCCAGCGCCCCGGCCAGGCGGCTGAGCAGGCCGATCCGATCCTCGGCACGCAATTCCAGCAATACCTGTCCGGGGACCGTTGTCTCGGTCCACAGCACGCGAGGCTGGGCCTGGGCGTACGGATTGGGCGGCAGCCCCGCGTCGAGCTCCTTCTTCGACAGGACGGCCGCCAGATCCAGCTCGCCGTTGATCGCCCGGATCAATTCCTGGCGCAGCAGCCCGACATCGGGCGGGTCGCCGAACTTCGGGCTCACCACGAAGGTGTCGATCGCCGAATCACCCTCCGCGCCCAGCGATGCCGACAGCACCCGGAGCGAATGCAGCGCCAGCACTCCGGCCGCCTCGGACAGCAGGCCGGCGGTATCGGGCGCGACGATCGTGACGACGTGCGTGTAGCGCCCATCGCCGGGCGTCAGCTCCACGTGCACCCCGCCCGCCTTGGCCTTGACCAGCAGCTGTGGATCGATCGGATCCGGTTGCGGCAGCGCCTCGCCCGCCATCGCCAACCGGCTGCGGCGCACCAGCTCCCGGATCAGCGAGGCCTTCCAATCGCCCCACACGCCCGGACCCGTCGCGAGGGAATCGGCCTCGGCCAAGGCGTGCAACAGCTCCAGCAGCTGCGGATCGCCCTCCAGGGCCCGCACCACAGTGTCGACGGTCTCCGGATCGGCCAGATCCCGGCGCGTCGCGGTATCCGGCAGCAGCAGGTGATAACGCACGATCGCGCTGAGCGTGCGCACATCCTGGGGCCACAGGCCCAGTCGCCGGCCGATATGGGTGGCCAGGTCCGCGCCGACGATGCTGTGATCCTCGGTGCGGCCCTTGCCGATATCGTGCAGCAGCGCGCCCAGCAGCAGCAGGTCCGGCCGGGACACGCGGGTGCTCAGCGCCGACGCGTAGGCGACGGTCTCCACCAGATGCCGATCCACGGTCCAGGTGTGCACCGGATCGCGCGGCGGCAGATCCCGCACCGCGCCCCACTCCGGAAACAGCCTGCCCCACAGTCCCGTCCGGTCCAGCGCCTCGACCGCCGCCACGATGGTGCGGCCGGTGCCCAGCAAGACCAGCAGATCGTTGAGCGCCTCGCGCGGCCACGGCTCGCGCAGTTCGGGCGCGTCCTCGGACAGCCGGTTCAGCGTCGTGGCCGACATCGGCAGCGCGTGCTGGGCCGAGGCCGCGGCCACCCGCAGGATCAGACCCGGATCCTTCTGCGGGCGCGCGTCGCGGGCCAGCACCACCTCACCGGCGTGTTCGACCACTCCCTCATCGAGCGGCCGGCGCACCGGAATGCGCCGCAGCCGTGCCAGCCCGCGCCGGGGCAGGGCGTTGCCCGCGGTGCGCAGCCCGACGTCGACCGAATAGCCGACCGTGCGCGCGGCGTCGCTGAGCGTGCGGGCCAGATCGAAGCGGTCGCCGATGCGCAGCGCACTGCCGATCTCGTCGGCGTCCTGGGCGCGCAACTGATCTCGCGCGCGTCCGGCCACCCGATGCAGTTCGGTGCGCACGTCCAGCAGACGGCGGTGGGCCTGCTTCAGCCCGCCGCCCGGGACGTCCGGCCCGAGGCCCGGCATGGCGTCTGTCAGCTGCGCGATCGCCAAGGCGTCCAGCAGCTGGATATCACGCAGGCCGCCGCGGCCGTTCTTCAGATCCGGCTCGGCGCGGTGCGCGATCTCCCCGCTGCGCCGCCACCGCTGGTTCGCCTGCTCCACCAAATCGCTGAAGCGCGAACGGATTCCGGTGCGCCATTCGCGGCGCACACCGCCGATCAGCAGGTTGCTCAGTTCGACGTCGCCCACGATGTGCCGGGCGTCCAGCATCCCGAGCGCGGCGGTGAGATCGTCGGCGGCCACCCGCAGCGCCTGCGGGACCGTGCGCACGCTGTGGTCGAGTTTGATGTGCGCGTCCCACAGCGGGTACCACAGACTGTCGGCCACCTCGGCCACGCGTGCGGCGTCCACGTTGTCGTGCAGCAGTACCAGGTCCAGATCCGAGTAGGGCAGCATCTCGCGGCGGCCGAGCCCGCCCACCGCGACCACGGCCAGCCCGCTGTCGGCGGTGATGCCGAGTTCGGCGCCCTTAGCGGTCAGCCACAGATCGTGCAGATCGACCAGCGCCTGGCGCAGCGCGTGGGCGTCCAGTCGCGGATGCCGGGTGTCGCCGCCCTCCAGCAGTTGATCGCGGGCCCGTACCAGATCCGTCGCACCGCCCGGCATATCGTTCTTCGCCTGCATAGCCCACACCACCACCCAACGATCATGCGACGGCCCCGCCCCTACCGTATCCCGGTGGGGAGCGGGGCCGCCGCTCGAAATTCGGCCCTACAGGGCGTCGGCGCCGCGCTCACCGGTCCGCACACGCACGACGGCGTCCACGGGGGTGACCCATACCTTGCCGTCGCCGATCTTCCCGGTGCGAGCGGCCTCGACGATCACCTCGACGACCTTTTCGACCGACGTATCGTCCACCACTACTTCGACCCGGACCTTGGGGACGAAGTCCACCGAGTACTCCGCGCCGCGGTAGACCTCGGTGTGTCCCTTCTGCCGGCCGTAGCCCTGGACCTCGCTGACGGTCATACCCAGTACGCCCGCCTGCTCCAGCCCGCTCTTGACGTCCTCGAGTGTGAATGGTTTGACGATCGCGGTGATGAGTTTCATTTTGGTCATGCCTCCTTGACGACCTCACGTGCCGTGCCACCCACAGCAGTCGCAGCAGCAAAATCGTATGCCGTTTCCGCGTGCTCCGACTCGTCCAGGCCCTCGAACTCCTCTTCGGCCGTGGCACGCAGACCGATAGTGAACTTGATGATGTAGGCCAGGATCAGGGAGACGATGAAGGAGAAGGCCATCACCGCGAACGCGCCGATCGCCTGCTTGCCCAGCTGGCTGAAGCCGCCGCCGTAGAACAAACCCTTCGCGCCGTTCAAGCTCTGCGAGGCGCCGGACTGCGGGGCCAGGAACAGGCCCACCATCAGGGTGCCGATCAGACCGCCGACCAGATGCACCCCGACCACGTCGAGCGAATCGTCGAAGCCGAGCTTGTATTTCAGGCCGACCGCCAGCGCACAGGCGATGCCGGCGACCACGCCGATGGCCAGCGCGCCCAGCACATTGACCGAGGAGCAGGACGGGGTGATCGCGACCAGACCCGCGACGAGACCCGACGCCGCGCCCAGGCTGGTGGGCTTGCCGTCACGCAGCTTCTCCACCAGCAGCCAGCCCAGCATCGCGGCGCAGGTGGCGAAGGTGGTGGTCAGGAAAGTCGAACCGGCCAGGCCGTTCGAGCTCACCGAGGATCCGGCGTTGAAGCCGAACCAGCCGAACCACAGCAGACCGGCGCCGAGCATCACGAACGGCAGGTTGTGCGGGCGGCCCGGAACCCTCGGCCAGCCCTTGCGGCGGCCCAGCACGATGCACAGCGCCAGGCCCGCGGCGCCGGCGTTGATGTGCACCGCCGTACCACCGGCGAAGTCGATGGCCTGCAGCTTGTTGGCGATCCAGCCGCCCTCGTGCACGAGGTTGCCGGCGGAGTCGGAGACGTTGAAGTCGAACACCCAGTGGCAGACCGGGAAGTAGACCACGATCGCCCAGACGGTGGCGAAGATCAGCCACGCGCGGAACTTGAGCCGGTCGGCGACCGCGCCCGAGATCAGCGCGACGGTGATGATGGCGAACATCAGCTGGAAGGCGACGAACACCGTCATCGGAATGGTTCCGGCGAGCGGGATGGTCACCGCCGCCTTCGCCGCGACGTGGTTGGCCGCATCCGCTGGGACGGCGGCCGCGCCGTTCGATCCGATCAGGCCCTTCAGGCCGAAGAACTGGCCCGGATCGCCGATCACGCCGAATTTGTTGTTACCGAAGGCCTCGGAGTATCCGAAGATCGCCCACAGCACGCCCACGATGCCCATCGCGCTGACGCTCATCATGATCATGTTGAGCACGTTCTTCCCGCGGACCATACCGCCGTAGAAGAACGCCAGTCCGGGGGTCATCAGCAACACGAGCGCGGAGCTTGCCAGCATCCACGCGGTGTCGCCGGTGTCCGGTACACCAACCAAGGGATACGCCACCTTGTTCCTCCTCATCTCCGGGCTCGGCCAAAGCATCTGCAACGAGCCTGCACAGAAGGTTCGCTACTCGGTGTTTCATCTGTGCCGCCGCGATGTTTCGCCTGCGTGAACGGATGAGTTCTCCGTGTTGCTACCATGTTTCATTCTGTGCACAGCGCTTCGCGCGGCTGCGAGACGGTTCGCGTGTTGAGGATAAAATGCCTGATCAAGCAGTGTGCAGAACCGCGAGAGCGACACGCGACCGGAAATCAGTGATCAACATCCTCACCGCCGGACCCACCCGGCGCTGAGGGCGCCGCGAGGCCCTAGCCATCCCCGCCATCCTCGCCCAGAGCCGCGGTCAGCCACGGTCGCAGGACCGTGTCGATCTGCGACTCGGAGATGTCGGCGAGCGCGTCGAGTTCCAGGAAGTGCCGCGCGATGGTGAGGCCGAGGATGCTGCTGACGGTCAGCGCGGCTCGCAGTTCGGCGTCGGCGTCATCGCTGGTGCGCGCGAGGTTGCGGACCCGCTCGTCGAGGAAGTCCTTCATTGCCCGTGTCGCCTCCGGTGCGGTGAGCATCGATCGCACGAGGGCGCGGGTCTCCGGTGGGAGGCCGCTGAGCCGGACGCCCAGCACATCGAACAGGTGCCCGGAGACGTCGCCGCCGGTGCTGTCGCCGTCGAGCCGGGCCGCGATGGCGAACAGGTCGCTCTTCGAGCCGTAGTGCTGAATGACCAGCGAGGGATCCACCCCGGCACGCCCCGCGATCGCGCGCACCGTCGTGGCCTCGAGCCCGTGTTCGCCGAATTCGACCTGGGCGGCTTCGAGGATCCGCTGCGCGGTGGCGGCGCGCTTGGCCGCGCGAGTCGTCGGTTCGTCCACGAATTTCACTCTACAGTTGTTGAGCGAATCTGATATATTCGCTCAACAGAGCATGAGCCAAAGGAGCATGATGAGAGCCATTGCCATCGAAGAGCACTGGACGTCGGAGGGGATCGATCGCGCGCTGCGCGCGCAGGGCGCGGACGAGAGCTTGGCGTTGAACGACCGGGGAGATATCCCCGCGCGCCTGCTCGATCTCGGCGAGCAGCGGATCGAGTTCATGGACGCGGCCGGGATCGACATGCAGATCGTGTCGCTCGCCCCGCCGGGCACCCACGGGCTCCCGGCCCGCGAGGCCATCGCCCTGAGCCGCGAGGCCAACGATCGCGCCAGCGAGGCCGTCGGCCGCTATCCGACTCGGCTGCGGGCCATGACCACGCTGCCGATGTCCGACCCGGATGCCGCCGTGGCCGAACTCGAGCGGACCGCGGACGACCCCGCGCATGTCGGGATCATGTCCTACGGCCGCAGCGGCGACCGTCCACTGGACGATCCCGCCAACGACGAGGTGTTCGCGACCGCCGCCCGCCTGGGCCGGCCGATATTCATCCACCCCCAGATTCCGCCGAACCCGGTGCGCGAGGCGTCCTACAGCGGGTTCGACCCGACCGTCGATCTGGCCCTGGCCACCTTCGGCTGGGGATGGCATATCGAGGCCGGGCTCGCGGCGCTGCGCCTGATCCTGCGCGGCACCTTCGACCGGCACCCGGACCTGCAGATCGTCATGGGGCACTGGGGCGAGATGTTGCTGTTCGCCCTCGATCGGGCCGACAGTCTCTCCCATGTCGCTACCCTCGATCGCCGAGTCGCCGAGTACTTCCAGACCAACGTGTACATCGCGACCAGCGGCATGCTGACTCCCCGCCTGCTGCGCCACGCGCTGGACTTCACCACCGTCGACCGGATCCTGCTCTCCGGCGACTACCCCTTCCACCGGATCGACGCCGCGACCCTCACCGGATTCCTCGAGACGCTCCCCGACCCGGCGGATCGGGACAAGATCGCGTACGCCAATGCCCGGACGCTCTATCGACTCGACGAATTCGGCGGGGCGGTCTCACCAGGAACGACGGCGGCGACCGGGGTCCACTAGGGCCGGAGCCCGCCAGCCGGTGTCTTCGGGATTGACCTCGATGCCCGGCGGGACGATCTCGTCGATGCGGTCCAGGATCGCGCGGTCCAGCCGGATATCCGGTGCGGCCAACTGGGATTCGAGCTGGTCGGTGGTGCGCGGTCCGATGATGGCGGTGCTCACCGCCGGATGTTCGAGCACGAACGCCAGCGCCAGCTCCACCAGCGTCAGCCCGGCCTCGTCGGCGAGTGCGGCCAGGTCGGTGACGATCTGCAGCTTGCGCTGGTTGGCCGGGGTGGTGAGGTCGAATCGCCCGCCGGCGCCCGGCCTCCCGGGCAGGCGCTTGTCGCGCTCGCTGACGTTCTCCTTGCCCACTCCGAACCGGCCGGACAGCCAACCCCCGGCCAGCGGACTCCACGACAGGATCCCCATCCCGTACTCCTGAGCGACCGGCAGCACATGCCCCTCGATGCCGCGCACCAGCATCGAGTACGGCGGCTGCTCGGTCCGGAATCGCTCCCGTCCGCGCGATTGCGCCACCCACTGCGCGGTCACGATCTGTTCGGCGGGAAAGGTCGAACTGCCGAAGGACCGGATCTTGCCCGCGCGGACCAGATCGGTCAGCGCGCCGAGCGTCTCATCGATGTCGACCGTCTCGTCGGGGCGATGGATCTGATAGAGGTCGATGTAATCGGTCCCGAGGCGACGCAGGCTCTGCTCGCAGGCGGCGGTCATCCAGCGCCGCGAGCCGCCGCGGGCGTTCGGGTCGTCGCCCATCGGCGAGCTGACCTTGGTGGCCAGCACGATTCGGGACCGGTCCACCGAAGCCAGGGCCTTGCCCACGATGACCTCGGACTCGCCCGCCGAGTACACGTCCGCGGTGTCCACGACGTTGATTCCCGCGTCCAGCGCACGGTGCGTGATCGCCACGCACTCGTCGTGGTCGGGATTACCCCACGCGCCGAACATCATCGTGCCCAGGCACAGCGGACCGACCGCGATCCCAGTCTTGCCCAAAGGGCGGTACTCCATGGTTTCTCCCTCGATGTGGTGACCACACCAGAGCACCACGTCAGACGCGCGCACTGTGAGGCGAATACCGGCAGAGAATTGCCCGATCCCGTCGAATTCGAGCCGATCGGGCAATACCACGTTGCCCGTGGCGACGCCGCGAGGTTGACTCGACGCGTGGACCCACTCGACGAACTCCGCGCACTGGCGCTGGCCGCGGTCGGCGTCGGCGGACTGCGCAAAGTGCGGGTCCTCGACGGCATCACCGTCACCACGGTCGACGAGCCGACACTGCCGCAGAGCGCGATGGCCGAACCCTCGTTCGCGATCGTCACGCAGGGCGTCAAAAGCACGGCGCTGAACGGCAGGGCGTACGAGCAGCACCCGGGTCAGTACCTGATCGTGTCGCTGGACCTCCCGGTCACCGGGCAGGCGCTGGTCGCGGATCGCGACGCACCCCTGGTCGTGGTCAGCATGACTCTGAGCCCGCACGAGATCGCACCGCTGCTGCTGGAGACCCCCGTCCCGGCCCGCAGGCCCAGCCTCGCCGGACTGAGCATCAGCGACGCGACTCCCGACCTGCTCGATCCGATCATCCGCCTGCTACGCCTACTCGGCCATCCGGACGATCTACGCGTACTCGCCCCCGCCTGCCGACGCGAGATCCTGTGGCGCATGCTCACCGGCGCACAGGGCGCCCTCATCCGCCAGATAGGCACCGCCGACGGCCACCTGACCCACATCGCCAGAGCCATCCGCTGGATCCGCGAAAATTTCGCGAGCCCCCTGTCCATCGCCGATCTGGCCGCCCTCTCCGGAATGAGCGAATCAACCTTCCACCGCCACTTCCGCGCGGCCACATCCATGACCCCGATCCAGTTCCGCCGGCAAATCCGACTCCAGGAGGCCCGCGTCCTGCTCGCCACCGGCGCCCGAACCGTCGCGGAGATCGGCTACCACGTCGGCTACGAAAGCCCATCCCAGTTCAACCGCGAATACCGCCGCACCTTCGGCACTTCCCCGGGCCACGACGTCGGTCAGGTCACTCGTATATCAATGCCGCAGTAAGCAATTTCGCGATGAACGACCAGTCGACAGAGCGTGACTGCCCGTCAGCCTCGGCAGCGCAAGCATCGGCATCATCGACCCATGCGGCGGCTGCCTCGAGAAGCTCTGCCGAGCTGATGTTTTCGTACTGTCCCGGGTTGTCGCCGACCGCTTCGGCAAGAGCGCGAACGTATTCCACGAATTCGGATCGAGTTCGCAGGCTCGCCGGATCCCGCTCGGCCACGCTATGTCTCCTATGTGTCCGCACAGTGCGTTTACCGAGATGCCGCATGGCTCAGGACATATTCGACCGCATGCGCAGGACTTGTTGCTACAGCGGAAGATTCGATCGGTTGCCCGGCGGCGTCGAGGATCTGCCAGCCGCCGAGAGAGACGATCGGGACATCGTCGCGGTGGTTGGCCAGGGCCAGTTCGGACAGCGTGCCCCAAGAGCCGCCTACGACGATGACCGCGTCGGCGGAGCGGATCAAGATGGTGTTGCGGGCCTCGCCCATGTTCGTGTACAGGACTGCCGACAGGCCGGGGCAGATGGCCGCGGGGTCGGTGTCGGGGCGGATTCCGATCACCAGTCCTCCGGCCGAGGAGGCGCCTTCGGCCACGGCGGCCATGACGCCGGTGCCGCCGCCGCACAGGACGGTGACGCCGGCCTCGGCCAGGAGGCGGCCGACCTCTCGGGCGTTGCGGGTGTCGGTGTCGGGGCAGTCTCGGGGGCCGCACACCGCGACCTGGATCGGGGGCACTGCTCGCGGCTGGGTCTAGCCCAGGAGGGCGTCGACGAAGGCGCCGGGTTCGAAGGGGGCCAGGTCGTCCGCGCCCTCACCCAGGCCGACGAGTTTGACCGGAACGCCCAGTTCGTGTTGGACCTGGAAGACGATGCCGCCCTTGGCGGTGCCGTCGAGCTTGGTCAGGACGACACCGGTGATATCGACCACATCGGCGAAGACGCGGGCCTGGGTCAGGCCGTTCTGGCCGACGGTGGCGTCCAGGACCAGCAGGACCTCGTCGACGGCGGCTTTTTTCTCCACGACTCGCTTGACCTTGCCCAGCTCGTCCATCAGGCCCGTCTTGGTGTGCAGGCGGCCGGCGGTATCGACCAGGACGACGTCCACGCCGGTGTCGATGCCGGTGCTGACGGCGTCGAAGGCGACCGACGCGGGGTCCGCGCCCTCGCGGCCGCGCACGATCTGCGCGCCGACGCGCTCACCCCAGGTCTGGAGCTGATCGGCGGCGGCGGCGCGGAAGGTGTCGGCCGCGCCCAGCAGCACGCGGCGGCCGTCGGCGACCAGGACGCGGGCCAGTTTGCCGGTCGTGGTGGTCTTACCGGTGCCGTTGACGCCGACCACCAGCAGGATGGACGGGTGGTTGTCGTGCGGCAGGGCGCGAATCGAGCGGTCGAGTTCCGGGCGCAGCGCCCGCACGAGTACCGAGTGCAGGACCTCGCGGGCCTCGTCGGCGGTACGAATGGTGCGGGCGGCCAGTTCCGAGCGCAGGTTCTCGACGATGGTGGCGGTGACGGCGGTGCCGAGATCGGCCATCACGAGGGTGTCCTCGATCTCCTCCCAGGAGTCCTCGTCCAGGTCGCCGCCGCCGAGCAGGCCGAGCAGGCTCTTGCCGACCGCGTTCTGTGAGCGGGCTAAACGGCCGCGTAGGCGGGTGAGGCGGCCGGAGGTGGGAGC
>NZ_JAGPOX010000071.1 GCF_019038435.1 Nocardia alni
GGCCCGGGTCGATTCGGCCGTGGGTGGTGGCGTGCAGCGGTACTCCGGGTGCCAGTTCTCCGAGTTCGTGGCGCAGCAGGTCCAGGCGTGCGGACGGTACCCGGTCGGCCTTGTTCAGTACCACCAGATCGGCCAGGCGCAGGTGGGAGGCCAGTTCCGGATGCTGTTCGCGGCTGTCTTCGAAGTGCTCGGCGTCGACGACCTCGATCAGGCCGCCGTAGCGGATGCGGGAGTTGTCGCTGGCGATCACCATGCGGATCAGGTTGCGCGGCTCGGCCAAGCCGCTGGCCTCGACCACGATCACGTCGATACGGTTGCTCGGCTGGGCCAGGCGGGTGAACATCTCGTCGAGTTCGCTGATGTCCACCGCGCAGCACACGCAGCCGTTGCCCAGCGACACCATCGCGTCGACCTGACCGGCCACCAGCAGCGCGTCGATGTTCACCGCGCCGAAGTCGTTGACCACCACGCCGATTCGCGCCTGCCGTTGACGGAGCAGATGGTTCAGCAGCGTCGTCTTGCCGGCTCCGAGAAATCCGGCGACGATCAGGACGGGGATGCGCCGATTCATCCGGTCTACCTTACCGATCGGCTGAAGCCTCCCCGGCGGAAGCTGATGGGCGTCCACTTCCACATCTCCACCACCGTGCCGCGTCCGGGCGCGGTGTCGATCGACAGTCCGTCCATGAGGCGACGCGCGCCGGGCAGCCCCAGCCCCTGACGCCGTCCGGGCGCGCATCCGTGTCCGAGCGCCGAGACGATATCGGCGATGCCGGGCCCCTCGTCCCGGGCCTGGACCACCAGCGCGCGGCGGCGCTGCACCTCGGTCAGCAGCAGGCGGATCTCCCCGTTCCCGGCGTAGCTGATGATATTGCGGGCCACCTCGGAGATGGCGGTGGAGATCATCGTGACGTCGGTGCGGGAGAAGCCGAGCATGATCGCGTAGTCGCGCCCCGCCTCGCGCGCGGTGGCGATATCGGCGGAGATCGCGATGGCGATCGTGATGATGGGGTCCTCTGGGACCGGGGCGTCGGGTATCGCCGATACCCGGGCCGATGCGGTTGCGGCGTGTGTGATGACCGGCGCTGACATGCGTTTCAGCGGCGCGGACTCCCACGAGTGCACGCTGCGCCCCTTTCTCGATCGGCCCACAGCGGGCGATCCCGTCTTTCCCGAACCTGTGACATGCGGTCGGGAACCAAGCGCTCGAATCCATCACAGGATGAAGTCACCGGTTCCATCCGAGTCCGGTCCCTGACAGTAGTCGAAAGTGCCGGAGTCGGATAGATGAGAGTGCATCTGGCTCGCCGCCCGCAACCCCATTGTGCCCTCATACCGGGTATTGCTCAATGTGATGCGCCCGGCACGGTGACAAATAGGGGGAAAATCAGATCGCGTGCACCTCCGGCAGCAGCTCGACCAGGCCCGCGAGGCGCTTCTCGTCCCACGGCCCCGCCGGAGCCAGTAGTACGTGATCGATCCCGAGCGCGGCCAATTCCCGCATATGTTCGACGAAGTGGTCGGCGTCGGCGGGGTCGAGCCGGGATGCCACCGTCTTCTCGATCTCGTTGTAGTCGCGCCCGATGGTATTGCAGTGTGTGCGCAATACGTTGAGCTTCTTCTCGATCTCGGTGCCGAATTCGGGCCCCGGCAGATCGGACAGGCTGCACGCGTCGGCGTACCGGGCGACCATGAGCAGCGTCTTGCGCTCACCGACGCCGGCGAGCAGGATCGGCGGCCGCGGCCGCTGTACCGAATTCGGCGAGTTGAGCGGCCGGGTCAGGGTGTAGTGCTTTCCACGGAACGGAGTTTCGTCGCCGTCCCACATCCGGTGGGCGATCTGCAGCGTCTCCTCGAGCATCTCGAAGCGCTGCTTCAGCGAAGGGAAGGGGATGCCGAGCCCATCGGTCTCGAATACGCCCTCGAGCGTCGAGGGATCGACCGCGGCGCCCGCGCCGATCCCGAAGTACGTTCTGCCGCCGCTGAGCACGTCCAGTGCGGTGAGCGTCTTGATCAGCACACCCGGGTGCCGATACGCCACCGAGGTGACCAGTGTGCCGAGCCGGATGCGTTTGGTGACTCCGGCCAGAAAGCCCAGTGTCGCATAGGCTTCCGGCATCGGGGACTCCTGCGGAAGTCCGCTCATGCGGATCTGGAAGAAGTGGTCCATCACCCACAGGCTGTCGATTCCGGACTCGTCGGCCTGCTGGGCCAGGTCGGTCACGGTGGGGCCGATGTGGTCGGTCGGGATGGGCCAGGAGAAGTCGGTGAGGCCGATGCCGAGTTTCATCGAGTATCCTTCGAAAGAAGTCGTTAGCCGAGCAATGATCGTATCGTGAGTCGGCTAACGATTTCAATACCCTACGCTTGACGGACCATGACCGCCCAGCCCGCCGCCGACTTCCTCACCGTGTACTGGTCCACCAAGCACGCGATGACGATGGCGGCTGCCTCCACCTATGCCCGCCACGGCGTCTACGAGGGGCAGCAGTTCATCCTGCGGGCACTGTGGGCGCGGGACGGGCTGGCGCCGGGGGAGCTGGCCAAGCAGCTGGGGCTGTCCACCCCGACGGTCACCCGGGCGACCACCCGCATGGAGGCCGCCGGACTGTTACGTCGCGAGCCCCATCCGACCGATCGCCGGCTGGTGCGGCTACACCTCACCGACCGCGGGCGGGACCTGGAGGCCACCATCGAGGACGAGATGGCCGGTCTCACCGATCGCGCGTTCGCCGGATTCGACACCGCCGAAAGGGAAGCCGTGATCGGCGCGCTGGAACGAATCCGGCGCAACCTGACGCGCGAGCAGTGAAGTCCCTTGGGCCGGTTCACCCGCAGGCGTTGACCCACTCGGACAGGCCGTCGGCGAACAGTTGACGCTTCCAGATCGGAACGTCGTGCTTGATCCGATCCACCAGGTCGGCGCAGGTGGTGAAGGCCTCGGCGCGGTGCGGGGCCGCGACGGCCACCACGATCGCCAGATCGCCGATATCCAGCGCGCCGACCCGGTGTACGGCCGCGACGGGCAGCCCGGACGAGGCCGCCACCTGTTCGCAGACCTGGCGCAGGAACATCTCCGCCTGCGGGTGCGCGGAGTATTCCAGTGTCGAAACCTGCTGCCCGCCATCGTGATTGCGCACTTTCCCGGTGAACACCACGACCGCGCCGTGCTCGGGCCCGGTGACGGCGCGCTCGGCTTCCTCGGGGACCAGCGCCCGATCGCGGATCGAGGCCAGACGCACGGTCGGCCCGGTATCGAGTTCAGTCATGGTTACCTCCTCCTGCCACCTGGGCCAGCAGATGGTCCAACAGTGGTTCCAGCACGGCCATTCCGTCGCGCACACCGCCGGGGGAACCGGGCAGATTGATCACGACCGATCGCCCCGCGAGTCCGGCCAGACCGCGACTCAGTGCCGCCAGCGGGAAGGTCGCGGTGCCCTCGAGCCGGATCTGTTCGGCGACACCGGGCAGTTCACGATCGAGCACAGCGCGCGTGGCCTCGGGCGTCGCATCCGTCGGCGATGCGCCCGTACCGCCGGTGGTGATCACCAGTCCCGGCCGGCCACTCAACGCGTCCGCCAGTCCGGCCGCGATCTCGGCATCCGCGTACACTAGCGGACCGCGCACCGAAAAGCCGAGTCCGGCAAGCCAATTCCGCAACACCGGACCGGTCTTGTCGACTCGTGTCCCGGCCGCCGCGCCGGTCGATGCCACGAGGACAACGGCCGACCGAGATCCGGTGGGACCATCAGCGGTGTCGGACCCGTGGTTGTGCGCACCACGTTCATGTGAACCGTGATGGGAGGCTTCGTGGTCGCCGTGGACGTGTGAACCGTGTTCGCGGACATCGGGTCCTTCGACGCTCGCTTCGGCCGGGCTCTGGTCGCCCGAGGGACGCGGCCGAGTCGCCGATCCTGATGTATTCGATTCTGCCGCAAGAGGATCCGACGATTCGATCGCTGCTGCGGCCTCGATGTCCGGCCGCTCCCAATGTTCGTGCTTTCCGCCGTCTTTCGTCAGCAGCCGAACCCCGTTCAGCACCGCCGCCGGATCCACCGCCTTGACCATGTCGTGCAGCGTCAGCCCGGCCACGGCGACGGCGGTCAGCGCCTCCATCTCGACGCCGGTGGGGCCCGTGGTCTTCGCGGTCGCCTCGATAGTGATGGTGTCGGTGGTGAAGCCGAAGCGCACGTCCACCTTGGACAGCGCGAGTTGATGGCACAGCGGGATCAGCTCAGAGGTCTTCTTCGCCCCGGAGATGCCCGCCAGGCGCGCGGTGGACAGCACGTCGGCCTTGGGCATGTCGTCGGCCCGCACCAGCGCGACCACCTCGGCGGTGGTGCGCAGCTCGCCCGCGGCCACCGCCGTCCGGGTCGTGTCGGCCTTACCGCTCACGTCGACCATGCGGGCTCGACCCTCGGAATCGACATGCGAAAGCCGTTCCGGCTCTTGATTACTCACAATTCGATAACCCTCACTGTCGCGCCCGTCGCTACGTCGGTGATCTCCGGGGGAATATCGATCAGCACGTCCGCGTGGGCCATCGCCGCCACCAGATGTGATCCGGGGCCCGAGGCCAAGCGCACGCCGTCGCCCTCGATCCGCCCGCGCAGGAACTGCCGCCGCCCGGCCGGGGATCGCACCGAATCGAGCAGCGCCACCTCGTATGTGGGCACCGGGGGCAGTCCCGCCAGCTCCCGCAGGATCGGCCGCGCGAACACCTCGAACGACACCATCGTGCTCACCGGATTGCCGGGGAAGCTCAGCACCGGAATCCCGTCGACGACCGTGATGCCCTGCGGGCCGCCGGGTTGCACCGCGACCGAGCCGAATTCGCCTCCCCGCGTGGCCAAGACGTCCTTGACGACCTCGAAGTCGCCCTTGGACACCCCGCCGGAAGTGAACACCACGTCCGCGGAACTCGTTGCCGCGGACAGTCTGCGGCGGAACTCCTCGGGATCGTCGCGGCTGTGCTCGACCGAGACCACCTCGACCCCGTTGGCCTCCAGCGCGGCGGCCAGTGCGATCCCGTTGGAGTTGTAGATCTGCCCGGGCCGCAGCTCGGCTCCCGCGGGCATGAGCTCGTCGCCGGTGGTGAGGACCGCCGCGCGCACCCGTCGAAATACCGGCAGTGTGGGCAGCCCGACCGCGGCCAGCGCGGCGATATGCCGGGGCGCCACCAGCGTGCGCGCGGCCACCAGCAGTTCTCCGGCCCGCACGTCGGTCCCCGGTTCACGCACGAAGTCCCCGGCCTTGCGGCCGCGCTCGATCGTCACCGACCCGCCCTCGGCCCGCGTGTCCTCCACCGGGACCACGCAGTCCGCGCCGGCCGGGATCGGCGCACCGGTCATCACCTTCATCGCCGCGTCCGGCGGCAGCGGCGCCTGTCCGGCCTGTCCGGCCGCGACCACTCCTGCCAGCGGCAGCGTCACCGGCGTCACCGACACCGACGCCGCACGCACGGCGTAGCCGTCCATCCCGGAATTGCGGAAGACCGGCAGATCCAGCGGCGCTTTCACATCTCGCGCCAGCAGCCGGCCCGATGCCCGCCCCGTCGCCACATCTTCGACCTCGCGCGCGGTCGACGGACGCAGCAGTTCCTCGACACGCCGTCGATGGTCCTCGACAGACCGGGCCGAGACGGCGGCAGGGCTGGTTCGCCCACCGGTCGTCCCGCCACCGCCCGTCATCGAATCGCTGCGCGATGTTCTCATGCTTGGCAGCCTAGTAGCGCCCCTGTCCGAGACACTTCGTACGTTCCTCCGAAGCACGCCCGTGCACAGAGCGGCAATAATGGGTGTCGTGAGTGTGGTCGTCATGGGGATTCCAGCCGTCCGCCGCGGGCATCCCCCGGTGGCAGGACGGCCCGATACTCCGTATCTTCTGGACAAGTTCGGTCGTGTCGCCCGTGACCTGCGGGTTTCCATTACCGAGAAGTGTTCGCTCCGCTGCACGTACTGCATGCCCGAGGAGGGCCTACCGGCCATACCGGCCGATGAGCTGCTCTCGGCCGAGGAGATCGTGCGCGTGGTCGCCCTGGCGGTGCGCGAACTGGGCGTGCGCGAGGTGCGGTTCACCGGCGGCGAGCCGCTGATGCGCCGTGACCTGGAGCAGATCATCGCGGGCTGTAAGGCCGCCGTGCCGGATACGCCGCTGGCCATGACCACCAATGCCGTCGGGCTGGAACATCGGGCGCGCGGGTTGGCGCGGGCCGGACTGGACCGGGTCAACGTCTCGCTGGACACCGTCGACCACGTCGGTTTCGCTCGCCTGACCCGCCGCGATCGGCTCGAGTCGGTGCTGGCCGGTATCCGGGCTGCTGGGCGCGAGGGCCTGGCCCCGGTGAAGGTGAACGCCGTGCTGATGCGCGAAACCCTCTCCGGCGCCTCGGACCTGCTGCGATGGTGTCTGGACGAAGGCTGTGAGCTGCGGTTCATCGAGGAGATGCCGCTGGACGCCGACCACGGGTGGGCGCGCACCGAGATGGTGACCGCCGCCGAACTGCTCGACGTGCTCGGCGCGCGCTTCACCCTCACCGAGGCCGGTCGGCGAGATCCCGCCGCACCCGCCGAGAGCTGGCTGGTCGACGGCGGCCCGGCCAGGGTCGGCATCATCGCGTCGGTGACCCGCGCGTTCTGCGGCGACTGCGACCGCACCCGCCTGACTGCCGACGGCAAGATCCGCTCCTGCCTGTTCAGCGACGAGGAATACGATCTGCGCACCCCCTTGCGCGAGGGCGCGCACGACGCCGACCTGGCAACCCTGTGGCGCGGCGCGATGTGGAACAAATGGGCCGGACACGGCATCGATGCGGCGGATTTCGTACCGCCGGAACGGACGATGGGAGCGATCGGTGGTTGAGGTCCGTTATTTCGCCGCGATCGCCGACGCCGTCGGCAAATCAACGGAAAGCCTCGACCTCCCCGCCGAAGCGACGGTGGCCGACCTGCGCCACACCCTGTCCGCCACCTACGGCCCCGACCTGGACCCCATGCTGAAGGTCTGCGCCTTCCTGATCGGCGACGAACTCACCCGCGACGCCACCGCTCGCCTGACCCCGCGGGTGGACGTCCTACCCCCGTTCGCGGGCGGCTGAGCCGGCCCGGTTGCCGCACGGTGGATCGGCCGTACATACCAGCGGGTGTACGGGAAGTTCGCGTTATCATTCGGCGGCAAACGCTTTCCGTCCACGGCCGCTAGGAGACTGTGCGGATGTCCGAATCACCCAGTCCGTCGTCACCGAACCGGCCGCGTCAGCATCCGGCCGTGCTGGAACTGCAGGCCAAGCGCGCGGCGAACATCCAATTGCGGATCGCGGACTGGATCACCAGGTTCGCCGGGTCGATGTGGTTCGTCTACATCCACGCGGTGGGTTTCGGGGTGTGGATGGTCTGGATCGAAAAGACACCCTGGCCGACGCTGACGCTGATCGTGTCGCTGGAGGCGATCTTCCTGTCCACGTTCGTCATGATCGGCCAGAATCGCCAGGCCGAATTCCAGCAGATCAAGGCCGATCACGACTTCTCTCAGGAGGAGCTCGAGCTGAAGACCAACACCGAGCTGACCCGGGCCATCCACGCGATGACGACCGAACTGCACCGCCGCCTCATCGACGAGGCCGACGCCCACCGCTCCTGAGCGTCACTCGGCCCGATTCCACCATGTGTCGAGCGGAGTCACCGGGACGGTGCGCTTGTGGCGGGTGGCCTGATAGATGGACTCGAGCTTGGCGGCCACCTCGGGGGTGACGTCCTTGCCTTCCAGATAATCGTCGATCTCGGCGTAGGTGACGCCCAGTGCGACCTCGTCCGGCAGTGCGGGGCGGTCGTCCTCGAGATCGGCGGTGGGGACTTTCTGCCAGACGCTGGGCGGGGCGCCGAGTTCCTGGAGCAGGGCCGCGCCCTGGCGTTTGGTGAGGCCGGTGAGCGGGGTCAGGTCGACGCCGCCGTCGCCGTATTTGGTGAAGAATCCGGTGAGCGCCTCGGCGGCGTGATCGGTGCCGACGACCAGCATGTTCAGCTGACCGGCGACCGCGTACTGGATGACCATGCGCTCGCGGGCCTTGATATTGCCGCGCACGAAATCGCGCAGCGGTTCGCCGTCCAGGCCGCGTGCGACCTCGGCGGCCACCGCGTCGGCGCCCGGTTTGACGTTCACCTCGATCGAGCGGTCTGGCTGGATGAACAGCAGCGCGATCTGCGCGTCGTGTTCATCGGCCTGCACACCGTAGGGCAGTCGCACCGCGACGAAGGTGGCCTCGTGGCCCTCGGCGCGCAGTTCCTCCACCGCCAGCTGGCACAGCCGACCTGTCAGCGTCGAGTCCTGGCCGCCGCTGATGCCGAGCACGAAGCCCGTCGCGGGGGTGGAGCGCAGGAACTCCTTCAGGAATTCGACGCGCTGACGCACCTCGACCTTCGGTTCGATGATCGGCTGGACACCCAGATCGGCCGCGATGGCCTGGCGAAGATTACCCAC
This sequence comes from Nocardia alni, assembly GCF_019038435.1. Taxonomy (GTDB): domain Bacteria; phylum Actinomycetota; class Actinomycetes; order Mycobacteriales; family Mycobacteriaceae; genus Nocardia; species Nocardia alni. The sequence goes on from NZ_JAGPOX010000071.1 coordinate 8,476, forward strand.
GCCGTCACTCTACGACCCACCGGACCAGGCGTTCCCAATGATCACCGATCTGTTCGGATGTGTAGCCGAGCACCCGGATCTGATGCAGTACCAGCGTGCTGTCGAGCGCGGCGAGCAGGCTGTCGGCGAGCAGGGGGATCTCACCGGCGGCCCCGGCCTGCCGAAGCAGCAGCATCACATGGGTTTTCGCGACGGCGTAGGGCGCGGTGGCGTACCGGCCCGACACGTCGGCCGCGCGCCGGATATCGCCCTCGATCTCGGTGGCGGCCAGCCGGGCGCGGCCGAAGGCGATCAGCCGCTCGGCCGGCGGCGCGCCCGGACCCAGCGGCGGCGGCCCGAACATGTAGGCCGCCTGCATCTTCCGGTCGGACTGGTCGAGCAGGGCGAGCATCAGCCCGGATCGGTTGCCGAAGCGGCGAAAGACGGTCCCCTTGCCGACCCCGGCGCGCTTGGCGAGCGCGTCCATGGTGAGGCCGTCGGCGCCGCACTCGCGCACCAGCTCCTCGGCGGCGTCCAGCAATAGCTGCCGGTTGCGCGCGGCATCGCTGCGTTCGCCGTGCTCGTCGGCGACGGGCAGGACGAAGGCCAAGGGATGCTGCTCGGCCTGTGGTGCGGGATGGGCCGTGATGGGCAGGGACGCGACCCGCTCGGCGAGTTCTGCCCGGTCCGTACATGGATCGGTGCTGGGCTGGTTCACGTCTGTGTCGTAGCTCACAAGCTGACCCCCCTGCTGAGCGGAATGAAAGCGGACCATGGTCCGGTTATTCTACCTGAAGATGGCGCACCGCCGCCTCGTCCCACAAGGAGAAGATCATGTCCCAGACTCGCATTCTGGCTCTTGTCGGCAGCCTGCGCGCCGCGTCGATCAACCGGCGGCTCGCCGAGGCCGCGGTGCAGACGGCTCCCGAGGGTGTCGAGGTCACCATCTACGAGGGTCTCGGCGATGTCCCGTTCTACAACGAGGATATCGACGTCGAGGGCAGCGTCCCCGCCGCCGCGGCCGCTTTGCGCGAGGCGGTTGCCCAGGCCGACGGCCTGCTGCTGTTCGTCCCCGAGTACAACGGCTCCATTCCCGCCGCGTTGAAGAACGCCATCGACTGGGCCTCGCGGCCCTACGGCGCCGGCTCCACCAAGGGCAAGCCCGCCGCGGTCGTGAGTGCCTCGATCAGTCAGAACGCCGCCAAGTGGGCGCACGGCGACACCGTCAAGGTGCTGAGCGTGGCGGGCGCGTCGGTGGTCGAGAGCGCGCACCTGCACTTCGGTGTCATCGGGCAGCGTTTCGCCGAGGCGCACCCGCGCGACGACGCCGAGGCGCTGACCGAGTTGGCCGGTGTGGTGCACGAATTGGTAGAGGCCGTGCGTCAGTCGGTGGATGCTTGAGCGGAACGCCGGCATACCAAGCGGGACGCCCGCGGTAGGCCGATAGCCGCCCGATGAGGGCGGCACAGGATCGCACGCTTCGATGTGGGACGACCGGGCCCGCCCTGTCCATGGTGACGGGGCGGGCCCGGTCGCGTGTGAACGGCGTCCGGGAGTGCCGGGCAAACCTGTGGCGTTGAGTGTGAGGGGACTCTGGCGACCCGACACACCGGATGAACGCGGCGTGTCGCAGCGATGGCGCTCAGCTGGCGTGCGTGTTGCCGGGTGATTCGTGGCGTAAGGGGGTTGCGGGACTCGCGGGATGGACGGTGGTTCTGTGACAGTTGGGAACAATGCGTTTGCTGAGAATGTGCTGCGGTATGAAATCGTGATGTGCAACACAGTGGTGTCGAGTTGCGAATCGACTGTCCAGGTACTTACGCGGACCGAATTTCACCGATGTGACTCGCAACATGTCGTGTTGTAGGAATCTGTCGGCCACTAGGTGTAGTGTCTTGAGCACTGGAAGACGACGCGGTCCCCGGGCCGTGTTCAGCCTCGTCGCCTGACGTTCGTGGCCCGCTACAGCGACTTCCAGGGGTTTGCGCAAGTACTACGTGGATCGTGCTCAGTCGTGCACTGCATGGATTCAAGGCTCAGGTTCAGGCACAGGTTCCACAGGTTCCAACGCCGAGGAGAGAGGGACACTATGACAATCACCGTCTACACCAAGCCCGCTTGTGTCCAGTGCAACGCCACCTATCGCGCCCTCGACAAGGCCGGTGTCGAGTACCAGGTCGTCGATATCTCGGAGAGTCCGGAGGCCCGCGACTACGTGATGGCCCTGGGTTATCTGCAGGCCCCGGTCGTCGTCGCCGGTGAGGACCACTGGTCGGGCTTCCGTCCCGACAGGATCAAGTCGCTGGCGGTCGTCGCCGCCTGATTCGCCGGGGCGCTGTTCGCCCGGCACGCTGTTCGAGAGGAAGTATCGGGAAGGGGGAGTGGTTGCCGTGGTCGCCACGTCTACTCCACCTGGGCCTGGGGAAGGGTCTCTGGTCTACTTCTCGAGTGCGTCGGAGAACACGCACCGCTTCGTGCGGCGACTGGGCCTCCCGGCCGTTCGCATTCCGCTGCACACCGCCGATTCGCTTCGCGTCGATGAGCCTTACGTGTTGATCTGCCCCACCTACGGGGGCGGTCGGCACGTTCTGGGCGGCAACAGATCCGACAAGGAATTCGTGCCCCGTCAGGTGGCGCGGTTCCTCAACGATCCGCATAATCGTGCGCTGTTGCGCGGCGTCATCGCGGCCGGCAATACGAACTTCGGCGATACGTACTGCTATGCGGGAGAAGTGATCTCACGCAAATGCGGGGTGCCCTACCTGTATCGCTTCGAACTCATGGGAACTGCCGAGGACGTCGAACGCGTCCGAGAGGGATTGGGATCATTTTGGCAACAAGCACAGTGGCAACGACAACAGCACCTGCAGGTAAATCGGCCCGCGTAGAGCGCCCGGTCGCCACCGACGTCGCATCCACCGAGGGCATGGACTACCACGCCCTCAACGCGATGCTGAACCTCTACGGCCCGAACGGTGAGATCCAGTTCGACAAGGACGTCGCGGCCGCGCGGCAGTACTTCCTGCAGCATGTCAACCAGAACACGGTCTTCTTCCACAACCTGGACGAGAAGCTCGACTACCTGGTCCGGGAGAACTACTACGAGCCCGAGGTCCTGGACAAGTACGACCGCGGCTTCGTCAAGCGCCTGTTCGAGCAGGCCTACGCCAAGAAGTTCCGTTTCCCCACCTTCCTGGGCGCGTTCAAGTACTACACCTCGTACACACTCAAGACCTTCGACGGCAAGCGTTACCTGGAACGCTTCGAGGACCGCGTCTGCATGGTCGCCCTGGCCCTCGCAGACGGCGACGAAATCCTGGCCCAGCAACTGGTCGAGGAGATCATCTCCGGCCGCTTCCAACCGGCCACCCCAACCTTCCTGAATTCGGGTAAGAAGCAGCGTGGCGAGCCAGTCTCCTGCTTTCCGGCGGGCACACCGGTGGACACTATCGACGGTCCACGGGCCATTGAGACCCTGCTGCCCGGCGATCGGGTGTTGTCGCACGACGGTTCGTATGCTGAGGTCGAAAGGCTCATCGAGAACCCGAACGATGAAGCACTGGTATCGATTTCGCACTTCGGGCACAAGGAACCGATTCGGTGCACCCCGGAACATCCCATTCTGGTGTGGACCGCGCGCGACGTCGAAACGCTGATCGACGGAGACGGCGCCGACCCGTTTCGTGGGTTCGTGTGGCTGGCAGCGAAGGACGTGCATCCTTCCGACTTCATCGTGACGACCGCGCCGCTGGATACGCGTGAACGTCGAGTCTTCGACATGATGGAGTTCGTTGGAGAAGGTGTCTTCGAAGAGTCCGACGGGCTGGTCCGCAAGGTCAATACGGACGCGAAGCACCGCAACAAGCAGCGATACAGCCAGGTGTTCGTCCCGGTCAACCGTCATGTCGAAGAGTCGTACGAACTGGGCTTGATCCTGGGCTGGTACCTCGCTGAGGGGCATGTATCCAAGCGTTCGGGTGTGGAGGGTGTCCAGCCGAACGGTGTCCACTTCACCCTCGGTGCGTACGAAACCGAATATCATGTCGAGCTCGGTATGGCGTTCAAACAGGTATTCGGGATCGACCTGTCTCTGTACACGAATTATTCCGACCACTCCACCCGGATGGTGTGCAACAGCAAGATCGTGGCGTCGCTGCTGTTGTCATTGGCAGGTACCGGTTATGCCACCAAGCACCTGCCGCATGAGGTCATGACCGCGGACGAGGATTTTCTGCGTGGTCTGGTCAGCGGGCTGTTTCGTGGTGATGGGTGCTGCACCACCGGCGGGATGGTCCTGGACCTGGTCAACCCGGAACTGATCGACCAAGTGCAGCTGATCCTGCGCCGACTGGGCATTGTGTCTGTGGTCCGCACCTACATCAATCAGGCGGGGGACCTTACCGGACAGGTGTTTGTGCCCGGTCTGCCTGGTACCAACGAAGAGTTCATCTTCGACATCGGTAAGAACCTGCACAACTACACCGGTCGCAAAGGTACGAAGCGTACGACGTACCAGGTAGTTCACGGTCGCCATGTCTATGGCGTTCGTGCGATCGAGCGCACCGATGACAACCCGGAAAAGGTGTACAACCTGCACGTGGCGGGCACGCACACCTACGCGATCCACGGCACGGTCGTGCACAACTGTTTTCTCCTTCGCATAGAAGACAACATGGAGTCCATCGGGCGCTCCATCAACTCGGCGCTGCAGCTGTCCAAGCGCGGCGGTGGTGTTGCGTTGCTGCTCAGCAACATTCGTGAGCATGGTGCGCCGATCAAGAAGATCGAGAATCAGTCCTCGGGTGTCATTCCGATCATGAAGTTGCTGGAGGATTCGTTCTCCTACGCCAACCAGTTGGGTGCGCGGCAGGGGGCGGGCGCGGTGTATCTGCACGCGCACCATCCGGACATCTACCGGTTCCTGGATACCAAGCGCGAGAACGCCGATGAGAAGATTCGTATCAAGACCCTGTCGCTGGGCGTTGTGATTCCGGACATAACCTTCGAGCTGGCGAAGAAGAACGAGGACATGTACCTGTTCTCGCCCTATGACGTCGAGCGCATCTACGGCGTGCCGTTCGCCGATGTGAACATCACCGAGAAGTACTACGAGATGGTCGACGACAAGCACATTCGCAAGTCGAAGATCAACGCGCGCGAGTTCTTCCAGACGATCGCCGAGCTGCAGTTCGAGTCCGGTTACCCGTACATCATGTTCGAAGACACGGTGAACCGGGCGAATCCCGTCGCGGGCAAGATCACCCACTCGAACCTGTGCTCGGAGATCCTGCAGGTTTCCACGCCTTCGGTATTCAACGACGATCTGTCCTATGCCACTGTGGGCAAGGACATCTCGTGCAACCTGGGTTCGCTCAACATCGCCAAGGCCATGGACTCCTCGGATTTCGGGCAGACCATCGAGGTGTCGATCCGGGCGCTGACAGCGGTATCGGATCAGACCCACATCTACTCGGTGCCCTCGATCGAACAGGGCAACAACTCCTCCCACGCGATCGGCCTGGGCCAGATGAATCTGCACGGCTATCTGGCACGTGAACGGGTCCACTACGGATCCGAGGAGGGCGTGGATTTCACCAACATCTACTTCTATACCGTTGCGTACCACGCGGTTCGGGCCTCCAACAAGCTGTCCATCGAGCGCGGCACATACTTCGGCGGCTTCCCGGAGTCCAAGTACGCCAGCGGTGAGTACTTCGACAAGTACACCGAGCAGGTGTGGGAGCCGAAAACCGAACGCGTGCGCCAGATCTTCGCCGAGGCCGGGGTACACATCCCGACCCAGGACGACTGGCGTGAGCTGAAAAGCTCGGTCATGGCGCACGGCATCTACAACCAGAATCTGCAGGCCGTCCCGCCGACCGGCTCGATCTCGTACATCAACCACTCCACCAGCTCCATCCACCCGGTGGCGTCGAAGATCGAGATCCGCAAAGAGGGCAAGATCGGCCGCGTCTACTACCCGGCCCCCTACTTGACCAACGACAACCTCGACTACTTCTCCGACGCCTACGAAATCGGCTACGAGAAGATCATCGACACCTACGCCGCCGCCACCCAGCACGTCGACCAGGGCCTGTCCCTGACCCTGTTCTTCAAGGACAGCGCCACCACCCGCGAGGTCAACAGGGCCCAGATCTACGCCTGGCGCAAAGGCATCAAAACCCTCTACTACATCCGCATCCGCCAAATGGCTTTGGAGGGTACCGAGGTGGAGGGTTGCGTCAGCTGCATGCTGTAACCCGTTGATTCGAGGCGGGCGCTCGCGGTACATCTGCGGGCGCCCGTCGTCGTCAGCGCGCTCGTCGTGCGTCGGCCGAGTCGCGTATAGCCCCACCTATACGGATTCCGTATAGTTTCACTTATACGGATTTTGTTCGCCTCTATATACCAGCAGCATCCCAGCACCGGCGTCCGGTTGATCCTGTGCGGATCCGCGATCAGCGTGATGCACGAAATCCTTTCCGGTGCAAAGGCATTACGCGGTTGGGCGGTCATCGATCTGCGACTGTCCGCTTTCGACTTTCGAACCAGCCGAGCTTTCTGGGATATCGGCGACCCGCTGACGGCCCTGCAAGTCGACTCGACCCTCGGCGGAGCACCCGGCTACCAGACGCTGGCCGGGCGCCCAGCCCCAACGGCGGTTTCGAGCGCTGGCTGGCGGGCACGATGCTCAGCCCTGGCCGCGCGGTCGATTCCCGCACCGAAACCGACTATCTCCTCCGCGAAGAACCGCGCATCACGCAGAGCTCACCCACCCTTTGGAAACCTTGGAATCGGCGGGCTTCATCCGCCGCGATCAGGATGTGCTGCGTCGACAGCACCCCACCATCACCCTCGCGGATCCGGTGATTCGCTTCAACCAACTCATCACTCTGCCGATGACCGACGCCCTGGAGGAGATCGCCGTTCGCTCCGGCCCGGACCGCGACCTGCTCGCGAGGCAGATCTGGCAAACTTCCGCCCCGACCTTCCGCTCGAAGATTCTCGGCCCGCACTTCGAAAACCTATGCCGGACTTGGGTTCGCACATACGGCGCGGACCAGCTGGGCGGCTTCCTCGGTCCCGTCGGAGGCACTGAAATACCCGATCAACGGCGCAAGACCAAACATGAGGTCGACGTGATCGCCCTGCGCCTCGGCGCTCGCCCGCAGTCTCCACGAACCGACATTGCGCTGATCGGCGAGGCGAAGGCCACCATCGTCCCCCGCACGATCGGTGACCTCGAACGCCTCGAGTATCTACGCGCCCTCTTGGCGGACTCCGGCCACGATACTGAGAAAGCGGTACTCACTCTGTTCTCCCTCCACGGTTTCCGGCCAGACCTGCAACGCGCCGCCGTCAACCGCCCGGACGTGCTGCTCGTGGATCTGCCGATGCTCTACGGACTGTGAACCCGGAACGTCGGATTGGGCCGCGCTCCTGGCCATATCCGCCAGATGTTTTTGGGGGGAAGCGAAGTTCAGCGTTGGGCGCTTGCGCGCGCATCCCGGGCGCCTCTGATGGTCAATCCTCGGTGGCGAGTCTGGGGAACAGGCGGCGGGCGTTCGCTGTTGTCAGAGCCCGCCAGTCCGGAGAATCCTTGGGGGCAGCGGCTTTATCTATCGAGGTGACCTGTCCGGCGACGCCGGCCGGAGGGGTGAAGCAGTAGTCGCTGCCGTACAGGATGTGGTCGGTGCCGACGAGTCGGGTGAGGGCGGGGATCTGTGCCGGGAACGGTGTTCCGGCCATGTCGTACCAGAGTTCGGCGAGTTGCTCGGACAGTGCGGGTGGATTCTGGGACTGGTCACCGCGGGCGAACAGGGTGCGGAACAGGCCGATGCGGTCGGCGAGCAGCGGCAGTACCCCACCTCCGTGGGTGAACAACCAGTTGATGTTGGGGTATCGCAGCAGACTGCCCGCGAGGATGAGGTCGGTCACCGTTCGCGCGGTGTCGAACAGGAACTCGATCATCGGGATCGGCCGACCGAGTGCGACGGCGTCGGCGTTGGGTGGTGCGGTCGGATGGACGAAGACGACGCAGCGACGGCGGTTCAGTTCTTCGAGCAGAGGGTCTAGCCGCGCGTCACCGAGATACATGCCGTGTGCGTTGGATTCGAGTGTGATGCCATCGGACCCGAGTTCGTCCAAGGCGTAAGCCAATTCAGCCAGCGCCCCGTCGATGTCGGGCACCGGCAGGGATGCGAAATGCCCTAGCCTGCCGGGATGAGCCGCAGCTGTCCCGGCCCCGAACTCGTTGACCTCTCGCGCGAGTCGTCGCGCGGCGGCATCGTCGCCGAAATGCACGCCGGGTGAGGACACCGACAGCATAGCGATTTCGATTCCGTTGTGCTCCATCAGGTTCAGGTGGTCATCGACACTCCACGTCGGCCAGGCAGGCATGCCGTCCGGTCTGTCGTGACCGGCGGATCGTGCGGCCGCGATATAGAAGTCGGTAACGAAATGCGAATGAACATCGACCAGTCCGATAGTCATCTGTTCCTCTCTGCACGGTCCCGAATATCGATGATGCCGCAGCTGACGACTCCGCCTACGGAGTTGTCAGATCAGGCCGAGTTCCTGGGCGCGGGCGCCGGCCTGGAAGCGGGAGGTCGCGCCTAGCGCGGACATGAGTTCGGCGACGCGGCGGCGGTAGGTGCGGACCGACAGGTCCAGGGCGCGGGCGGCGGCCTCGTCGGTGGCGCCGGTGTTGAGGTGGTCGAGGATGCGGGGGGCGAGGCGTCGCAGTTCGGCGGCGTCGTTGTCGTAGACGGCGAAGTCGGTGGCGGCGCGCCAGGCCGCGTCGAACAGGGACAGCACGCCGTGCACGACCTCCGGGACGGTGATGATGCTGTAGCTGCGTTCGCCGAAGGAGGCGTCGCCCGCGAGGATGACGGTCTTGCGGTCCAGGATGATCGTCTCACTGATCTCCTCGTCGCTGATCCGCACGCCCGCGCCGCGCTCGACCATGGTGTGCAGATGCTGCGACAGCGACGGGTCCAGCAGGGCCGAGGGCCGGTACAGCTTGCGCAGCGCCACGCTGGGACGGATCTGGTCGTGCCGGGCGTTGTGCCAGGTGACGAAGTCCTTGGCGGCGCAGTCGAGGCTGGTCGTGGTGCGTTCGAACAGGTGCGCGGTGCTCTCGAACAGCTCCCGAGCACCGCGCACGACCATGACCTGCTGTGTTTGGACCATTCCACGAGTCTCCCGGCCGGTTGGGCCGGCGTCAATCCGCGGCAGCTTGTTGCCAATCACTACGGTCGGCGGACCCGATACGCCAGGCTGAAGGCATGACAGAAACACTTTCGGCCCGCGCGGCGGGTGCGGGCCGGCTCGGATCGTTCCAGGTGAACCGTGTCGGATTCGGCACCATGAAACTGACCGGCTGGCCCGCGGGCAAGCAGCCCACCCGCGAGACCGCGCACGCGATCCTGCGCCGCGCGGTAGAGCTGGGCGTCAACCACATCGACACCTCGCAGTTCTACGACCGTGACGGCATCAATGCCAACGAACTGATTCGCGAGGCCCTGCACCCCTATCCGGACGACCTGGTCCTGGTCACCAAATTCGCCGCGATCGACCCCGGCCTGACCCCCGACGGCCTGCGCAAGAACGTCGAGATCAACCTCGAGACCCTGGGCATCGACCAGATCGACGTGGTGAACCTGCGCCTGGGCGATAATCTGGCCCCCGTCGAGGGCTCCCTGGCCGAGCCGCTCACCGCCCTGGCGAAGCTCCAGGAGGAGGGCCTGATCAAGCACCTGGGCATCTCCAACATCACCCACACCCAGTTCAACGAGGCCCGCGACCTGGCCCCCTTCGTCTGCGTCCAGAACGCCTACAACGTAGCCATGCGCAACGACGACCCCCTGATCGCCGCCTGCGAAGAGGCCGGAGTCGCCTTCGTCCCCTTCTTCCCGGTAGGCGGTTTCCAACCCCTCCTGACCGAACACCTCGACACGGTAGCCACCCGCCACAACGCCTCCCCCCAGCAAATAGCCCTCGCCTGGCTCCTGACCCGCTCCCCGAACATCCTGCTCATCCCCGGCACCTCCGACCCCGCCCACCTGGAGGAGAACATCGCCGCCGGAACCCTGAAACTCACCGAAGAGGACTTGGCCCTCATCGGCTGACACCGAGCCATCCCGGCCCGCCGACCGCAGATATCGCAGTCGGCGGGCCGGATGCCGCACCTCGATATTACTCGACAACTCTGACATTCGGCGCTCCGTGCGCAGCGAACCATTCCTCGAGCTCTGCGCCAGCCAATATATTGGCTTCGGTCACATGAATTGGGCCACGAACATCACCTGTCGCATCCGTGATATCTGCACCGAAGAGTTGAGACTCGGACAAACGGGCTGGGCTGGGGCCGAACCGGCACCGCTGCAGGTTTGCATTACGGAGATCGGCTTGCCGAAAGTTTGTAGAACTGAGCTGGCAATCCTGTAGGTTCGCATATCGCAAATCCGATTTCACGAATGAGGCTCGAAACAGGTTAGCGGTCGACAGGTCGGCCGAGGTCGCTTCGCATTCATCCGCCTCAACCTTGTGCATGTAAGCGCCGGACAGATTGGTGCGCCGCATCGTCGCCCCGCTCAAAGTGGCGCGATTGAGATCAACGTTGTTCAGATTGGTGCCGTCGAGATTAGCTACCGCAAGATATGCTTCCGATAAATTAACGCCGTGTAGATCCGCGCCTGAAAAGTCCAAGCCAGCACCCCCGAGCGTCGCATATTGGCCAGCGCTCCGCACGCGCAGGTACTGCTCCAAAGCAGTCGATGCGTCAGGGTTCGTTGGCCATGACGTCACCTTGTAGGTATAGGTCCTGGACTCGTTCATAATAAGCTCCACTGTACTATGCTATGGCTTGTGGACAACGACCTTCCCTGACCATTGCGGGTTCTCCGCGATGGCGTCCTGTACATCTTTGAATCCGGATGAAGACAAGTTCTGCGGATCGATGATGACGTTCTCCCCTGTTGCAATCTCATCATTGACCATACTCACGAAGTCGGTACGATTGTATGCTCCTCGCATCGTGGGAGGCATCGGTTTACCTGCCATAGGTCCCGCATTGGATGGAAACGTATCCGTGGGTTGCTTCATGTCCCAATGCTGTCCATTGGCGTCAACGAACTCGCCTGTATCCTTTCCGTTTTCGAACGGGGCTCGTGTAATCGGTCCAGCAAGCTGTCCTTTATTCTCCAGGGATAGTCCCACCTCTGCCTCTCTGCGTGACTTATCAGATATTTGACCGCCATGCGCAGGATCCTTGGCCAGTTCATCGGCCCGCTGATCATATTCGGCTGTCCCGGGGGTATTGGAGGTGTTGGCAGGGCTGGTTCTACCTGCACTGCTGCTTGCTTCCTCAGACTCGATCTCCTGCGGTGTGAGGCTGTCGATTTCGTCGAGGTCTCGGCTTACGTTGGCGACTACGTTCTCCTCCTTGGCGCCGAGGCCGAGGATGCGGGCGATGTTGGAGGTGTTGACGAAGCCGGTGATCGAGTCGGCGGCGGTTTCGAAGTAGGAGCGGAAGGCGGCGAGGGAGGCGCCGTTGAGGATGACGCCTGCCCCGGCTGAGACGAAGTCGGCGAGGACGTCGACGGCCAGGGTTATTGTGATGGCCTCTTCGAGGTCGGTGATCGTCTTTTTGATGTTGGCGCGCAGCTCGTGGAGGGGCTTGGCGTAGGCGCCGGTTTCGGTGGCCAGCTGGTTGGCGGAGGCATAGATCTTGTAGGCCGAGTCGGAGAGGGTTTCGACGAGGTCGTCGAGGTCGGCTATCTCGTGGGCCTGGTTTTGGCGCAGCGCGCTGGCTACGTCGCTGATGCGGCTTCCGGCGTATTCGATGTCGGACTTCAGGAATGCTTTCCAGGCGGTGGTGGCGGCATCGAGTTTGTCGGTGTTGCCGTCGGGGATGTGGATGTGGATGTTTTCCATCAGCGCGGCGATGGAGACCAGGCCGTCGCCGGGGCCACCTGATGCCGGTGCTCCGGCCCAGCACAGCGGCACCGGGGCGGGCACGCTGGCGGGTTTGGTGGGAGCTGGGCCTTTGTGGGGGTTGATGTCGGCGTTGTAGTCGGCCAAGGCGTGGTTGTAACCGGCGAGCGCCACGAGGCTGCCGAAGTAGGGGAGGGTTTGGGCGAGCCGCCGGGCATTGTCGATCGTGTCGTTGGCGCGGGCGTCGTAGCTGGTGGCCCAGGCTGTCGCCTCGGTGCTCGTCCCGGCCATGGATCCGGTGTCCAACAGTGCCTGGACCAGCTTGGTGGTGCCGTTGTCGATGTTGCTGCCGATGTCGGTGAGCTTCTTCGCCGCGTCGTAATAGACCTGCGGGTCGACCTTGATCATCGGTGGCCGAACATGCGGGTGTTCGCCGTGTCGACCGCGGTGTATTGGGTGTGCGCATTGCGGGCCACCGTGCCCATATCCTTGACGCCGTCGACGAATTCTCTTGCCGCTGCGGACCATTCACGGTGCGCGTTCTCGTGCGCGGTAGCCGCGGCGCCTTGCCAGGATCCCGAATGCACGGCCGCGCTTTTCTGATCGAGGGTGTCCAGGTGCTCGGAGATGAATCCCACCAGGCTGGACAGGCGGCTGACGACGTTGTCGAGCTGGTTGAGGTCGACCTCGTATTCGCCGCTCATCACAGATTCAGGCTGGAGACTCTGCCGGCGAACTGATTGTCCTGGGCGCGATAGGAATCGGCGGTGACTCCGAGCGAGGCGGCCATGGTCGTCAATGCGTCGATGATTTTGTTCCCACCGTCCTGGCACTCGGTCCAGCCATCGGCGAAGCTGGTCGCGGCCGAGCTGGACCAGCCGTTCTCGGTCAGTGAGGTGACATCGCGTCCGGCGTTGGCCAGCGCGGTCCGCAGTGTCTCGGCGAGGTCGTAGGCGTATTTACCCAGTGCGGTCACATCGTCCGGTATGACGGACAAATCGGGACTTCCCCCACTCCCAGTCATGAAAATGCACGCTATCACAGCTTTTCGGCGGTCGGTTCGGGTTGAATCGGCTACCGGGGCATCAGTGAATTCCGTCGGCGAGAGGGCCCGGGCGAGACCCTGCCGGCGCCGGTTCCGGAGCGCGGGCGGTCCGAGACGCCGACGGTCCGTGCCCAGCGTGCGGCACGGACCGTCGTGTCGAAATCAATCCCGGGCGAGCTGCTTGGCCAGTGCCCAGATGACGAGAATGTCGACGGCGATGATCACCAGCGACCAGAACGGGTACATCGACGCGAAAGCGAAATTGGCCAGGACGCTCACCGCGGCGAAGACGATACCGGTCAGATAGCCCCACGCCTTGCCGGTCACGATGCCTATTCCGGCGATGATGATCAGCGCCGCGATGACCACGTGTATCCAGCCCCAGGCCGTCAGGTTGATCCGGAAGATCTCGTCGGCGTCGACGACGAACACGTCCCGCTTGGCGATGGCGGCGATGCCGGTCAGCAGGTGCATCACACCCGCGATCAGGATGAGCACGCCGGCGAACAGAGTCCACGAGGTGGATGAGGCGCCGGTCCTCGTGGTGGTGGGTACTGCCATGGCACAAACTCCTTCCGTAGGAGGATCGGGCCGAGCGTGAGCGCGGTGCCAGCATCTGGCAAACTGCGAGCGCCCCTTAGCGTACGTCCGGGGGAGTGGTCATTTGTGTTGCGAGCCCGTGTGACGCGGTGCATTTCACGGCGGTGGGTGATAGCGGAGTGGGTCGCCTCACGCTTGTGCGCACCCTCTTAGAGGGTGCGAAGACACAAGGTCTTGTGCTGTGCGAGGATGTCGGCCCCCAGTAGTAGTGTTCAAGGCGAGCATGATCCGGCAAGGTGAGAAGGGTGAGTGAGCGGGCGTGAAACTGATCGATCGAGTGTCTGCGATCAACTGGAATCGGGTGCCCGACGAGAAGGATGCCGAGGTCTGGGACAGGCTCACGGGCAACTTCTGGTTGCCCGAGAAGGTCCCGGTTTCCAACGACATCCCGTCGTGGGCCACCCTGAACCCGCACGAAAAGCAGCTCACCATGCGGGTTTTCACCGGCCTGACCCTGCTGGACACCATCCAGGGCACGGTGGGCGCGGTCAGCCTTATCCCAGACGCGCTGACCCCCCATGAGGAGGCGGTGTACACCAACATCGCGTTCATGGAGTCGGTGCACGCCAAGAGCTACAGCTCCATCTTCTCCACCCTGTGCTCGACCCGCGAGATCGACGACGCGTTCCGCTGGTCCGAGGAGAATCGCAACCTCCAGCGCAAGGCCGAGATCGTCCTGGACTACTACCGGGGCGACGAGCCGCTCAAGCGCAAGGTGGCCTCCACACTGCTGGAGAGCTTCCTGTTCTACTCCGGCTTCTACCTGCCCATGTACTGGTCCTCGCGCGCCAAACTCACCAACACCGCCGACCTGATCCGCCTGATCATCCGCGACGAAGCCGTGCACGGCTACTACATCGGCTACAAGTACCAGAAGGGCCTGGAGCAGCTCACCGAGCCCGAGCGCGAAGAGCTGAAGAGCTACACCTTCGAGCTGCTGTTCGAGCTGTACGAGAACGAGGTCGAGTACACCCAGGACCTCTACGACGAGGTCGGCCTCACCGAAGACGTCAAGAAGTTCCTGCGCTACAACGCCAACAAGGCCCTGATGAACCTCGGCTACGAGGGCCTGTTCCCCAAGGACGAAACCGACGTCAACCCCGCCATCCTCTCGGCCCTGTCCCCGAACGCCGACGAGAACCACGACTTCTTCTCGGGCTCGGGCTCGAGTTATGTGATCGGCAAGGCGGTCAACACGGAGGATGAGGACTGGGAGTTCTGAGCCCGCTCGGGTGGGCTGTCCTGGGATAGCGGCTATACGGACCGCCGACAGCAACAAATCGCCGACGCACAAGTGCGGTGGTCCGTCGGCTCCGAGGCCGATCGAGGCGGGTGTACTGGTCAGTGCGCTTGGGCTACCACGTCGAGGAGTGTGCTGGCCAAACGTGCTGTGGCAGGAGTCATCTGGGCGGCCGGCGGTGAGGCCAGGTAGACCTGCCAGATCACCGGGGTTGTGAGTTCGACGTGGTGTAGGGCGCTGAAGCGACGGGCCTCGGATAGGGGCATGAAGGCTGTGCCGAGGCCGTTGGTTACCAGGTCGGCTATGGCGGTGTAGCCGGCGGGGACCTCGTAGTGGGTTCGGGGGTGGACTCCGGCGGCGTGGAATGCTTCGTCCATCAGGCGGCGCAGGCCGAATTCGGGTGGGTAGCCGACGAAATCGTCGGTGGTGGTCTCGGTGAGGTCGATGCGTTCGCGGGTGGCGAGGGGGTGTTCCGCGGGGCAGACGAAGACCATGGGCTCCTCGAACATCAGGTGCATGTCGAGTTGCGGGGGGAAGCGGTTGGGCATCGAGATCAGTGCCAGGTCCAGTGATCCTTCGACCAGGGCGGACAAGTAGGCCGACGCACCCGCCTGGCTGAGGCGCAATCGCAGGCGTACGTGGGGGTTGGCCCGGTGGAATTGGCCGAGTGCACCGGCTACGTCCAGGGGGCCGAACGAGATCAGCGAACCGAATTCGACCGTGCCCGAGAGAGTTCCGCGAAAGTCGCTGACGGATTCGGCGGCCGCGCGGGTGGCGCGCAGCACCCCGTAGGCATGGGTGCGGAAGTGCTCGCCTGCGGCGGTGAGCCTGATCTGCTGCCGGGACCGGTCGAACAGCCGCACCCCGAGTTCGCGTTCGAGTTTCGCGATCGACGCCGACAGGGCCGATTGCACGACGTGTGCCCGCTCGGTGGCCCGCGAGAAGCTCATCTCCTCGGCGACCGCGAGGAAATGCTCGATCTGCCGTACCTCCACCGCTGCACTTTATCAATTTCAACGATGAAACTGATCCAAAGCAATCGTTGGACTCGATGGCAACGACCAGGTGTGATGGAAACACACCACCCCGTACCAAGGAGCGAATGCAATGAGCAGTGCCGATCGCGACGACACCATCGGCGAGCGGGCGCGGACGGTCAGCGGTTTCAGCCGAAGGAGTTTCGCTCGCCTGGCCACCGCGGTGGCGGGTGTGAGCACGGTCGCCGCATGCGCGTCGCCGGCCGTGCAGGCCGGACCGCCGGTCGCGCCGCAGCACACGCTGGGGCCGGTCAAGCAGGTGAACGCGGGCGAGCTCAGCATCGGCTACACCGAGGCGGGCCCGGCGAGCGGTCAGGCGGTCATCCTGTTGCACGGCTGGCCGTACGACATCCACAGCTATGCCGACGTCTCGGCGATCCTGGCGGCACAGGGCTTTCGCGTGATCGTCCCGTATCTGCGCGGCTTCGGCACCACGCGATTCCTGTCCGCCGGAACCGTCCGCAACGGCCAGCAGGCCGCGATCGCCCATGACGTGATCGCTCTGATGGATGCGTTGAACATTCCCAGCGCCATCCTCGGTGGCTACGACTGGGGTGGCCGCACCGCCGACATCGTCGCCGCGCTGTGGCCGCAACGGGTTTCCGCACTGGTGGCCGTCAGCGGCTATCTCGTCGCCAACGTGGCGGCCAACGCCGAACCGCTTGCGCCGCAGGCGGAATACGGCTGGTGGTACCAGTACTACTTCAGCACCCAACGCGGAGAACTCGGCTACCGCCAGTACACCAAGGACTTCAACCGGCTCATCTGGAAGATCGCCTCACCGCACTGGAATTTCACCGAGGCGACCTACGACCTGACCGCCACCGCATTCGACAATCCGGACCACGTCGACATCGTGGTGCACAACTACCGGTGGCGGCTCGGCCTGGCGCCGGGCGAGGCGCGCTACGACGCCGACGAGAACCGGCTCGCCGCCAAACCTCCGATCACGGTGCCCACCATCACGATTGCGAGCGACTTCGACGGCCCCGCCAAGGACGGAACCGGCTACCGCAAGCTCTACACCGGCCCCTACCAGCACCGCACCCTCGACGGAATCGGGCACAACGTGCCGCAGGAAGCTCCCAGCCAATTCGCCACGGCCATCCGCGATGTCGCCCGAATGGGCGCTCGGTGAGTCGCTCAGCCGTCGTCTCGCGCGTACCGTCCCATGACCCAGCTGCGGCGGCCCGGTGGCTCGATCGTGGTGACCGCGACGCCGTCCTTGATGAGTTCCTCCTGGACGACCATGCCCTCGGCGACGGCCTGTGTCCATGCCTGGGTGGGGCCGACGCCCCACTCCAGCCAAGGGGCGATGTCGTCCATGACCAGGATCGTGTCCGGCCCGGCGAACTCCCGCATGTTGGCCAGGTCGCCCGTGGCGATCTCGTAGGTGTGGCCGCCGTCGATGAAGATCAGGTCGAATGTCAGGTGCGGGTTGATCTTTCGGAAGGTCGGCACGGTGGCGAGGGAGTTGCCCGCCACGAGTACGTGCCTGCCGGGGAAGATCTCATCGATGTGCTGCTTGGCCGTGCTCACGTACACGTGCTCGGCGATGTCGAAGGAGCACACCATCGCTGTCGGGTTGGCCGTCAGGAACGCGTAGGTCGAGAACCCGGCGTTGAATCCGATTTCGGCAATGAAGCGCACGTGGGGTTCGGCGGCAAGCTTGGCAAGATACTGCAGTTCCGCGGGATCGGAGGCTCCCGAGATAGGCAGACCCCAGTCCGCTGCTTGCTTGACCAACCCTACGAGAAAATCCAACGGCATCTGCCAACTTCATCACATAACAAGCCCATTCCGTATCGCAGCCTCTCGCCTGGTATGCGGAAGATCCGATCGGTCTACGGTTGGCAGGCATCAGCTCGCGCCGAATGCATATCGCGGGTGACGGGGCGTCACCCGCATTAGGCTGCCCAGATGTAGCTCTTACGTGCCGGGCGCCGATGAGCGAGCGGCTCGCACCGGATGCACAGCAAGCACACAGGGCGCAATCGGCAGGCAATCAGCTTCGGTAGCTAACTTCAAGTATCAAGTGGATCACCTGTAGTCGAGATCCGCTGCGTGTGAGAGCCGTTCGGCGCGTCACTCGAGAGGGGCAGGAACATGGCGCATACATCGGATTTCGTCATCGGACCGGCGCGACCGGTCGTGGCGGCGACGGTGCGCACCTGCCGACAGCCGGCGAGGGGAGTACCGACGATGACCTCGACCGTTCCTGTGGTCCTGCTGCACGGGCAGCCGGGTGACCGCTCGGCCTGGGACGGTGTGCGTCGCTATCTGCCGTCCTCGGTGCGCGCATTGGCCTGGGACAGGCCGGGGTACGGCGACAACACCGCGCCCGGGGGCACACTCGAGGACAACGCGGCGTGGTTGCTCGACCGGCTCGATCGCGAGGGCGTCCGCGACGCCGTGCTGGTCGGGCATTCCTACGGTGGCGGAGTGGCACTGGCGGCGGCCGCGATGGCGCCCGAGCGGGTGCGCGGGCTGGTTTCCGTCGCCGGGATAGGCCCCGGGTGCGTCAACACCTGGGACGAGGTGATGGCCGCACCGGTCGCCGGGCCGATGTTGAACATCGCGATGTGGCAGATGATGCCGTGGCTGGCCCGCCAAGACCGCAAGCATCGCCCGAACGCCGAGGTGACGGCCTGGCGTTCGCTGGCCGATATCCGCTACGAGCACGGTGCGGTCTGGCGTACCGTGCTGCTGGAGCAGCGTGAGCTACTGACCAGCCTCGACGACTGGATCGAGCGACTCGGTGCGCCCGCGATGCCCGCGTTGATCCTGGCCGATCCGACCGATAGAGTCGTCCCGATCTCCACCGCACGCGCGCTGCACGATCGGTTCCCTCGATCCCGCCTCGAGCTGGTCGAAGGGGGCGGACACCTGCTGCCGCAGCGGATTCCGGAAGTGATCGCGGCGAAGATAGGTGAGTTTGTCGATTCGGTGGGCTGAACAGGTCCGGGTGGGCGCCCGCGACCGGGTGCAGGCATATCTGCGTGAAGAACTTCGCTACCCCG
Organism: Nocardia alni; assembly: GCF_019038435.1. Classification (GTDB taxonomy): domain Bacteria; phylum Actinomycetota; class Actinomycetes; order Mycobacteriales; family Mycobacteriaceae; genus Nocardia; species Nocardia alni. The sequence goes on from NZ_JAGPOX010000071.1 coordinate 27,334, forward strand.
AACCGCCTCCGATGGCGGCAGACCGCGGGCTGCTGCGCCGGGTCGGCGAGGAGGTTCGCTGGTCGTTCACCGCACCACGCGACTGGCTCGAGGGCGTCGGCATCAATGTGGTGCTCTCGCTGCTGTACCTGGTCTACTCTCCGCTGGCTCACCGGCACCACCAGTTCGGCTGGGTGGTGCTGGTCGGCACGTACTTCGCGACGTTCATCCTGGCCGACGTCACCACCACCAACGTGCTGGGCCTGGACGCGGCCAGGGTGCGCTCCAGCATGGCCGGCGGAATGTCCCTACGCGGTATCCTGCTCACGAAAAACATTGCGCTGCTGGTGATCGTCGGTCTGCCGACGCTGGTGATGACCGCGATCCTGGCGCATACACTGCACGCCCGAGCGCTCACCGGGACGCTGTTCGCCGTGGCATTGCCGCTGCTGTGCTGGCTCGGGGTCGGCAACGTCATCTCGGTGCTGCTGGCCGTGGAGACCCGAACCCTGATCCGGCGCTGGCGCGAATTGCGCAGCTGGGCCACCGTCCTGTGGATCGTCCATCTGATGCTCCCATACGGCCTGTACTACCTGATCGCTCCCATCGACGGCCAACAGCACGATCCACTGCTGCGACTTCTGCCTCACATCGACCGCAGCCTGCGCTTCATCTGGAACGCGGGCCTGGGTCTCCTGGTCTGGATCCTGGGCACCGCGATCGCCCTCGCGATCGTGCGCCGCCGTGGCCTGCGTATCTACTGACCCTCGCCCCTAGCGTTTCTGCCACTGAACAAGACGTGTGTGCAGTGAGCAACAGCTACATCGTTTGCTCACTGCACATGCAGTTTGCTCAGTAGCGACCTGAGCGGTGGATTACCGGTGTTCACTGACCAACTCGGTGGCGATCGGAGACGCGCGGATCAGTCGGTGACGTAGCCGTTCAGCGAGTCGTGCAGATCGCTCAGGATTGCCCGGGCCGCGGTGATGCCCGAACCGTGCCAGATGGTGTCGTCGACGGCGAAGTTGCGGTTGTCCGAGACGGCCTCGAGCTTTTTCCAGTCGTCGCTGTGCATGACCTTCTGGCCGTAGTCCTTGCCGTCCTTGCCGTCGAACATCACGTAGATGATGTCGCCCTCGACCTTGTCGCGGTCGGCGTCGGTGGCGAGGCTGTCGACGGTGAAGGAGGCGCCCCGCTGGGCTGTGGGCCGCTGCACACCGGCGTCGGCCAGGACCGCGCCGGCGAAGGTGTCGTCGCCCTGGACCTGGGCGTCCTTGGCGTCGAACCGCAGCACCGAGGCCTGAGAGAGCTTCGCGGCGATCGAGACTCCCATCTGGTGAGCATCGGTGTGGTATTGCGAGATCGCGGTGGTTCCGGCGCCCGCGCGGTCCATGGCGTCGGCGAAGGCGCTGAACGAGGCCTGCCAGCTGGGATCCTTGCCGATCAGCACGGTGGGCGCGATACCGTGCAACGCCCCCGCGTCGCCGTCGCCGACCGTGCCGAGGATGAGATCCGGGTGCCGCGCAGAGACTTTCGCCACATCCACCGCACCCGTGGCGCCCACGCTCGGTACCACCTGCATGCCATAACCCAGATATGTCGGCTGCGGGGTCGGTCCGGAAATCGTTGTCGCGCCGACGACTCGCTGCCACAGCCCCAGGGCGCAGACCGCGTCGAGGGCGGCGGTGTCGAGCACGACGATCCGCTTGGGATCGGCCGGTACCTGCACGGCGCCGCTCGGAGTGGTCACGGTATGAGTGCCCGTGTCTTGATCGGGGGCGCTGGGCAGCGGGCAGGCCTTGGAGGTGTCGCGCTCGACGCCGACCACATCGGCGGTGGCGATCTTGGTGGTGGTGCGCACGATCGAACTCGGGTTGTCCGAGGACCCATTGCTACATGCGGTCAAAACGCCCACGGCAGCGACCAATAGCAAGCAACCGGCACGCAAACGCCGTGCATATGCCCGGTCGTGGGTATGAATGTTTCGGCGCTGAGTCACCGGCATGCGGGGAAGGCTACACGGCGGGACCGACATCCGATCGCGACACCAAGTACGACACTGAGTAGGACCGGACGCGATGGTTGCGGCAGCACGGTTTACGATCCGTAGTAGCGAAAGCCAGCGTCGTTCGTCGTGCGTCGATCCAAGGAACGCCACAGACGTACGGAGCCTGACCAAGAACGACGACCAGAAGGCACACCTTCAGGAGGATCAGTGACTGCTGTAGAGCCCCAGCCAGTCCCCCAATTGGAAGCGACTCGGCCGTACCCGAAACGTCTGGGTCCGAAGGGTTCGTTCATCTACAAGTTGATCACCACCACTGACCCGAAGGTCCTCGGGATGATGTACCTGGTGACGGCCATGTCGTTCTTCATGATCGGCGGCCTGATGGCCTTGTTGATGCGCGCAGAGCTGGCCCGCCCGGGCCTGCAGTTCCTCTCACCCGAGCAGTTCAACCAGCTGTTCACCATGCACGGCACGATCATGCTGCTGTTCTATGCGACCGCGATCGTGTTCGGCTTCGCCAACATCGTGCTCCCGCTGCAGATCGGCGCCCCCGACGTCGCCTTCCCGCGCTTGAACGCCTTCAGCTACTGGCTGTACCTGTTCGGCGCATCTTTGGCGACCGCCGGCTTCGTCACCCCCGGTGGCGCCGCCGACTTCGGCTGGACCGCCTACACCCCCCTCTCGGACATCGTGCACTCTCCGGGTGTCGGCGCCGACCTGTGGATCATGGGCATGGCCGTCTCCGGTTTGGGCACCATCCTCGGCGGTGTGAACATGCTGACCACGGTGGTCTGCCTGCGCTGCCCGGGGATGACGCTGTTCCGGATGCCGATCTTCACCTGGAATATCGCCGTCACCAGCGTGCTGATTCTGCTGGCCTTCCCGTTGCTGACGGCCGCGTTGTTCGGGTTGGCCTACGACCGGCACCTGGGTGGGCATATCTACGACCCGGCCAATGGCGGAACGATCTTGTATCAGCATCTGTTCTGGTATTTCGGTCACCCCGAGGTCTACATCATCGCGCTACCGTTCTTCGGTATCGTCTCGGAGGTCTTCCCGGTATTCAGCCGTAAACCGATCTTCGGGTACACCACCCTGGTCTACGCGACGCTGGGCATCGCCGCGCTGTCGATCGCGGTGTGGGCGCACCACATGTATGCCACCGGTGCGGTGTTGCTGCCGTACTTCTCGTTCATGACCTTCCTGATCGCGGTGCCGACCGGCGTGAAGTTCTTCAACTGGATCGGCACCATGTGGCGTGGTCAGTTGACGTTCGAGACGCCGATGCTGTGGTCCGTCGGATTCCTTACCACCTTCTTGTTCGGTGGTCTGTCGGGCGTCATTCTGGCCAGCCCGCCGCTGGACTTCCACGTGTCGGACACCTACTTCGTGGTCGCGCACTTCCACTACGTGCTCTTCGGCACCATCGTGTTCGCCACCTTCGCGGGCATCTACTTCTGGTTCCCGAAGATGACCGGCCGCATGATGGACGAGCGCCTGGGCAAGTGGCACTTCTGGACCACTATGGTCGGCTTCCACACCACCTTCCTGGTGCAGCACTGGCTGGGCGCCGAGGGCATGCCGCGCCGCTACGCCGACTACCTGCCGAGTGACGGTTTCACCACGCTGAACACCATCTCTACGATCGGCGCGTTCATCCTGGGCGCCTCGCAGCTGCCCTTCATTTGGAACGTATTCAAGTCGTACCGGTACGGCGAGGTCGTGACCGTGGACGATCCGTGGGGCTACGGCAACTCGCTGGAGTGGGCGACCTCCTGCCCGCCCCCGCGGCACAACTTCTACGAGCTGCCGCGTGTCCGGTCCGAGCGTCCGGCGTTCGAGCTGCACTACCCGCACATGGTCGACAGGATGCGGGCCGAGGCCCACGTCGGCTGGGGCGGGAAGGCGCACACCGTCGAGGAAAAGGACAAGGTGCACAGCTAGCACGACGAATTTTCCCGGCGCGGCGGCCGTCTTTCGAGACGGCCGCCGCGCTTGTTTTTTCATGCCGCTGACCGGGCCGGGGTGATCCCGGACACGTGCCGCGGACGGGTTCGTACCCGCCGGTATCGACCTGAGACAATGAGCGTGCCGCACAGGCGGCGTACGCATGTCACGAGAGGAACTCATTAATCGTGAGCACGTCCGAGTCCGATGCCGGGGCGGGGACGACCGTTCTGATCACCGTCACCGGACCCGATAAGCCCGGCGTCACCTCGGTTCTGCTGGCGGCCCTGTCGCGCAACGAGGTCAGCCTTCTGGATGTCGAGCAGGTCGTGATCCGCGGTCGGCTCACCCTGGGCGTGCTGGTGTCGTGCCCGCGCGATCCGGAGGACGTGCAGGATCAGCTCGAGGACGCGATGACGTCGATCGGCATGCAGGTCGACGTGGAGATCGGCGCGGACTCCACGGTCGGCGCCCGATTGTCGACCCATGCGATCGTGGTGCTGGGCAGCCCGGTGACCGCGCGGGCGTTCAGCGTGATCGCCCGCAAACTGGCCGCGCAGAACGTCAACATCGATGCGATCCGCGGCATCGCCGACTATCCGGTGACCGGCTTGGAACTCATGGTGACCGCCCCGCCCACGGACGACGCGGAGACCCGTCTGCGCACCACCCTGGCCGAGATCGCGGCGAAACAGAGCATCGACATCGCCGTGGAACGCGCGGGCCTGGCCCGGCGTGCCAAGCGGCTGATCGTGTTCGACGTGGACTCCACGCTCATCCAGGGCGAGGTGATCGAGATGCTGGCCGCACACGCCGGCGTCGAGGATCAGGTCCGCGGGGTCACCGAGGCCGCCATGCGCGGGGAAATCGACTTCTCCGAATCGCTGCGCCAGCGCGTGGCGACCCTGAGCGGACTGTCCGAGTCGGTGATCGACGAGGTCGCCGACAGCATCGAGTTGACGCCGGGTGCGCGTACCACCATCCGCACACTGCGTCGTCTTGGGTTCCGCTGTGGTGTGGTGTCCGGAGGCTTCCGTCAGGTGATCGAGCCGCTGGCGCACGAACTGGAGCTGGATTTCGTCCAGGCCAATACGCTCGAGGTGGTCGGCGGCCGGTTGACCGGCAAGGTCGTCGGGGAGATCGTCGACCGGCCCGGTAAGGCGGTGGCGCTGCGGCGTTTCGCGGCCGAGGCAGGGGTGCCGATGGAGCAGACCGTCGCGGTCGGCGACGGCGCGAACGATATCGACATGCTCAACGCGGCGGGCCTGGGCATCGCCTTCAACGCCAAGCCCGCGCTGCGCGAGATCGCCGACGCGGCTCTGTCGCATCCATATCTGGACGCGGTGCTGTTCATCCTCGGCGTCACCCGCGACGAGGTGGAGGCCGCCGACGCTCGTGATGGACTGCTGCGTCGGGTGCCGCTGACCTGAGCGGGCGCGTCCCGAATGAGCCGGAATGCCCGGTCCGGGCCGAAACACGTCCAGTTGCGGACAAGTTGCCGATGATGTCCGCGTCGAGCGGAGTATCCGATCGCTGCAAAATTGCTCGACTGCCCGGATAAATTGGTTACGAGCGGTGATACACAGAGGGAGGAACGCGTGTCCGCAGCGGCCGGAGAGGGACCAGGATCGGATTCGGCGGGGCTGGTGACCACCGATCCCGTACTCGACGCCGGATTCATCGCGCGGCATGCCGAATTGGCGCGGGGATACGGTGGCGGCGGTGATCCCGACGATCCGGCGCTGGTGCAGGCGATGCAGATCGTGCTGCATATTCCGAAGCCGGATCCGCCACGCCGCAGCGCCCTGCTGGCGGCCGCGGCGGCCGCATCGCTCGCGCTGTGCATGGACCCGCGCGTCGGTCCGGACGGGGAGTGGGAGCAGCGGTATCTGAGCTGGAAGCGTTCGCGTATCCGCAAGGTCGCGCGGCGGGCCCGCGGCGCGCAATGGCTGGCCGCGAACGAGGTGGCCGGGGTGAGCGTCGAATTCGAGGGCGCGCAGGCGCGGGCGCTGGTCCCGGGTCCGGTCGGTGATATCGACCCGCGCATCCGCAGGCTCCAGATCGGCGGCACCGATATCGAACCGGACAGTCCAGGCCCGATCGATCCGGAACTCCCTGTGCTATGGGTTGATTCGGAATTGGGTATGACTGTTGGCAAGGCCGCGGCACAGGTCGGTCACGCGAGCATGCTGCTGGCCGGTGCTCTGTCTGTGGAGCGAGTGTTCGAGTGGGGCCGTAACGGCTACGCGTGTTCGGTGCGCGAGGCCGGGGCGCGGTGGCCCGATCTGATTCGCCGGGTCGGGGAGGGGTCGGCGACGGCTGTGCGCGATGCCGGGTTCACCGAGGTGGCGCCCGGTTCGATGACGGTTATCGCCGTAGCGGCGCAGTAGCGCGGTCGAATATCACGGTCGCCCGAGCCTGCGCCTGGCGCACATGAGCCGCACGCTCGACGTGACGGCCCGGGTGCGGCAGTGTCGGATACGAGTCCGCGGGAGGGTGCCACGGATATGACCACAGTGTGGATAGTGCTGGGCGCCTGGGTGGCGTGCTCGATTCCGATCGCCCTGATCCTGGCCCGATTGTTTCGTCGGCCCCGCCATCGGCGTCCGGACGATCATCCCTCATCCGACGGCGTCGGATCATCCGATGGCACGGACCCGCGGGGCGACGGCGGCCCGTCCGGAAGTGCTACTGAATCGCCCGAAAATGCCGAATTTCACCGGGGCGGCGATGAATCCACGTCTCGTTGACGGCCTCGCGGCATATGACGCATTAAGTCCATACGGACCATGTTGGGAATCATTCGAGCGCGTGGTCCAAGATGGAGCCCGTGCGCCAACCGGATCCCGATCTACTCATCGACTTCGACAACGTAACCGTACGACGTTCGGGCCATACGCTGGTGGGTCCGCTCACCTGGCAAGTGGAGCTAGACGAACGCTGGGTCGTGCTCGGCCCCAACGGCGCGGGCAAGACCTCCCTGCTTCGCATGGCCGCCGCTGACATGTACCCCACCTCGGGCACCGCCGTTCTGCTGGGGGAGACGCTGGGGCGGACCGATATCAACGAATTGCGCCCGCGCATCGGGATGTCGTCGGCGGCCGTGGCCGCGCGTGTGCCGCTGGATGAGAAGGTCGGTGATCTGGTCGTCTCGGCGGGTTATGCGGTGATGGGTCGCTGGCGCGAGCAGTACGAGGACATGGACACCGACCGCGCGGTCGACATGCTGGAAAGCGTCGGTGCGGAACATCTTTCCGACCGCGCCTACGGCACCCTGTCCGAGGGCGAGCGCAAGCGGGTGCTGATCGCGCGGGCGCTGATGAGCGATCCGGAATTGCTGCTGCTGGACGAGCCCGCCGCGGGCCTGGATCTGGGCAGCCGCGAGGAACTGGTGGAGAAGCTCGGCGATCTGGCCTCGGATCCGGACGCACCCGCGACCGTCCTGGTCACCCACCACGTGGAGGAGATCCCGCCGGGCTTCTCGCACGGCCTGCTGCTCAACGAGGGCAGCGTCGTCGCACAGGGCCTGCTCGAGGACGTGCTCACGGCGGAGAACCTGAGTAAGGCGTTCCGGCAGTCGATCACCCTGGACCGCATCGACGGCCGCTATTTCGCCCGGCGCAGCCGCCGGTTGGGCCGGCATCGGAGCAACCGCAATCGGTGAGTCGCGGCGGGCGCAATCGCTATCCCGATCCGGGGTGGACTCGAGCGGGCGTTAGGGTGCGAAGAGTGAGTGAGCGTGCGAGTGGACCATCCGTCGAGGCCGATTCGGCGCCCCCGCCGGTGAAGGACGCCTCGACGGTGATGCTGGTACGGGACGGCGCATCCGGGCCCGAGGTGTTCCTGCAACGGCGGGTCAAGGCGATGGCGTTCGCGGCGGGGATGACGGTATTTCCCGGCGGCGGGGTCGATGCCAGCGATGCGCAGGCCGAAATCGCGTGGGCCGGACCGGGGCCCGCGTGGTGGGGGGAGCGGTTCGGCGTCGACGCGGCCCGGGCGCAGGCGCTGGTGTGCGCCGCGGTGCGCGAGACGTTCGAGGAGTGCGGGGTGCTGCTGGCCGGGCCGACGGCCGATACCGTCGTATCCGACACCGCCGCCTATGCCGCGGCCCGCGCCGAACTGGAGCGCCGCGAGCTGTCCCTGGGCCAGTTCCTCGCCCGCGAGAACCTGGTGCTGCGCGCGGATCTGCTGCGTCCCTGGGCGAACTGGATCACCCCGGTCATCGAGCCGCGCCGGTACGACACCCGCTTCTTCGTCGCCGTACTGCCCTCGGGGCAGCGCGCGGACGGGGCGACCTCCGAGGCACTCGAGGTGCGGTGGTGCACGCCCGCCGAGGCCCTCGATCGCTGGCGAGCGGGCACCGATGTGCTGCTGCCGCCCACCTGGTCGCAGCTGGTCAACCTCGGTGAGTTCGCCTCCACGGCGGAAATCCTCGCCGCCGCGCCGACCCTCGAGCCGATCCGGCCGATCTTCAGCACCCAGAACGGGCAGCAGCGGCTGAATTTCCCGGACAATGAGCGTTACTACGCGGAATTCCCCGGCGGGATTCGGCTCCAGGGTTCTCGGCGCGTGGACTGAGTGCCCACGATCCGTGCCATGGTCTCGGTGCAAGTAGTCTCGTCCCCCATGGCCGAATTCGTGACCGTGGACCGTCCCGAGACGGGAATCGCCGTGCTGCGCTTCGCGCGGCCGCCGATGAATCTGATCGACCTGCAGGTGGCGCGCGAGCTGGCGGCGGCGGCCGCGGAGGTCGGCGTGGACGAGCAGGTGCGGGCGGTCGTCGTCTACGGCGACGAGCGGGTGTTCTCGGCGGGGAACGAGCTGTCCGAGCTGGCCCTGTTCACTCCCGAGCAGGCCGCCGCGATGGCGGCTGATCTGCAATCCGCACTGGGGTGCCTGGCCGGTCTGCCGCAGCCGACGGTCGCGGCCATCAGCGGATATGCGCTCGGTGCTGGGCTGGAGCTGGCGCTGGGCGCCGACCGGCGCATCATCGGCGACAACGCGAAGCTGGGCCTGCCGCAAACGTTGGCGGGCCTGATTCCGTTGGCCGGTATCCGGCGGCTGAGCCTGCTGATCGGGCCCGCGCGCGCCAAGGACCTGGTGTACTCGGGGCGCTTCGTGGAACCGCAGGAGGCCGCGGCACTGGGGCTGGTCGACGAGGTCGTCCCCCCGGACGACGTGTACGTGTCCGCGCTGCGCTGGGCTCGCCAGTTCACCGCCGGCCCGGCCCGCGCGCTGGCGGCCGCCAAGCGGGTCTTCGAGGCCGGTACGCACGGCCACGATCGGGCTCGCACCGAGTGGGCGGAACTGTTCGCGACCGAAGATCGCAGCATAGGAACAGGTTCTTATTTGGCGGTCGGTCCGGGCTCCGCCGAATTCGTGGGCCGCTGATCAGAGCCCGCGACTCTCGAGTAACCTTTCCGACCATGACCGGACGTCATGACGATCCCGCGCCGAACCCGCACGCCACCGAGGCGCAGGTCCAGGCTGCGCTCTCCGATAACAAGCTCGCCCAGGTGCTGTACCACGATTGGGAGGCCGAGACCTACGACGACAAGTGGTCGATCTCGTACGACGAGCGCTGCATCGCCTACGCCCGCGGCCGTTTCGACGCCGTGGTTCCCGATGCCCAGCTGCCCTACGAGCGGGCCCTCGAACTCGGCTGCGGAACCGGATTCTTCCTACTGAACCTGATGCAGTCCGGGGTGGCCAAGGCCGGTTCGGTGACCGACCTGTCGCCCGGCATGGTCAAGGTCGCCACCCGCAACGGCCAGAATCTGGGCTTGGACGTGGACGGCCGGGTCGCCGACGCCGAGACGATCCCGTACGACGACGACACCTTCGATCTGGTCGTGGGGCACGCCGTACTGCACCACATTCCCGATGTGGAGCTGGCGCTGAAGGAGTGCCTGCGGGTGTTGAAGCCGGGCGGCCGGTTCGTGTTCGCCGGTGAGCCGACCACCGTGGGCAACTTCTACGCCCGCAAGCTGGGGCAGCTCACCTGGAAGGTCACCACGGAGGTGACCAAGCTGCCGTTCCTGTCCGGCTGGCGGCGGCCGCAGGCCGAGCTCGACGAGTCCTCGCGTGCCGCGGCCCTCGAGGCAGTCGTGGATCTGCACACTTTCGATCCGAGCGAACTCGAGGCCATCGCGAGCCGCGCCGGGGCCGCCGAGGCGCACGCGGCGACCGAGGAGTTCGCCGCGGCCCTGTGGGGCTGGCCGGTGCGCACCTTCGAGGCCGCGGTCCCGGAGGAGAAGCTGACCTGGCGTTACCGCATGGCTCAGTACAAGGCGTGGCTGGCGCTGAGCCAGTTGGACGAGAAGGTGCTGCGCCACGTCGTGCCACGCCAGTTCTTCTACAACGCGATGATCACCGGCGTGAAGCCGGCTGCGTCGGGCCGGTAGCCGGCGCGAGGCGATATCCCTTGGGCTACGTCTTCACTCGAGACGATGTCGCCTACCTTGTCAGCGCGGCCGGGAAGGCCGCGTTGGCGGAGGCGAACGGCTTCGCCCTGACCGCGACCTCTCTGCTCGAGGATCTCACTCGCCTGCGCCGCGATCACGGCGAGCGCGCGCCGATCCTGGCGGAGACGGTCCGCCTGCGCCGCCGCGCCGCGGTCAAACTCGACGGGGCCGGCCAGTGGCTGTTCACCGATGACGCGTTGCAGCAGGCGACACCGACCGCGGTTGCGCGACATCGCGCCGAACGTCTGGCCGGACGTGTCGTGCACGATGTCACCTGCTCGATCGGCGCGGAACTCGCCGCGTTGCATCCGGTATGCCCCCAGGTGATCGGCAGCGATCTGGACGATGTGCGACTCGCGATGGCCGCACACAATCTCGCGACGATGGCCGCTCATCCCGTACGAAATGTGCTGTTGGCCAGGGCCGACGCGCTCGCTCCGTGCAGTGGCGCCGAGGTTGTCATCGCCGATCCGGCTCGGCGCGCGGACGGTCGTCGGACACACGATCCGGCGAGACTGCAACCGCCGCTGCCCGCTCTGATGGCGGCATATCCGGGCCGCGACCTGGTCGTGAAGTGCGCTCCCGGACTGGATTTCGATGGTTTTGTGCCGCGTCGTCCGGGCGCCGGCACCGAGGATCCGGTAGCGCGGCCGAACCGTCGCAACGGCCGTCCGGGCGCCGCCACTGATATGCCGCAGTGGGAAGGTGAGGTCGAGGTGGTGTCGCTGGACGGGGCGGTGCGGGAGGCGTGCCTCTGGCCGGCGGCCCTGTCCGACTTCGGTGTGACCCGCCGCGCGAGCGTCCTGCGCTCGGAGGGCGAATCCTGGACCCTCACCGACGCCGAGCCCGACGATATCGACCACCGTCCGCCCGGTGAGTGGATCGTCGATCCCGACGGCGCCGTCGTCCGCGCGGGCCTGGTCCGGCACTACGCCGCGAAACATGGGCTGTGGCAGCTGGATCCCCACATCGCCTATCTCACCGGCGACCGCGTTCCCGAGGGCGTCCGTGGTCTGCGCATTCTCGATCGCCTGGAATTCCGGGAGAAGTCGTTGCGGGCGGAACTGCTGCGTCGCGACTGTGGCCCCCTGGAGATCCTCGCTCGCGGGGTCGATGTCGACCCCGACGCCCTGCGCAAGCGGCTCAAACCGCGCGGAACCGAGCCACTGTCCCTGGTGATCACGCGAATCGGCCGCACGCCAACCGTTTTCCTGTGCCGGACACCAGCGGTCCGCTGATCTCCGAGGGACTTGTGTCACGAGTTGGCCGGTAGTGTGCGGCGAGTCGCACGGGACTCGCCGTGACGGTGAGTGAAGGTGTTGACCGCGAGCCGCGCGGGCTCTTACCGTGAAATCAACGGTAGATCAACATCAGTGCAGTTCACGCATGTCTTTCAGCATCTAGGCGCCAGCAATACCGGCACTTTCCTGCCCGAGGGAGCCCGGCTTGAAGCCCTTTATTCTGCCCGATTTCTATCTTCCGCATCCGGCGCGGCTCAACCCGAATCTGGCGTATGCCCACGACCATTCGGCCGCCTGGGCTCGAGGTATGGGCATTCTCAGCGAGCCCGGGCCCGACGGGGAGCTCGTCTGGACCGCCGAACGGCTCGAACGCATGCAGATGCCCCTGCTGTGCGCGTACACGCACCCCGACTGCGATGCCGAGACACTCGCCCTGGTGACGGACTGGTACGTCTGGGTCTTCTTCTTCGACGACGATTTCCTGGCCAAGTACAAGAACACCCGCCGGCACGGCGAGGCCGCCCGATATCTCGAGCGCCTGGAAGGCTTCATGGCCGAACCGGGCTCTCCCGCACCGGAACCCGGGAATCCCGCCGAGGCGGGATTGGCCGACTGCTGGGCCCGCACCATCGCGCGCACGTCGCCGGACTGGCGGCGGCGGATGCGGCTGTCCACCCACAACCTCATGGTCGAATCCCTGTGGGAGCTGGACAATATCGCACGCGAGCGAATCGCCAACCCCATCGAGTACATCGAGATGCGGCGCCGGGTCGGGGGCGCGCCATGGTCGGCCAATCTTGTCGAATATGCCTGCGGCGCGGAGATTCCCGAGCGTTTCGCCGCGGAACGCCCGGTACGGGTGCTGTGTGACACCTTCTCCGATGGCGTTCATCTGCGTAACGACCTGTTCTCCTACGAGCGTGAGGTGCGGGTCGAGGGCGAGAATGCGAATATGGTGCTGGTGCTGGAGCATTTCCTGCATCTGCCCACGCAGGCCGCGGCCGACCTGGTCAACGACATCATCACCTCGCGATTGAAGCAGTTCGAGGACACCGCCGAAGTCGATCTGCCGCAGCTGTTCCTGGAACAGGCCGCGACAGCGGCCGAACAGCTCGCGCTCGCCCGCTACACCCAGGGGCTGCAGGACTGGCAGGCCGGCGGGCACGAATGGCATCTGCGGTCCAGCCGCTACATGAACAGTGGAATGAACCCGGGGCCCACCGGGCTCGGCAGCGGTGTGGCCCGGCTGGCGCCGGGCTTTCGTGCCCAACTGAAGCAGCACATGCCGCCGCCGCGCAGGCCGGGACGACTGCCGGTGCCCCAACTTCTCATGCCCTATCGGGCAATCATGCATCCGCATGTGGAGGCGGCGCGGGCGGATCTGCCGCAGTGGTTGTCGGCGATGGGCATGCTGGACCCGGCTGTCGGCTGGACGGCGGAATCGGTGCGCGGCGCCGATCTCGCCGGGGCGGCCGCACTGATGGGGCACGAGGACGCGGTGGAGGACCTGATCCTGCGCTCCCGGTTCCTCGGCTGGGGTTGTTATGCGAACGACCTGCTCTCGCGCGTCTACCGCAGCGCACCTGTCGCCGGACGAGAACAGTTGCGACGCTTGCCGATCTTCGCCGCCGCGGATGCTCCCCCGCCGGTGACGCCGCTGGAATGCGGGCTCGTCGACCTGTGGGGTGCGGCCTCGGACCGGATCGGCCAGGCGCGCACGCGCCGGATGCACGCGGCGCTGAGGGATCTGCTGGGGGCCTGGGAACAGGTGCTGGACAACGAAACTCGCAAGCGCATACCTGATCCCGTCGACTACCTCGACATCCGGCGGATCACCGCGGGCGGCCCGCTGCTGGCCGCGCTGCTCGGAACCGATGGCGCGCCGGTCGCCGCGGGTTTCGGGGCGGGGGACCTTTCCGATTCGAGTGTGATTCGACAGCTGGAGGGTGCGGTGTTCGATCATCTCGGGCTGGTGAACGATCTGTACTCCTATCAGAAGGAGATCCAGTTCGACCTCGAGCACCACAACCTGGTGTATGTGACCCAGTCCTTCCTGGGCTGTTCGCGCGAGGCCGCCCGCGATATCGTCGTCGACCTCGTCGACGAACGCGTACGCCAGTTCGACCATGTGGTGCGCGAGGACCTTCCGGTGTTCTGCGAGGATTACCGCCTGTCGGACGATGCGCGCTCGGCCCTGGACGACCACGTGCGCCGGCTACAACATCTGATGGCCGGAGACCTGGCCTGGTATCCGACCAGCGAGCGCTTCGAGGAGCAGGCGTTGTGGATATCGCATCGCGCACCCGTTCCCGGCGGTTCGTCCGGGCGTTTCGCCAGTGAACTCGCTGACCTGCGCACCCGGTTGTCCCGATCTGTCGCGTCGAGTTGACGACGAATTTGCAACTGTCACCGGTGGTTGATGTGAGTTCGCCGATAGCCTCGGATTCCGCGCGCTACACGACTTCACGCCGGGGCACCGTACGGGCGTCGGGACGATCGCGTGCGCGGGAGTTCGACGCGCCCTGCCCCGTGTCGAGTGTCATAATGCGGCTCCAGGGCGCAGTCATCGAGCTGTGCCCGGGCCAGCACCGTGACTGTGCCTCCGAGACAAGGGACAGGTGAGTCCGGAGAGTGCCTGGAAACCTTCTTGGCCGATTTCACCGGTACCGCCGACCCGGTTGCCTTGGCGGATCAAGTGATTCACCGCGACCGGTGACTACTGAGCCTCGGGCTTGAAGACATAGATCTCGCCGACCCGGGTGGTGACGACCACGCCTCCCTTCGGGCCGATCGCCGTGCCGGTGGTGGTGCCCTGGGCGCCTGGGAGGGTGGCGGACGCGACGGTATTGCCGCCGGTGGTGTCGAAGGTGACCAATTTCAGCACGTCTCCCATGGGGGAGACGACGTAGCCCGTATTCCCCGCGGTCTGCACCGGACGGCCGCGTAGGGCCAAATCCTTGCGTTCCCAGGCTATTTCGGCGCTGTCACCCCTGTCGCGCACGGCCATCAGGTGGCCGTCGTCGCCGCCGGGGATCAGCAGGCCGTCATCGTCGGAGATGCCGCCCTCGGGTGAGAAGCCCAGGGGCTGAACCCATTTCGTGTGGCCGTTCGAGGTGTCGACGGCGATCAGGCGGCCGCTGTTGTCGCCGACGTAGACGGTCTTGCCGTCCGGGGACAGGGTAGGGCTGGTGGCGCTGCCGCCGATCAGCATGTCGGCGCGCCATTCCTGGTGAATCTGCTTGTCCGCATAGCGCAATGCCACCAGCGAGGCGGTCGGGGAACCGGGGTGCCAGACGGTGACGTAGAAGCGGCCCGTACTCGCCTCTATCGCAGAGACGTTCGCGACGGGGCATTGCGGGCCGCCGGTCGCGCAGTCCGGCAGCCCGTCGCCGTCCGGTGGGCGCGGCAGGTTCGGGTGGGCGAGGAAGTCGGGCTGGCCGAGCAGCTGATAGGTCGGCACCATGCGGTCGCCGGTCTGCCGGTTCAGCACGTCGACCTGGCCGGACTGAGTCACCGTCAGCACATGGCTGTCGCCGGTGAACTGCACCGAGATCGGAACTCCGGCCACAGGGGTGCGCCAGCGCGGCTGGCCGTTCGCGGTGAGCGAGTACGCGCCACCGTCGTCGCCGACATAGACGTTGGACATTCCATCGATCGCCGCATCCGCGTAGATGCCGTCGGGTCCCAGTTCATCGCAGGAGCGTTTGCGGCCGGTGGGCATCTGGAACGAGAAGATCGCGCCGCCCGGATTCGGTACTCCGACGCAGCTCGTGTCGATATCGGTGGTGACGAATATCTGACCGTCCTGGTCCAGGACGGTGGCCGCCGCGGTGGGGCCACCGATCGGCCGGGTCCAGCTCAGCGCCAAGTGGCGGGAACCGGTGACCGGGCTCGTCGCGCTGTTGCGGCCGTCGTGGAAGGCCGAGGGCCAGCCCTTGCCGGGGCCGACCGAGATGTTGTCGAATGTGGTGCCCCCGCAGCCGCTCAGGGCCAGTACGCCGACCGAACCCAGGACCCCCAGGTGGACGGCGGCCCGAAATGCCGGGCGGCGCAATGCCGTCCGGGAACGCGTGGCGGTGGAGGGATGCACTGCGATCCGAGGGTCGCGCGCGGGTCGCCGGATGCTGGTATGCACCTGACCTTGTCTCCCATCTGCTCGTACGGGCCTGCACGAGACTAACCGTCCACCCCGACAAGTGGCGTGCCGCCTCACGATGTCGTGCCCGAACGGCCGATTTCCGCGCGCGTCGGCCGACGTGCGACGGGTCGCTACCGAGGGTAGGGGACATGCCCGGGCACGGCGAAAGTACCCTGGTGGCTCGACGACGAATATGGGCACACCGTGCGACGACACGCATCGCCCGATGGACGCGAGGAGCACTTGTGACGAGCATGTGGGGCGCACCGTTGAGCGCGCGCTGGCGGGGGTCTCGCCGCCGCGATCCCGAGCAGGCCCGCTTCCTGACGGTGGCGTCACTGCGCTGGGTGCTCGCCAACCGGGCGTACACGCCCTGGTACCTGGTGCGGTACTACCGACTGTTCAAGTTCCGCATGGCCAATCCGCATATCGTGCTGCGTGGCATGGTCTTCCTGGGCCGCCGGGTGGAGGTCCACGCCACCCCCGAGATGGGCCGTATGGAGATCGGCCGCTGGGTGCACATCGGCGACGGCAACGCGATTCGCTGCCACGAGGGCTCGCTGCGCATCGGCGACAAGGTGGTGTTCGGTAAGGACAACGTCGTCAATACGTACCTCGACATCGAGATCGGCGCGTCCACGCTGGTCGCGGATTGGTGCTACATCTGCGACTTCGACCACCGGATGGACGATGTGACCATGCCGATCAAGGATCAGGGCATCGTCAAGACGCCGGTGCGCATCGGCCCGGACACCTGGATCGCCGCCAAGGTCACCGTGCTGCGCGGCACGCGGGTGGGGCGCGGCTGCGTGCTCGGCGCGCATGCCGTGGTGAAGGGCGATTTCCCCGACTTCAGCATCGCCGTCGGCGCGCCCGCGAAGGTGGTCAAGAACCGCAAGGAGGCGTGGGAGGCCCAGGCCCAGGCGCGGGCCGCGCGGGAGGCGGCGCTGGCCGATATCGAGCGCAAGAAGTCGGGCGGGGTCGCCGCGGGGCAGCGGTAGCGCGAGGCCGCACAGGAAGTGGTGGATCGTGGCCGATGATCCGTCGTGATCATGAGGTGCGGGGATCGAGAGGCCGGGCGCCGCTGATACCGCGCGGAGCACGATTCTGTCGGTGGGGCGAGGTACGGTCTGGCGTATGAGTCCGACGAAGTCGAAACCGAAGGGTGCTCCCCGCACGGGTGAGGGGCAGCCGCGGCGGTATGCGGCGTTGTTGCGCGGGATCATGCCCAGCAATCCGAATATGCAGGGCGAGAAGCTGCGCGGGGTGTTCAGTGGGCTCGGGTTCAGCTCGGTGGGTTCGGTGCTGGCCAGCGGCAATATCGTATTCGGCAGCGACGAGACCGATACCGTCGCACTGGAATCACGGATTCAGCAGGCGCTCAACGCGGAACTCGGCATCGGCGGCGGCACCATCATCCGCAGCCGGGAAGAGTTGCAGGCACTGGTCGACTCCGACCCGTTCCCAGGGCTGACGCATTCCCGGGAGACGTATCTGATGGCCACCTTCATCAAGGATGCCGACAATCCCGGTCTGAAGGCGAAGCCGCCTGCGGATGTCGCCGAGACCGTCCAGGTCGTCCGGTACGACGAGCCGTGCCGCGCGTTGCTGGCGATCATGGACAACAGCACGCCCAACTCGCCGGCCCACATGGCGTGGCTGGAAAAAGCCTATGGTCAAGGCATTACGACACGAACGTGGTTGACGGTGCACAAGATCCTCGCCAAACTGTAGCCATAGAGCACCACCCTCCGGCGATCCGCAGCGGATCGAGTGGGTGGGATATGCAGCCTTAGAGTCGATGAATTAGTACCGAGAGAGTTCGTCTCGGGGGACCGCAGCCGAAATAGGTTGCAACAAGCGAATTTTCAGTAGACGTCTCACTCGGTATGTCTTCGTTGAGCGGCCCGGTGCACTTGGTGTCCACACACTCGTTCGGGTTGGCTCGTCGTCGGCGATGCCCGAGGCGTCGTCCATCGACGAGCTAGGGGGCTCGATGAGTGCATTCCTCGCGCGGCTGACCGTGGTTGCCGTGCTCGTAAGTGTTGTAGCGACGGGTTCGGCAGTGGCCGGGCCGCCGTCGCCGTCACTGGTGGCCGCTCCCAAGCGGATTCACCGTGACGCGCACGGATCGGTCCGGCAGGTCGTGCCGGACCGGCCTGTGCCCGGGCCCGGCGGTGTGCAGGATCCGAGGGCCGCGGCCACCGCGCACACCGCCGATGTCGAGCGGCTCTTCGGTGCGGCCGCATCGGCAAAACTCCAGGTGCAGAAGGTATCTCGGCGCGGCAAGGGTGCCGCCGTGCGGCTGGTCCAGTCGATCGGCGCGGTCCCTGTCTACGGTGCGGGTGTCGTGCTGGCGTTACGGGCCGACGGGGCGCTGCTGTCGGCGACCGGCGCGCTGGCCGAGCGGGTCATCGGCGAATACCATTGGGGTCCAGCCGAACCCGCTCGGGCGGCGGCGCTCGCCGCGGCGGCCCGGCGAGCCGGGGTTCCCGCACGTGACGTCCGGATACGAGTCGAATCGCCGGTCTGGTATGACCCCGAGCTGTCCGGGGGCGGCTCCGACAAGACCGCGATCCCGGCCTTCGTTTTCGAGGTCACGGCGGGTGCGGGCGGTTGGCGGGTCTTCGTCGCGGCAGGTTCGCCCGATACGGTGCTGGACGCATGGAAATCAGAGGAGGACGTGAATCGGATCGTGTGCGACGCGCGCTCCCGGGGAGCCGACGAGAAGATCGAAATCCCCTGTGGCGGTGACGGATCGTATCCGGTCGTGCGGACCGAAGGAAAGCCGCGCGTCGCCGGAAACGCCGATGCGAACAAGGTGTACGACTGGATCGGCGACACCGAGAGCTTCTTCGCTCACCACACCGAGCTGGGCAGCCTCACCGATCTGATCGGCATCGACGCACGCGACGGCCGTGGCAAGGCGCTGCGCGCGACCGTGCGGGCCTGCCTCGACACCTGCCCGTACGCCAACGCCTTCTGGTCCGGCGAGCAGGGCTTCGTCATGGGCACCGAGGTGATGAGCCTGGATGTCGTCGCCCACGAGCTGACCCACGGCGTCACCGAGAAGACCAGTAATCTCGACTACCGCAACGAATCCGGCGCGATCAACGAGTCGCTCTCCGACATCTTCGGTGAATTCACCGAACTGTCGACGCGAGCACAGCATTCCGCCAAGGATCGCTGGAAGATCGGCAACGGCACTCGCCTGGGCGTCATCCGCGACATGCGGGCGCCCGCCGAATCCCCCGACCCCCAACCGGATACGTATCAGGGCCCGCGCTGGAGCCCCGCGACCGATTCTGACCGCACCCCCGCCCCCGACCTCGGCGGCGTTCACATCAACAGCGGCGTAGGCAACCGCCTCGCCTACCTGATCACCGACGGCGACACCGTCGCCGGTAAGCCGCTGGAGGGCCTCGGCCTCGACAAGGCGGCCACCCTCTACTGGACGGTCGAAACCGAGCTGTACCCCAGCGCCGACTATCCGGCCCTGGCCGGAACCCTCCTGTCCGCCTGCCACGACGCGGTCGAAGACGCTACTCCCGGCTTCACCGACGCCGAATGCACCCGAATTCGCAGGGCCATCGACGCCGTCCGCATCCCGGTCATTGAGGACCGCGCCTGACCCGGATCCTGCCCGGCAGTATCCGACCACCGAGAGGAGCACTAGTGATTTTCGAATTAGAGGCAAGGGCAAGCCGATTGAAAGACGTCGAGATCGGCACGACCGCGCGACTGATCGACCTACTGCACACCGCCGAGAGCAACCACGCACGAACGATGCAGGAACTCGCCACCGTCCAAGACGAGATCTACGCGATGAAAGCCGGACTCGGCGATGTCAAGTCCGAATTATGCGAGGTCAAAAACTACCTCAATGAACTCCACCTCGAGGTGGCCGACCAGGGCACCCTGTTCAGGTCCTTCAGGGACACACAGCAAGAAATCCTGGACAGTCTCCGCTCGAAGAACTAGCAGTCCGATCGCTCTGATAGACCCAGGCGCTCAGCTCCAGATTGATACCATTCCCGCTAGTGAGAGGATAGGCGCAATGACCGCCGCCGTAGAAGTCAGGGTATCCAAATTGGAAGACGATGCCTCCGAAACAAACTATCGAATCGGGAAATTTGCGAAAACCATCGATGATAACCATTCTAAGGTGCTGGAGGAGTTCGGCCTAGCGCACGGCCAGTTCGAGAACATCCGCAACGAGTTCGACTACGTACATGGCGAGTTCGAGTACACGCATGGCGAGTTCGAGTATATGCATGACCAGTTCGACTACATGCATGGCCAGTTCGGGCACATGCATAAGGAATTCGAGTATATGCATGAGAATTTCGATGCGATCAATGCTAGGCTCGATGAGCAGACCGCCGTATTGCGCGGGCATGACACCATGCTAAAGTCGTTCACCGGAATGTTCCAGGCGCAGTCCGAACAATTGAGAGAAATTCTCCATCGGCTCCCCTCGAATCAGTAGTGCGCAATACTTCTGCGTCGTAGTTCGGGCTGTCCGTGAGTTATCCGGCGAGCGTGTCGGACGGGTTGCCGCATTGATGAATCTTTTGTGCGAACGCGATAGAAAGGGTTGATGTACATGACTGAGGACCTGCTCGAGGCTCGAGTGGCAGCGCTGGAGGCATTCACTGGAATTCTCGAACCGGCTGAAGGCGACGTGGTGCCGACCACGGCAGGCACCTCCACAGGCTCGCTATCAAGTACGCCACGCTGAAGGCGTACCTCGACAAGGGCGAGAGTGAGATCGAGCGAGCGTTGCGGTTGTGGCCCGGCGGGGACGACGAAGCGGATGCCATCGCCCAGCGGGTGCGGTGCCGATTCTGCGGGGCAGGAGAAGTCTGAGCAGACTGTGTCTTCGCGGCGCGGTCGTGTCACCGACAACTCGGTAGGTCTATCGGCTGCTGTATGCACCGAGCAATCTCTGTGTCGATCTGCCTCTGTGCCGATCTGCGCTGTCGGATCGGGTGCTGGGCGGCGCAGGGAGTGCTCGGGCGGGAAGTACGGTGCGGCTACCTCCACCACGGCAGCGCTCGCTGGCGGGCGAGTTCATCTGCGGCTTCGACCAATTCGGCCAAGTGCGGGTTGACGTGCTGGATGTGTTGTTCTACCCAGAGGGTGCAGGGGAGGGTGGGGGTGGAGGCAC
>NZ_JAGPOX010000072.1 GCF_019038435.1 Nocardia alni
CCTCATCCCGCCGCAACCGCCAGGTATCGGACACCGCCTGCAGCAACTGCATGAACGAAGGCATCCCCTGCCGCCCCGTCTTCGGATAGTAGGTCCCGCAATAAAACGGCTCCCCCGACGGCGTCAAGAAGCACGTCATAGGCCACCCACCCTGCCCCGTCATCGCAACGGTAGCCGACATATAAATAGCATCCAGATCGGGCCGCTCCTCCCGATCCACCTTCACACAAACAAAATTCGCATTCATCACCCCCGCAGTCGCCTCATCCTCGAACGACTCGTGCGCCATCACATGACACCAATGGCAACTCGCGTACCCCACCGACAGCAGAATCGGCACATCCCGCCGCACCGCCTCGGCCAGCGCATCGGCATCCCACTCCCGCCAATCCACCGGGTTGTCGGCATGCTGACGCAGATACGGCGATGTCGCGCTGCCCAATCGGTTCACGCTGCCAGCCTCCCATACCTTGCCCAGTCGATCCCATCACCGGATCCCAGGGTCACCCACAGATCGATCCCGACCGCCACGTCGACAACTATTGGCGGCGACAAAACAGGCCAGTGGAAGTCCTGGTATCAGCAAGCTATTCCACAGGCCGAGGACCTGTACCAGGTCTACTTGAAGGAACGGGCCGAAGAGGAAGGCGAGCAATGAGCAGCTTCAGCAAATGGGACAAGAACGCCTACCGCCAGCGTGTCGGCGAGGACGAGGCGGCGCGGCGGCGCGGCGCGATCATGGCCGAACAGTGGGGGCACCAGCTTGCGGAGGAGCGTAAGCGGCTGGAGTTCACGCAGGCAGGACTCGCGGAAATCATGGGCGTAAGCCCCGGCCGAGTCTCACAGATCGAACGGGGCGAGGTCTCCACGGTCGAGGCAATCGCCGCCTATGTCAGCGCCCTCGGCGGCAAACTCGAACTGCTTGCCGACATCGGCGGCCATCTCCTCAGAATTCCGACATCCGCGATCCCGCGATGTACCACTCCGTGCTCGCCGCGATCGCGGCGGGCAACACCACCAACGGTGGAATCGCGAGTTACACCGGCCGCAAGTCCGACCAGCTAACCCATCCCCTCAACGTGCTGGAAGATTGCGCATTGGTGCAGCGGGAGCCGGATCTGTTTCGGACGGGCCGCTCTCGGTACCGCATCGTCGAGCCGCTGATCACGTACTACGAGGCGATCATGCGCAAGCGATGGGCCGAGCTGGAAATCGACCGTGCGGAACAGGTGTGGGCCTCCACGAAACAGACCTTCTCCGCCCAGGTCGTCGGCCCGACCTTCGAAGCGCTGTGCCGGGACTTCGCACTGGAACAGGGCGCCGCGTTGTTCACGGACTTCCCCTCCGAAATCGGCTCGGGTGCCGTCAACGACCCGGCGAACCGATCTCGGACCCAGATCGATGTGGCCGTACTCGCCGCACAGGATTCAGCAGGACCGCGCCGAGTGCTCTCACTAGGCGAGTCGAAGTGGGGCGAGGTTATGGGCCATCACCACGTGGCGCGTTTGGCCAGGGCACGTGATCCGCTGGGCCACAAGGGCTACCACGTCGAAGACACCATCCTGACCTGCTACAGCGCAGCCGGGTTCACCCCGCAACTGACCGCCGCGGCCGCTACCGACGACCGCATATTGCTCGTCGGTCTCGATCAGCTCTACAGCTGACGCAGATGCGGGGAGGTCGCGCCAGCCAACCGGTTGCCGCCAGCTCGAGTACTCGTCTGCGACTACAGCAGCGCCTGCGAGAGCGCATCGAGGCTCACGCCCACGATGGCCAGGAGTTGCGACGAGTCCGCGCCGGCTCTGCTCATGACGGCGAGGGACTGGTTGACGGCCGCCATGTGCACGGCGAAGGCCTCGGCGGCCGGGTCGGGCAACCGGCCGGCCTTCAGTGCGGCGCTCAGGCGCGAGCGCTGTAAGCCGACCGCCTTCTGTACGTGTGTCACAGCATTTTGGCTCAACCCCGGAATTGCCATGGCCGACTGGGCAACCAGGCATCCGTCCGGTAGTTCGGGATCGGCGATGCGTTCGAGGGTCACCTCGAAGAACGCACGGACAGCCGCCAGGGGGTCCGCGGCGGCGCACGAGAGGGCGGCGTCGTACAAGTCGCCGTAGCGCGCGGCGTAGCGGTCGAGGCAGCGCAGGAACAGCGCGTCCTTGTCGCCGAGGGAGGAGTAGATGGAGCTGCGGTTCAGGCCGGTCGCCCGGGACAGATCGTCCAGGGAGGTGTCGGCATAGCCGGTTCGCCAGAACTGGATCATCGCCGAGTCGAGCGCCGTGTCCATGTCGAACTGCTTCTTGCCTGCCATGGGGCACTCTCCCTTGCCGAGCTATCGATGTTCCGGGTCGCGGTCACGCCATTCTATCTTGAACTGAACAGTTCAAGATGTGCTAGCCTTCGGACATGCCACATACACCGCTCCTGCGTCTGCACGATCTGGATGGATTCACTCACCGCTGGGTCGACGCGGACGGCGTCCGCCTGCATGCCGTCGAAGGCGGCGACCCGAGTGGCCCGGCTGTCGTGCTGCTCGCCGGATTCCCGCAGACCTGGTGGGCTTGGCGAAAGGTGATGCCGAACCTCGCGAGCCGGTTCCACGTCATCGCGATCGACCTACCGGGTCAGGGCCACTCCGAACGTCCCGAAGGCAGCTACGACACGCACACGGTCGCCGCGAAGATCCACGCCGCCGTGCAGGCCCTCGGAGTGTCGACCTACTGGCTGGTCGCTCACGACATCGGCGCCTGGGTCGCTTTCTCCCTCGCCCTCGACTACGAAAACCGTCTGCACGGTCTGGCTCTGCTCGACGCCGGAATTCCCGGCGTCACCCTCCCGGAAACGATTCCCACAGACCCGGATCGGGCGTGGAAGACCTGGCATTTCGCGTTCCACCTCGTGCCCGGCCTGCCCGAAACTCTGCTGGCCGGCCGCGAACGGGAATACGTCGGCTGGTTCCTGACGGCGAAAACCCTGGATCCCGCCACGTTCGACGACGCCGAACTCGATCACTACGCGGCAGCGATATCCGTGGACGACGGCCTGCGCGCTTGCCTGGCCTACTACCGGCACGCCGCCGAGTCGGCGCGCAAGAATCACGAAGCGCTCGCAGAGCAGCACCTGACCGTGCCCGTTCTCGGAATCTCCAGCAGCCACGGCTCGATTCCGGACATGGCGGCCTCGATCAGCCCGTGGGCCGAAAACACCAGCGGGGTCATCGTTCCCGACGCCGGACACTTCATCCCCGACGAGCAGCCCGAAACCGTCGCGGCCGCGCTGACCGATTTCATCGACGGGGTCGACACCCGGCCTCTTGTCCATGCGGCGTCGGCAGAATAGGCACATCTCGCGCCGCCCGAAATCACATTCGCCTGATTCCGTCGAGTACCGCGCGCAAGAGGTCGATGGTCGGAGCATGGTCCGTAGCGACCGGAGCACGAAAAACGAGTATTCCGTCGGTGATCAGATCGCCGATCAGAACCTTGGTCACCACCAGCGGCATCCGCAATGCGGCGGATACCTCCGCCACCGCATGCGGCCGCCGGCACAACTCGACGATCTGGCCGTATTCCAGTTCGATGCGACGGAGCATCGGCGCCGCAGGAGAAACCACCACGGTGGTGAGCATGTCGAGACTGCGAGCCGAGCCGGCCGTCCGGCCGCCGGTCCGCGCGTACGGGCGGACCAGCGGCCCGGCCGCCTCGTCGAACCACCTCCGGGATTCGGGGTTCATCGCGGTCGCTGGTCGACGACCCGTCCGGTCAGCTGCGAGCGGGGTGTGGTGGACAGGAGATGACCGACACGTTTGACCGTCACATTCATTTCGTAGGCGATCATTCCGAGTTTCGCGTCCTCGGCGGCCTGCAACGCCAGACAGGCATGACTGCCCGCAGCGGTCACGAACAGGATCGCGCGATCCAGTTCTATGATGGCCTGCCGGACACTGCCGCCGTCGAATCGAGCGCCCGCGCTGCGGCCCAGGCCGTACAGCGTGGAGGACATGGCGCCGAAGTGCTCGGCGTCCTCCCTGTTCAGGGACGAGGATCGGCCCAGCACCAGTCCGTCGGTGGAATGCACCACCGCGTAGCGCGCGCCGACCAAGCGCTCGATCAGATCGTCGAGCAGCCAGTTCAGATCATGGGTTTCCGGGGTGGTCATTGGTGCTTCCTCTTTCAGGGCCTAGGGGCGCCGGGGTCGGCCTGGCGGCCCTGCATGGTCCCGGTCTCGATGGCGGAGAAGATGTCTCGGGCCTGTTCGGGCGTCCGGTCCGATGCTCCGGGCAGGTCCGGCGCTCGCCTGGCCTCGTTCGTCAACTCCGGCGCCAAGCTCGCCTGACGTCGGCGCCGCGGCAGCGCGGGGCGGGGCCGGACGCCCGGTTCGGCATGGCCGTTGCCTGCGAAACCGGGATGCGGCGGTACCGGTGCGGGAGCGGCGAATCCGTCCCCGGAGTCCGGGGACCACGACCCTGCCGACACCTGCTGGGCGACCCGGCCGGGCAGTTCCCCGCTCGGGTCGGAAACGGCACGCCACGTGCCGGTGGATGTGGACGCCTCGGCGACGATGAATTTCGACGGGACGACGACGATGGCGCGAACCCCGCCGAAATCGGATTCCGTGAGCCGCACCGCGACGTCGTTGCGCCGCGCCAGCTGGGCGACGACGAACATGCCCAGCCGCGAGTCCTCCGACAAGGTACCGACACCGAAATCCGGCGGATCGGCCAGCACGGCGTTGAGGCGGGCGTACTGCTCCCCGGCCATCCCCATACCCTGATCCGCGATCTCGACGGCCACCCCCTTTCCCACCACATTGGCACGAACCTCCACCTGTGATTGCGATGGGGAGAAATAGGCGGCGTTGTCGATGAGTTCGGCGAGCAGGTGCACCAGGTCGGCCACCGCACTGCCGGCGATCATCAGATCGGGAGCTCGTACGATCTTCACCCGCCGGAAGTCGACCGTTTCGCTGACGCTGCTGCGGATGATCTCCAGTAGCTGAACGGGATTGCGCCATCCGCGCCCGGGCTCGCCTCCGGCCAGAATGATCAGGTTCTCGGCGTTGCGGCGCTCGCGGGTGGCGAGGTGGTCCAGGTCGAAGAAGATATCGAGCAGCGCCGGATCCTCCTGGCTGGACTCCGCCTCGTCCAGGATCTCGAGCTGCCGATGCACGACGATCTGGCTGCGATGCGCGATGTTCAGGAAGACCGTGCGGACGCCCTCGCGGGTGTCCGCCTCGGTGACGGCCGCGGTGACCGCGACGATTTGAGCACGGTTGAACGCATCGGCCACCTGGCCGATTTCATCGGTCCCGAAGGCCAGTGGCGTCGACTCCGCGCTCACATCGACCTTTTCCCCCGCGCGCAAGCGCTGCATGATCCGCGGCAGTTGCTCACTGGCCAGCGCCAGCGTCTCGTTACGCAACCGGTGCAGGCGCCCGATGACGCGGTTGGCCAGCAGTAGCGACACTCCGAAGGCAGCCACCGCGGCGGCCAGCAGAACGCCGCCGATGACCAGGGCGTTGTGCGCGTTGCGATCCGCGGCCTGTGCCGCCAGGTTGTGTGCGCGCACCATCTGGCCGTCCCAGAGTGTGAGCAGCGCGTTGTCCACCTGACCTGTGGTAGCGGACCAGTCGTCGGGGGTGAACGACATCGGCGCCGGCGTCGGTGTGTCGTCGTATTCGCTGGGCGCCGCGGTGATCGGATCCAGCGCACGCGCCAGCAGGGTGTTCTCCATCATGATCAATTGCAGCCAGGCCGGACTCGTCGTCACCGTCTTGACCTCCGGCGACCGACCGGCCTGCGCTTCGATGCTGGTGCGGTACCCGCCGACCAGGCGCGAGTACTCGATGGCCAGCTGCGGCGGCAGCGTTTCACCGTGGGCGAGCACCGATCCCAATGCCGCACTGCGCGAGAGCATCTCCGATGCGGAGACGATCGACAGCGCCGCGGCCACCTCGCTCGCCACCCGGGGCGTCGGCGCATCGGTCTCCACGATCTCGCTGCCGACCGAGATCGCGTCGAGGAAATGACTGTAATAGTTGTAGACGTCGGCGATCGGCAGCGTTCGGGCGTCGACCTGCGCACGGATCGACGCCAAACGAGCTTTCGCCGTTTGGATTCCGCCGATGTCGCCGGTCACCTCGGAATGCCCGATCTTGTCGAACTCCGGCGTCGTCTGATCCAGTGCCGCCGAGATGGCGTCGAAACGCACTCGGGCCTGCATGAGCGGGCCCGGATCTCCCCCGCCGTCGGCCAGCCGGGCTATCGAATATTGCCGTTCGAGTTGTACCGCCGTCACCAACTCCCTGCTCTGCGGGGTGGCGGCGGCCAGCGCTTTCGACCAATTCCGCGCATGCATACCTTGCGTCACGGTATATCCTGCGCCGCCCACGCCGATGACGAGCAATACAATACTCGGGACGAACGCAATGGCCAGAATACGAGCCCGGACACCCAGTCTCGGTTTGAACATCGTCACAGCATATCGACTTGATCACGATATAGCACTGGTCGAATCAGAAATATTATTATTGCCGGACGGTACATATGTCGATTACCATTAATTGCGCCCCCGATTATCTGTGAAAAGACATGAAGAAATGGCCGTAAGCTGAACCAACCCGACCCGCCCGCATTAATCACTATTCCGCAGGAGATTTCGGGACATCGGCCATCCCGAGCACTCGCCTACACGCCCTCGCCGACCCCGATCGCCCCGGTCCGCACGGCACATCCTCCTTCTGCCGACGAGCGGTCGGCCCGGCCTCCACCGGGCCGTCAGCCGCTCACGACGATTACTCCGGTGGTGCGCGCCATGTAACCGGACCGGAGATGGCGGCAAGGACGGACCGGAAAGCCGTTATCGAATCGTAACCATCTCCGAGGTTCACTGCAGGTATGCGGAGAAGGCCCGCCCGGAGTAGACATCGAACGGCTGTACGGCGAGTGCGCCACGCGGCTACTCTCGGTCCATTGTGGTTCGAAGGCTCGGAGCACAGGCGGGGACGCGACACCGAGGAGGTCTGATGGCAGGCGACCGACCGGCGCCGGAGGGTGTCGATCCGACCAAACCGAACGCGGCCCGAATCTACAACTATCTACTGGGCGGCAAGGATAATTACGAGGCCGACCGGATCGTGGCGCAGCGAATGCTGTCCATCGCGCCGGATAATCGGACATTGGCCACATTCAGCCGCGCATTCCTCACCGGTTCGGCCAAGATGGCCGCCGAGGCGGGCATTCGGCAGTTCGTCGATATCGGCTCGGGCATCCCGACCTCACCGAGCGTGTACGAGACCGTCATGGACGTCGATCCCACGGCGCGACTGGCCTCGATCGACTACGACCCGGTCGTGTTCGCGCACACCAACGCGATGTTCAACGGCCTCCCCGGTGTCACGCCGATGCTGGGAGACTTCCGCGACCCCGACGACATCATCGAGCGGCTCCCCACCGAGGCGGGTGTGGATCTGGCCGAGCCGATCGCGATTCTGCTCGTCGGCGTTCTGCACTTCGTGCTGGCGGACGAACGACCGGCCGAGGTCATGGCCCGATTCCACGAGGTGATGGCGCCGGGCAGCTACGTCGCGTTCACGCACGGCGCCACCGAGAGCGACGAGACGTGGGTCCAGCAGACCGTTGTGGATACCGTCGGAAGTACCGCTCAGTTCGTGTTCAGATCCCGCGCCGACGTGGCCACGATTTTCAAGGGCTTCGAGCTGCTCGACCCCGGAGTCGTTCCCGTCCAGCATTGGCTCGGTGACGATCTCCCCGAAACCCGGATGGTGGTACTCGGCGGCATCTGCCGAAAGCCGTAGCGGCACTCTCGAAATGAGCGAACTCGTTGCATGCCGCCCCGCCTACCGATAACGTGCGCCATTACAAACCGAACCTTTCGCATATCGTCATAGGGAGCGCTGCGCGTGCGAGTCTCGAGGTGGGCACGGATCGTATTCGCCGTAATCATGTTGTGCTGCTTCACGTCCGGCATAGCCGCCGCCGACAACGGGCCGGCTTCGGCGTCCTGCCGATCCTTTCCGATCGCGGTGCCGCAGGGCCGATTGGCCGCGACCCTGTGCGCGCCGCCGGGCGGGGCCCACACCGTCATGGTGCTGATGTCGGGCTCCAATTTCAATGGCACATACTGGGATTTCCCGTACGAGCCGCAGATCTACAATTTCCGCCGGGCGATGAACACGGCCGGATACGCCACACTCGTGGTCGACCGGCTCGGTAACGGCGCAAGCACCCATCCGCAACCCGAGACGCTGACGGCCACCGCCACCGCGCAAGACCTGCACGATATCGTCCGAGACGCCCGGCAGGGACTCGACGGCGCCGCGCCGTTCGGCAAGGTCGTCACGGTCGGCCACTCGCTGACCTCCGGCACCTCTATCATGGAGGCCACCACCTATCACGATGTCGACGGCATTGTGCTGACGGGTTATTCGCACGCGGTGAACGTCCCCGGCACCCTCAGCGTCATCGCCACCTACCACTCCTCGGCCAACGATCCCGAATTCGCCGGGCGCGGAATGGATCCGGGATATCTGACGACGCGGCCCGGCACTCGCATCCACGATTTCTTCGATCCCGGCGATGTCGACCCGGCGGTGCTCGCACTGGACGAAAAGGATAAAGAGGTCTTTTCGCTGACCGAGTATCCGGACGGGATGGTTTCCACCCTGCCCGGGATGTCCAATTTCATCACCGCCCCGGTTCTCATCGTGGTCGGCGGCCGGGACCGCATGCTGTGCGGCGTGAATTACGCCGTGTGCGCGAGTTCGGCCACCCTGCAGTCCGAGGAGGCCCCGTTCTTCGCCCCCGCGGCGCGGCTGCGCACCTTCGTTCTCCCGGGCAGCGGCCATGCGGTGAATCTGGCGCGCAACACCGGCGACTACCACTCCGCCGTCATCGATTGGGCGAATTCCACTGTCGGTAAGTAACAATCGCGCCGTCTGTTCGGAACCGCACAGGCCGGTCGGCCGCGGAGATTATCCTGGCCTACGGACCAGCGGCGTTCCCCAGTTGCACGAGTCGGAGGAGTCATGAGTATGTCCGCGGACTCGAGGCTCGACCGGCTTCGGCAGGATCTGCGGGAGTACGCTCGCCTGTCCGAAGTGCGCTATGTGCCCGCGGCCGTGGATCCGGTACTGGACGCGCTCGCCGAGCTGTGGACAAGTTCATGGATAGGGGTGCGGACCACCACACATCCGGTACGGCAACGCGAAGTCAGTGTCCGGCTGATGAATTCGAGCCCGTCCGCCGATCCGGTGGGCGCACTCCGTGATGCCGGGCTGCTCACCTTCACCGGGCATCCGATGGAACGACTGCTGACCCAGATCCCTGCCGCCGTGCCGGTACGCTGGGGAGTCGATCTCGCGGTCGCGACCGGCGTGCAGAAGATCTGGCTCGTATTCCCCGAACTACTCACCGTGCAGCGGATGCTCGAGTTCCCGGACGTGCCCGCCGCGGCCCGCGCGCATGCCGGGCATCTGTCCCGCTACGGCGGCGACATCGGCATGCTGGCAATGGATTTCGTCAGCCACACCATGAACTGGTACTCCCGGGTGCTTGCCCCGGGCGAGCTCACGCCCGCCGATATCGCCACCATCCTGCGCGAGCTCGACTTCGCCCCGGCCAGCGACGAGGAATTGACCCTGTTCGCACGGACGTTCAACGCCTATCGCACATTCTCCTGGGACGCACCGGATATGCAGCGCATCTGTTTTCCGGTGCGCAGCGACGCCGCGGGCTTCCCCACCCATCTCGACCCGCTGCTGGAGCGCTTCGTCACCGGAGCCCCCTATGCGGACACCGGTCCACGCGGATTCGTCTTCTACGCCGCCTACGGTCCCACCGGTCGGTACTACAAGGTGCAAGCCGACTATACGTCCGCTCTGAACGCGACATTCCCTGGTGGTACGCGCCCGCAGATGCGGTGAGACGTCGCCGATACGGAACAGACTGGACAGAACATCTTCTCGGTGAGTTAGCTGGTTCCGGACGGAGCGGGTTAGCATAGTCGGTGCGTAGCCACAGGACAGCGGAGAAGATCCCATGACGGCAGAACCGGCGTGGATAGACCTCGCCACCTCGCCCATCGCCCGGCGCGGACCGACGGCGTTGCGGATCATGGTCGGCAGTCAACTACGCAAACTACGCGAGGCCTGTGGAATCACGCCGCAGATCGCGGGCGAGCGCATTCGCGGCTCGCACGCCAAGATCAGCAGGCTCGAGCTCGGCCGGACCGGATACAAAGAACGCGACATCAACGATCTGCTGACCCTGTACGGCGTGAGCGATCCGGTGCAGCGAGAGGCATTCCTGAAGCTGGTCCGCCTGGCCAACGAACAGGGCTGGTGGTACGGCTACAGTGATCTGCTCCCCTCGTGGTTCGAGAACTATCTCGGACTGGAGGGCGCCGCGCAATGGATCAGAACCTATGAGGGACAACTGGTTCCGGGTCTGCTGCAGACCGACGACTACGCGCGGGCGGTCGTCATGATGGCATCGGACACCCGGGATGTGATGCGCCGGGTGGAGCTGCGCCGCAAGCGCCAGGAGATCCTCGAGGTGCCGGGCGGTCCCTCGCTGTGGGCGATCCTCGACGAATCGGTGTTACGCCGACCCGTCGGTGGGCGCCAAGTCCTGCGCGGCCAGATCGAGCACCTGCTGACGATGTCGGACCACCCGAAGGTGACCGTTCAGGTGCTCCCGTTCTCGGCCAGCGGCCACGCCGCGGCGGCCAGCTCGTTCGCCATCCTGCGCTTCACCGAGGAGCAACTCCCCGACATCGTCTATCTCGAGCAGATTTCCAGCGCGCTGTATCTCGACCGCCCGCAAGACCTCGAGACCTACCGCCATGTCATGGACTGCCTCAGCATCGAGGCCGCGACACCGGTCGCGTCGCGCGCGCTTCTGGCCGCCGCGGCCGAGGCCCTGAAGGCTTAGGCCTCCGCGGTGGTCGGAGCCGGTGCGCTCCGATCGCGCGTGGCCCGGATGCCCGCTCGGCGCACGATCAGCACGGTGATCCCGAACAGCGCGGCGAAGGTGATCACCATCATGACCGTGGACAGCCACACCATGGTGGCGATCGGCAACCGATAGACCAGCACCACGCGCAGCGCGGCCTCGGCGAGCAGGCCCACACCCCAGATGACGGTCAGCGTGAACAGGGTGCGCCGCACCACGGGCATCGTGCGGTATTTCTCCTCGAACTCGGCCGCGCGCTGCGGATCACCGGCCATGCCGCGCCGCGCGACCACGTAGGTGAGCGGCTTGCCGACCGCCGCGCTGATCAGGAACGCGCCTGCGATCAGCGCGGTGGTGAGTGAGTCCTTGGCGATCATGAACCGCGCGTCGCCGGATACGAACGTCAGCGCCAGCCCGACCGCGAACCCCGCAAGGATCACTCCGGCGAACACGTCGATCTTGCGATTGCGGACCACCTCGGCCAGTACGAACACTCCCGAGATCACCGTGCCGGCCCCGAGCGCGACCAGATTGCTCGCCCCGGTGGCGTGCAGCCCGTAGTAGGCGGCCATCGGTATCCCGGCATCGCGGAGCAACTGTCGGGCCAGGGTCTTGCGGTCCATCGCGGGGGCAGAGGCGGCTGTGCTCATGGGGGGCAACTCCTGAACTGGCGGTCTCGGTGTCGATACCCACGCTACGGCCGCGAGAGGCCGGTGTCCCGATGGCGGACCGGCCCCGGAATTCCCGGCTAGACCTCGAGGTCCTGCTCGATGGCCTTGAGCCGGTGGCGTGCCAGGGCAAGGTTCGCGCGATCTCGATCGAGCGCCAGATAGAGAAACAGGCCCTTGGACCGCTGACCGGTCATCGGCCGGATGATGTGATACTGGCCGTACAGGGTGATGAGAATATCCTCGATGTCCTCGTTGAGGCCCAACTGATCGATCGTACGCAGTTTTGCCCGGACCACTTCGGTATTGCCCGCGGCGGCCACTTGCAGGTCTAATTCGTTGGAGCTGCCGAGCGTGCCCAACGCCATGCCGCTGGTGTAATCGACGACAGCGGCGCCGATCGCGCCGTCCACCGCCATCATTTCCTTCAAGGACCTATCCATATTCGCCATGTTCACGTACCTTTCGATCTGTTTTTCAATTTCCGTCGACGCACTTGCCGTCGAAAGTTCGGATTCGATGGGGCGGGATACCCTGCCGAATCGTCCCATGAGTCTTTTCAGTCGGCCTGCCTGTTCGGTCACGGATACTCCATCGGGAGCCTGATCTCCGTGCGCGATTTTCGCCGTCGGCCGAGCATTGTCGTATCCTGTCCATTCCGGTTGATGGCGTCGCCCGCCTGTCGGGGCACGCGCTTCATCCGTTATCCGGTCGGCACCTGAAGAATCGCGATGATCTTCTTCGCCGCCGCGGTCAGCCGACCCAGATTCACCGATTGCCGACTGCCGACCACGAGTATCACCGTGCTACTCATCGGGAAGAGGCCGACACAACCCCGGTCGGCCTCGAACAGCGTCGATTGGAGACGTCCGTGCGCGGAGATCGCGGTGAAATGATCACCGATGCCCATCGCCGCCGCGGCGAGCGCCGCCGCGCGCAGCGCCACATCGCTGTCCGACGTCTCACCGGACTCTCCACCGGCCGCGATGGCCAGACCGTCCCGGCTGGCGATGACGGCGTACGCCGCGTCATCGATCGTCGAGCAGGCCTCGGTCAGTAACTCCGCGACCCGTCCCGGCTCGCTGAGCGCGATCTCCAATCGGCGCGTCACGCCTGAACCGCCTGTTCGATCTTGCGTAGGCGATGCCGGGCCAGAGCCAGGTTCGCACGTTTCCGATCGAGTACGAGATACAGGAAAAGACCGACCTGATCGTCCTCGGGTATACCGGCGGTCCGCTGACTCTCCACCGGCATTATGATGTGATACTGCGAGCCGAGAGTGATGAGAATATCCTCGATCACATCATCCAGCTGCAATTTCTCTATCGCTTCTACCTTCGCCCGGACGACCTGTGTGAGCATCGTCGCGGCGACATCCATATCCAGAAGAGCATTGCCACCCAGTTTACCGAGAGTTATTCCGCTGCCGTAATCGACGAGGGCAATACCGACCGCGCCCTCGACCGACATTCCGTCACGAAGGGCATCATCCAGATTCACACTTGCTCCGGTACTTCACTATCACTGCGACCCAATCCAGAAACGGGACGCTACCACGAATGAAGCAGGCCGCAAACCGACCACCCCGCAGTAGACCATACTTCATCGCTATAAATACGGAAGAGGTAGATCGAAAAAGGGACCACATAGAGGACTTAAGTCCCTGGCATTACACGATATTAGCAGGCAGAGCAAATAATTGATAACACGACGAGTTTCCGGCACACCGCCGGATAGCCCTGACGGATACTTGCAGGCAAGACACCCGACCGCATTATTCATCACGGAACTCCGACTCAGCGGCGGTCAAGATTTGCTGGAGAACGCACTTTTGCGTATGCATTCCACCAGGCCCCGCCCTTGTTATCGAATTGTTCTCGATCGGCATGCGGACCGGCTCGCCGACACCTCGATCCGTACCACATGCCGTGCCGCGCGCGACGGTATTCCACTGCGGCGGTATGCCGTCGCCGCGTGTGCGTATGTGCCCGAAATTCGTGCACCCGGTGGCTACAGTCGCCGTATGGGCATCGAATGGTCGAGCACGGTCGCGGCGCCATTGGACGACGTCTTCGGATGGTTCGGGCGCCCCGGCGCATTCACCCGGCTGACGCCGCCGTGGTCCCCGGTGCGGCTGCTGTCGGAGGCGCGGTCGCTGGCCGACGGCCGGGCGGTGCTGGGGTTGCCGGGCGGTTTGCGGTGGATCGCACAGCACGACCCGCAAGAGTTCGAAGCGCCACGGCGATTCGTCGACGAGGCCGTCGGGGACGGTCCGGCCACCGTGCCCTCGCGGCTGCTGCCGTGGCGGCACGTCCACGAGTTCGAGGCGATCACGCCCGAACGGACGCGCGTGGTGGACCGTGTTCTCACCCCGGTGCCGAGCGCGGCCCTGCGCACGATGTTCGCCTACCGGTCCCGACAACTGGCCGGGGACCTGGCGGCACATCGTCGTGCCGCCGGACACGGTCCGTGGACCATCGCGGTGACCGGGGCCTCCGGGCTGGTCGGCTCCGAGCTGTCGGCGTTTCTGAGCACCGGCGGTCATACGGTGATCCGGCTGGTCCGCCGGGCGCCGGGCCCCGGTGAGCGGCAGTGGAATCCGATGGCGCCGGCGCCCGATCTGCTGGCCGGAGTCGATGCGGTCGTCCATCTGGCCGGGGCGACGATCGCCGGGCGGTTCACCGCGGGGCACAAGCGGGCCATTGCCGACAGCCGGATCACACCCACCCGGCTGCTGGCGGAGCGGGCGGCCGAAGCCGGGGTCGGGGTATTCGTCTCGGCCTCGGCGATCGGCTACTACGGCGCCGACCGCGGGGACGAAACGCTGACCGAGAACAGCACGCGGGGAACAGGATTCCTGGCCGACGTGGTGGCGCGCTGGGAGGAGGGTGCGCTGACGGTAGCCGACCGGCTGCGGGTGGTGACGGTGCGGACCGGCATCGTGCAGTCCCCGCGCGGCGGCACGCTGCGGCTGCTGCGGCCGCTGTTCGCCGCCGGTCTGGGCGGCCGGATCGGGGACGGCCGGCAGTGGCTGCCGTGGATCGGTATCGATGATCTGATCGACGTCTATCACCGCGCGCTGTGGGACGAGGCGCTGTCCGGGCCGGTCAACGCGGTGGCGCCGAACCCGGTGCGCAACAGCGAGTACACGGCGGTACTGGCCCGGGTGCTGCGGCGCCCGGCGATCGTTCCGGTGCCACGGCTCGGGCCGGAACTGATTCTCGGCGCCGAAGGAGTGCGAGAGCTCGCCGCGGCGAGTCAGCGTGTGACGCCCGAGCGGTTGGTCGCGAGTGATCATCAGTTCCGCACGCCCGCACTGGAGTTCGCTCTACGTCACGTACTCGGACGCACCGTCGATCGCGATCTGCCAGGATATGCCTGACCGTCCCGCATCGGTTGTGCATTGTTCACTGCAAGGCGGCCAGCGCGCCCTCGAGGTCGGCGAGTGTGCCGACCTGCTCGGGTAATCGTGCCGACGCCCATCCGGGACCGGCGGCGAAGACCCGGGCGCCGGCTGCCACACACGCCTCGGCGGCGGAAACCAGCGCGGTCGACTCCTGTTGCGACCACAGCACGAGCGTCGCCGGGGCGGTGCGGGTAGCGGCGTCGACGAGCGCGTCGACCGGCACGTTCGCACCGAGCATCAGTGCCGCTCGGCCACGTTCGGCCAGCGCGGCGCGCAGCACCTCGAGCGGCAGCGCATGGGCCTCGCCGCTGGTGCAGGCCAGCACGATGGCGGACCCGGAATCCACCCAGGGAGTGGGGATTCGCAACAGGACGGCGGTGACCGACCACGACAGCAGGTGCTCGACATCGATACAACCGTCACCGCGTTGCTGTGCGGACACCAGATCGGCGAAGGCCGGGCGGCACAGGTCCGCCCAGAGGGCGCCGACGCCGTGGCGGTCCAGATACGCGGTCAGCAGGTCGCCGAGACGAACGCCGTCGAATGCGAAGGCCGCTGCCACGAGGGCGCTCCGATCGCCCGGTGCGGGGACGGGCACGCGCACCGCCGCGGCCGCACGCGCCGGACTGGCGCCCGCCCGCACCAGCGCGACCACTCGTTCCAACACGGCGATATCCGCAGCGGTGTAGAGCCTGTGGCGGCCGGGTTCATGGTCGCTGGGGCCCAGGTGGTATCGCTGATTCCAGCTGCGCAGCGTGGCGGTCGGCACGCCGAGCCGGTCGGCCACCGCGCGCACGGTGAAGCCGACCTCGGCATCGGGACCGGTGGACATTGCCCCATTCTGCCTGTCACGGGCCGATGAAGACGCGCCGCATGGGCGAGATCCGCCGACGAGCCGGTCCACGCGCGCGCCGAAACGTCCCATGTCGTACCAGCGAGAACCCCGCGAGCGGATCCAGGACGCCGACGCCTGCCAGCGGGTATCGGTCGCCGGACCGCACGGACCGAGCAGCGGTCGCAGACGTCGCGGGATCGCCGCCGGTGCTCGTTCGAGGGTCAGCGCCGCCTCGGTAGATTGAATCGATTACGCATCGATAGGCAGTAGTGTGATCGATGGATGCCTGAGCATCCCGACTCCGTGATCGCAGGTACAAGCACACCGAAAGGAACTGCATGTCGGCTCGAGCAGTATCAGGGTCCATCGGTGGAGGGCGGAACCGGTGAGTATCGCGGTAGCGCTGTTCACCCGGGATCTGCGCGTCCATGACAACCCGGTACTGGCCGCGGCCGCTCGCGGCGGCGAGGTCGTGCCGCTGTTCGTGCTGGACGAGCAGATCCTGGAACGGAAACCGTTGTCCGCGAACCGTATCCGTTTCCTACTGACCGCACTGGCCGAGTTGGACACCGAACTGCGCGACCGGGGCGGGCGGCTGGTGGTCCGGCGCGGCGATGTCGGCGCCGAGGTGGCACGGGTGGTTGCCGAGGTGGGGGCGCGCACCGTCCACATCGCCTCGGATGTCAGCCGATACAGCGCCCTGCGAGCCGAACGTCTCCGAGACGGGTTGTCGCAGCACGGATGTGAGCTGCGCGAGCATTCCGGCACGGTGACCGTCGTCGCGCCCGGCGCCCTCGTACCCAGTTCCGGCGCAGCGCATTTCGCGGTGTTCACCCCGTACTTCCGACGCTGGCTCGAGACCCCGCTCCGTGCGGTACTCGCCGCGCCGAACACGCTCACGGTGCCCGAGATCGAGTCCCGCGCCCTGCCCGAACCTACCGAGCTGTGCGCGAAACCGGGATCACCGCGGTTATCGGTCGGCGGCGAGTCGACCGGCCGGAAACTGGTGCGCCGGTGGCTGTCCGGGCCGGTGGACGACTACGCGACCCGCAGCGACGA
Organism: Nocardia alni; assembly: GCF_019038435.1. Taxonomy (GTDB): domain Bacteria; phylum Actinomycetota; class Actinomycetes; order Mycobacteriales; family Mycobacteriaceae; genus Nocardia; species Nocardia alni. The sequence continues at coordinate 16,938 of NZ_JAGPOX010000072.1, forward strand.
CCTCGCCGCGGACGCCACCTCGCACCTGTCGCCATACCTGCACTTCGGCTGTCTGTCCGCGACCGAGCTGGTGCATCGCACGGACCTGTCGGCCGACGGCGGTCACGCGTTCGCCCGGCAGCTGGCGTGGCGCGACTTCAACCATCAACTGCTGGCCGCCCGGCCGGATCTGGCCTGGTCGAATCTGCGTCGCGGCCCGGTACAGCCACGGACCGATCCGCACGCATTCGACGCGTGGCGCGAGGGCCGCACCGGCTATCCGGTGATCGACGCCGCGATGCGGCAATTGCTCGCCGAGGGGTGGATGCCGGGGCGCGCCCGGCTGATCGCCGCGAGCTTCCTCACCAAGAACCTGCGCATCGACTGGCGGATCGGCGCCGACCACTTCCTGCGGTGGCTGGTCGACGCCGATATCGCCAACAATCAGCTGAACTGGCAGTGGGCGGCCGGCACCGGTACCGACACCCGGCCCAACCGGGTCCTCAACCCGCTGCGCCAAGCCGAGCGCAACGACCCCGGCGGCGACTACGCCCGCCGCTGGCTGCCGGAGTTGAACACCCTGTCCGGCAACGCGATTCACCGGCCCTGGCGCGCACCGCTGCTCGCGCCGGATTACCCGCCGCCGATCGTGGAGGTCAACGGGATGTGACCTCCGAGGCCGCGGTCAGAGGTCGGCGGGCGGGGTGTCCACGAGAGCCGGGTTGGGATCGCTCGACATGGCGAGCAGGCCGCGCAGCGCGCGCAGGACCAGCGGCCAGGTGCGCGGGTCGCGCAGATTTACCCCGCTGATGAGTTGTTTCAGCATCGACAACGTGTCGAAGTAGATCCGCTCGGCGACCAGGTTCTCGTTCTCGTCGAACACGAAGTAGGCCGTCATCCGGGTGCGATGCCGGGCGCCGGTGGCCGGGATGCCGCCCAGCGGACCCAGATGCGTTCCCAGAAGCCAGAACTCGACGATGACCGCGTCGGCGCTGTGCCGCAGCGCGATGATCTCGTGATCCTGGTCGGGGAAGGCCACGCGGGTATCGTGGTAGTAGCCGCGAACCTCGCCGTCGCCGTCGTGCACGGTGAGCGTGGGAATGATCTCGTAGTGCGGGTGCGGGAATGTGGCGAGCACGTCGTCCCACTCCTGGCGCACCTCGTCGTGGAAGTGATCGAGGACGAGTTGCTCGCGCGCCTTCAGCACCTCGACTGTCGGCATGGCGAAACGGTCGGTCATGGAAGACAACGTATTCCATCGCGGGTATCGGCGCAGCCGCGGCGGCCCGGGGCCGCACCACGCCCCTGGGCGTGCCTACCGGAAGTGCTCGCCCCTAGGACAATCCGGCTCTAGGCTGGCCGGGACCGCAAGTAGTGACCAGCGATTCGATCTCGAATCGTCAGTGACGGCGCGAATGGAGTGGCGCATGCCGGGATTCGATGCTTCCGGAATTCGAGTGGTGTTGTTCGATATCTTCGGTACGACGGTCGACTGGTACACCGGCGTCGCCGAACAAGCCGCCGAGATCGCGCGGGAGGCAGGCGTTTCGATCGATGGCGGCGCGTTCGCCGCCACCTGGCGCGAGCGATACCTGCCCTCGATGCGCCGCGTTACCAGCGGCGAGCGGGAGTGGGCCTATCTGGACACCCTGCATCGGGAGTCGCTGGACGATCTGCTCGAAACACTGGGGTACGCGGACGCATTCGACGAGACGGCCCGGCGCCGGCTGGTACACGCCTGGCATCGCCTGCCCGCCTGGGCGGACTCGGTGGACGGATTGCACCGCCTGCGCCGCCGCTTCACCACGGCGGCATTGTCCAACGGCGGATTCGCCCTGCTGACGGAACTGGCCAAGGCCGCATCCCTGCCCCTCGACTGCATCCTGTCCGCCGAACTGGCCCACAGCTACAAGCCCGCGGCCCCGGCCTACCTGACCGCGGTCGGCCTACTGGACGTGCCGCCCTCCGAGGCCCTGATGGTCGCGTGCCACCGCTGGGATCTCGACGGCGCCCGCGCGGCCGGCCTGCACACCGCCTTCGTGGAACGCCCGCGGGAAAAGGGCCCTGACGCCTCCGACAAGGCGGACGGCACCGACGATCTGACAGCCGCCACCTTCACCGAACTCGCCGATATCCTGGGCTGCTAGCCAGGGAACTGGCACATTTCCCCACCTACATTAGAATATTGCCATGACGGTGCATCGAGTCGCAGTGCTGGCACTGGATGGGGTCATCCCGATGGACCTCGCGATCCCCGCGCAGATCTTCAGCGCCCGCCCGGAGACCTCCTATGAGATGACGGTGTGCGGGCCGGCTCCCCGGGTCCGCACCACCGGCTTCGATCTGGTTCTCGAGGGAGATCTCGAGCAGGTACGCGCGGCCGACACCGTGATCGTGCCGGGATGCGATCCGCTGCTGCCCCCGCCGCGGGCCGTGCTCGACGTGCTGGCCGAGGCCCGCGACCGGGGCCGGCGCGTCACATCGATCTGCACCGGCGCGTTCGTCCTGGCCGCGGCGGGCGTTCTGGACGGGCTGCACGCCACGACCCACTGGAAATATATCGACGACTTCGAACGGGACTATCCGGCCGTCGAGGTGGACCGCGACGTGCTGTATGTCGACGAGGGTGATGTGCTCACCTCCGCCGGGGTCTGCTGCGGCATCGACCTGTGCCTGCATATCGTGCGCCGCGACCTGGGAGCGGCGGTGGCCAACGAGGTCGCCCGCGGTCTGGTGGCCGCACCGCACCGCGACGGCGGCCAAGCCCAATACGTACCGGCCCCGGTCGCCGACGCCGGTGACGCGTCGCTCGCCGAGACTCGGGGCTGGGCACTGGGCCGCCTCGACCAGTCGCTCACACTGCGCGTGCTCGCTCGGCACGCCGGCATGTCCCAGCGCTCCTTCATCCGGCGATTCACCGACGAAACCGGCACGACTCCCCTGCAGTGGCTGGTCACGGCGCGCCTGAGCCTGGCCAGAGAGCTGTTGGAGACCACGGATCACTCGGTGGACCGGGTGGCCCGGGACTGCGGGCTAGGCACGGCGGCCAACCTGCGACTGCACTTCCATCGCACACTCGGCACCACGCCCACCGCCTACCGGCGCACCTTCACACACTGACGCCGCGCATCGGTCGAGCACGGTGATCCCGGCGGCCTCACGCGCACCGAAGATCCCGCCACCGCGAACATCGCACCGAGCCCGGTGGGCTGCCACCGAATTCAGCTGGGCGGCAGGTGAACTCATCAACCTAGAGGACGACCGGAATCTTCGACATCGAGGAACTCCACCAACGCCGTGGCGAGTTCGGGCGCGACGAACGCGCTCGCATGATCACCCGGTACCCGAATGAACCTGGCATTGCGCATAAGCGCCGCCAACTCGTCGGCATCGGAGCGTTCGTCCCGATCGCCGATCGCGACGAGCGTCGGAACGGTGATCCGGCGCAAGTCCGCCTCGGACGTCGGAACAAGCGAATTCATCACATGCAACAGCGCCTGCGGATCCGAACCACCCCGCGAAATCGCCTGCGCCGTCCGCGCATCGGCCGAGTCCGGCTCGATCGCGGTCCCGTCGACGAGCGCGGTGAGCACCCGATGATTCGCCCCACCCCCCTGAACCCCACTCACCTTCGCCAGTCCCTGCCCGGCCACGACCGCACGCCCCGGCTCGGCCCCTCGCGCCAGCATGCGCACCACGATCCGCGCCCCGAGCGAATATCCCCCGAGGTCGTACTCCCCCTCCCCGAGCCCGAGATGCTCGATGAGCGCAAACCCGTCATCCGCAAGCACATCCGCCGGATACCCCGCAACATCGCGCGGCCTCGCACTGTCCCCACTCCCCCGAGTATCGGGAAGAACAACCCGATGCCCATGCTCCGCAAGCACCCCGGCCGGCCCATATTCGAGCATCAACGACCCCACGCCCCCGAACCCAGGCAACAAAATAAACGGCCGCCCAACCCCAACCTCATGCCAAGCCAGCTCTACACCGTCATGCCCAACGAATCGATGTGCACCCATAATGCGACGAATCCTAGTACCGGAGGCCCCCGCCCCGCCGATAACGGGGCATACCAGGCTATACCGCGACCACCCGGACCTGTTTGCCGCAGAGCTTGACCATGTCGTCCGTGTCCGACGTCAGCATGACAACCGGCTTCGTCGCACGCAAAGCCGTAGCGGCGACCACCGCGTCTATCGCGTACTTATGACCATGCAGACCCGCCTCACGGAGCAGATCGATTGCCTGGAAGGCTAATTCGTCCGTAACAGGTTCGATCCGCAAGCGGGACAGGTACCAACGATAGCGATCGTCGGGAGCCTTCATGTTGTACGACTCGATCGGCGTCAGGGCGCTGATGATCACACGGAAGTCGTTGTCCTGGGCTTCCCGGACATATGCGGTCACTCGTTGTTCGGCCGCACACCACTTCGACAGACCCTCACTGTCCAACACCAGCGTTCCCGCGCTCAGTCGGCTCCGCGCCCGTGCCATTCACTATCCCCCTCCAGCTCGTACGAGGCCTTCACCTCACGAAACAGCGCAGCCGCCTCTTCCTTGAATTCCTGCGGCATCGGACCCGCCTGTGCTTCATTGGCAACAAGCGCCTCCTCCAGGAAGTCACGCTCGATCTGTCGCTCCACCGCAGCATCGACGTACGCCGAGAAACCGCGCGCGCCGACTCGTTCCCTGATCGCCCGGATATTACCGGCCCGCAACGACACACTCACCTTCGCCGCAGGCCCGTCACCGGGGGGATAGTCCGCAGGGAGTGCACTCATGACGCGAGTTTACCACTTGAAGTAGCAAAGAACGCTCGTCGCGTGCGGCCGCCAGGCGGATTTCCTTCCCAAAATAGAACGTGTTCCTATAACGTCGGGTTGTGCAGAAAGAACAACGTCCCGCGATCGCAGACTGGTTCACTGCGGACGACGGCGTGGTCCGCCTGGTGGGAACCCGTTGCGACGCGTGCGGCACGCCGTATTTTCCGCGTAACACGCTGGCCTGCCGCAACCCGCAGTGCCCGGGTCCCAAGGACGGGTCGGAGCTGGCCGAATACCACTTCTCCACACGTGGTCAGATCTGGTCGTACGCGGATGCCCGGTACAAGCCGCCCCCGCCGTACGTCTCGCCCGAGCCGTTCGAGCCGTACGTCGTCGCGGCGGTGGAGCTCGAGGTCGAGCAGATGGTGATTCTCGGGCAGGTGGTGCGCGGTCTGACGGTGGACGATCTGGCCGTCGGCATGCCGGTCGAGCTGACCGTCGGTGTGCTGTACGAGGACGAGGACGCGGAGCACACGGTGTGGATGTGGAGGCCGGTCGATGCCTGACAGGAATGATCGCGACATTGCCGTCCTCGGTGCGGGCATGCACCAGTGGGGTAAGTGGGGGCGCAATTTCGTCGAGTACGGCCTGGTCGCGGCGCGCGCGGCGCTGGCGGACGCGGGCGTGAACCACCTCGATGTCGGCTATATCGCCGGTGCGGACACGATCCGCAACGGCTATCCGGGCTTCGTCTCGGGCGCGACGTTCGCCCAGGCGCTCGGCTGGTCGGGCGCGCGGATCTCGAGCAGCTACGCCGCCTGCGCCTCCGGCGCGCAGGCCATCGCCAACGCGCGCGCCCAGATCCTGGCCGGTTTGACCGACGTGGCGCTGGTGATCGGCGCGGACGCCGCCCCGAAGGGCTTCTTCCAGCCGGTCGGCGGCGAGCGCCGCGACGACCCGGACTGGTTGCGCTTCCACCTGCTCGGCGCCACCAACCCCATCTATTTCGCGCTCTACGCCCGCCGCCGGATGGCGCTGCACGGCGCGACGCTCGACGACTTCGCCGCGGTCAAGGTGAAGAACGCCAGGCACGGCCTGAACAACCCGTACGCCCGCTACCGCAAGGAGGTGTCGGCCGAGGAGATCGCGGCCTCGGCGGTTGTCTCGGATCCGTTGCGGCTGTTGGACATCTGCGCGACCAGCGACGGTGGTGCGGCACTGGTGCTGACGTCGATGGACTACGCCCGCCGGCACGGCGCCACCGACCCCGTCCGCATCCGGGCGCTGTCGACGGTCACGCCGACGTTCCCGAAAACCGTGATCGACCTGCCGGATTTCGCGACGGACTCGTCCGTGGCCGTTCCGGCCCCGCCGCACGCGTTCCGTTCCGCCATCGCGCAGGCCGCGTACGAGGAGGCCGGGATCGGGCCCTCGGACCTGTCCTTCGCGGAGGTCTACGACCTGTCCACCGCACTGGAACTGGACTGGTACGAGGACATCGGGCTCTGCGAGACCGGTGGCGCCGAGGAGCTGTTGCGCAGCGGCGCAACGACTTTGGGTGGGCGTGTGCCGGTGAACCCGAGCGGCGGGCTGGCCTGCTTCGGTGAGGCGATCCCCGCACAGGCGATCGCCCAGATCTGCGAGCTCACCTGGCAGTTGCGCGGCCAGGCCGACGACCGCCAGGTGGAGAACGCCCTTGCGGGCATCGCGGTGAACCAGGGCCTGTTCGGCCACGGCTCGGCCATCATCGCCACCCGCTGACACCGGCCTGTCCGCACTCCGAAAACCCGGTTCGCACCTGGGTTTTCGGAGTTCGAGCGGATGGTGAGGCGCTGCTCACCCGATTTCGACGACCCGCGCCCAGTCCGGCGGGGCCTCCGGAACGTAATCCGGATCACTTTCCCGCCAGGATCTGCTCCCGCCCCGACGGAACAGACCCACCACCGTCCGGCACGCGGGCCGACTTGCCGGCCAAGGCGTCTGACCGTCCGTCAGCACCACCAGTACATCTGGACGGGGTTGTGCGCGTAGCGCTTTGGCGAAACCGCTGCGCAAATCCGTACCTCCGCCGCCCATCAGCGGTATTCCCTCGGCCCGGCACAGCGGATCCACGACCCGTGCCGCGGCATCGCACGACAGCACGGTGACCAGATCGCGGCGATCGCCCACGGCCCGGCAGACGGCGGCGGTTTCGAGCAGCGCGCTGCCCAATTCGGCGTCGCTGACCGACCCCGAGGTATCGATGACCACGCTGACCCGAGGTGGCATGCGCCGCAGGCTCGGCAACACGACGCCGGGCACGCCGGCCGACCGCCGGGCGGGCCGCCCGTAGGTGTAGTCCTCGCCGACGCCGGGGCCGGAGACCGCCGAGCGAATGGCCGCGCCCAGCAGATCCCGCCACGGCTGCGGCGGATGCACAGCTTCCCGCGCCCAGCGCCGCCACCCCCGGGGCGCGTCGCCCGGACGGCCGATGATGCCCTGCGCCACACGAAATCGCACCGCGTCGCATTCCTGTTCGCTGAGCCCGTCCGCGCCCTGCGGCCCCAGCTCCCATTCGCGATCCCGCCCGTCGGCGCCGCTGCCACAGTCGAGCCATGCCATGTCCTGCGTGTACAGCTCGAGGCGGAACCGGCGCAGGTAATCCTCCATGAGCTCCCCCTCGGGCAGGCCCAAAGCCGCTGGCACGACGGCGCCTTCGGGCTGTACCAACCCGTCACCGAAGGCGTCGTCGTTGATTTCGGCATCCGCGGCGATATTCATCCGCAATCGCTGCGCCGGGTCGGTCAGGTCGTGCTCACGGGCGAATCGCTCACTGCGCCCGTGATGGTCGCGCAGCAGATGCGAAACCTCGTGCACCAGTATCGAAGCCAACTCCTCGACGGAGGTGTGCTCCACGAACGCGGGCGACACGTAGCACCGCCAGTACCGATCCACGCCCATCGTCGGCACCCCGCGCGACCCGACCAGATGCAACGCGTACAGCGCGGTCGCCAGATAGGGGCGAGCCCGCACGGCCAGCAGACGGGCGGCGAAAAGCTTGTCGTAATCCAGCTGCACGGTCTGTGAGGTCATCGCCCCGCCTGTTCCGCGACCCGCGCCGCGGCGCGATCCGCGCCGCGTGACACCGACACCATCCCGGTCAGTTGTTCGATCGACGCCGGTACATCCCAGTCGTCCCGGCGCAGTGTCGCGAGGGTGGTGGCGGGGACGACCACCAGGTCCGGCGCGCCGGTCTCCACGGCCTTCACCAGCAGCGCCCAGGCCGCGTCCCAGCGGGATTTCTCCGGCCGTGTGCGGACCGCCGCCACCACGCCGTCGAGTACCGCCTGGCGCAGATCCCCGCGATCGGGCAGGTCGGCGGCGGCCGGATCGGCGAGCAGTGCCTCCGGGTCGGGCAGGTCCATCCGGTCGATGCTGGTCAGCAATTCGAAGCCCGGACCGTCCCCGACCGTGCCGCGGACCAGCAGGGAAATCACATCCCGGGAGGAACCGGCCGCGGTGGCGAAGGCGATCAGTCGCAGTGTCATATCCCAGCTTCGCGGCGAGGGCCAGGCGCCGCCCCGGCGTGCTTCGCTGGCGGGCAGCTGATGCACGAGCTTGGGGCGGGCCGCGAGCAGCCCGCACACCGCGCGCCGCGCGAAAGACACCGCGCCCGAGAACTTTTCGGGGTCGAGCGCGGGCAGGGTCGCGCGCGGCCAGGTCCCGCCGAGACCGCGCACGACCACATCGTGATCATGCGTCCACCGCAGGTGCACGAAACGGTTGGCCAGCGGCGGGCTCAGCTCCCAGCCGTCCGCCGCCGACGAGCGCGGATTGGCGGCGGCGACGATGCGCACACCGGCGGGTAGTTGCAGCGCGCCGATACGCCGTTCCAGGACCAGGCGCAGAAGAGCGGCCTGCACGGCGGGCGGCGCGGTCGACAGTTCATCCAGGAACAGCAATCCCCGACCGGCCCGCACGAGGCGTACCGCCCAGTCGGGCGGCGCCATCGGCACACCGTGCGCCGCGGGGTCGTCCCCGATGATGGGCAGACCCGAAAAGTCCGATGGCTCATGCACACTCGCGATCACGGTGGTCAGCGGAAGTTCCAGGGACTCGGCGAGCTGGGTCAGGGCCGCGGTCTTACCGATGCCCGGTTCACCCCACAGCAGCACCGGCAGATCGGCGGCCACGGCCAGTGTCAGAGCCTCCAGTTGGATATCGGGGCGGGGCTCGGTGGTCACCTCACCGAGCAGGGCCAGCAGATCACCTGCGATATCGAGTTGGGACGGAGCGTATGTGAGCATATGTGAATCACCTTGGGGTTGAGAAGAATCGAGGAACCGGGGTCAGCGCGACATCGTGTGGCGCGGATGCGAGCGAGCACGGCGGCGGGTCGACCGATCGGGATACGGACCGGAGGTGGACACCCCGGCCCGGAACTGTCCGTAGGTGATGCGCCGCTGCGCGGCCGCCTCCAGTTCGTCTCGCAGCGCGCCATCGCGCAGCACCGCGTCGGGGCCGAGCAGGCCCTCGACCACGGCCAGCGCGCCGGCGATATCGCCGTGGATCAACCGTTCATGAACGCCGCCAAGACAATCCGGGTGACGATGTGCCTGGTCGATCACCCGCAGGCAGGGCAGTGGAGTACCGCTCAACGCGACCAGCAGTTCCTCCCGCCGGATCTCGTCCGGGTCGTGATCCAGCGCCGTCAGCACCCCGTTCTGCAGGCCGATTCGGTGCTGCTCGCCCCGGCATTCCACCAGTCGCGACCGACCTGGCGGGTCCGCGACGCGCGATGTTCCGGCCAGAGAACGGTCCGGCACGAGCGCCGAGGCAACCAGGGGATGCAACCGATCGGCGGTTATCGCACCGGCACGGATCAGCTCCAGATCGGGCGGTGTCCAGGTCGCCGCGTCCGGCAGAACCGGCAGCGCGCCACGGGGATACCGGTCCGCGATACGCAGCACCGGGTGATCGTCGCCGCGCGATGCCACCTGCACGATCACCCGTTGCCGAGCCCCGAACCGCACCATGAGCGGACCGGCCGGGAGCCCCTCGGCGCGCAGCAGAATCCCGGCCTCGGCCGCCCATCGATCGACGGCGCACCCCGGCGGCACATGCTCCGACAGCCGGGTGTCCGATACCCCGACATCTGCCAATTGCACGGCGCCGGAACGCATTCTCAGTTCATCTGCCCTGCGTACATCCCAGAGATGGCGGTGCAGATCGAAGCGGAAACGCGCATTGGGGCGAGGATGCGGATGCAGACCGATACCGACACCGGGGCGGGATTCGTCCCACAGCGCGAGACCGATCCGCTGACCGGCATCCGCCCAAGCCGGCGCGGTCCGGATCACGAGGTGCACTGAACCCGTTCCACTGCAACATCTTCCGGGTCCCGCAGGGCCGTATCGCGCCAGCGTCGTCGTCAGCCCCGGGCGCAGTAACCCGTCGGGAGCAATCCTGGGCATATGCCAGCGCAGCAGATCAGGGGCCAGATGCCGTAGATCTGTCCGCACGCGGCGGGCGAGTTCCCGGCCGTGCGTACGCGCCAGCGAAGGCAAATCAATGTCGACCTCGAAACCCGCTGCGGCACATGCCCCGACCCAGTCCCCGGCGCAGCGCCGGGCAGTCGCGGTTTCGATCATGGACGGCGGCACGGCGAACTCGCGCACGCGCAGCCAGAGGGAAATTCGGGAAGCGTCCCCGTTCACGGTCGGTGGGTGCATCAGCACTCACCTGTTGTGAATGGGACCCCCGATCTTTGATCAGAGTGAGTCATCATCGTGCCCATGCTATCGCCCGTGCGCGATCCGAGCCAGCGGCGGGGATGGGAGGCAGTGGCGTCGACGTGGCGAGTCTGCTCGACATAGAGGAATCGTCTATGGCGTCCACTGCTATTTCGTCTTTGCCTCCGGTTATTTTCCGCACATATCGTGAAGCAGCTCGACCGCGATTTCTGGAAAAGATTCGCGAATTCGCATTTCGAAAGGACCAGTGGCATGACGACAATCGAGAACGACTCGGGAACGCGGGACCTCGCGGGAAAACGGGCCCTTGTCACGGGTGGTTCGCGCGGAATCGGAGCGGCCGTGGTGCGTCAATTGCTGGACGCGGGCGCCGACGTACTCGCGAGCGCGAGGTCGGCCACGAACACGGTTCCGGAGGGGGCCGCCTTCGTACCGGCCGACGTGCGAACGCGGGCCGGAGCGGAGGCGCTCGCCGCGGCAGCGCAGAAGATGCTCGGCGGGGTGGACATCGTGGTCCACAACGCGGGCGGGGCACGGCCCTACCGGGGCAGCTCGGATATCCCCGACGAGGAGTGGCAGGAGTCGCTCGATCTCAATTATCTGGCCTCGGTGCGACTCGACTCGCTGCTGACTCCGGGTATGCGGGAACGACATTCGGGGACGATCGTGCACATCTCCTCGGCTGCGGTCCCCGTCCCGGTGGGGCCGTTCCTGCACTACACGGCGGCGAAGGCGGCGCTGGAGAACTACAGCCGGGGACTGGCCGGTGAGCTGGCCCCCTTCGGGATCCGGGTCAACGTAGTGACTCCCGGCAGAACCGCCACCCCCGGAGGCGAGCAGACGCGAGAGCAGTGGGCGCGGCTGGAGGACTCGGCGGGTCAGGGCGCCACCACGGTGCCGCCGCTGGGGCGCGACGGCCGGCCCGACGATATCGCGCACGCGGTATCGTTCCTCGTTTCCGAACAGGCGAGCTGGCTGACCGGAAGCAATATCGTCGTGGACGGCGGCGAATTCCCTCGGGGCTGACGGAATATCAGCCGTCAGGGCGCCGGTGAAAAGTAGTCGGATTTATGCCAGGTCTCTTGTCGCAGGAGTTCCAGCAGAGCCGTCTCGGCCGGACCCGCACCGCGCCTGAGCGCGACGAGAACGGGCTGGGATACGACCGGAAATACCGGGCGCGCCAGGTGTTCGCACCCCGGGGGCACCGCGGAGGCCGGAACGAGCGTCACTCCCAGCCCGTCGGCGGCCCAGCGCACGGCCGTCGCCGTCTGGGAGACGCGGGCGACCGTGGCCGGGGTCAGTTCGTTGTCCCGCAGCACATCACGCAGCAGACCGTCGAGCGCGCTGTCGCGGTCGAATCGCACCCACGGCTCCCCCGCGAGTTCGCGCAGTTCGACCCGATCCGCGGCGAGCAACCGATGCCCGGCTCCCAGCACCACGACGAACTCCTCGTCGCCCATGTGGTGGACGTCGACGGCGCCCTCCCCCTCGCAGGGCGCGGCCCGCAGCACGACGTCCAGTGCTCCCTGTCGCCCCAACCGCTCCAGCTCGGCCGGATTCGGCTCCTCGAAGACAGTCACCTCCAACCGGGGAAAGCGGCGACGCAGAGCGCTCAACGCCCTCGGCAATTGTCGTGTCCCCAGGCCCATTTGCGCCATCACGACGAGCTCGCCCGCCAGCTCGTCGGCACCGGCCCGTGCCGTCGCCCGAGCCCGCCGGGACGCGCTGACCGCGACCTGCGCCTCCCGCAGGAACGCACGGCCGACCACGGTCGGCACGAGTCCGGTCGGCGTGCGGGCGAACAGGGTCACACCCAGTTCCCGCTCCAGGGCCCGGATCTGCTGGGACATCGACGGTTGAGCGATGCGCAGCAACTCGGCCGCCGCGGTCACCGAGCCCTGCTCGGCGACGGCCAGCGCGTACTCGTACTGACGAAGGCTCATCTTCTTGCGTGTCCTCCTGCGATGGACCGCGGCCCACCCCATGGTGATCGCCGTGACGGTACGTGTCACAACGCGGACGGTCGCGCGTTTACTCCATGGATAGACCCACTTGCGGTGTTCGCCTGCGGCCGGGACGATGTCATATCACGGACCGGTCGGAACTCATCTGTCTAGAGTCCAAAGAGAATAATATTCTCTATAACTGTGCGGTATATTGTCGCAGTGCTGCCAGCCATATTCTCCAGAGTCCGCATTCGGATTCTCGCAATAGCACTCATCCCCAGCCTGGTTCTGCTGGTCATCGGTGTCGTCCTGACCGTGGGCCTGGTGCATCAGAGCCGGGAAGCCAGGTCCTTCGCAAACACCCTGCGTATCAACGTGGAACCCGCCCGAGAGCTGATACTCGCCGCCGAGCAGGAACGCCTCCTGTCGTTGTGGCAGCTCGCGGGCCAGAACGCCGACCCCGGCGCCTTGGCCGCGGCGCGCGGTCGATTCGACAAGGCGCTCGCCGGAATCGAGCCGGTCGAGGTCGGCTTCGCTCGATCCAACGGCGGCTCGGTGACGAGCACGCTGGCGGTTTTCGACCAGCTCAAGACCCAGCTGCCACTGTTGCGCGGCGCCATCGACAGCGGCAGGGTGCCGGTCACCGACGCGTACAACTTCTACAGCGGGCTGCTCGAGGGAATCGATAAGGGCACCTTCACGATCGAGAAGGACGCACCGGACATCACCTCGGCGCTACAGCTCACCCGCGCCTCCGACCTGCTGAGCTGCGTCGAGGCCATGGCACGCTCGATCTCACTCACGGCGCTGGCCGTCGGCGACACCAACCTGTCACCGGCGCTCTTCATCGATTACCGCAACCAGGTCGGCTGGTATCACACCCAGATCAACAAGGTCGAGGCCGGCGACCTCGAGGTCGACCCGGCCACCCAGAGCCAAATCAAGACCATGGTCTCCTCACCGCAGTGGCAACGCGTCACCGCCATGGAGGACGCGATCCTGCGCCCGGTGGTGACCAAATCCGGCAGCGCGCCGATACTGCCGATGAACCTGGCCGACTGGCGCCAGTTCGCCGAGAACGCCGAGGGCCAGATGATCGCGCTCTGGGCCGCTCAGAACGACAAGGCGCAGCAGCAGGCCACCGACTCCGGCGACCAGCACGCCCGCAACTCGCTGCTGGCCGGTGTCGGCACCAGCGCCATCGCGATCATCGCCTTCCTGCTGTCGCTGCTGCTGGCCAACCAGATCATCCGCCGGCTCGAACGCCTGCGCACCGAGACCCTCGCCCTGGCGGAGGTCGGGCTGCCCGAAACCATGCGCAAGCTCGGCGCGGGCGAGCCGATCGATCCGGAGACCGAGTCCGCCCGGCTCGACTTCGGCAGCGATGAAATCGGTTCCGTGGCCAACGCGTTCAACCGTGCTCATGCCGCGGCCGTGGGCGCCGCGATCACCGAGGCGCGCACCCGGGAGGGCGTACGGGCGGTCTTCCTCAATATCGCGCATCGCAGCCAGGTCGTGGTGCACCGCATCCTGGAGGTGCTCGACGAGGCCGAACGCAAACAGGAGGACCCGGCACTGTTGGAAACCTTCTTCCGGCTCGACCACCTGGCGACCCGGGAACGTCGTAATGCCGAGAATCTGACCATCCTGGGTGGCGGCCGGCCCGGCCGCAAATGGCGGCGGCCGGTGCCGCTGATCGAACTGGTCCGCGGCACCGTGTCCGAGACGCTCGACTACGCCCGAGTGCAGACCGGACAGTTACCGCAGGTCTACATCGTCGGCACCGCCGTCGCCGACCTCGTCCACCTGCTGGCCGAGCTCGTCGACAACGCCATCCGCTTCTCCCCCGCACAGTCCCGGGTCGACGTGTCCGCCGGCCTGGTCGGCAAGGGCGTCGCGATCGAGATCAGCGACCAGGGCATAGGTATGGCGCCCGAGGAGCTGGAGCGAGCCAATGCCATGCTGTCCGATCCGCCGGACTTCGGCATCGCGGCGCTGCAGGCCGACTCCCGGCTGGGCCTGTTCGTGGTCGCCCGGCTGGGCTCCCAGCACGCCATCTCGGTCCGGCTGTCCGAATCCAATTACGGCGGCATCCGTGCGATCGTGCTGGTACCCACCGCACTGATCACCACCGAGTCGGCGGCCGTCGAGCGGCTGCCCTCGTATCTGATCGGGCACCGGGCCGATCCGCCCGCCCCGGCCGAGATCGCCGCGGCGCACAGCAACAACAACCACGACATGCCCGCTCCGCAGCTCGAATCGCCCCCGATCGCCACCATGTCACCGCCCGTGCCCGCGCGGCGCCCCGAGTGGGCGCCCGAGACGAACTGGGACGAACCACCCGAACCCCCTGCGCCACGCATGCCGCCACCACATCAACCCGCGCCGGCCCGGCCCGCGCTGCCCAGACGTCGACGCCAGGCCAGCCTGGCACCGGAACTGACGCAGCCCCCGGCCGCCACGTCCCCCGAAAGCTCCTCCGACGATCACCGCCCACGCCGTGCTCGCTCCGCCGAGCAGGCCCGAGATCTCATATCCAGCATCGAGAACGGCACCCGCCAGGGGCGCCGCGCGACCCGCGACCAATACCCACCGACCCAACCGTCGGCCTATCGCTCCGACGATGAGGAAAGCAACAGTGACCGCTACCCCCGCAAGTGAATTGAATTGGCTGGTCGACGATCTCGTCGAGCGACTGGCCGGTGTCGGCTACGCGGTGGTGCACTCCACCGATGGGCTGGTACTGGGCCGGTCCACGACCATGACCCGAGAGGACGCCGAGCACTTCGCCGCCATGTCCGCCACGCTCTACGGGCTGGCCCGCAGCGCCGGAGGACGATTCGGCGGCGGCGCCGTACGCCAAGCGGTGATCGAACTGGATCGTGCCGTGCTGTTCGTCACCGCCGCCGGTGAAAACGCCTGTCTGGCAGTACAGGCCGGAGACGAGGCCAATCTCGGCATGGTCGCCTACGAGATGAATCTGACCGTGCAGCGCGTCGGCGACTATGTCTCGACGGCACCCAGGCACAGTCATACCGAACCGGCCGCCCGCCGAATGCCATGACCGGCAACTGGTTCGACGACGACAAGGCCAACGGACCGGCGGGGCACGGCCGTCATCACCTCGGTGACTCGGAGTTCCATCTCGGCGGTTACGACAACAGCGAAGACCTGGACGACTGGTACGTGGACGACGGACCGATGGTGCGCCCGTACACGCTCACCCGTGGCCGCACCGTCGGCGCCGGGCACGACCTGGACATGCTGACAGTCGTCGCGCTGGCCAAACCCGCACCACGACTGCGGCGCTCGGACCCGGAGTATCACGAGATACTCCGCATGTGCCAGACCGCCCAGTCGATCGCGGAAGTCGCTGCCACCCTGCGACGTCCGCTGGCTGTAACCAAGATCCTGATCGGTGACCTCATCAGCGAGGGCCACCTGATCTTCCGCGACCCGGTGCAGCAGCAATCGGGGCAACACGACGTGAGACTATTGCGAGCGGTACTCGATGGCATTCGAAGACTATGATCCCAACGCCGGGTCCGACCTGGCCACCTCGGTCAAGATCCTCATCTCCGGCGGCTTCGGCGTCGGCAAGACCACGATGGTCGCCTCCATCAGCGAGATCACCCCGCTGCGCACGGAGGAACTGATCAGCGAAAGATCCGTCGGCGTCGACGATCTCGCGGGCGTCGAAGAAAAGACCACCACCACGGTGGCGCTGGACTTCGGCCGCATCACCATCGACCAATCCCTGGTGCTGTATCTGTTCGGCACGCCCGGTCAGGACCGATTCTGGTTCCTGTGGGACGAATTGGCCCGCGGCGCACTGGGCGCGGTCGTCCTGGTTGACACCCGGCGGCTGGAAATCGCTTTCGCGGCAATAGATTTCTTCGAAAGTCGAGGCATCACGTTCACCGTGGCGGTGAACTGCTTCGAGCGAGCGCCGCTCTACACCGATGTCGAGGTGCGCGACGCACTGGATCTGGACGACCGCACCCCGATCGTCTTCTGCGATGCTCGGGACCGAAACTCCTGCAAGGCAGTGCTTCTCACCCTGATGGAACACCTCATCGCCCGGGCCAGCCCGGCCGCACCGGCCTGATGGGACCTCGACCCCGCAGTCCGAGGTCCCAGCGGGCCGGCGAAGGATCGAGGCTAATGGAGCACGGGGCACTCGTCCGGCGCGGGTTCCCCGCGTAGCCTGGCGTCGATCCAGTTGATGGAGCCACCGGCTCCGTTGACCATCGCGGACAAATGATCACCCGGTACAGTGCGGAACTCGGCCGGAACGCCGAGACCGCACTGCCTCCGGTACACCTGCTGCGGCCCCTGGATGGGAATCCAGAAATCGTTATCCCCGTGGTAAATGTAGAGCGGCACAGCGGATTTGCGATCGGTCAGGTTCGTCGCCCGCTCGATTTCACCGGCGATACGACTGTCGAGCGGGTGGTCGATATTCGCCGCGACATCGATCGGAATTCCCACCGCGCCGAGCGGACCGTCGGCATCGCCGCAGACATCCCGTATCGGCGATGTCGCCACCCACTGCGCGAGATGGTTCATGTACTGCAGCATCTCGGGATGTTCGCGCGCCATCGCCAGTGCCACCGCCAGCAGAATTCCGGATGCGCTGTGCCCGTTGAACACCCGCGCGACCGCGCCGTAGTCGGTCACCAATCCACCCATGGACGCACCCACCAGTACGCCCGCCAGCTCCGGTGCGTATTCGTGCATCAGCATCGAGGTCGCATACGATGCGATCGCACCGCCCGAATAACCGACGACGGCGAACCGACTACCCCGGAATTCATTCGGGAACAGGGAGCGGACAGCCCGGATCGAATCCAGGGTGACGTGCCCCGCGACGGTCGGCTCGGCATAGGACATCCGAGGGCCCTCGTGATCGGGCACGAGAACCGCGTGTCCCTTGTTCAGCTCCGACGCGACATCCGGGAGGAAGACGTTGATGTCGCTGTTGTCGCGGACTCCGTGCGCGATCGTATAGCCGGGGGTGCAGTGCAACCCGAGTGCGTTGATCGGCATGGTGTCCACTTCCACCGGCCGCGGACCCGGCCCGTTCCACGCAACGGCGGGGACGAGCATTGTCGCCGTGCCGAAGGATGCCTCGCCCGAGACCGAGGTGGACCGGAACTTCATCAGCGTCGCGTGCGCGATCGGGGCCTGGATGATGGAGGCCGCCATCGCCGTCACGTCGCGCGATTCGAGCGGCTGTCCCGGACTCGCCGCGGCGAGATTGTCGGGCCAGGCGTCGAATACCGGATCGCCGGCGGGGGAAGGCAATATCGCCCGCCACAGCGCCGAAGCCCCTCCCGCCTCATGCGTCGCCGTGGCCGGCGGCGGCGGAATTGCGTTATCGATCCACGATTGCAACGGGGAGGGCGCTGGATTACCCACTGCCGGCGGTGGCGATCCGGAATTATCCGGAGGCGCCGCATCGGCCCGCGCGGCGACCGCCACTCCACCGATGAGCAATGTACATAGAAGCGCTAGAAGCGATCTCAAATCTTTTCATCCTCGTTTATCATCGAGACGCCGGTTGGATATCGAACTAATGCGGCACATGACATTCACTGGGCGCCGGTTCGCCGCGCAACCGGGCGTTGATCCAATCGCTGAGCCCAGGATAACCGGTGACATAACCGATCAGATGCTCGCCGGGCACGACGCGGAAGACAGCCGGAACGCCACGGCTGCATTGTTGGCCGTACATGCGCTCGGCGTCCTCGAGCGGAATCCAGGGGTCGATCGAGCCGTGATAGATGTACAGCGGTGCGCCGGATTTCCGTCCGGTCAAATCCAATGTGCCGTACATCTGTTCGGCGATCGGGCTGTCCAGCGGGTCGTTGATCTCCGCCGCGACGTCGACCGGGATTCCGACCACGCCGAGCGGCCCATCGGCGTCGCCGCAGATGTCCCGGACCGGAGACGTCGCCACCCACTGCGCCAGATGGTTCATGTACCGCAGCATCTCGGGATGTTCGCGCGCTATCGCCAGCGTCACCGACAGCAGGATTCCGGACGCGATATTGCCGTTGAACCGGTGCGCGACATCTCGGTAGTCGGTGACCAGTCCGCCCGACGCGACTCCGGTCAGCACACCCGACAGTTCCGGCGCGTACTCGTCGAGCAGCATGGCCGCCGCGTACGACGCGATCGCCCCGCCCGAGTAGCCCTCGGCCACGTACCGGCTGGCGCCGAACTCGGCGGGCAGGTAATTCCGCAGTGCGCGAATGGAATCGAGCATCACATGTCCGGCGACGTTCGGCTCGGCATATGCCATCAGCGGACCCTCGTGGTCGGGAACCAGGACCGCGTGCCCCTGACCGAGCGCCAGCCAGACCGACGGCAGGAAAGTGCTGAGATCGGTATTGGGCCGGTCGAACAGGCCGTGCGACAGCTGGAAACCCGGGGTGCAGTGCGAACCGAGAGAGTTGATCGGCAGCGCGTTCACTTCGACCGGCCGCGGACCGGGCCCGGCCCACTGGGCCGCCGGGATGATCAAGGTGGCGGTGCCGAAGGAGGGTGCGCCCGACGCCGAGGTGGACCGGAACTTCAACAGCACGGCTTGGCGGATCGGTACCGCCATGCGTGTCGCCGCGGTGGCCGTGACATCACGCGCTTCGATGATCTGGCCCGGGTGCAGGGCGCCCAGATCGGCAGGCCAGGCGTCGAAGATCGGATCCCCCGTCTGTGGCGACAGCACCCCACGCCACAATGCCGTCTGCGCCGTCTGTGTATCACCGCCGAGATTCTGCGGCGCTGGTATCGTGCTGTCGATCCATTTCTGTAATGGCGAAGGGCCTGGATTTCCCGGTAACGATGGCGCTGCCGGGCCGTTGTCGGCCCGCGCGGGCTGACCGCTCAACAATGCGCAACTCATCAAAACCGCAATGACGACTACCGGAAACTGTCTCACACCCACATCCTCGAGCTCGGACGAACCCGCCGAGAGTATCTACTACGCGACCATCCCGGCGATCCTCGAGTACAGAGTCTATGACCTCATACAGCCGACCGCGATTGAGGTTGTGGCGAACACCACTCAGGTTTGCGCTGAATGAAACCGCTTGCAATCAAGGCCCCTGACCTGCTAGGAAGCCGAATGGTCCGATGAATAAGTACCACACGACCGATGCTCGAATATTCAAATTAAGAATAACGACTAACTTCCGCGAAGATTCGCCCTGGTAGATCCCCCAGAATTGCCTCGACCGCCGGCCGTGTTTCCCGAATGTGAACTCTTCGTGCGGCTCGTCCGCGCGCGGGTGTCCGGGGTGTTGTCAGCGCCGGGAATACTTGCGCGCGATACAGGTGGGAAAAAGCTATGGGCCGGACGAGGCGCCGCCTGATAAGGGGGTGGAATTTCCGACGTCGGCGGATCGATCCGGACGATCCGGCACGGCTGCGCCTGGACAGCCCCGCGCTCCCCCGGATTCGCGAGCGGTGAGAAGCTCAGCCGAGCCCGATGGGGCCGCGAAGCTGCCGCGCTACGGCGGTGGCGAAGCCGAGGTTGTACTGGCCGCCCTCATCGAGGAACTTCTCGCGTAGTTCGTACCAGCGCAGGCCCGGGTGGCGGTGGTGCACGCCATGCAGGTTGAAGCTGAGCGCGAAGCGTTCCAGGCCGTGGGACAGGCGCAGGTTCATCGCCTCCAGCGGTGCGTCCAGATCGGTGCCGTAGTGGTAGGCATTGTCGGACAGGGAGATGATCACCGCCCGGCCGGCGAGCGCCAGCAGCAACATCCAGCCGTGCGGGCCGTAGGCCACGAACGCGGCGACGTACAGCACAACGATGGCGGCGGCGTCGGTGCGGAACTGTCCCAGCACTCTGGCCTGCGCGATCCGGTCGAACAGCAGACCGGCGACCGAATCCGGCGCGTCCAGGCGCCGGCCCAGCGCGCGCACCACCGCCACGGGCAGCGCGGCCACCAGCACCGCGACGACCTCGAGCAGATACAGGCCGCCACACAGCCGCGCGAAGTATCCGGGCGCCGCCTTCGTCCAACTGGATGCCGCCGGGTCGTAGATCTCGGCGCGCTCACGCGTGCGGCTGTACCGATGATGCAGCAGGTGCCCGGACTTCAGCATCGCGAACGGGGAGCCGTACAGGACCGCGAGTACGCGCCCGTAGACGTCGTTCGTCGCGCGCCGGGTGATCAGGGTGCCGTGGATGGCCTCGTGGATCAGCGACCAGAACGGCGTGGTCAGCAGAACCGGGGCCGCCAGCGTCCAGCCCCACGTCGTGCCGCGCGGCAGCAGGAACAGCGGCAGCAGGAACAGCTGGAACAGTCCCAGAACGATGGCCGTGCCGATCAACCAGCTGTTGATCCGGCGCACCTGCCCTCGGGATCCGCGCTCCCTGCGGCGGGTGCTCACATCGGTCATTTCCGCTGCCTCATCACCATTCGATCCAACCCGTATCGAGCCCATAGTGCCACTGCCGAGAGGCGTTGAGCAGGATCGAAATATGGTCTCGACCAAGAGGTTCAGACCTATTCATCAGCTGTGCGAAACCGGTTCATCTCGGGCGGGTCCGCACCCCTCCCGGTCACCGTGCCGTCAACACGCAAGCCCCCATCCTGGGCGCGCAGACACCCGTGAGCCCAGGCGCGACATACATCTGTAGACGCTAGCGCGCATCACCCGCCATGCGTGCCGAAACCGTAACTCCCGAGCCGTCCGAATTGGGTATTTCTCCCCCATGGGAAACATGACATCACCCGGCGCGGCCCGCCGCCCCTGGTACGCCGATCTCGAGGACGCCGAGCGCCGCGGCGCCCACGGCAGCGCCGGAATCGGCTATTTCGACTGCGATTGCGATATCTGTCGCCATCGCCACCACGAGCGGCCGTTCTGAACCGCCACGTGAATTCGACACCCGGGGTTCCCGCAGCGCCCGCGGGTAGCGCGAACACACCTACCGTGCCGCGCACCTCCGAGGACTCGGCATGCCCTCGGCCTGGTAGTTCGAACCGCTAGAGCGGCGCCGTACCGTCTTCGACCGGACCGGTTAAAATCGAAGGCCGCCTCCACCTTTCGGCGGAGGCGGCCTTCGAACGTGTACGGCTCAGGCTGTGCCCGGTGGTTCGGAGTTCGTGGCATCGGACTTCGGCGATTTCGCGGTCGTCACCTTATCGGCGTCCGGCGCGCCGGAATCGGTCTCGTCCGACTCCGCGACACCGGGGTCGGTGCCCTCGTCGGCGGCCTGATCCGCCTCCGGATGTTCCGGGGAGAACGTCGCGGGCAACCCCTTGATGTGCTTGTTCATCGAACGGATCAGCAGGACCGTACCGGCCAGCAGGATCAGGACGATGACCAGGCCCATCGGGGACGCCTTGCCGAACTCCGGGCCCGTCGGGTTGGTGGTGCTGCCTTGCGCGAGGATGGTGAGAATCATCGGTGTGTCACCTCGATCTGCGGGTCTGCTTCTCCGGCCGAATCGATACCGGCGAACAGGTCCGTCTCCGGTATCTCGGTACGCACCCGTGTCTTGGCCAACTCGAATTCCTCGGTCGGCCAGAGTCTCTGTTGCATATCCATCGGTATCGCGAAGAACGCGCCGTTCGGGTCGATCTGTGTGGCGTGCGCGCGCAGGGCGTCGTCACGCTGGGGGAAGTACTTGGAGCATTCGATCTGCGTGGTCACCCGGCTCATCCGATCGCCGCGCTCGGCGGCCATCTTGCGAACTCGATCCAGCCACTCCTGCATGGGGAACGGCTCGCCGATGCGCTCGTACTCCTCGGCGAAGACCTCGATCCGCTGGATGCTGAAACCGTGGTCGTAGTACAGCTTCAACGGTGTCCACGGCGCGCCGGCATCGGGGAACTTCGATGGATCACCGGCCGTCTCGTACGCGGCCATCGACACCTTGTGGCACATGATGTGATCCGGGTGCGGGTAGCCGCCGTTCTCGTCATAGGTGGTGATCACGTGCGGTTTGAACTCACGCACCACGCGCACCAGCGCCTCGGTGGCCTCGTCGAGCGGTACCAGCCCGAAGCTGCCCTCCGGCAGCGGCGGCAGCGGATCGCCCTCCGGCAGACCCGAATCCACGAAACCCAGCCACTTGTGCCGCACTCCCAGCGCCTTGGCGGCCTCGGCCATCTCCTCACGCCGCACATCGTTGATGCGATCCAGGATGCCCGGCACGTCCATCGCCGGATTGAGGATCGACCCCCGCTCGCCGCCGGTCAGGCTCACGACGAGAACGTCGTCGCCCTCCGCGGCGTACTTCGCCGTCGTCGCGGCGCCCTTGCTGGACTCGTCGTCGGGGTGGGCATGTACGGCCATGAGACGAAAACCGCTCACGACCGAGCCTCGCCGGTGCTCGGCTCGGCCGTGCGCGGAGCGCGCTGAGCTGATGGTTCGGTCCGCTGCGCTCCCCTCACGGTATGGCTCACCTCACTGCTCACCGTCTCACCTCGATTGCTCGCCACCGCCATGTGGGCAGGGGATATCAGATCTCTCTCCATATAGTTCCATCCAGCTCTCCTTTGTTCCGCGCCGCCCCCGTATCGCGCCGGTCGCGCCCGCGAAGACGCACGACAGCAGACCGCCGGGCGCGGCGAGGGCGACCTGGGTCATGGCTCCGCCCGCGCATGGGGCACGATCGAGTGGGCGCACATGCGCCAGGGCGCGTGCCGCGAACGCAGGCGGCGCGCCGATCATGTACAGGAGCGAGCAGAATGAGTGAGGCCGCACCGGCGACCGACCGGTCCGAAACAGCTGACCGCCCGGATCTCGGCGATCGCTACGGGGCCCGCTCACGCCGCACGCCGCGGTGGATCTTGCCGGTCCTGAGCGTGGGTGTGGTCGTACTCGGCCTGATCATCGCGTACGTCGGCTACAAGAACCTCGGGCCCAAGGACATCGACCCCGAACAACTGGGCTATACGGTCGTCAACGATTCAACCGTCCAGGCCCATTTCAAGGTGACCCGCGCCCATCCCCTGCGACCCGCGGTCTGTTTCGTGCGGGCGATGGACAAGGACGGCGGCGAGGTCGGCCGCCGCGAGGTCCTGATTCCGCCCTCGACCAGCGGAACTGTCGAGATGAAGGTCATCGTGCGCAGCGTGGCGCGCCCGTCCGCGAGCGATGTCTACGGATGCAGTGCGGTGATCCCGCCGTATCTACGGGCGGGTTGATCCGGGCCTTCCAGGCGAAACGACTCGCAATCACCGCTCCGACCTGCATCTTTGTAAATCATGCTAAAATGATGCGATACACGGTTCCGAACGCTCGGAGCCGTGTTTGCTGCATTGGCGGCCAGCGCTGTCGGTTCCCGGGCACACAATGCCGAAAGGGAACAGGGCTCCCCAAGGGATCGCTCTAGCCGTCCACTGTTGCCGTTCACGCCCACGTGGGGCGCGTGCGGCCGCGGGTATATGGGAATCCCGGTTCGCCGGGAACAACTACTAGGGAGTGATCGAGATGACTGAGACGCAAGTGACCTGGCTGACACCGGAGTCGCATGAGAGGCTCAAGGGCGAACTCGACGCGCTCATTGCCAACCGTCCGGTCATCGCGGCCGAAATCAACGAGCGCCGCGAAGAGGGCGACCTCAAGGAGAACGGCGGCTACCACGCGGCGCGCGAGGAGCAGGGTCAGCAGGAGGCCCGCATCCGCCAGCTGCAGGAACTGCTGAACAACGCCAAGGTCGGCATCGCACCCACCAAGTCGGGCGTGGCCCTACCGGGCTCGGTCGTCAAGGTGTACTACAACGGCGACGAGACCGATACCGAAACGTTCCTCATCGCCACCCGTGAGGAGGGCCTGGGCCGCACCGACCTGGAGACCTACTCACCCAACTCTCCCCTCGGCGGCGCGCTCATCGACGCCAAGGTGGGCGAGACCCGGGAGTACTCCCTCCCCAATGGCAACATCATGAAGGTGACCCTGGTCAGCGCGGAGCCCTACCACAGCTGACTCCCGCTCGTCGCCCCCCGCCGATCCCGGCAGGGGGCGCCCCGGGAAGCCGTCCGCAGCGACGATATGCACTCTTTGTGCCGACTGAGCACACCGTATGGGCACTGAACAGGCGAGATATCCCTTGCTCAGTGCTCACTTGGTGTGCTCAGTCGAGTCAGTCTTTCCCGCACGCAACCTGGTGGGACTGTTCAGCCCAGCGCTTGTTCGATATCGGCCAGTAGGTCGCTGACGTCCTCGATGCCGACCGAGAGCCGGACCAGATCCGCCGGAACCTCCAGCTCCGAGCCCTCGGTGGAGGCGTGTGTCATCGCGCCCGGATGCTCGATCAGGGACTCCACTCCGCCGAGGGATTCGGCTAGGGTGAATACCTTTGTGCGCGAGCAGAAGTCGAGCGCGGCCTGACGACCGCCCTGCAGCCGCACCGAGATCATGCCGCCGAAGCGGCGCATCTGCTTCTGCGCCACCGCGTGGCCGGGGTGCTGCCCCAGGCCCGGGTAGATGACCTGGGAGATGGCCGCGTGCCCGGTCAGGTGTTCGGCGATCATCGCGGCGTTGTCGCAATGCCGATCCATGCGCACCGCAAGGGTTTTGATGCCGCGCAGGGTCAGGAACGCGTCGGTCGGGCCGGGGACCGCGCCCGCGCCGTTCTGTAGGAATGCGAACGCGGCGTCGAGTTCGGGATCGTCGGTGATCAGCGCGCCGCCGACGACATCCGAATGCCCGCCCAGGTATTTGGTGGTGGAATGCGTCACGATATCGGCACCCAGCAGCAGCGGCTGTTGCAGATACGGCGTGGCGAAGGTGTTGTCCACGACCAGTTTCGCGCCGGCGCCGTGCGCGATATCGGCCAGCGCGGCGATATCGGCGATATTCAGCAGCGGGTTGGTGGGTGTCTCCACCCAGACCAGTTTGGTATTGGGGCGCAGGGCATTACGCACCGAATCCGGATCGGACACCTTGGCCACCGAGTACTCGATGCCCCACTGCGTGAACACCTTGTCGATCAGGCGGAACGTGCCGCCGTAGGCGTCGTTCGGGATGACCAGATGATCGCCCGGCCGCAGCGTCGCGCGCAGCGCACAGTCGGTGGCCGCCATCCCGGACGCGAAGGCGCGGCCGTAACGCCCCGATTCCAGGGCCGCCAGATTGGCCTCCAGCGCGGTGCGGGTCGGATTGCCGGTGCGGGCGTACTCGAACCCGCCGCGCAGCCCGCCGACACCGTCCTGGGCGAAGGTGGAACTCGCGTAGATCGGCACGTTCACCGCACCGGTCAGCGGATCGGGATCGAACCCGGCGTGTATGGCCCGGGTGGAGAAACCCAGCTGGTCATCGGTCATGACCCCCAGCCTAGGAGGCGGCGCCGACATGCGACGCGTGAGGTCCGGCACGTTCCCGCGACAGGTCCGACGACCACCCCGCAAGCCCCTGACATCTCGATGACCACCCGGGCCAGGCCCTACTGTGGACCCATGGTGACCGTAGACGAGCTGTTCGCGATAGATTCCCTGCTCAGCGACCAGGAGCGTGAGATTCGGCAGGCTGTGCGGCAGTTCGGCGACCAGCGGCTGCGGCCTCATATCGCGGACTGGTTCGAGGAGGGCACGTTCCCGGCGCGGGAGCTGGCTCCCGAACTGGGCAAGCTCGGCCTGCTCGGCATGCATCTCGACGGCTACGGCTGCGCGGGCACGTCGGCGACCGAGTACGGGCTGGCATGCCTGGAGCTCGAGGCGGTGGACTCGGGGGTGCGCAGCATGGTGTCGGTGCAGGGCTCGCTGGCCATGACCGCCATTCACCACTACGGCTCCGAGGAGCAGAAACGGCACTGGCTGCCGGATATGGCGGCCGGGCGGGTGATCGGCTGTTTCGGACTGACCGAACCCGATTTCGGCTCCAATCCGGGCGGGATGCGCACGCGCGCGGTGCGCGACGGCGCGGATTGGATAGTGAACGGCGCGAAGATGTGGATCACCAACGGCTCGGTGGCCGACGTCGCGGTGGTGTGGGCCCGCACCGAGGAGGGCATCCGGGGTTTCCTGGTGCCTGCGGGCACGCCCGGATTCACCGCACGTGAGATGCATCGCAAATTGTCGTTGCGCGCCTCGATTACCGCGGAGCTGGATCTGGACGGTGTGCGGCTGCCCGGTGACGCGCTGCTGCCCGAGGGCAAGGGCCTGTCCGCGCCGCTGGGCTGCCTGTCCGAGGCCCGATTCGGCATCGTGTTCGGCGCACTCGGCGCCGCGCGTGACTGTCTGGCCGCCGCCATCGACTACGCGCGCACCCGCGAGGTGTTCGACAAGCCGCTGGCCGCCTATCAGCTGACCCAGGCCAAACTCGCGGATATGGCGGTAGAACTCGGCAAGGGCGAGTTGCTGGCGCTGCACCTGGGCCGATTGAAGGACCGCGGCGAGGTGCGCCCGGAACAGGTGAGCGCGGGCAAGCTCAACAGCACCCGAGAGGCCCTGGCCATCGCCCGGCAGTGCCGCACCATCCTCGGCGCGAACGGCATCACTCTGGACTACCCGGTATTACGGCACGCGAACAATCTCGAGTCGGTGCTCACCTACGAGGGCACCGCCGAGGTACACCAGCTGGTACTGGGCGAGGCGCTCACCGGCGCCAAAGCATTTCGCTGACGACATACTTCGACGCGGCGCCGAGGACCGCACCGAAACCTTTCAATACTTACGAATATGCCCGAGGGTTGCTCCGACTGCCATCCCGAAGAACATCGCGTTCGAGTATTTCAGGCATATCGTCGCGATCGCCCGCCCGTTCCGTCGCACGCTCCACCACGTGCAGCCGAGGCTGCCGCACAGGTCGTGACAGACCTCCGGCGATCAGCAGCACGAGCGTGCCCCCGACGATGATCAGCACGGTACTCAGGATCGGCACGGTCACCGAGGTGGGCACGCCGATCCGGGCCAGCGCCGCGACGAGGCCGACGCCCCAGATCAGCACGGCGGCGAAACGCGCCAGCATGGGGCCGTGCACGGGACCGAGGCAATGCGCGATCGGGGACATTACGACCCGGCCGAGCACAGCGGCGACGACGGCGATTACCAACCCGAGTGCCGCATACGGCAGCCACATGCTCAAACAGACCATCCCCTCACACCGCTCCCCGGCCGTATGCCGAAAATCCCTATGCTGTTTATACCCCGAGGCAATCGAACGAATCCACTATTTGCGTTGATATTGCCGATTCAACCAGAAAGTTAAAAAAGACCGGTCAGTATGCAGAATCGACGTTATCCATAGAGCCGTAACGGTTCGCGGCGTAATTGCAGGCTGCGACGATGTTGGCGACCGGGTCCCAGATATTCCACGAGGTGCCCGAGACGTGATACGCGTTGAAGGTCGGGTCGATGACCTGCAGCAATCCCTTGGACGGGATACCCATCGCGGCATTGGAGTCGTACAGGTTGATGGCCCCCGGGTTACCGCTGGACTCGCGAATAATGTTGCGGTAGATGCCGTCGTAGCTGCCCGGGATGCCGTGCGCGGCCATGATGTCCAGGGACTGGCGAATCCAGCCGTCCAGAGTGTTCGGGTAGATCACCGGCGCGGGCGCGGGGGGCGGCGCGGGCTGCGCCAGGGCCTTCGGCGCGGGCATCGGCGCCGGAACCGGGGCCGCCGCCTGCTTCTCGGCCTGCTTCGCGACGTGCTGCAAGGCCGGGGGCACCGGGACAGCGGGGGTCGCAGTGGTTTCCTGGGCGATCGTGCTGGCCAGGGCCGCCGGCTTGACCGCATTGGCATGCTCGCCACCCGCGGAGGTGATCGCGGCGAGAGCGGCCAGGGCCAAGGTCGCGGATCCGGCGGTCCGCGCGACCGCCTTGGTTCTACTGCTCTTGATCGACATTTCGACGTGGTTCCTACTCTGATTCCGGGCCGATGTGGCCTGCGGTAGGCAGCACGCGATAGGGAACCGACCCACTGCCAGTGGGCTCGTCCCTGCGTGGTCTACCGATGGACTGTGCGGCGAAAGATTCGACTCCCCGCCGATACGACGCGACTCAGCTGTTGCCGGGTGGTGAACCCGTGCACCGGCGATGTGCTCTCATGCCCCCGGCGGCGCACAGCACGGCCACGGCGCCCGGAGGCACTGCATTCGCTACCGCATTCCGCATGGGCGTTGACAACTCCTCGTGTAATCCAGACTCGAAGTCTGGTTAACCAACGAGGTCACAGGATGATTGCGCTAGGTTAACAGAGTCTGAACCGAAGGTTAACGAAAGGCGCTGCAGCACTCTTTCATGCGCAATGGGTACCGGCGACAACCCTCTGAGCGGGGCGTCTGCTTGATAGCTATAAGTGAGCCGGATCACAGAAAAAGTTAGCGTGTCGCAACATCGGAGTCCATTTTGTCCGCTTTTTCGGACGGTTTGGACACCGTTTGGTAACGAAGCCGGACCCCACCCCTTTGCGGCGTCACCGAACCGTTAAATACCCGCCCACTCCGGCGGTAAACCTCGGCGACTCGAGCCACGGCACCGACAGCGGCCGGACCGAGGTCGTGCGATCGCCCCCTGGGCACCACCCAGGGGGAACAGCATCCGTTCAGCTATCGGTCGGAGACCGCGCTCAGTGCACGCCCGGGATTCCGGACTTGGTCAGGAATCCGAGCAGATCGTGCCGGGTGATCACGCCGATCGGCTTACCGTCCTCGACCACCATCAGCGCGTCGGTGGATTCGAGTTCCTTGGTCACCGCCGACACCGGCTCGCCCGCGCCGATCAGCGGGAACGACGGGCTCATATGTTTGGACACCGGATCGGCCAGATGGGCACGGCCCTCGAACACCGCGGACAGCAGATCCCGCTCGCTCACGCTGCCGGCCACCTCGCCCGCCATCACCGGCGGTTCGGCGCCCACCACGGGCATCTGGGACACGCCGTACTCGCGCAGGATCTCGATGGCGTCGCGCAGCGTCTCCTGAGGATGGGTGTGCACCAGATCGGGCAGCGCGCCGGACTTGCCGCGCAGCACGTCGCCGACCGTCGGCTCGGGGGTGCTGCCGTCCAGGCGGGTGCGCAGGAAGCCGTAGGAGCTCATCCACTGGTCGTTGAAGATCTTGGACAGATAGCCGCGGCCGCCGTCGGGCAGCAGCACCACGACGACAGCGTTCGGATCGCGCTCGGCCACCCGCAACGCGGCCACCACGGCCATTCCGCACGAGCCGCCGACCAGCAGGCCCTCCTCGCGGGCCAGGCGGCGGGTCATATCGAAGGAGTCGGCATCGGAGACCGCGATGATCTCGTCCGGGATCGCCGGGTCGTAGGCGCTGGGCCAGAAATCCTCGCCGACGCCCTCGACCAGATACGGCCGCCCGGTACCGCCGGAGTACACCGAACCCTCCGGATCCGCACCGATGATCTTGACCTTGCCGCCCGAAACCTCCTTGAGGTAACGGCCCGTGCCGGTGATGGTGCCGCCAGTGCCTACGCCCGCGACGAAATGCGTGACCGTGCCCTCGGTGTCGCGCCAGATCTCCGGACCGGTTGTCTCGTAATGGCTCAGCGGGCCGCCCGGATTCGAGTACTGATCCGGCTTCCACGCGCCCGGGATCTCCCGGACCAGGCGATCGGAGGTCTGGTAGTAGCTGTCCGGATGTTCCGGCGCCACGGCGGTCGGGCACACCACGACCTCGGCGCCGTAGGCGCGCAACACGTTCCGCTTGTCCTCGCTCACCTTGTCCGGGCACACGAACACGCACTTGTACCCGCGCTGCTGCGCGACCAGCGCGAGGCCCACACCGGTATTGCCGGACGTCGGCTCCACGATGGTGCCGCCCTTTTTCAGCAGCCCCTGTTCCTCGGCGGCGTCGATCATTCTGACCGCGATGCGATCCTTGGAGCTACCACCCGGGTTCAGGTACTCGACCTTGGCGGCCACCAAGCCGGAGTCGGGCCCCACCACGGAATTCAAGCGAACGAGCGGAGTATTGCCGATCAGCTCGACGACATGGTTCGCGATGCGCATGGCGCCCATCGTTCCATACGAAATGCATTGCATCGGAACGCGCTGATTCACAGGAGTCGCGTTACCGCGAATTTCCCCTATCATCACCCGCGTGAGGATGCCGAAGCCCGCCCGCATCGCCGCCGTCCTGCTCGCGTCCCTCGGGGCTGCGACCGCGATCGCGTCGTCCACCGTCGCAGGCGCAGACACAGTCCAATTCCCGCAGACACAGAGCCTGTTCTATGGCGGACTGTGCGTGGGAAATATCCGAGTGTGGGCCGATACCAGCCCCGACTATCCGGGCCGGGCGGTTATGAACGTCCAGGCCCAGCCCATCAATGGCGTAGGTTCCGGCGCATATCCGCTGGCGCCGCTGTGCAACGTCTTGACCACCGTGGCGTGGCGCAACCTGGACACAGGCGCGGTCGGCCAGTGGCGGGTGAACGTTGTCGCGGGCATCTACGGCAGCATTCTGTACGCCCTCTACCAGAACACCGGGCCCGGCCACGTGGCGGCGACCGTCACCACGAACAACGTCAGTGCGCCCTCGCACGCCACGTTCTTCGTCCCGGGC
>NZ_JAGPOX010000073.1 GCF_019038435.1 Nocardia alni
CCCCCGCACCCTGTGCACTGGCCCGCTCGCGCCCGCCGATCCGCAACGACACGCGACACCCCGTCTTCCCCAGATCGATCGCAAGTACCCGGCTGCCCATGTCCACATCATGCTCACTCGCGTGACGAATACACCGGGCCGGGTCGAGTGGATCCTCTCCGGAAGCCGACACCTGGGTGGTCCGCGACGTGGTCTGCCAGGGTCGGTCGAGCTGATGACCACGGCCCGGCAGATCGAGGGCACGACAGCGGAAGCGTTTTCCACCAGGCGTCCGGAGGAATTCGCGCGGGTCCGAACCAACTGCTGTGCCGCAACGTATACGCCCCCTGAATCTGGTTGCTGTGCAGTCCGTTCCCTATGCTTCACCTGCGAGCGGGCTGGGACCGCGGAGACCGGTCAAGGAAAAATGTGCGCGGGGGCGGCGAGTCCCTCGTGCGGAATGCGATGGGAGTACGGCGTGAAGTACGGGAAGATGGTCGGTGCGGCTGTTGCGGCGGCGGGACTATCGGTGTCCATCTCGGCGTGCCAGGGGACCAGCAGTTCCGCGCCCAGCACCGCGGCTGTGGCGACGTCGTCGGCGTCGAACGCGCAGCCCGCGCAGTCCGTTGCGCCGGTTCAGGCCGACCTCGCGCGCTGCCACACCGGGGATCTCTCGGCGCGGCTGGGCTCGCAAGCGCAGGTCCAGGTGAACGAGCAAGGTGAACTGGGTGCGGCGGGCATCCACTACAACCTGCCGCTGATTTTCACCAACAACTCGGCGCACGCCTGCGTCATGTCCGGCTTCCCCGGTGTCGACCTGATCGGCCCCGGCGCTCCTTACTCGCTTCCCCGCACGGGCACGCCCGCCTCCGTGACGCTGGCCCCGGGCGCCAGCGCGCACAGCACCATCTACTACATAGACCCGTCGGGCAGCGCTCCCGCGGGCGAGACCGCGTCGCTGTGGATCCCGACGCATCTCGAGGTGACACCGCCGAACGAAACGACACAGCTCTCGGTGCCGTGGGGAGTGGGCGATCCGGTCGACAACGCGGACAAGGCCAGCGGCAGCGTCGCCGCACACATCACGCCGGTCGAAACCGGGGAGTAGGCGGGATCCCAGCGTCTGCTCGGGATTGTCGAGCAGGCCGGAACTCGCTGCCGGGGCAGTCAGTCGGTCAGGTGGTCGAGGATGCTGCGGGCGCAGCGTCGGTGCCAGCGGTTTTTCGAGGACAGGAAGGGCTCCACCTGGTCGCGAATTCCTTGTGTCCGCAGCCGGGCAAGGGCTTCGAGGGCGTGGCCCTGGACGGATTCGTCATCGAGTTGGCTGAGGGCTACCGCGGAGGCTTCGTCCTTGCGCTGGGATTTCCAGAGCCAGTTCACGACCATCTGCCGGGCCGGTCCCAGCGTGCGATTCTGGGCGACCCGGACCATGTTGTCGAAGTAGGCGTCGTCGGCGGGGATCTTGTATAGAGAGTTCCCTGCCGACCATCGTGTGTCGAGGCTCATCGTCTTGTCGAGTTCGAATTGGGAAAGCAGTGCGGGGATCGCGGCGGACTTGCGGGCTTGCCGGCAGTCGAGCGCTTCTATGAGCAGAATGCGTGCCGTGGCCCTGGCTTCGGTTTCCTCGCCGGGCCAGCGCTCTTCGAGTTCGATGAGCCATTCGGCGAGTACCGCTATCGACTCCTTCGTTCGGTTATTATCGTGCGGTAGATCGTAGATCTTTTCGCCGTATCCACCGGCCTGCCTGTAGTCGCTGACAATTTGCTTCGATAGATCGATATCGTTGCTCAACTACTCAGGTCCATTCTGACGACGTTTATTTTACCTTGCTGAGCAAGATTCTCTATTTTCGGATCGAGTTTCGTGCCGGCGTCCACTATCAGGTTGAACTTATAGCCGTTCGTCTGTGTGTACTGGTAGAAGTCGTCTATCTGACTGGTATAAGCTTGATAGTTGACGTTCTTGACTTCTGTTAGTGTTTTGCTTTCTCGATCGATATCATCCGGTATTCTGTTCTTGGCGCCGCTGCGAGATATTATAGACGTCTTCTTCTTCGTTGGATCGATCCCCGCTCTGGCTTCTGCTCGTGCGCCTCGTAGCCGGTTCTCACGCATCTTCTCGGCTTTGGTCGGAGGTTGGCTTTCCGGCAGTCTCTGCAGTAGCGGATATATTCTATCTCGAAGATCGCCGGTGGCTGTCAAGGAGACTGCGTCCAGAACATTCATTGTGACGCGGCGGGCGTCGGCAAGGTTGTCAAGATACTTTTGAATGGCCTCGCGCGCGTTGTCGACTTCGGCCTCGGCAAGCTCGGCGGCAACCCTGGTGACGGTTCCTCCGCTGGCGACGCTTCCGAGGACATTGATCGACTGTACGACGACCTGCAAATTCAGATAAAATTCAATACCCTGCTGCGCCGTGTTCAGTTCCTCTGCGTATCCATCGATGCCGCCCGCCTGCTGGTTCGTCGCATCCGCCAGGATCGACAGCGCATCGAGGATCGTGCTATTGATTTCCTGGATATCTGTCAGTTCAGGAGTCCTGGTTGAATTCAGGAGCAATTGTATTTTATCGGAGAACCGTTTGCCGAGCACATAGTATGTGCCGTGAGCCTTGGACCACGCATCCGACGTGTCGCGCAACTTTGCGACATCTCCGTTTATCCACGTGACGCCGGGCATGACGATATCCCAGCCGGTAGGTTTGGGTCTGGATCCGCCGGACGGGTCCTTGGGCGGCCGCATCGTATAGGTGGCGCCGCCAGGATCGCCAGGGGGCAAGTCCGCGTCCGGTCCGTTCATCTGAGAAGCTTCCTCGGACTGGTCGTGCGATACCCCGGTTTGGCGCAGTAAGGCGGCCATGCGGACAAGCACCTGGATCGTGTCGCCCATGACGACCGAGGCTTCGACCGTTGTGTTGGAATACTTTGCGCCCCACTCCTTTCCGCCAGGGTCGCCGCCAGTCATGTTGATTGCCTGCCGCAGCGTTGTATCGAGTGCTTTGAGTGCACTCGACGCATCCTGACTGGCGGTGTCGTACCCGGACCCAGATTCGTAGAACAGATCAGGATCGACATCCAGATCGGTCACGACGCCTCCCCGCGCCACCTACGCACGTTGGCTCGAATCGCGGTGTTGTAGTTGTAATGAGCGTTCTGCGCCGCTTGGCGCATGTCCTTGATGCCCTCGTGAATCTCGCGCGCCGCGGCCATCAGCTTGTCGTGTGCCCGCTGGTGGGCCGTTGCCGCATCGCCCTGCCAGGTGCCGTGCAGCTTGCGCGCGGAGTGGTCCAGCGCGTTCAGTTGCTCGTCGAGGAAGCCTTCGAACTGCTCGAGCCGAGTGATGACGGAGTCCAGTTGCTCGAGGTCGACCTTGTGACGAACCATCAGAGGTTCAATGACGAACCGAGGGACCGGATGGTCCTGTCGATGGCCGCGGCGCCCGCGTCGTCCTGGTCCAGATATTCCCGGGCGGTCTGATCGAGGGACGATTCCATCGTGCCGATTGCCTCGACGAGATCCTTGACGCCGCTGCGTAATTCGCCCCAGGCGACATCGAAGGAGGATCCGGCCGGACCCTTCCAGTTGTCGAGCAATGACGTGACATCCCGGTTCAGCGAACCGAATCCGGTCGAGATGTTGCCGAGCAGATTCTTGATCGCTCGTGCGGTGGCTCGCAGTTCCTCGGGCACGACAACGAGATCGCCCGAATTCTCCTGGCCCATATTCTCTCCCCTCCGAGCCGGACAGCCGAGTCTTCTTGGTCGGATGCCCAATATCGGTAGGCTATCGTCGTCGGCGGCATGTGACAACCGGTAGTCGAATATTCCAGTCCTCAACGCTCAGAACAGGAGTCGTATCGTGGCGACGTGGCGAGACAGGGTGTCGGAGTCGGCGCAGGAGGATCTCGACGGGCTGTTGGACGTCGCGCTGACCATGGCCGAGGAACGGCTCGCGGACAAGGGAGCGTTCTATCCGTTCGCTCTCGTCGTCAATGGCGAGACGGGGGTGGTCGACGTGGTCGGTCTGCCCTACGCTTCCGCGCCGCAGGCGCAGGAACTCGGATATCGCGCGGTCGGCGCGATGCGCTCACAGATCCGGGCGGCCGCCGTCGTCGCCGACGTACGGCTCCCGGAGACCGGGGGTGACGGAATTGATGTGTTCCTCGAACATGCCGAGGGGATCGCGCTGGGAATTCTCCAGCCGTACCACCTCGCCGACAGCGAGGTGGTACCGGGTTCGCTGGAAGCGCACAGCGCGCAACAACGTATCTGGAGTTGATCCCCACCCGGCACAACCATGTTCTACTCGGATGTACCCAGGCGACGGATGTCCGGGGAGGGGGTCGGCGTGGGTTTGAGCAGGCCGGTGCCCAGGATCGGGGGGAGGTCCAGGACCGACAGGAGGCCGGGCTGGGCCGCGCGCACGGCGGGGATGGCGTTGACCATGAAGGTCGAACCGGCTACCCGGGCGCCGAAATCGTGGTCGTTGTTCTCGGCCATCTCCAGGTCGCAGCGCATGGACGGTGAGCCTTCGATCTCGATGCGGTAGAGACCCCGGCCACTGACGCCGGGGCAGCCGAAGTCGTGGGGCTCGATCGTGATGTGCGGTTGCGGCCAGTCGGGGGCGAGGTCGTCGTGCATCCGGGTGACGTAGTCGATCACGAACGTCGGTGAGCCACCGACGTGGGCGGTCAGGATCGAACGCATCGCGCCGATCGTCCCCGCCTCGATCCGGCCCGTCGGGGTGTCGAATCCCGTTTCGGCGACGCGGCGTTCGATGTGTTCGGTCAGGCCGTCGACACGCACACCCAGGCCCGCGGCCAGTTGGTCCAGCACCGGCCCCCAGCCGAAGCTCAGCACGCCCGGCGTCGCCGCGAACGCTTGGTACTCGGGCGGTTTGCCGAAGCCCAGGACCTCGTACACCGCCGCGGCGTCGGGATAGGTGCCGTAGTTGAACATCTCGGTGATCCGGACCGATTCGATGCTGCGCGACAGACCCGACAGCGTGAGCGGCAGGACGTCCATGGCGAAGCCGGGTGCGATTCCGGTGTTGAAGAACGACGTGCCGCCCTCGGCGCAGGCGTCCTCCAGGGGAGCGGTCAGCGCGTCGTCGACCGTGTCCGGAAAGACCAGCGGGATAACCGAACACGAGACGACGTCCTTACCGGCGCGCAGAATCGAGGCCATGTCGGCGATCGCCTCGGCGGGCCGCGTGTTCGCCGCCGCCGCGTACACCACGACCTCGGTATCCCCGCTCAGCACGGCACCCGGATCGTTCGTCGCCACGACGCCGATGTCGTCGATACCGCACAGCCGGCCGGCGTCGCGGCCGACCTTCCGATCGCTGTGCACCACGAGGCCCGACAGTTCGAGCGCCGGGTGGTCGATGACCGCACGTAATGCGATCAGGCCCATGGAACCGGGCCCCCAGACCGCGGTCTTGATCACGTCGTCCTCCCTAGACACCGTATCCAGGCTTTCCTATTATTAGGAAGTGCATCTTTAGAATATGGAAGGAGGGTAGGTGGGGGAGAGTGTGACGTCAACATCCGCATCGCCGCCCACACGGCGCGTGCTCGATGTTCTGGAGCGCCTCGCGGCAGCACCGCAGGGTGCGACGTCCTCGGAACTGGCGCGCGGCTGCGGTATCAGCACCTCGACCTGTGCGCTGGTCCTCGCGGAGCTGGAGAGCCGGCGGTATGTGGCGCGACGTGAGGATCGGCGGTACGTGCTGGGCAGTGGCCTGTTCTCGATCGTGCACGGATTGCGCACGCAGTACCCGCTGCTCGATATCGGGCGCCACGCTCTGGAGGATCTGAGCGCCACGGTAGGCGCGGCCTGTTCGCTGAGCAGGATCGAACCGACCGGATTGACGGTGGTCGACATCGCCGGGCACAGTACCGATGAGCAGAATGCCGTCGGGCAACGCATTTCGCTCGCCGCACCGTTCGGTTCGGTGGCGATGGCCTGGCGCGATGCCGACGCGATCGACCGGTGGCTGCGGGCGAGCAGGCCGCGGATGACCGTCGAGGATATGCAGCGGCATCGGAATGTGTTGAGCGCCATCAGAAAACGAGGCTACGGGGTCTGGCGGTTCGACGAATCCGTGCAGTCGCTGCGCGATCGGCTGGACGCACTGCTCGAATCCGCCGACATCGCGGGGGAGGGGGCGACGGTCGGGCACCGGCTGTCGGTCCTGCTCACCCAGACCTCTCTGGAATCGATCACCGATGTCCTCGAGAGTCGTTTGCGCGATGCCGAATTCATCGTGGTCCCGATCTTCGGGGCGGACCGGCAGCCCGAGTATCAGATCGAGATCAGGCTCGATCCGGGCGCCAGCGACGATCTCACCCTCGAGCGACTCGGCGAGGCGTTGACCAGGGTTACCGCACTGCTGACTCGTCCGGCCGCCACCGAATCCCCGGTCGATCTCGGTCCCGGCGGCGGTGCGGGCCGATACAGTCTGTAGTTACAAGCTGTATCCGCTAGGTGGGTCCACCGCCGCCAGGAGGAACGACGATGGCTCTGAAGGGCTTCTCGCACATCGGAATCTGCGTCCGGGATCTCGATGTGTCGACCCGGTTCTACATCGAGGTACTCGGATTCGAGGTGATGTTCACGGTCGCCTTCGACGGCGAGTTCGCCGCCACCATGGAACGAGCGGGCATGTTCACCTCCCGGATGATGCGCCGCGACGATCTGCGGATCGAATTGCTGTGGTGGCCCGATGATCAAGCCACCGGCGACGGCGTCCGCCGGCCCATGAACGCGACCGGCCTCACCCACTTGGCTTTTCGCGTCGATACCATCGACGAGCTGTACGACATCGCCCGCCGGGCCGGCGGCCAGGCCTGGCCCGAGACCCTCACCACGGTGCCCGGCCACGGGGTCGGCGGCGGCGACCTGCAGAACGTCTACGTGACCGATCCGGACGGAACCAGGATCGAATGTATGGCCGGCACACCGGATCTCGCGGCGATGTGAGTCCGGGGCCTGCGCTCGCCGGTCATACTCCGACCTCACCCCGTCACCGGACGATGCCGGGAGCGTGGCGCAGGCGTGAGTGTCGTGGCCGGACTCGACTTCTACAGCCTCAGTCCACCAGTCCGTTGGTGCAGGTTCGCGATTCCCAGAATCTGTACTGGTGATGCACTCCGGGATCGAAGGTCCACTGGTTGATAGATCCGGCCGCGCGCCAGAACACGCTGCCGTTGTAAGGGACCGCCTCGTAGATATAGTCGGCGCCGGGCATCAGTGCGTTGTCGCCCTCGCAGAAGTCGAAGAAGGAGGTGCCGGGCTGCCAGGCCCCGAGGCTGTAGCCGTCGGCGGCGTAGGCGTCGGCACCCGGGCTGTCGACGGAGTCCCGGTGTCCGGTCCGCGCCCCCCGATCCCAGCGCGGTGTGCCGAATACGTCTGTGTGACAGGCGAACGCCCATCCGCCCGCGTACACCGTGTCGTGCTGCCGGAACGACTGCCCGGCCCACTGACATGGTGCGGTCACCCAGGCGTCGGCCGCCGCGTGCCCGGCGCCGAGCCCGAACCCGGCCAGACTCGCCGCCGCAACCGCCAGCGCACCGAGCGCCCGGCGAATACCATGTGCCCCAGTATATTCCGGGCGTGCCATCCGGTCACCCTTGTCGATCATCAGAACCTCTCCCGATCAGTTCCGTCACCGGCGCGACGAACCTGTATGTAATGTACCGTTATGTAACGGCACACTAATTGAGGTATTGCCACCGGTGGGGATTGAGGCGGTGTCCAGTCGCCCCGCGTGAGGCCAGCCGTCCGGGCGTGGTGTGGATTCGCGACCGCTTCGTGGACTGGCTCGAGGGGGCGCTGGCCCGATGCGTCCGGGCTGGCGGTCGGCTCTGGAGTTCGCATAGTTTGGACTGATGGCCGACTACACGAATCTGCCTGCCGATCTGCCGATCCCCGTCGATGACGGCGCGGCAAAGCATTTGCCCGGTAAGGCCCTGCCGCACATGGCACTTCAGGATACCGACGGGACCGCGATCGAACTCGACGGGTTGGGCCGGGGTCGTACGGTCATCTACCTGTATCCGATGACCGGCCGCCCGGGCGTCGATCTGCCCGATGGCTGGGATGCGATTCCGGGCGCGCGGGGCTGTACGCCCGAATCCTGCGCCTTCCGTGACCACTATCGAGATCTGCTGGCCGCCGGCGCCGACGGCGTCTTCGGGCTGTCGGGGCAGGGCGCCGACTATCAACGCGAGGCTGTGGAGCGCCTGCAACTGCCGTTCCGGATGCTGTCCGACCCGGCGCTGGCCCTGGCGAAGGCGCTGGAGCTGCCCACCTTCGACGCCGGCGGGACGACTCTGTACAAGCGGCTCACGCTGATCGTGCGCGACGGCGTGATCGAGTATGTGTTCTACCCGATCTTTCCGCCGGATCGGCATGCCGAACAGGTGCTGACTTGGTTGCGGGCGAACCCGGTGTGATTCTTCGGTCAGGTCATGTTCAGGTGCCGTAGCCGCGGCCAGAGGGTCTGCCAGGATGCGCGGCGGCCGGTGCACAGCCATTCGGTCTGGTCGCCGTCGTCGGTGGTGAGTCTGCGGCAGGAGTCGAAATAGGGGCGCAGTTCGTCCGGCGCGGTGCCGACGTAGAAGGCGTCGCGCGCGGAATCCGGTGGGGGAGGGAAGTATCCGTAGCTGCGGTTGGTGCTGTACACCGTGGGCAGGGTGGGGGTGTAGACGTCCAGGTAGGCGGCGATGATGTAGGACTGGGCGACGATGGCGGCGTCGCCGCGGTCCTGTGCGGGGAGGTCTGCGTAGGCGGTGGCGGCTTGGTCGGCGATCGTTCGCGGGGTCTTGCCCTGGTCGGATTGCCATGCGAACCACAGCATTCCGGCGGCCGTGGCGATACTCGCCGCGTACGCGGGCCAGACGACCCAGCCGCGTCGCCCGCCCGCCAGGCGTCGTCGCTGGAAACCCACGGCGCCCGCGGCGGCGAGCGCGCCGTAGAGGCCGCCGAGGTAGTACGGGCGGCCGACGGTGACGACGAAGAATATGTACAGCACCATCGCCGTCACACCGAGAAAACGGTAGGCGCGCAACTCGTTCGCTCGGAGTAATTGCCAAATACCGTAGAGCGACAACACGATTCCCGCGAATCCCGCCGAGAGGGCCAGTTGCGCGGCCACACCCGTCCGCCCGCCGTACAGCGCGTCGGCCTCCGAGGCCACGACCGGACCCATCCGCAGCTGCGGCCAGCCATTGCCCGCCTGCCACAGCAACGTCGGCAGCGCGATCAGCACGGCGACCACCACGCCGGCCCACAGCATCGGCCGCCGCAGCAACTCGCGCGGCCCGAATATCGCGACGGTCCCGAACAGTATGGCGCACAGCAGGAATACCTGGAATTTGGTTTCGGCCGCGATCCCGGCGACGATGCCCAGGGTCGGTAGCAGCCGATCGTCCCGCACCCGAATCCAGCGCACCACAAGCCAGATCAGCAGCAACCACTGCACGGGTTCGAGGGTGTACGGGGTGGGCCAGTGACCGGTCAGGGTCGGCCACAGCAGGGTCGCCTGCGCGCCCGCGGTCAGCATCTGGGCCCGCCGGTCGCCGCCGAACTCCCGGGCGATCAGGGCGGCGACGACCACCGCGCCCGCCGTGGCCAGGATCGCGGGTATCCGCAGCGCGACTACCGACCCGGGGGCGAGCCAGTCCAGCGCGGCCGCCAGCGCCGGAGCCATCGGTGGCTGATCGGCCGAACCCCAGGCCAGATGATGCCTGCCGATGGTCAGCATGTACGCCTCGTCGAACCAGTATCCGCCGTCGAAGCTGAACGCCAGGTGGACGATCGCGACCACTCCGGCGATCGCGAGCACGGCCCTGCTCGCGAAGGCGGGCACCGCCGGGGCCGCTGCCCGGGACTGCACCGTGACCTGCACGTCCAACCTCCCTTATCGCACCGTTCAGCAGAATCCTGCCCGCTGCACAGCGCCCGGCACATCCACCGGCGAGGGCGAACCCATGCGACCGAAGTCGGAATCGGATGGATCGGTCCTCATCCTTCGGGATGACGCCGGGCCCGGAACAGACGCCGGATCCGGGAACGATATTGTCAACAATATTGGTGACAGTTATGTTGGCTATGCACACGGAAGAACGACCCTGGAGCGCCCGATGATCATCGACTGCCATGGCCACTACACGACCGCGCCGCCGGCGCTGGAAGCCTGGCGCAACCAGCAGATCGCCGGTCTCGACGACCCCTCGCGGGCCCCCTCCCCGGACGATCTGCGAATCGGCGACGACGAACTGCGCGAGAGCATCGCCGCCAATCAGCTGCGGCTGATGGACGAACGCGGCATCGACCTCACGGTCTTCTCGCCGCGCGCCTCGTTCATGGCACACCACATCGGGGATTTCGCCGTGTCGTCGCAGTGGGCGACGATCTGCAACGAGCTCTGCTACCGGGTGAGCACGCTGTTCCCGGATCGTTTCGCGCCCGCCGCGATGCTGCCGCAGTCGCCCGGCGTCGACCCCGCAACCTGTATCCCGGAGCTGATCCGCTGTGTCGAGGACCTCGGCGCGGTCGCGATCAACCTCAACCCGGACCCGTCCGGCGGCCACTGGACCGCCCCGCCGCTGACCGACCGGATCTGGTACCCGATCTACGAGAAGATGGCCGAGTACGATATCCCGGCCATGATCCACGTGTCGACCAGCTGCAATCCGGCCTTCCACACCACCGGCGCGCATTACCTGAACGCCGACACCACCGCGTTCATGCAGCTGATCCAGGGTGATCTGTTCACCGACTTCCCGACCCTGAAGTTCGTGATCCCGCACGGCGGCGGCGCGGCGCCCTACCACTGGGGGCGGTTTCGCGGCCTGGCCATGGCGCTGAAGAAGCCGGAACTCGAACA
Source organism: Nocardia alni (assembly GCF_019038435.1). Classification (GTDB taxonomy): domain Bacteria; phylum Actinomycetota; class Actinomycetes; order Mycobacteriales; family Mycobacteriaceae; genus Nocardia; species Nocardia alni. The sequence goes on from NZ_JAGPOX010000073.1 coordinate 10,871, forward strand.
GCACGTGATGAACAACGTGTACTTCGATACCTGCGTCTACCACCAGCCGGGCATCGACCTGCTGCTGAAGGTCGTCCCGACGAAGAACGTGCTGTTCGCCTCGGAGATGATCGGCGCGGTGCGCGACATCGACCCGCGCACCGGCCAGTACTTCGACGACACCCGCCGCTACGTCGAGGCCGCCGGACTGCCCGGCGACGAACTGGCCGCCGTGCTGGAGCGCAACGCCCGCGCGGTCTACCCGCGACTGGACGCGCGGCTGGTGGAGGCGGGCCGATGAGCGCGACGTTCACCAAGTCCGAAGGCTGGCTCGACTGGTACCCGAATCCGACGAAGCCGCGGTTCGTGGCGCCGGCGGGCGCGGTGGACGCGCACTGTCACGTCTTCGGGCCGGGCGCGCGGTTCCCCTTCGCCCCGGAGCGCAAATACACACCGTGCGACGCGAGCAAGGATCAGCTGTTCGCCCTGCGTGATCATCTCGGCCTGACCCGCACCGTCATCGTGCAGGCCACCTGCCACGGCGCGGACAATCGGGCGATGCTGGACGCGGTCCACTCCGCGGGAGGACGCGCGCGCGGCGTCGCGACCGTCCGCCCCGACATCACCGACGCCGAATTGCGCAGGTTGGACGAGGCCGGTGTGTGCGGTGTGCGGTTCAACTTCCTCAAGCGCCTGGTCGACACATCCCCGAAGGACGATCTGGTGACGATCGCCGCGAAGATCGCGCCGCTGGGCTGGCATATCGTCATCTACTTCGAGGCGGCTGACCTGGCGGAGCTCGAGGGCTTCTTCGCCGCCCTGCCGACGCCGCTGGTGGTCGACCATATGGGCCGCCCGGACGTCGGCCGGCCGGTGGACGGGCCGGAGTTCACGCGGTTCCTGCGCTTCACCGAACGCAATGACGTGTGGGTGAAGGTCAGCTGCCCGGAGCGACTGTCGATCAGCGGGCCGCCCGCCCTCGACGGCGAACGCGACGCCTATACCGACGTCGTCCCGTTCGCGCGGCGAGTGGTCGAGGAATTTCCCGACCGGGTGCTGTGGGGCTCCGACTGGCCGCATCCCAATCTCACCGGCCACATGCCCGACGACGGCCTGCTGGTCGACCACATCCCGCATATCGCGCCCACCGCCGAACTGCAACGAAAACTGTTGGTAGCCAATCCGATGCGGTTGTATTGGCCCGGCGAGATCAGTTGACCCTTTCGAATTACGGACTGCCGATGCACAGCAGCAATGCGGCCAACCGGCTCGACCGGCTGCCGATCTCCCGTTTCCATACGATCGTCCTTGTCACCGTCGCCATCGCGTACTTCTTCGAATTCGCCGATATCAACAGCTTTTCCATCACCGCGCCGCGGCTGATCAAGCTGTGGAAGGTGAGCGTCGACGAGATCGCCTATGTGACCTCGCTGTCGTTCGTCGGCATGTTCATCGGCTCGTTGCTCGCGGGCTGGATGGCCGACCGGTGGGGCCGCAAGCGCGCGCTGATCTGGACCACGCTCGGGTTCTCGGTCTTCTCGCTGGTGGCGGTGTTCTCGTGGGACATCGTGTCGCTCGGGGTATTTCGCATCCTGACCTCGGCCGGACTCTCGGCGATGACGGTCGTCGCGGTCATCTACGTCAGCGAGATCTTCCCGGCCGCGGTGCGCGGGAAGTATCAGGCGTACGCGATCGTCATCGGCATCTGCGGCACCCCTGCCACCAACCTGATCGCCAGCGGGGTGGTTGTGCTCACGCCTTGGTCGTGGCGGCTGGTGTATCTCTGGGGCGCGCTGGGCTTCGTCGTGCTGTTCCTCGCGCGCTATCTGCCGGAATCGCCGTTGTGGCACGAGAATCGGGGCGATTACGAGTCCGCAGACGCGGTGCTGCGCGGCATCGAGGCTCGGGTCGAGGCTCAACGCGGCGTCTTGCCCGAACCCGCGCCGCCGGTGGCCGTCGTCCGGCAGGCCCGGGCGTCGCTGGCGATCCTGTTGCAGCGGCGATATCTGCTGCCTACGTTATTGCTGACCGTGCTGTGGGTGACCCAGTCGATCGGGTTCTTCGGGTACTCCAGCTGGGCGCCTTCGCTGCTGTCGAAGCAGGGGTTCAGCGTCCAGAGTTCGACGCTGTACGTGGCGCTGGCCACCGTCGGCGCGCCGCTGGGCTCGTATCTGGCGGCCCTGGTCACCGATCGGTTCGAACGCAAGTGGTGCCTGGTGGTGTTCGGCACGATCATCGCCGCGTGCGGGCTGTTCTACGGCCTGACCTTCACTCCGGTGATGATCGTCGCGTTCGGGTTCCTGGTGAACCTGTTCGAGCGCGGATATACCGCCCTCGGCTACGCCTACTCGCCGGAGCTGTTCGACACCCGTACGCGCTCGCTGGGCACCGGGGTGTCGTACGGGCTCGGCCGGCTGTCGAATGCGGCCGGGCCGTTGATCATCGCTCATCTGTACACGTGGAGCGGGTATCGGTCGGTGTTCTATTTCATCGCCGGGACGTGGATGGTCGGGGCCGTGGTGGTCGCGCTCTTCGGGCCCCGAGTGCGGCGCCGCGGGGCCGAGCCGCAGACGGTGCCCGCGGTGTGAGATTTCCACTGCCGCATGGGAATTCGGTCACATTTCGGTGTTGTCCGGGAATCCGGCGGCCAGGCTGCGCAGGGCCTGGTCGAGCAGCTCGGTCAGGTCGGACTCCGGGTCGCCGAGCCAGTGCTCGTAGGCGCCGACCGCGACACCCAGGGTGGCGTGGCCGATCGCCCGCGGGATGAGGTCGTCGGCGCGCAGGCCGAGGCGCCCGGCGGCGAACTCGGATACCACCGCGCGCCAGCTGCGATAGCGCAGGGTCGAATGCGCCTGCAGCGCGGGCACGTTGAGGATCAGCTCCAGTCGTTTGCGGTGCCAGGGGAGTTGGGCGACGTCGAAGCGGTTGAACTCGACGACCACCGTGCGGATCGCGTCCATGAGCGGCTGATCGGCCGGGCATCGGGCGAAATGCGCACGCATGACCCGCAATTGGTCGCCGAAGTTGCCCCAGACGACGTCGTTCTTGGATTCGAAGTAGCGGAAGAACGTGCGTTTGCTGATGCCGACCGACTCGGCGATGTCCTCGACCGTCGTCGCATCGAAACCGCGGCGCCCGAACAGATCGAACGCGGCCCGTTCCAGCTCGTCGGCGCTGGTCGACGGGCGTCGTCCCCGCTTGATGGGATGGTTCTCGACAGGCTCCGCGTCCATATCCTTCCGCCCCGCTCTTCCATTTCGTCACCCGGTGCCATTATGCTGTGGGTCACAAGCACAACATGTTCGTCAGGAGCCCGTCATGAGTGATATCGCAACCGAATCGACCCTAGTCGACGCGTCGGACACCGCCGTCGAGGAGGACCTGCTGATCGAGGAGGTCTCGATCGACGGTATGTGCGGCGTCTACTGATTCGCGCGGACCGACTATGACCCCACCCGTCGCCCTAGTCACCGGCGCGGCGCGCGGCATCGGCGCCGCGACCGTGCGTCGTCTGGTCACCCAGGGCTGGCGGGTGGTCGCGGTCGATGTGTGCGGTGACGATGCCCGGGTGCCGTATGCGCTGGGAACCAAGGCCGAATTGAGTGCGCTCGCGGCCGAGCACGAGGGCAGCGTGGTGGATGTCGTCGCCGATGTGCGCGACGTGTCGGCGTTGTCCGGGGCGGTCGAGGTGGCGCGGGAGCGGTTCGGCGGTCTGGACGCCGCCGTGGCCGCCGCCGCGGTCCTGACCGGCGGGCGCGCGCTGTGGGACGACGACGCGCCGGACTACGAGCCGATGTTCGAGGTCGGCGTGTACGGTGTCGCCAATCTCGCCCGCGTCGCCATACCGGCCATGCTCGCCCGGCCCGCGCCCCGGGCCGGGCGTTTCGTCGCACTGGCCTCCGCGGCGGCGCATCACGGCCTGTGGCATCTGGCCGGATACAACGCCGCCAAACATGCTGTGGTGGGCCTGATCAAGGGGCTGGCGCACGACCTGAAGGGCACCGGCATCACGGCGACCGCGGTCTCGCCGGGCTCCACTCGCACGCCGATGCTCGCCGAATCCGCGCGCCTGTACGACCTCGAGTCGGTCGACGTGTTCGCCGAACATGAACTGATCGAACGCATTCTGGAGCCGGAGGAGGTCGCCGCGGTGGTGACCTGGCTGTGCTCGCGGGAGGCGAGCGCGCTGACCGGCAGCGTGGTGCACGCCGACGGCGGATTCATGCCGTGACAGTGCACGGCGAGGGAATCATATGCGCCGCACCGCCGGTCGCGGCGGAGGCAAGCGCCGGCGAGGTGGTGTCGTGAGCGTGCGGGTGCGCCCGGATGCTCGAATGCGTCGATTCCATGCCGGGCGAATCGTTCTCGGTGGGGCGCCGACGCGGCTGCTGCGGTTGAGTCCGGCGGGTGCGGCGCTCATGGAGAGCTGGCTCGCCGGGGAACCGGTGGGAGATCGTCCGGGGGAGCGGCGATTGGCGCATCGACTGCTGCGTGCGGGGGTCCTGCATCCGATCGGCGGGGACGGGGCGACTGCCGATGTCACCGTGGTCGTCCCGGTCAAGGACAATCCGGCTGGTGTACGAGAACTGATGGGCGCCATCGGCGCCGAGGCCGCGCATCGGATCGTGGTGGATGACGGATCCGCGATTCCGGTGCCGGACGCGACTATTCGCCACACCACAGCACGCGGCCCGGCCGCTGCCCGCAACGCCGGATACCGCTGTGCCCGAACCGATCTCGTCGCATTTCTCGACTCGGACACCACTCCCGAACCCGGTTGGCTGAATACCGTCGTCCCGCTGTTCGACGACCCGGACGTCGCGGCGGTCGCGCCCCGGATCCGTGCCCGCCGCACCGGAATCGTGGGCGGGTACGAGTCGCGCAGCTCATGCCTGGACATGGGACCCGAACCGGCGAACGTCCATCCCGGCGGGCGGGTGCGCTATGTGCCCACCGCGGCACTCGTCGTGCGGCGTGCCGCGCTGGACGCGGTCGGCGGATTCGACGAAACCCTCCGCTACGGCGAGGACGTCGACCTGGTGTGGCGGCTGGTCGCGGCCGGATATGTCGTTCGCTACCAACCCGATTCGGTGGTGTGGCATTCGCCGCGCGGCACGGTCCGTGAGTGGCTGGTGCAGCGGATCGCCTACGGCTCGTCGGCCGCACCGCTGGCCCGGCGGCATCCGGGGCTGCTGTATTGTGCGCATCTCAGTGAATCCGTTGCTGTGCAGGCTGTTTCGTCTGTGGCTGGATATCCGATCCTCGGGTTCGCCGTCGGCGTTGTCACCGGGGTGCGCACGGCGCATCGGCTGCGTGGACGCGGCCTTCCCCTGCGCACCGCCGCCGGAATCGCCGCGGCGGGGGAGCTGAGCGCGGCGAATCAGATCGCCGAGGCGATCCGGCGGGTATGGTGGCCGCTCGCGTTGCCGACCCGTCGTGGACGAATCCTCCTGGCGGCGAGCTATATCCCCGCGGTGTGGCACGCGGTCGGGCAGGCTTGGGGCGTGCGCTGGCTGGCATTGCGCGTCGCCGACGACACCGCCTACGGACTCGGCGTGTGGCTCGGCTGCCTGCGCGAGCGATCCCTCGAACCGCTCCTGCCCCGGATATCCCGCAACGACGGTACGGCCCGATGAACCGGGATCTCGGCAGCCTGCGGTCGCCGCAGCTGCAGGACCGGATCGAGCGCACGATCCTCGCGGTTCCGCTGGGCGCCACCGAACAGCACGGCCCCCACCTGCCCCTGCGCACGGACACCGCGGTCGCCGCCGAACTGTGCCGCCGACTGGCCGAATGCAGGTCCGATATCGTTGTGGCCCCAGCGATTCCGTACGGATCCAGCGGCGAGCACGCGGGGTTCCCCGGCACCCTGTCGATCGGGCAGGCGGCGCTGGAACTGCTCATCGTCGAACTGGTTCGCTCCGCCGACGCGTTCGCCGGTGTCGTGATCGTCAACGGCCACGGCGGCAATCTGTATCCACTGGCCGCCGCCCGCCGCACCCTGCACGCGGAGGGCCGCGACGTGCTGATCTGGTCCCCGGACGGCGCCGGCCACGACATGCACGCCGGTCATACGGAAACCTCTGTGGCCCTGCGGATCTGCCCCGACGAGGTGGATATGCGCGCGGCCGAACCCGGCAACACCGCACCGTTGCCGGAGCTGATCGATGACCTGCGCCGCCACGGCGTGGCGGCGGTGAGCGCGAACGGCGTCCTCGGTGACCCCACCCGCGCCGACGCCCGGCACGGTGATGTCTTCCTGGGTGAATGGACGGACGCGCTCACCCGGGCCGTCGCGCGATGGTCCGTACCGATCGGTACGGGGTCGTAAGGTGGAACTCGAACGACGGTCGCCGCAGTGGTCGGCCGCCCGCGTGTGAAGGAGAGATGGATGGCCGAATCACCCGTTGTCGTCGTGGCGACCATGATCGCCAAGGAGGGCCAGGAGGACTTCCTGGAGAAGACGCTGCGTACCGCCATCGCGGCTGTGCACGCGGAGCCGGGATGTCTCAAGTACGCCCTGCATCGCAAGGCGGGGACCACCGGGCACTTCGTGATGATCGAGAAGTGGGCGTCGGCCGAGGCGCTGGGCGTCCACGGCAAGGCGGCGGCGCTGCGTGAGGCGGGACCGGCGCTGGGCCAGGCCCTCACCGGCCCGCCCGAGGTGCAGGTGTTCAACCCGGTGCCCGCCGGGACCGACGAGCAGGGCGCGATCTGAGCCGCGCTCAGCGGGTGTAGTCGGCCAGGATCAGGCGTGTGGCCAGGCGCATATCGTCCTCGGCCCGCCGCGCCGAGGTCTTGTGGCCCAGGGAGGACACCAGCACGCCCCACCAGCTGTAGACCAGCAGCCGGATGACCTCGACATGGTCGCGTTCGGGTGCCAGACGGGTGAGGGTGTGCGAGATCGCCTGCGGTAGAGCCGATTCCGAGACCAGACCGTCCTCGGTGGGGCCGGTCATATAGCTGCCGGCCGCGGCCTGCAGCATCGCACCGCACAGGCGGGGCGTGCGCAGCAGGTCGCGGTTGAGCGCTACGAGGTTCTCACCGAGTTCGGCGATCGGCTCGGCGCCCGTGCCGGTCCAGTGCGCGTCCACGAACCGGCCGATCCGCGCGTCGAACAGCGCGGCGAACAGATGGGTCTTGGACGGGAAATAGCGGTACAGCGTGCCGATCGCGACCCCGGCGGACTTGGCGACGTCGAGCATCTGGACCCGGTCGTAGTCCGCGGCGGCCGCGAGTTCGGTGGCGGCGTCCAGGATGCGTTCACGGCGCACCATCTGACGCGGCGATACGGGCGCGGCGGGTGGGCGATCCGCCGCGATGCGCGCCATAGCTACTTCTCCGGTCGCAGGTAGCCGTGCAGCTCGCCGGATACCGTGCGCACCGCTTGCACCAGTGCCGGCGCCAGTCGTTGCAGTGCGGCGTCGGCGCCGCCGACCAGTGAGATCGCGCCGAGCGGGCCGTCCGGTCCGCGCACGGGCGCGGCGACGCAGCCGATGCTCGGGAAGCATTCGCCATGGTCGTAGGCCACGCCCGCCCCGCCACGGATTCGGCCGAGCTGATGATGCAGGGCGGCGCCGTCGGTGATGCTGCGCGGGGTGCGGCGGGTGAGGCCGCCGGAGTAGTCGGCATCGATCCGCTCGGGCGTCAGGCAGGCGAGCATCGCCTTGCCCAGGGCCGTGCACGAGGCGGGCGCACGCCCGCCCACGCGCGAGGGCACGTCGATCGCCGTCCGGCCGCCCACCTTGTCCAGGTAGTACACCTCGGGACCGTCCAGCACCGCCAGATGGACGACCAGGCAGGTGCGCAGGGCCAGATCGTGCAGGACGGGCGCGGCGGCCGCGCGCAGCGCGTCGTGCCCGATCTCGCGCCCGCCCAGCCCCAGCGCGCGGGGGCCGAGCCGGTAGCCGCTGGTGCTGCGTTGCAGCCAGCGCAGCCGGATCAGCTGTTCGAGGATGCGGTAGGCCGTGGAGCGGGGCAGGCCCGTGAACTGGGAAATCTGCTCCAGTGAGCGGCGAGTGTGCGGCCGGTCGAAGCAGTCCATGATCACCGTGACGCGCTCGATCATCGACGGCGGCGCCTCGTGCTGTGCCGGTATCTGCCGGGGCAGGCCGGGCTGGGCCGCCGCGGATCGGGCGTCGGCGCTCAGTGTCGCGGTCATGCTACGCCACCCATCTTCGGTAAAACTGAAATCAATTCTAATTCAGACGGTAGCAGGGTGTGGTGGGTTTGCCCAGACCGTCCTGGGGCGGCACGCCGAACGCGCACCCCTCCTTGGAGCCGGAGGGGTGCGCGCAGGTGCGGGGTGCTATCGAATTATTCTGCCGCCGAACGCCTCCCGGCGCTCAGTGCGTACATGATGCCCGCGCCGAGTATGGCGCCGATCGGCCAGGACAGGGCGGTCACCGACTGCGAGTGCGGGATCAGGGCGACCAGCACGCCTGCCACGCCCGAGATCACCAGGGCGATCAGCGCGCGCGGGTTGAATCCACGCAGGTAGTGGTAACTGCCCTGCGGCGCCTCGGAATACAGGTCGGCGACGACGGTGCGCTGGCGGCGCAGCAGGTAGTAGTCGACGATCAGGATGCCGAACACCGGGCCCATGAGGGCGCCGACGCCGCCGAGGAAGTAGACGATGAAATTCTGGTTCTCCCACAATTTCCACGGCATCACCAGGATCGACAGCACTGCCGTGATCACCCCGCCGGTGCGGAAGGAGATGTATTTCGGCGCGGTATTGGAGATGTCGTAGGAGGGGGAGACGAAATTCAGCACCACGTTGATGCCGACCGTCGCGATGGCGAATACCGCGGCGGCGATGATGACGATCGTATTGTTGTGGATGTTGGCGACCAGCGCCACCGGATCCGACAGCACCTTGCCGTACACCTTCAGCGTCGCCAGGGAGATGACGATCGAGATCACCACGAATGCGGTCTCGTTGAACGGAATGCCCCAGGCGTTGCCCCGCACGATCGCCTTCTTACTCGGCGAGAAGCGAGCGAAATCGGCGTAGTTGACCAGCGGTCCGGCCATGAACGCCACCATCAGGAACGCCACGCCGATGAACGCGGCCACGGTTTTGCCGCCCGAGAGCGCCGATCCCGCCCGCGCCCCGAAATCGATACTCCACCCGGCCTTTCCGAGAATCCAGAGCGCCAGCGCGAGCATTCCGATCCATACCACCGGCCCGGCGAAATCCGAGGCACGGCGCACGATGTTCATGCCGTAACTGATGATCGCCAGCTGCACTGCCCACAGCACGAGGAACGAAATCCAGCCCAGCGTGGACAGTCCCAGGAATTTGTGTGTGGTCAGCGATTGCAGTCCGGGGGCGACCCGCAGGAGCAGCACGATCAACGCGGTGGAGGCCAGATACGTTTGGATGCCGTACCAGAAGATCGCCACCAGCGCCCGCAGCAGCGCCGGGATATTCGCGCCGAATACCCCGAACGCGCCGCGCGCGAAGACCGGGAACGGCACGCCGACCTTCTGTCCGGCGATACCGATCAGATTGCTGCCGCCCCACAGCAGCAGTACGCCGACGAACAGCGCCACCATGGTCTGCCAGCCGGTCAAACCCAGCGCCAGCATTCCGACGGCGAATCCGTAGCTGCCGATACTGTGCGCCGAGGTCATCCAGAGACAGAACAGGTCCCAGGTTCGCCATTTCGCCGTATCGTCGGTGGTGGGCGTCAGGTCCGGATTGACGAGCGCCGTACGTTCCGGGGTGCCATCGGGCTCCCGGACCTGTGTCTGTGTCATGGAACTATCCTTCTATCCCGCGCTAACGGGGTCTAGCTATTCTGCGGGAACCCGAGATTGATACCGCCGTGGCTCGGATCGAGCCACCGCGAGGTCACCGCCTTCTCCCGGGTGAAGAAGGCGAAACCGGAGGGACCGTAGGCTTTGGCGTCTCCGAATATCGACGCCTTCCAGCCGCCGAAACTGTGATAGGCCACCGGGACGGGAATGGGCACATTGACTCCGATCATCCCGACGGTCACCTGCCGCTGGAACCGCCGTGCCGCACCACCGTCGTTGGTGAATATGGCAACGCCATTGCCGTACGGTGACGCGTTGATCAATTCGACGCCCGCCTCGAAGCCCTCGACCCGCACCACCGACAGCACCGGGCCGAAGATCTCGTCGCGGTAGACCTCCGAGCCGGTCGGCACGTTGTCGATGAGGGTGGGGCCGAGCCAGAAACCCTCTGCGGCGCCGTCGAATTCGCCCTCGCGGCCGTCCACGACGATTTCCGCGCCGTCCTTGGCCGCGATATCGAGGTAGGCGGCGACATTGTCGCGGTGGGTGCGGGTGATCAGCGGGCCCATATCGCAGCCGCGCCGCCCGTCGCCGGTGCGCAGCCCGGCCATCCGGTCGGCGATCTTGGTGACGAGTGCGTCGGCGATCGAATCGACGGCAAGCACCACACTCACTGCCATGCAGCGTTCTCCGGCGGAACCGAATCCGGCGTTGACCGCGGCGTCGGCGGCCAGGTTCAGATCGGCGTCGGGCAGCACCAGCATGTGGTTCTTCGCCCCGCCCAGGGCCTGCACGCGCTTGTCGTGGGCCGAGGCGGTCTGATAGACGTACCGCGCGATCGGGGTGGAGCCGACGAAGGAGATCGCGGCCACGTCCGGATGCACCAGCAGCGCGTCCACGGCCTCCTTGTCGCCGTGCACGACGTTGAACACACCCGGCGGCAGTCCCGCCTCGACGGCGAGCTCCGCCAGCCAGTTCGAGGCCGAGGGATCCTTCTCACTCGGCTTGAGCACCACGGTGTTTCCGGCCGCGAGGGCGACCGGGAAGAACCACAGCGGCACCATCGCCGGGAAGTTGAACGGGGTGATGATGCCCACCACGCCGACCGGCTCGCGCACCGAGTACACATCGACGTCGGTGGAGGCGTTCTGGCTGAACTCACCCTTGGTCAGATGCGGCATGGACAGGGCGAACTCGACGACCTCGAGGCCGCGCGCGATCTCCCCGGCGGCATCGCTGAGCACCTTGCCGTGTTCGGCGGTAAGGATCTGCGCCAGATCGTCCTTGCGGGCGTTGAGCAGCTCACGGAACGTGAGTAGGAATCGAGTCCGGGTGGCGATCGAACTGTCGCGCCAGCCCGGTAGCGCCGCGGCGGCCGAGGCGACGGCCGCGCCGACATCCGCCGCGGTGGCCATGCGTACCTCGCGCTGTACGGTACCCAGTGCGGGGTCGAAAACCGGTGCCACGCGGTCGGATTCACCGGCCCAGGGCTTACCGTCCACCCAGTGGTCGAGGATAGAGGTCATCGTCGTCTCACTCTCCTTCTTGCACGTCGATGAGGACGTCACGGATGGCGGCCGTCGCGGTCGCCACCTCGTCGGCGGTGACCACACACGGCGGCACCACGTGAATTCGGTTGTCCGCCAGGAACACCAGCACACCCCGCTCGGTCAGCGCGGTCTTGATCCGCGCCATGGTCTGCGCTGGTACCGGAGTACGTTCGGCCCGGTCGGTGACCAGCTCGATCGCCCAGAACACGCCCTCGCCGCGCACCTCGCCGACCAGCGGAATATCCTGCGCCAGTTCGGATAGCGCCGGTCCGATCGCGTCGCGGCCGATGCTCGCGGCGTGTTCCACGATGCCCTCGGCCCTCATCGCGTCCAGCGCGGCCACGATCGAGGCGCAGGCCAGGGGGTGCCCGCTGTAGGTGAGCCCGCCCGGGAACACCCGCTCGTCGAAGGTGTGCGCGATGGCGTCGGAGATGATGACGCCGCCGACCGGCACATAGCCGGAGTTGACACCCTTGGCGAAGGTGATGAGATCGGGCGTCACATCGTGGCCCTGGAATGCGAACCACCGCCCGGTGCGGCCGAATCCGGCCATCACCTCGTCCAGGATCAGCACGATCCCGTACCGGTCGGCGATCTCCCGGACGCCGGCCAGATAGCCCGGCGGTGGGAGCAGGATGCCCGCGGTGCCCGGCACGCTCTCCAGCAGGATCGCCGCGATCGACTGCGGCCCTTCGCATTGCACGATGCGCTCGAGGTGCCGCAACGCGCGTTCGCACTCCTGCTCGGGCGAATCCGCCCAGAACTCACTGCGATACAGGTACGGGCCGAAGAAATGCACGTGCGCGCGGGCGTATTCGTTGGGCATGCGGCGCCAGTCACCCGTCGCCACCACTGCCGCACCGGTATTGCCGTGGTAGGAGCGATAGGTCGACAGGACCTTGTCGCGTCCCGTGTGCAGGCGTGCCATGCGGATGGCGTTCTCGTTGGCGTCGGCGCCGCCGTTGGTGAAGAACACCTTGTTCATGCCCTCGGGCGCCAGCGCGGTGATCCGCTGGGCGGCCTCGCCCCGCGCCAGGTTCGCGGTGCCGGGCGCGATGGTGCTCAACTGCGCGGCCTGCGCGGCGATCGCGGCGGTCACCGCCGGATGCTGGTGTCCGATATTGAGATTCACCATCTGGCTGGAGAAGTCGAGGTATTCGCGGCCCGAGTGGTCCCAGACAACCGTGCCCCGGCCGCCGGCGACCACCATCGGGTTCAGGGCGCCCTGCGCGGACCAGGAATGGAAGACGTGGGCGCGGTCGAGATCGTAGGTGTGCTTGTCCAGATCGACATCTGTAGTGGTCATCGCTACACCTGCACCGCGGTGGCCGCCGGAGTCAGTTGCGGAATGATCTTCTCGCCGTATACGCGCATGGTGTCCTCCTTGTTGTCGTGTTGCAGATATCCGGCGAACTGGTCGACCCCGAGCTCGGCCAGGCGTCGCAGCTTGGTCAGGTGTTCCTCGGGCGTGCCCAGGATGCAGAACCGATCGACGATCTCGTCGGTGACAAAGTCCGCGTGGGTATTTCCCGCCCGGCCGTGCTCGTTGTAGTCGTAGCCCTGCCGCCCGGTGATGTAGTCGGTGAGCGCCTGTGGCACTTGACCGTTCGCGCCGTAGCGGGCGACGATATCGGCCACGTGGTTGCCGACCATGCCGCCGAACCAGCGGCACTGGTCGCGCATGTGCTGATAGTCGGTGCCGACGTAGGCGGGCGCAGCCACACAGATCTTCACCGCCGCGGGATCACGACCCGCCGCCTCGGCGGCCCGCCGCACCGATCCGATCATCCATTCGGCGATGTCGAGATCGGCCAGTTGCAGGATGAAGCCGTCGGCCACCTCACCGGTCAGGGCCAGCGCCTTGGGGCCGTAGGCGGCGACCCAGACGTCCAGTTCCGAGCCGGCGCTCCACGGGAATTGTAGTGTGCGCCCGTCATATTCGACCGGACGGGAATTGGCCAGCTCCCGGATCACGTGGATCGACTCGCGCAGCGTCGCCAGCGTGGTGGGCCTGCCACCGCTCACCCGCACCGCCGAATCTCCGCGGCCGATACCGCAGATGGTGCGGTTGCCGTACGCCTCGTTGAGGGTGGCGTAGGTCGAGGCGGTCACCGCCCAGTCCCGGGTGGCCGGATTGGTCACCATCGGCCCGACCGTGATGCGCTTGGTGTCGTTGAGGATTCGGCTGTAGAGCACGTACGGCTCCTGCCACAGGATGTGCGAGTCGAAGGTCCACAGATGCGAGAAGCCGTACGCCTCGGCCAGTTTCGCCAGATGCACCGTGCGCGCCGAGGGGGCGTCGCATTGCAGCACCGCTCCGAATTGCATGGGTGCCTCCTAGATCAGGTACTGACAGGGATCGCGCCGGACGAACCGCCCGTCGCCCTTGCGGCCCACGTACTCACCGCTGTCGACGACGACCTTGCCACGCGAGAGCACGGTGTCGACGTGGCCGTCGATTTCGTAACCCTCCCAGGCGGAGTGGTCCATATTCATGTGATGGGTCTTGCCCAGGCCGATCGAGGTGTGGCCGCTCGGGTCGTACACCACCACATCGGCGTCCGCGCCGGGCGCGAGCACGCCCTTGCGGCCGTACAGACCGAACATGCGCGCCGGGGTCGTGGAGGTGATCTCCACCCAGCGCTCGAGGCTGATCTTGCCGTCCGCGACGCCCTGATACATCAGGTCCATCCGATGTTCGACCGAGCCGATGCCGTTGGGGATCTTGGAGAAATCGCCGATCCCCATATCCTTCTGGCCCTTCATGCAGAACGGGCAGTGGTCGGTGGCGACCATCTGGATATCGTTGGTGCGCAACGCCTGCCACATATGGTCCTGGTGATGTTCCTCGCGGGAGCGCAGCGGCGTGGAGCACACCCACTTCGCGCCCTCGAAACCCGGTGCGCCCAGGTTGTCCTCGAGCGACAGGTACAGGTACTGCGGGCAGGTCTCACCGAATACGTTGCGGCCCCGGTCGCGCGCGGCGGCCACTTGCGCCACGGCCTGTTTCGCGGAGACGTGCACGACGTACAGTGGCGCGCCGGTCAGATCGGCCAGCATGATCGCTCGGTGCGTGGCCTCCTCCTCGAGCTGCCAGGCCCGCGCGATGCCGTGATAGTACGGGTCCTTCTTGCCCTGTTCGAGCAGCTGGCTGACCAGAACGTCGATGGCGGGGCCGTTCTCGGCGTGCATCATCGTCATCATCCCGGTGTCCGCGCCGGTCTGCATCGCGCGCAGGATCTGCGCGTCGTCGCTGTAGAACACGCCCGGATACGCCATGAACAGTTTGAAACTGGTGATGCCCTCGCCGGGCAGCTCGCGCAGCGCCTGGAGCGAGGCGTTGTTCACATCGCCGACTATCTGATGGAACGAGTAGTCGATCGCGCACTGCCCATCGGCCATGTCGTGCCAGGTGGCCAGGCTGTCCTGGAGGCGCTCGCCGAATTTCTGTACCGCGAAGTCGATGATCGTGGTGGTGCCGCCCCAGGCCGCCGCGCGGGTGCCGGTCTCGAAATCGTCGGAGGCGGTGGTGCCGCCGAAAGGCATGGACATGTGGGTGTGCGCGTCGATGCCGCCCGGCACAACGTATTTGCCCGCAGCGTCTATGACATTGTCGACGGTTCGTTTCAGATCCGTGCCCAGGACGGTGCTGCCGGGTTCGAGCAGTGCGACGATGCGTTCGCCGTCGATCAGGATGTCGGCGTCCCCGCGGCCGGTCGAGGAAACGACGGTGCCGCCGGTGATCAAGGTTGTCGACATGATGGGTAACTCCTTCGTTCGAGTCAGGGCGTGACGATGGAGTCGTACGAATCCGGGCGGCGGTCCCGGTAGAACTGCCAGTCCCCGCGCACCTCGCGGACCACATCCAGATCCAGCTCGCGGATCACCAGCTCCTCGGTGCCGGTGGAGGCGACCTCGCCGACGTAGTTGCCGCGCGGGTCCACGAAATACGAACTGCCGTAGAAGGTCACGGCGTCATCACCGAATTCCTCGGTCTCCGTGCCGATCCGGTTGACCGCGGCGATGTAGTACTGGTTGGCCGCGGCGGCGGCGGGCTGCTCGAGCTGCCAGAGCCGGTTGGACAGACCGGGTTTGGTGGCCGAGGGGTTGAACACCACCTCCGCGCCGTTCAGGCCCAGTGCGCGCCAGCCCTCGGGGAAGTGGCGGTCGTAGCAGATGTAGACGCCGACCTTGCCGACCGTGGTGTCGAATACCGGATAGCCCAGATTGCCGGGCCGGAAGTAGAACTTCTCCCAGAAGGCCGGCAGGTTGGGGATGTGATGCTTGCGGTATTTGCCCAGGTAGCTGCCGTCCGCGTCGATCACCGCGGCGGTGTTGTAGAGGATTCCGGGCTGCTCCTCCTCGTAGACCGGCAGGATGACGACCATGTTGTGCCTGCGGGCCAGTTCGGCGAAGCGTTCCGTGGTGGGGCCGGGCACGGATTCGGCGTACTCGTAGTACTTCTTGTCCTGAACATTTCCGAAGTACGGGCCGTAGAACAGCTCCTGGAAGCAGATCACCTGCACGCCCTCGGCGGCG
Organism: Nocardia alni; assembly: GCF_019038435.1. Taxonomy (GTDB): domain Bacteria; phylum Actinomycetota; class Actinomycetes; order Mycobacteriales; family Mycobacteriaceae; genus Nocardia; species Nocardia alni. Next base: position 26,704 of record NZ_JAGPOX010000073.1, read on the forward strand.
GCCGACTCGACGAACTTCTCGTGCTTGGCCAGCATCGACTCCTTGTCGCCGGTCCATGTGGCCTGGGTGATTGCGGCCTTGATGGTTGTCATCGATGTACTCCTAACTTGCGAGGTATTTGTTATTCTTGGCTCTAAACATTTCTGTAATATTTCAACAAGTACCGGAAGCGTAAACCCGCCAGTCCGGCCATGAGGTGAAAATGAGCAGACCAATCGAGATCGATGACCCGACCCCGGCCGGGATCGCCGGGGCCATCGCCCGGATGATCAGCAGTGGCGAGCTGCGTCCCGGAGACAGGCTGCCGACGGTGCGCGAATTGTCGGCACAGCTCGGCGTGAGCCCGGCGACGGTGAGCCACGGCTGGCAGGCCCTGTCTCAGGCGGGGTTGGTGGTCTCGCGCGGTCGCAGTGGCACCTTCGTCGCCGAACCGGCTTCGGCCGCACCGCATCCCGCGCCCGCGCGCACCGCGCGCATGGTCTCCAGCGCCAGTGCAGCCCGGCTCGATCTGTCGCTGGGTACCCCGGATCCGGGGCTGCTGCCCGAGCTCGGCCCGCTGCTGGCGCATGTGGCGCTCAACGCCGAGCCCACCGACTACCACCAGGCGCCGGTGGTGCCCGAACTCGGCCGCCTGCTGCAGGCCGACTGGCCGACCGCCTCGGGCGGGCTCACTGTCGTCGACGGCGCGATGGACGCGGTCGCGCGCGGACTGCGCGCGGTGGTCCGCTACGGCGATCGGGTGATCGTGGAGAACCCGACGTTTCCGCACTTCCTGGACTATCTGGAAGCCATTGGTGCGCAACCTGTCGCGGTCGGCATGGACGAACGCGGGATATTGCCCGAGGAATTCGAGCGTGCGCTGAGCCTGTCGCCCGTGGCCGCGATCATCCAGCCGCGCGCACAGAATCCCACCGGCGCGTCGATGGACTCCGACCGCATCGCCGAACTCGCGGATATCCTGCGCCGCAGCGAGATCCGCTGCATGGTCGTGGAGGACGACCATTCCGCCAGCATCGTGCCCGCCGAGGACGTGAGCATCGGCCGCTGGCTGCCCGATCAGGTGCTGCACGTGCGCAGCTACTCCAAATCGCACGGCCCGGACCTGCGGATCGCGGCGCTGTCCGGCCCCGAGGAGGTCATCGACCGGGTCGTGGCCACCCGCATGCTGGGCCCCGGCTGGACCCCGCGCATCCTGCAACGCCTGCTGTACGAGCTGCTTCGCGACGAGACCGCCACTCGCGCGGTGGACAACGCGCGCATCCAGTATCAGATCCGGCGCAACGCCTTCACCGATGCCCTGGAGCGGTCCGGCGTACACGTCGGCCGGGGGGAGGGGCTCAACGTCTGGGTGCCCGTCGCCGACGAGCGCTCGACCCTGGTCCACTTGGCCGCCAACGGAATCCGTGTGGCACCCGGCGGCCCGTTCTGCGTCGACCCGCGACATCCGCAGGCGGTCCGGGTGACGATCTCCCCGCTGCGCGGCGGCGGCGAGGAGGTGGCGCGAGTACTGGCCGCGACCATCGAACCGCAGCAGTCGGATTATTTCTCGCTCGGAGATACGGGAGGACCCGGTCGCCGAGGTTCCGGGGGATTTCGTGACAACGTCCGCACCCCGCGATGAGCCACCCCCGATCCGGCCTCCCGCTGCATTTTTCCGCCACGAAACTCTGGTCCCCGACGATCCCGCCCGAAGAATGCAGCCGGAGGCCGGTTCTCCCACTCCTACCCGACACCGCACCCACCACCTGCCAGGGACCAGCGCACAGCCGCCACGCCGAACTGCACTCCGCGGGCCCGCTTCGCAAGGACAACCCGGCCTATCGCTGCATTCTGTCGGCTCGAACGTCCGCTTTCGGACGATCGCTGCCGGGGAATGCAGCAGGAGGCCGGACCTGCGCGCAGGTCCTCTGCGCATATCGGCGAATGCCTCGAATCGTGAGCGCTCGGGTTGAGAGACAGCGGCCGCGCCGGCGTGACCGATATGCGGCGTTTCTCAGCGGATCGGGCGGGGTCTGATTCATTCTGTACTTCACGGACCCAACGCGACGTGGCGGAGGACAGATGGACGGCTCGGCGGGGCATTTGACCAGGACCCTCACGTTGGGGCCGGTGGTGTTGTTCGGGTTGGCGTATATGGCGCCGATGATCGTGCTGGGCACCTTCGGTGTGCTCGACGAGGACTCGGGTGGGGTGGTGCCCACCGCGTATCTGCTTGCGCTGGTGGCGATGTTGTTCACGGCGATGAGCTATGGGCGGCTGGCGGCGGCGTTTCCGGTGGCGGGGTCGGCGTACACGTATACGCGGCGGACCATCGATGCGCGGGTGGGGTTTCTGGTGGGGTGGGCGGTGTTGCTGGACTACTTCTTCATCCCGATGGTGATCTGGCTGATCGGCGCCGCGTATCTGAACGGTGAGTTCCCGAGTGTGCCCGCGTGGGTGTGGATTCTGCTGTTCATCGTGCTGACCACGGCGCTGAACGTGGTGGGGATCAAGGTGGCGGCCAATGTGAATCTGCTGCTGATGGCGATGCAGGTGCTGGTGCTGATCTTCTTCGTGGTGCTGTCGTTCGGGCATATGAGCAATGCCGGCGGATTCGACGCGATCTTCTCCGCACACCCGTTCTGGCATGCGGGCACGACGGTGTCCAAGGTGGCCGCGGGCGCCGCGGTGGCGGCCTACTCGTTCCTCGGGTTCGACGCGATCACCACGCTGACCGAGGAGACCACAGATGCGCGGCGCACCATCCCCCGTGCCATCCTGCTGGTCACCGTGATCGGCGGTATCGTCTTCGTCATCGCCTCGTACGCAACACAATTGGTCGCGGCAGGCGTCCATGTCAACAGCGCCGACACCGCAGCCTCGGACATCGCGAAGGTGATCGGCGGTCGCCTGTTCGGCGCCATATTCCTTGCCGGACTGGTGATCACACAGTTCGCCTCGGGAATCGCCGCCCAGGCCAGCGCATCCCGGCTGCTCTACGCGATGGGCCGCGACGGCGTCCTACCCCGCCGAATCTTCGGCTTCGTACACCGCAACTTCCACACCCCGGTCTTCAACATCGGCCTGATCGGCGTGGTGGGCATCATCGCGGTCGGCCTCAACGTCAGCGAATCCACCAGCTTCATCAACTTCGGCGCCTTCACCGCCTTCACCTTCGTCAACCTCTGCGTAATCGCCCTGTCCCTCCGCAACCACACCCTGAACACCGCACGCGGCATCCTCACCGGCCTGATCGCCCCCTTGATCGGTGCCGGCGTAGACGTCTGGCTCCTGACCAACCTGGACAACACCGCGATCATCCTCGGCGTGAGCTGGCTGGTCTTGGGCATCCTCTACCTGCTGTACCTCACCCGCGGCCTGCGCGTATCGCCACCGGAGATGGACCTCACCGAGGGTGAGGCCGCCGCGTCCACCTGAAGACATCCAGCGGGAGATCCGCAATCCGACGGATTCCCGCTGGTAACTGTCCGGACCGGACATCTGACGCGCATCGGCTCCGACTGACCGTTTACACGATCGAGGTATGCGACGATGTATCAACCAACTGTTCAGGTGTAGGTATGTTGGCGGTGCGTCGCGCCGCGGACTTGCATGGTCGCCGGTGTGCGGGCGTGTGAGGAAGGTTCTACCCTGGAAATTGGACGGCTGACGCCTCGGAGCTAGGGAGCTCATGGACAACGCGCAAGCGCCGCAACCGGTGTACCGGCAGGCCCGGTTCGCCGACCTGAGCGACATCGCGGCCCTCGAGGCCGAGGTGTTCCATGAGCCGTACCTGTATCTGATGCTCCGTCAGCTGTACGACCTGCACGGATCCGAATGGTTCGTCGCCGATCTGGACGGTGGCGTGGTCGGTTACGCCCTCATCCTGGAAAAGCACGGCCGCGCACTGCTGTTCACCTTCGCTGTGGCCGAAGAGCTACAGCATCGAGGCTACGGCCGGGCGCTGTTGGATTGCGCGCTGGATCGGTGCGCGTCGATCGGCGCCGAGTTGATGTACCTCACCGTCCGCCCGGACAACTACAACGCCTCGAAGCTGTTCAAACAGGCCGGATTCGTCTTCGCCGAACACGACGACCAGTATTTCGGCCTGGGCGAGCCGCGCGACGTACTGAGGTACCCGCTCGCCGAATACGACAGCCGCAACCTGGGTGCGGATGAGCAATCCCGGGTCATGAGGTGCCGGTTGGAGCATCGTTAGATGTACCGGATCGCAGCGCCGGTCTTGATCCCATACTGTGCCGATCGTTACCACTGCGGCCGAAAGTAGCCCTTTTCCGCAGGTCTGAAGGCTGTATCTCTCGGGCTGCTTTCGGCCGCATTGGTAAACTCTCGCGCATGGCCGATATCGCACCGTGGGTAGCATCGATATCGACCTGGATCGTCAGGCGGGCAACGGATTACGCGACCACTGTGGATCGCGCCGACCAGGGCGAGCGGGCGTTGCTGGAGATCTTCGACGTGCACGTTCAAGCCGTCCTGGCCGAATACGATCCGCCCAACGGTCGCCGTTATGCGGGTGACCTGGTGTTCGTGCATCTCTACGCGGCCGCACGGCAGCCGATCGCCGACGAGCAGGGCTGGCGGGTGCCCAGTGCGGTGTTCGCGGCGCTGCTGGCGGCGGAGGCCGAATTTCGTGGCCCGCTGAGGTTGAGCGCGCGCCAGAACACGCTGCTGGCCGAGGAGTACGAGCGCCTGGGGCGTCAGCTGTCCGGGCTGGCCATGCCCTCGCATGCCGTGCTGGCTTATCGGCGCGCGGCGGCGCTGTACCGGATCATTGATGACGTCGATGCCGAAGACCGCTGTGGCCTGCACGTGGCGCGCGCTCGCACTCGGGCAATCTCGCCCCGATGGCGGCGGTTGACCGGGTATTTCTCGGATATCTTGTGCGGCTACGGGTATAGGCCGTTCCGCATGTTGGGCTGGGTGGTCGTGCAACTCGTCGTATTCACGGTCCTGGCCCTGCTGTTCGCCGGGGATCCGCATTGGACCGAGACCATATACATGTGTGCCACTTCTTTTTTGAACCCCTTGGGTCCGGGCGATACTTCGAACCTGCGCGCCGCAGCAAGGCCCCTGTTCGTCGTCGAATCCTGGGCGGGCACCGTCTCCATGTCGGTCTTCTTCGCTCTGCTGGTCCGCAAGTGGTTCCGGCTGTAGCAGATTCCTACCACTCGTGGTCGAAATCCTTGTGCTGCATGGCATGCAGGGTCGCGATGGCGATGCTGTCGCGCATACGGTCGCGCAGCGTCGTCCACTGCCGGGAGAAGCCCGGGTCGGACTGCAGATCGCGCCACAGTGCGCGCAGGGCGGCCGGCGTGTGGGCGCCGGGCATCCAGAGGCCGGTGAAGTACTGGAGTAGCGGGTACAGGATATCCAGGCGATCCTTGCTCAGGGTGCCGAAGTGATCAGCCTGGTCCAGCGCGTCGGCGACCACCGTGAGCAGCCAGTCGTGTGCCGCCAGGTCCTCGCAGAAGCGTTGTGCCGCTGCCAGATCGGATTCCTTGCGGACGATCAGGCGGACCGAGCGGATGGCGTCGTCGTCCAGATGCAGTTGAACCGCGGGGCCGGCCGCGCCGCCGACCAGCGCGGTCCAGCGTAATCGGGTCGTGCCGACCTGAACCGGCGGCGACTGGTCCAGCCGGGGATCGGTACGGATGCGGCCCAGCAGCCGTCGGCTGATCGATGCCAGGTCCAGAATGTCGCCATCGGTTGGGGGCTCGGCCAGATAGCCTTCGGCCAAAGCCGCACCGGCCGTTGCCCGTTCGGGCGGTACGACGTCGATGACCTCGGTGAATCCCTTTCGGCTGAGGTAGTGCGACCACGGCTGGCGGCGGCGCTCACCCGCGCGCGCGACCTGAGTGTGCGCCGAGGACTGCAGGATTCGCCCGCCCGCCAATACCACGCGGGTGCCGACCGTGCCTACGATGCGCACGGCGATCGGCTCCGCCGCGTCCGCTCTGTCCGGGTTCGGGGCCGGAATGTCCGGTCCCACTGAATCTTTCCCCGTAGCACTCAGGTCCAGCATGAGGTCGCAGTCCACGCCCACCGCGGTGGTCGGCGAGACCGCCAGGGTGCTGGGGCGTTCTCGCCACGACACCGCTCGACCGGGCATCAGTGCCAGCAGTTCGTCTGCCCGGTCGCGGTTCAATGCGATGGACGACGGCAGCAGGCAGGTACTGACCTCGCCGAGCACGACGAGGGGTGCGGCAGACGGCATGACTACGATCCGTCCAGGAGCAGATGCGACTGTCTTTCGCTGACCGTCGGCGACACCGCGACGGCTTCGGCCGCACCGGCGGCGACGATCTGTGCGGTCACGTCCTCGTCCAGATCCAGATGATCGAGGATCACCCGGACCGCGTGCTCGATCTCCATGTATCGCTTGGGCAGCATCGACAGGGTCTGATACGCGGCGAACGGTTGGGCGTCCCGGTTCAACTGGACGACCGGGGGCACGTCGGCCCAGCGGTCCGGCCACCTCGAATCCGGCTCGCGCACACCATCCGGCGCGTCGCCCACCCCGTCCGGTTCATCCGGCACACCGAGCTGCGGGGCGACGACGGCCTCCCCGTCGTGACGCAGCATCCCCAGCCGCAGCAGATGCCAGATTGCCGCCAGGAACGGGCATGACCAGCGGGTCGAGGGAACTCCGTCGATCTCGTACTTGCTCCATAACTCCACATCGATGAAGATCGAATGCTCGCGCGCACTGAATGCCTTGGGCGGCAGATAGGTTCGTGGTCGCATCGCCTGTGTCGGCGCGGACAGCGAGGACCGGCGGCCGTTGCACAGCCATCCGGACTCCGCCGTGGGCGGACGTCCGCCGGTGTCCTGTAACGCCGGTTCGGGCACGATCCGCGCGGCCACCATCTCCGCCACCGGGATCGGTTCCCCGAGCGGAACCCCGTCGACGAAAATCGAGGTTTGTGCGCACGCCGACTCCCGGGCCAGATAATCGATGACCAGTCCGGCGTCCTTGGCGGCGCCGAGCAAACGGGGCAGGATCTTCGCTGGGACGGTGTCGGCCATGAAGTAGTCATCGATGAGATAGCAGGTGCTGATTCGTGCGTCGGGGCCGAACTGGATACGTGCGGACTCGGTGAACGCGGCGACCAGCGGGACGATCCGGCGAAACTCCCCGCGCACCATGTCCAGATCTTCGGCGATCGCCTTCAGCGTGAAGTGTCCGACCTCGATCGACAAGTGCGACAACGGAACCGGCGTGATTCGGGGGCGCTCGGTAGCCTCGCTGTATCCCTCGAGCATGTGCTCACAGCCTCCTCCAGGTAGCGGAGTCGACCAGCCGGCGGGCCAACTCGGCATAGGCCTGCGCGGTCTCCTCGTTGGCGATATTGGCGTTGACGTCGGCGTCGAGAATGATCTGTTCGCGCCACTGCAGCACCGGCTCCATCGGGGTGGTGCCCAGGACGAAGGTCGCGCCCAGTTCGTTGCTGTTGGCCAGCTGGCGCAGTGCCTTGTCCTGCTCGTCCAGCCAGGCGGCCTGGGCGGGCCGCTGCCCGTTCCGGCGAGAGGTGGGATCGGCAACGGCGGTGCGCACGTAGCGAATCGACTGAAGCAGCTCGGTAGCGTCGTGCCCGTAGGCCTCGCCCATCTTCAGCAGGCCGTGTTTACCGTGTACCAGCCCCGAGGCGGCCAGGATGTGCTGGCGGGTCCAGCGGTGGAACACCAGCCAGCGAGCGGTGCGTGCATGCAGTGGCGTCATCGCGGTGGCGTGCAGTGCGATCTCCAGCGCCGCCGATCGCCCCGCGCTCAGATCGACGATGACGACCTTGAACTCCTGCTCCAACTCCAGCAGCAGTTGCATACAGCGATCGACGATCTGGGTGTCGCGGCTGAGGAATTCCGCGCCGCCCTGATCGCCCGGAAACAGCGTCAGCCGGCTCAGCCGCGGGCCGCGCCGCAGCGCTGCCCGGTCGGTCTTGGCGACAACGTCCACCCGAGCCAGGGTGCCGGCCTCACCGAGCAGATAGGAGTGCACGCCACCCTCGACCACCCCGCGCTCCACCCCGCTGATCTCGAACAGCGCGCCCGCGGTGGGCGAACCGAAGTCGAAGTCGACATAGGCGACGGTGAGCCCGGACAGGCTCAGTCGATAGGCGACATTGCAGCTGGTCACCGACCGGCCGGTACCGCCCTTGTCGGAGGTCGAGAACACCAGCACTACATCGCCCCCGCCAACTCTGTCACCGTCATCGAATAGCATCCTCGCGGGCGTTGACCAGTTCGTCCAGCTGTTCCAGTGCCCGGACCGAGAGGCTGAACGCCGTGCCGGGACGCTGGCGCCATAACAGCCGCGCGCGGTCCAACGACTGCTCGATCCGGTCCAGCTCGGTGCGCTTGGCCGACTGATCTTCCTCACTGACCTCGAGGCGTTCGCGATTGAGCAGATCGTCGGCCTCGCGCAACAGTTCCTGCGCACGGTTGATCATCGACTGCGGCGCGGGAACGATCAGGCCGAAGGTCCCGTAAGCGACCACCAGGCATTCCATCACGCGTTCGGTGAGGAACCAGGACGGTCGTTCGGGCGGCGGGGTGGCGCCAGGGGTCAGCAACGCGTCGACGTCGTCCCACAGCCCGTCGGCCGGCCCGCCGCGCACAGTCCTGCGGTCGAGATGGTCCATGGTGGACTCGGCCAGCGCCATCAGTTCGTCGCGGATGGTGACGTCTACCGCCACACGCACCGCGTTCAGCGTGCGCTTGAGCATCATCGTCGCGAAATCGGGTACGTACCAAGATAATTGAGGCCCGCCGTCGATGTCCTCGCTACCGGCCAGCCGCAGCCTGACGCCCGGCTGGTGGAGTTGTGCGGACTGATCGCTCGTGGTCGGGCGGCTGGTGATCCGCCCACGCCGGGCCAACTGGTCCAGCACGCCCACGGCACGCTCGAGATCGTCGGTGCTCTTCTTGTCGACCAGATCCTGGACCAGGATCGCGGCGACGATGAGGCTGTAGTAATCCGACTCGTCGCCGTCGGAGGTGCGCCACGGAATGTCCTCGAGCGGCCAGCGTTCGTTGACGAAGCGAGCCACCGTCGACCAGTAGTTCTGCGCCAGATCCAGGCGGAGTTGCAGCGCGTCCGCCAGTTGGCGCTGGGTGGGATCCAGCAGGTCCAACTCACGGATGCGCTGGGAGGACAGATCGACGATGCCGTCCATGGCCACCATCGTGAAATACAGATAGGGCCGCGGCTCGGCATGTCCGGTGTCGGTGGCGACATGGCTGTCGGTGATGTCGATCGGGGCGGCGGTGCGCACTACGCCCCAGCCCCAACCGCATTCGAACAGCCGTCTGTCGTTGGCGATGTCGAACACCTCGCCCTGCGCCAAGCGCACCTCGTTGGCCGCGCGGACCCGCAGCGGCTCCAGACGGGCCGACAGCGCCCGGATGATTTCCGCGGCCGATGCGCCGGACTGGTTCACCATGTGCAGGATCGCCTGTCCCGGAGCCGAATCCGGCTCGGTGGTGTGGATGACGAAGCTTCGTACCAGACCGGTCATCGCGGCGGTCAGTCGGGCGCCGACCTGTTCCTGCAGCGCGCGCATCCGCTCGGCGAATTGGCGCTTGGGCTCATCGCGCAGCAGGCCGGAGACCGACCGCTCGTAGCCCTTCAGAAATCGCAGCGCGGCGATACACAGGCTCAGCGACATCGAATACGAGTCGACGATCTCAACGGACCGTTCGGCGGGGGTCGGTACGCGGTCGTCGGTGGCACGCAGATAGCTGCCCATCGCGAATACAGGCTCGTCATCGGGGCCGGTATATCGTTCGATATACGCCTCGATCAGGTTGACCAGGACGTTCCCGATGCGGGTCTCGCTGCCGAAAGGCGCCAATGCCTTCTTGGCGTCGTTGGTGATCGAGTCGGGCTGATCCAATGCGAAGGCATCCAGCGACGTGGCCGGATACAGCAGGCACAGCAGTTGCTCGGCGTCGCTGATCGAATTGGATCCGTCGCGACCGCCCCACACCCAGGTACCGTCGCGGAAGCAGCAGTCCAGCACGGCCCGCCACAGGTCTAGAAGTTGTTGCCGCGGGCGAATTCTCATCTGCCCTCTCACGCCCCCATTTTGGACTCTCGCAGTTTGCCACTTTCCACTACGTAGAGTGTGCCTGGCGAAAGCCCGATGGGCCAGGCGATTCGATCAATTGGCAGAACTGGACGGTCCTTTTCCTGTGCGACGTGCACCCATGTCCACGTCCGGCGCGGTCACCCGCCGAGTGAGCGGAGCCCGTAACCCGAGGTGTTCGCGCAGCGTACTGCCGGTGTACTCGGTGCGGTACGAATGCCGTTCCTGTAGTTCGGGTATCAGCCAGTCGACGATCTCGTCCAGGCCGGTGGGGACCAGATACGGGGAGATGTTGAAACCGTCGCTGGCGCCTCGGCGCACCCAGCGGGTGAGTTCGTCGGCCACCTGACCGGGGGTTCCGGCGAATCCCGAGCGCTGTGAGGTCTCGATCGCCACCTGCCGCAGGCTCAGGTTCTTCGCCTCCGCCAGCTCGCGCCAGTCGCGGGCGATCTCGATCGGGTCCCTGCCGTGCCGGGGAGTGCCGCGGGTTTCCGAAATCGGCTTGGACACAGGGTCTTCGGCGGGTAGCGGGCCGTCGGGATCGCGATCGGACAGGTCCTTGCCCCAGATCTGGCCTACCAGCGACAGTGCAGTGGGGCCCGTCACCTGGTTCTCCAGCACCCAGCGCACTTTCTCAGGGACCTCGGATTCCTTCTCCGCCAGCACGATCTGGGTGCCGGGCAGGATCTTGATGTCGTCCTCGGGGCGTCCGGCCGCGCGCAGCCGGGCCCGGATGTCGTCGGCGAATTCCAGTGCCTGGTCGACGTGCGTGCCGTGCCGGGAGAAGATGACCTCGGCGTGGGCGGCGGCGAAATCTCGTCCGTCGGAGGAGTCGCCGGCCTGGAAGATCACCGGATGGCCCTGCGGGCTGCGGGGGAGGGTCGGGGTGATGGACACCTGGAAGTGCTGGTCGTCGCGCTCGACCGTGCGCACGGAACCTGGTATGAGCCAGTCGCTGCCGTGGCTCGACGACGCGATCGCGCTGTCGGACCAGGAATCCCAGATCGCCCGCGCCGTCTCCACGAACGCGCCCGCCCGCTCGTAGCGCTGGGCGTGGTCGGCGAACCCGCCGCGGCGAAAATTCGCACCGGTCCAGGCATTGTCGGTGGTGACCGCGTTCCAGCCCGCGCGGCCCCCGGACAGCAGATCCAGTCCGGCGAGTTTACGCGCGAGATCGGCGGGCTCGTTGTAGGTGATGTTCTGGGTGGCCACCAGCCCGATGTGGCGGGTGAGCCCGGCCAGTGCGGCCAGCTGGGTGATCGAGTCGGGTCGGCCGGCGATGTCCAGATCCAGGATCTTGCCGTCCTGTTCGCGCAGCCGCTGACCGTCGCCCAGGAAGAACGCGTCGAACAGACCCCGCTCGGCGGTGGCCGCGACGCGGCGGAAGGTCTCGAAGTCGATCTGCGAGCCGCTGGTGGCATCCGACCAGATCGTGGTGTGGTTGACGCCCTGCAGGAAGACGCCGAAATGCACTGTGGCATCCGGGAATCGGTCGTCTGTCACTGAAATTCCTTCGCGTATCTGTTGGCCGGACGCGTCAGGCCGAGGTTGGCCCGCAGCGTGCTGCCGGGCACGGGCCGGTGCGCGATCCCGGCGCGCAGCAGCGCCGGGAGTACCGCCCGGGCCAGGATCGGCAGATCGTCGTCGATGACGGCCGGATGCAGGCGCACGCCGTCGGCATGCCGGGACAGCTGGGCCAACAGGTCGACAAGATCGGCGGGCGAGCCCGAGAAGTGCAGGCGGGCAGGCGGTTCGGGGGCGCAGTGCTCGTCGAGTTCGGCCAGGCGATCGGCGGCCGCGCGCGCCGGGGTGTCCAGGACGACCTGCAGATCGACGAATACCAGTGCGGTCTCGCGGACGTGGGCGGCAGCGGCGGTCGCGGCATCCGGATCCGCGCCGGTGACCAGGACGACATCGGACCGCGCGGCGGGGGAATGGTCGTCGGCGAGAACCGTGGCGCTGTCGCTGAAGACGACAACCTGCCCCTGCGGTGGTCGCGGCACGATCGATGGACCCTTCACCGAGAACGTCTCGCCCTCGAAGTCGATGTAGTGCAACTTGTCTCGGTCCAGGAACCGGCCGCTGGTCCAGTCCCGGATCACCGCGTCGTCCTCCCACGAATCCCATAGACGCCGGGCCACCTCGATCGAATCACGGTGTTCGCGAAGGATTTCGGACGTGCTGGTACGAGGCCGGCGGCCCCAGGTCGCGGCCGCGCCCGGATCCACCGTCGCCAGCCACCCGGCCCGGCCGCGTGACGAATAGTCCAGTGTCGCAAGGGCCGACGCGGTGTGGAACGGTTCGGCATAGGTGGTCGCCACCGCCGGCACCAGGCCCAGTGTGCTGGTGGTCGCGGCCACGAAGGAGGCGCGGGTGGGCGCGTCGATGCGTCCGGCCGGGCCGGTGGCGGGTGGCAGGATCGAGTCGTCGAAGGTGGCCAGGGTGAATCCGGCGTTCTCGGCCGCGCTGACCCGTGCCTGCAGAGTCCGTGCGGACAGCAGCCGATCCGGATCCTCTCGCGACCTCCGCCAGGCCGCGGGATGGTACCCTGCGCCATCGAGTTCGATGCCCAATGCGAACCGGCTCATAGTACGACGATCGTCGAACCTGGCGGTCGAGGCCACCTTTTGCCTCTGCGTGATCCGAATACGGGCCCGCGGGAGCGAAGCGGAGGTAGTAACTCCGCTAAGCTGGCGACACGATCTTCAGGTCTAGTTCAGGAGGACAGAATGGCCGGACAGGGTTTCGGGGGACCGATCGTGCGGGGGGTCAACAACGGGGTGGTCGCCCTGATGAAGTCTTCGATACTCGGTCGCCGCATGAGCGGAAGCTTCGTCGAGATCAGCTACGTCGGGCGGCGCTCCGGCAAGGCATTCAGCATCCCGGTCAGCTATCGCCGGTCCGGGCAGGACATCGTCATCATGGTCGCCATGCCCGACAAGAAGAACTGGTGGCGCAACTTCCTCGGCGAGGGCGGTCCGATCACCCTGCTGAATTTCGATGGTTCGGACAAGACCGGTCATGCGGTCGCCACGCGGGACGAGCGCGGCGGGGTCAGCGTGGCGGTGCGCCTGGACGGTGTGGCGTAATCGTGCCGTGACGTGGCGATGTGTGCTGAAAGATGACGTGTGCCGAAAATTCGGATTCGCCACACAGCGGCTGTGGCCGGCGCTAGAGTGATGCTGCGCATCGATAGCCGACTTCACCGCCAGCGGTGGGGGAAGGGGGATTAGGGGAGCGGTCGCGGGGGTTCATGCCGTGTGCATGCGAACACCGCACGACCGCATTCGAATTCGGATCTTCGGTTAGGGCGTCGGCTCGGGCCGTTCGTCCCCGCTGGCACGGGGCACGTGGTCGCCCATTTAGAGGCTTATCCGATTACGTTCAGACGGTGTCGAACTCATGGTTGTGCACGCCATCGTGAAAAGCGTCGAGTTCGTCCTGATCGAAGATGAGTTCGACCCCCGTGGAAGACGGTGCGGCTGTACGGAATACGTACATGCCGTCGGCTCGCCGCACGATGCTCAGCGGGCCGTCATCGGTAGCGGACTCGTTACCGGCCCGAACCGCTGTCTGGTAGCCGTCGAACTGAACGTCCGTCAGCAGGAGAAGTTCGCTGTCTGTCAGCGGAGTGTCCGCGGTGGTCTCGGTGGTCCTGAGCTTGTCGTCCCAGACCGCCGTCCATCCTTGCTTGCGCGCGATGCGTACGCAGTTCTGATTCGGCGAACTGCGTGCGGCCTTGCGAAATTCACCCACGGTGAAGGCAGGTAGCAGCGTCATCGGTGTCCCTTTCTACGGAGTAAAAACGTGGTGACGCGAAAGTGTCGCGCACCCGTCGGGGTCGTCTACTTCTTATAGCCAACCGCGGCGAAATTACACGGCCGTCCAGGATCCTGCTCATCCACAGGTCCTTCGGGCCGCCAGTCCGGTGCGTAGACGATTCCGGGCTCGACCAGTTCGAAACCGTCGAAGAAGGCGGTGAATCCGTCCCGGTCGCGCATCGTGACGGGGTCGGAGGTCTGCTGGTAGAGCTCACGGAAGTTCACGGCCTGCTCGATGACCTCGGGCGCCGCCTCGGACAATGTGACATGACTCATAACGACGTAGCTACCCGAGGGCAGCGCATCGCGCAGCCGGCCCATCAGTTCGAGCGGACTCTCGGCGTCCGGGATGAACGGCCAGACGCTCACGATGAGCAGGCCGATGGGGGCATCGAAATCGAGCAGCCGTCGGGTGTCGGCGTGGTCCAGAATGGCGTCGGGCTTGCGCAGATCGGCCTCGATGATCGCGACACGGTCGTGCGCGTTCTGCTCGGCCAGCATCTCGTGCGCTCTGGTGACGGCCTCCAGATCGCTGTCCACGTAGACCACTCGCGTGGTGGGCTCCAGGGTCGTCGCCACCTCGTGGGTGTTCCCGGCGGTCGGCAGGCCCGAGCCGATGTCGAGGAACTGCCGAATGCCCTGTCCCACCAGGAATTTGGTGGCACGTTGCAGGAATTCCCGGTTGTGGTGCGCCGTGACGCCGGTGTTGGGAGCGATCTGGAAGATGCGCTCCCCGAACACTCTGTCCACGTCGAAGATGGCCTCGCCGGTCAGATAGTAGTGGTACATGCGCGCGGCAGACGGCCGGGTCGCGTCGATCTCGCGCGACTCGAAAGCATCGTTGCTCATGGGTAGAACTCCTTGCGGGCGGTGCGAATCGGCTATCGCGTGGTCACGCGGAGCCGCTGTGCGACTTGTAGCCAACCGCGGCGAAACTACACGGTCGTGCCGGATCTTCGAGATCCGGCGGCTGCTCGGGCCGCCAGTCGGGGGAGTACACGAGGCATGGTTCGACGAGTTCGAGGCCCTCGAAGAAGGCGGCGAACTCCTCTCGGCTGCGCATGGTGGAGGGGTCGGAAGTGTCCTCGTAGAGGCCGGCGAGCGCTCTCATCTGCTGGATGATCTCTTCGGGCGCATCGGATATCGAACCGTGACTCATCCCGACGTAACTGCCGGCCGGAAGCGCCTGGCGCAGCTCGGCCATCAGCTCGAGGGGGCGGTCACTGTCGGATACGAACGGCCAGACGCTCACGATCAGCAGGCCGACCGGCTGATCGAAATCGAGCAGACGGCGGGTATCCGGATGGTCGAGAATGAGCTGGGGCAGGCGCAGATCGGCCTCGATGACCGTGGTGGTGTCCAGTGCCCGCTGTGCCGCCAGGAGATCGTGTGAGCGGGCGACAGCCTCGAGATCGTTGTCCACGTAGACCACGCGCGCCTCGGGGGCGAGGCCGCGGACGACCTCATGGGTGTTCCCCACGGTCGGCAGGCCCGAGCCGATATCGAGGAACTGCCGGATGCCCTGCGCGACCATGAATTTCGTCGCGCGCTGCAGAAAATCGCGGTTGTGGTGGGCGGCTGCGTCGAGGAAGGGGATCACCTCGAACACGCGCTCCCCGAACACCCTGTCGACATCGAAGACGGCCTCGCCGGACAGGTAGTAGTGGTACATGCGTGCGGCCGAGGGACGGGACGAGTCGATCTCGCGGGACTCGAAATCGTCGCTCATGAGCGGAACTCCTTGCGGGCGAACAGAAGCGCTATGCGCTGGTGAATGTCTTGCGGCGGAAGGACCGCACGACGTGCTCGATGAACGTACGGGTGTCCGCGGCCGACAGCGCGGCCGCGGACAGTCGTGACCACACCGCCTCGCGGGCCGCGACGGCGGGTTTGTCATCGATATAGCGGATTTCGCCCTGACTCTCGACGATCGCGATATCCAGGTCGCCCGCCGCACCGGGGGAGGGCACCCGGATCAGGGTGAACCGGTCCTCCGCGCCCGCACCGCGGGTGGTGACGGTGAACGGCAGCACCTGGATGAGGATGTTGGGCCGTTTCGACTGTGTCAGTAGATGTTCGAGTTGTTCCAGCATCACCGAGTGGCCGCCGTACTCGCGGCGCAGGCACGACTCGGACAGGATCGCGTGGAACTGCGGCGGGCGCGGGCTGGTCAGGATCTCCTGCCGAGCCAGGCGCGCGGCCACCGAATCCTCCACCGTGATGGTGTCGGCGTCCGTGTCGCCGGGCAGCAGGGAATCGTGCAGCGCGCGGATATAGGACTCGCACTGGATGAGTCCCGGCATGATCTCGGACTCGGCCACGCGGAACAGACCGGCATGGGTCTCCAGGTCGACCAGCAGGCGCAGCTCCTCCACGTAGGCGCGGCGATAACCGGTATTCCAGAAGCCGCGCTTGTGGTTGTCCTTGCGCAACTCCTCGAGCGACTCGAGATAACTGTCCTCGGTGAAGCCGAGCTCTCGCGCCAGGCGCTCCAGATCGCCGATGCTGATGGAGCCGTTGCCGACGATCAGCATCGCGATACGACTCTGGCTGGTGTCGATGATCTTCGCGGCCTCGCTCTGGCTGACGCCCGCGGTACCGAGCATGTGCTCGATCTCACGGCCCAGCAGCAGCTTTCGCGCCGTGCGTAACCGGGTACCCATGGATCTCAGCGCGTCGACGACTCGGCCGACACGCCCGAAACTCCTTCCGTGGCAATCCTTTTCGTCAGGAATATGCGGTTTGACTGTTTCCTTCGAGTGATAATCACGCTAACATCTATCACGTTGGAGATTATCACGATTTCGGTATCGCGGCGTCCGCAGGCGGGCGTCCGCGATGCACCTCTGTTGAGGGGGAGTCGCATGACGACTACCACGCAAATGCGTTCGGCGCCCTGCCGATTCGGTGACGGGCGGACCTGCTGCGACGCCGCTGGAGACATGACCGATCCGCTCGCCCGCGAGATCCTCGACGCGGAGCACACCCCTGGGTGTGCGCGCTGGCTCGCCGCGGTGGCATATCTGTCTGCTGGTCTGGACGACGACTGATATGGACGTATCGCTCTGGCCCACCGGGTGGCCGCACGAGGCGCCCGATGATCCGATGACCGTCGGTGAGGCTCATCTGACGATGCAACGACATCGCGGCTGCCTGCGTGAGGAGTGCCCCCGTAAGGCCGTGGCCTATCGGACACTGGTCGAATCCGGTCGGATTCGGCCGGATTCCGGACGCGCCCTGTAACGCTCGTATCGGTCATGTAGGCGCGCCGTCGAATGTGAGCGCGAACACAAGGAGAGGCAATGCTTCCTGCGCGAAAACTGGTGGAAAGGACCTAACCGGCGCACGGAGATGCCGGCCCACACGACGCGTGTGGGCCGGCATCTCCGTGTGTGCTCAGCTTCGATACGTGCGGGCAACCAGAGCGGAGCGCAGATACCACAGTCCACTGGCCTGGGTGGGGTCGAAGCCGGTGAGCTGGCCGATGCGTTTGAGCCGGTAGTCCACCGTGTTCGTATGCACGTGCAGCAGCCGGGCGGTGCGCTGGCGGTTGAGATTGTGCGCGATATGGGTGCGCAGCGTGTCCAGCAGCTCGGGGTGCTCGTCGAGCGAATCGAGCAGCGAGCCGAGGAACTCGCGTCCCGGACCCGGCCTGGTCAGCTGGAATTCCAGGGCCAGATCATCGAACCGGTACAGTCCGGGCGCCGAGCGCAGCCGCTGCACCATGTCCAGCAGCTGATGGGCCTGGTCGGCGGCCGTGGGTATCTCGCTCGCGCTGGTGGTGACGACCGCGGCGGTGACCGGCACCCGGGCCGCGTGTGACAGGCGCGCGATGAGTTCGCCCAGTGCCTCGTCGTCGAATTTCTCGGCCGGGATCAGTAGTGTCCCACCGTCCACCGACAGCAGGGAGAGCAGGGAATCACCGCAGCGCAGGGCCAGTTCGGCCTGCACCCGCCGAAGTTTGCGGCGCGCCACGACCTTCGAGTCCAGCATGGGGTTGGACTGTTCGGGATGCGCCGGAATCGCCACCGCCAGGACGCGATACCGCTCGGCGATCTCGATCCCGCATTCGCGGGCCATGGTGGAGGTGGAATGTCCACCCAGGAGCGCCGAGGTGAGCGTGTGCACCGCGGTGTGATGTTCGCTGACCACCGACCGCAGTTCGCGCACGTACGCCATCGAGACCGCGGCGGACATGGTGTCGAGCATCTCGATCACCCGCTTGGTGCCGTCCGCGAGGCTCTGGAAATCCTCGACGTCGAGGGTGAGCACCGCCTGTCCCGGCAGGGCAGTGGCCATACCCGCCGTGGGGTCGTCCGGGCTCGCCGAGGGATCAGCGGGAATCTCGATCCGGCCGAGAGAATGTCGCAGCGCGGCGCCGGTGACCAGATCCAGGCCGATCTTGAAGCCCTCGTGGATGGCGTGCTGGATGGTGTTGATGGGCACGCCCTCACGCGCCCACTGCCGCGCGGCCTCCTCGAGCCGCTCGGTCTTGGCCCGGACGTCCTTGCCGTCCAGCATGCTGACGCCCATTTCCAGGCAGGTGCGAGTGATCGTGGTGACATCGCCGTAGATGGCGTCGCTCGGCAGCGTGCCGCATGGTGCGACATTCTCCACGAAGTGGCCAACCATCTGTCTGGACAGAGCCCAGACATCTTTCAGTGGTAGCGACATCGGGCGACCTGCCATGGTCAGACCCGGCCGGTCGGCGAGTGGTGTCGGCATGGGGAACTCCTTCCGCCCCGCGTGTTGCGTCCCCCTATGACTGCCGTGTCACCGTAATCGTTTCGAAACCTTCGGTGGTGCGTTTTCGGCCACGCTCGTGAGTTCTGCCAGCCGCGCACGGCGTGCCCGCTGTGATCTTTCACAACATGATCGCCTCCGGCCGGACTCTCCGGCGCGGCGCGCCATAAGTGATCTACGACGCATTTACCGTGCTCACGGGAACAAGGCGGCCCATCGTGCTCGTTGCGTCCTCGGCTCCGTGCTGTCTCACGGTCCGGCGCCGCACACATCTTCACGGCACGGACGGCGAGGCGGCGGTATGAACGATCACATGTTCGGGACGATCGGGCGATACGTCGCGGTGGTGTTCGCGGCTGTCGCGGCGCTGGCGCTGACCCCTGCGCTGGCAGAGGCCGCGGCGCCGTCCACGCCGGCGGTGTCCCCGGACGGCTCGCACATCGACCACACGACGTCGATCGATGCGCGGCGGTCGCTGGTGTACGTGTACTCGGCCGCGATGAACCGGGTCATCGCCCTGGACGTGCTTCGGGCCGCGGACGACAGCGCGCCGCGTCCCACGCTGTATCTGCTCGACGGCGCCGAGGACGGCATCGGGCGCGACGGCAGCGAGACGTCGTGGGACACCAAGACCGATCTGATCGGGTTCACCGCCGACAAGAACGTCAACGTGGTGACCGTCCTGGACGGCCGGTACTCGTACTACACCGATTGGCAGACCGACGATCCGATCCTGGGCCGCAACAGGTGGACCACCTTCCTGACCCGGGAACTGCCCTCGGTGATCGACGCCGCGTACGGCACGTCGGGACGCAACGCGATCGCCGGTGTGTCGATGTCGGCCACCTCGGTGCTGGCGCTGGCCGAGGCCGCGCCCGGGCTGTACGGCAGTGTCGGCTCGTTCAGCGGATGCGCCCAGACCAGCACCGACCCTGGTCGCCGGTACGTGCAGGCCGTGGTCGCCTCCGGCGGCGGCAACCCGTGGAACATGTGGGGTCCGGACGGCTCGCCCGGCTGGGCGGCCAAAGACCCGTCCACCGACGCGAATCTGCAGAAGCTGCGCGGCGCCAACCTGTTCATCAGCGCCGGATCCGGCGGGGCCGACGCCAGTGGCCGGACCCCGCCCTCGGGTGGCCTGCTGGAATCGGTGGTCGAGAGGTGCACGCGGCGCCTGGAGGCGTCCACGACGCGCCTGGGCATTCCGGCGACCTATCGGTATGTGCCCCGCGGCCAGCACGCCTGGCCGTACTGGCAGCAGTCGCTGCACGCTGCCTGGCCCGGATTCGCCCGCTCGCTGGGCATCTGAGGCCTCGCCCGGACTCCGGGGGAGAACCGATCCCATCCGGAGCGCCCGTCGCACCGAATACCTGACCAGATAACCGGCGGTTCGCCAGTGTCGCGCCGAGGCCCGACTGCCCGGTGCGGATGCCTGCCGCCCGCTTCATCCGTGAGTGACACGATATCGATGAGACGAAAGGATTCCGGTTAATGATTCCGCATTTCTTCCATCAGCTCGCATTCCAGATCTCGTCCTTCCTGGGCCAGCTGCTGCTGCCCTGACGGGATTCGCCGGTGGTCGCCGGGGCTCGGCTCCGGCGAGCCACTGCGGCGTGACCGTCCGGCGGCCGGATCGTGAATCCTTGCGGCACTGGGGATCTGGAGATCGATATCAGCGGCGGCCGGTCGTTCCGCAGCCGGCCGTGATGTCGATGCTGTGCAGCACCCAGCGATTCGGGCCGGCCGCCTTGGCCCGGTACAGTCCGGCATCCGCGGCGTCGAGCAGCTTCTCGGCATCCGCCCCGGACACCGGTGTGACGACCGCACCGATACAGGCTGAGATGCGCAGCTGGTGCTCGTCGACCTCGATCGGCTCGGCCAGCGCGCCGAGCAGCGCCTCCGCAACCGCCGCCACTCGCCTCGAATCACATTGCGGCTCCAGCAGAACCACGAATTCGTCGCCGCCCACGCGGGCCAGGATCACCTCGTCGTCGACCGCCGCGATGAGGCGGTTCGCCACCGCCGCCAGCAGGCGGTCGCCCACGCCGTGCCCGTAGGTGTCGTTGACCGCCTTGAAACCATCCAAATCGATGAAACCCAAACCGATTCGGTCGTCGGGATCGGCGTCGACGATGATCTGCGACAGCGTGTCGACCAGCTGGCGCCGATTCGGCAGCCCGGTCAGCGGATCGTGCCGGGCCTGGCGCCGCAGCTCGGCCTGCAGAGCGCGGCGCTGGGTGGTGTCTTCGCCGACCACCAGCAGATAGGCGGCGCGGCCGCCGGTCTCGGGGACCAGCGTGACGGCCCACTCCGCCCAGCCC
>NZ_JAGPOX010000074.1 GCF_019038435.1 Nocardia alni
AAGACGAATGGGCCGCAGTCCTGGAAGACCCACAGAAACTCTCCCGATTCGTCTCATTCGTCAACGCCCCCGACCAAGCCGACCCCACCATCGCCTTCGACGACACCGGAGAACGCAAGGTACCGGTGCTGCTCGGCCTGCCCGAGATGCCCCGTAATACCGCCATCCATGGGAAATAGGCGCGTAATCACGCCGAAACACTGCGTCTGTACCAATAGGTAAGGCGTTCGGAGGAGACAGACCGATGACCGTGATCGATACACCCGTACTAACCCCCGCTCGCACGGTTTCCTGGACTCGTGCCTGCCGGTTCGAGCAGCTGATCCCTGGTCGGGGGGTCGCCGTGCTACTGCAGGGCGGCCGGCAGGCTGCGCTGTTCCTGCTGCCCGAGGGCACCCTCTACGCCCTCGGCAACGTGGACCCGTTCGGGCGGGCGGCGGTCATGTCGCGCGGTATCGTCGGGGATCGCGCCGGGGAGCCGGTGGTGGCCTCGCCGCTGTTGAAGCAGGCGTTCTCCCTGGTGGACGGCCGGTGCCTGGACGACGACGCGGCGGTGCTGCCGGTCTACGCCGTGCGCGTGGACTCCGGCATCGTGTCGGTGTCCAGTGAACCGGTGGAGTGTCCATGACCGATCGCCCGATCAGCGCCACACCCGACAACACTCCGCTGGACGGCTTCACCGTCGGCATCACCGCCGCCCGGCGGGCCGAGGAACTCGCCACGATACTGATCCGCCGGGGCGCGACCGTCATCGCCGCGCCGGCCATTCGCATCATCCCGCTGGCCGACGACACCGAATTGGAGCGGGTGACGCGGCAGTTGGTCTCGGAGCCGCCGCAGATCACCGTCGCCACCACCGGAATCGGCTTCCGTGGCTGGATGGAGGCCGCGGAGGGGTGGGGCCTGGCCGAAGATCTGCGCGCGACACTGGGCTCCACGCGTTTGCTTGCCCGCGGTCCGAAGGCCAAGGGCGCCATCCGCGCCGCCGATCTGCGGGAGGAATGGTCGCCCGGCTCGGAATCCTCGGCCGAGGTGTTGGACCACCTGCTCGCCGAGGGGGTGGAGGGCGTCCGGGTGGCGGTGCAGTTGCACGGCGCCACCACCGAATGGGAGCCGGTGCCCGACTTCTGTGAGGTATTGCGTTGCGCGGGAGCCGATGTGGTGCCCGTGCCGGTGTATCGCTGGATCCCGCCGGAGGATCGGGCCCCGATGGACCGGATGCTCGAGGCGATCATCACCGGCGGATTGGACTGCGTCACCTTCACCAGCGCACCCGCGGTGGCCTCGATGTTGATGCGCGCCAAGGAAACCGGGCTGCTCGAGGCGGTGCTGCACGCTCTTCGTACACGGGTGCTGCCCGCCTGCGTCGGGCCGATCACCGCCGCCCCGCTCGAGGAGCTGGGCGTGCGCACGACGATGCCGGAGCGGGCCCGGTTGGGGGCGCTGGCCCGGCACGTCGCCGAGGAACTTCCCCGGCGCGCCAACCGGATGCGCGCGGCCGGACATGATCTGAGCGTGCGTGGGGGATGCGTGGTCGTGGACGGGACGCCGCGTCTGCTCGCGCCCGCGCCGATGGCGTTGATGCGGGCGTTGACCCGCCAGCCGGGCCGCGTGGTGTCGCGGGCCGATCTGCTGGCGGTGCTGCCCGGCGGCGGTGACGACACCCATGCTGTGGAGACCGGGATCGCGCGGTTGCGGGCCGGGCTGGGTGCGCCGAAAGTCATTCAGACGGTGGTGAAGCGGGGTTATCGGCTGGCGATGGATCCGACCGACTGTGTGGACAACACTCCGCAGCGGGTGGACAGTAGTCCGCGTCCGGTCGAGCGCACCCTGCGCGCTGTCGATGAGCCGTTGCGTCCAGTGGGCAATGCTCCGCGTCCTAACCCGATGCCCCCGGGAGGGGCAGGTTACGGCTCGTCGGCGCAACCGGTTTCGATCGCCAGGGTGTGGTGACTGCGAACCTTGCTGTGCCCCGTCATTCCCGCGTGCTGACCCGAAAATCAACGCGATCGGGCACGCGTCAGCACCCGGCGGAGCCGCATCGGCGAGCGCCACACCGATTTCAGCTTTCAACAAGCTCCCGCGCCAGCGGGGACAAAGGTCTTTGGCGGGAATCCACCTGGTACGCATAGGGTTACGGTGGATCCCGGCCAAAGCACGCCAGGATGACGGGGTTCGGGTGTCCTGCTGATGCGGCTCGGTGCCTGGTTGATGGGGCGTATGAGCCCGGTTGATGGGGCTGGGTTGCTCGGCTGACGGGGCTTGGGTGCCCGGATGATCGGCTGGGTGCCGGGGATGACGGGCTGGGTCAGGCGTGGGTCTGGATCTTCAGGTCGCCGCTGATCACGGTGCGGGTCATGTCCCGGCCGAGCATGTTGTGCGGGAAAATCGGTGTGACGGCACTGATCTCGTCGAGGCGGGCCAGGTGGGTGGCGTCGAATTCGACGTCCAGCGCGCCCAGGTTGTCCTCGAGCTGGGCGGGGGTGCGCGCGCCGATGATGGGCGCGGTGACCGCCGGGTTGCGCAGTGTCCAGGCCAGGGCCACCTGGGCCGGGGACTTGCCCAGCTCCGCCGCGACCTTCGTGACCTCCTCGGCGATCCGCAGGCTGCGCTCGGTGAGCGAGCCCTGGGCCAGGGCGACGTCCTTGCGCGTGCCTTCGGGGGAGGTCGTCCCCTGCGCCGTGATGTCCGTGACCTGCGCTCGCAGGTCCGCGGCGGTGTACTTCCCGGTCAGCACCCCGCTGGCCAGTGGGGACCAGGGGATCACACCCAGACCCATCTCCTGCGCCATGGGGATCAGATCATGCTCCACGGTGCGTTCGGCGAGGCTGTACTCGATCTGCAGCGCCACCAGCGGTGACCAGCCGCGCAGGTCGGCGATGGCCTGCATGCGGGAGACCTGCCAGGCCGGGGCGTCGGAGATCGCCACGTACAGCAGCTTGCCCTGGCGGACCAGATCGTCCATCCCGCGCAGGATCTCCTCGACCGGCGTCGTGAAGTCCCAGGCGTGCAGGTAGAGCAGGTCGATGTAGTCCGTATTCAGCTTCCGCAGGCTGTCTTCCACCGAGGCGACCATGCTCTTGCGGCTGTTACCACCGGAATTGGGGTCGCCCGGCCGCCGCAGCATCGTGTACTTGGTCGCCAGGACCAGCGCCTCGCGATTATCGCGCGTGAACTCGCCGAGCAGGCGCTCGGAGCTGCCGTTGGTGTAGACGTTCGCGGTGTCGATGAAGTTGCCGCCGCGTTCGACGTACAGATCGAACAGCTTGCGCGCGTCATCGGTGCCGGCGCCCCAGCCCCAATCGTCGCCGAAGGTCATCGTGCCCAGTGCCAGCGGCGAGACCCGCAGTCCGGAGCGTCCCAGCAACCGGTAGGTGTCCAGGGTGAGGGACATCGTGTCCTCCTGTATTCGTATTTTCTATGTCGGAATCCAGTCTGTTTCGCCGCGCGGACCGGGGTAAGGGAGAGATCTGCCCAGGAAGAATGTGCCTGGGAACGCCGGTCCCACCCTCGCCGTAGGATCGATCGTGATGACCCGCACCGTGGATACCACCCAGGAGTTGGCCGCTTTTCTGCGGACCCGGCGCGAGCGCCTGGACCCGCGCGATTTCGGCCTGCCGCAGCGGCGTCAGTCCCGGCGTACCCCCGGCCTGCGCCGCGAGGAGGTCGCCGACCTGGCCGGGGTCAGCACCGACTATGTGGTCCGGCTGGAGCAGGGCCGCGGGCTGCGACCCTCGGCCGAGGTGCTCGAGGCGCTGGCCCGGGCGTTGCGCCTGGCCCCAGACGAGCGGGTGTATCTGTTCGACCTGGCCCAGCACCGCATGCCCAACGCCGATAAACCGGCGATGATCCCGGACCCGGCGCTGGTGCGTCTCATGGCCGACCTGTCGCCGCGTCCGGCGATGCTGGTCAACCATCGCTTCGACGTGCTGGCCTGGAACCGCGAAATGACCCTTCTGCTGGTGGATTTCGACACCCTGCCCTTGTCGCAGCGCAATTCGATGTGGCTGTGCCTCAATCATCCGCAGCTGTGCGGGGATTTCTACGTCGAGCGCGAACGCGTGGTGCGCGAGGGCATCGCCGATCTGCGTGCGGCGTGGGCGGCGCACCCGGACGATCAGGCCCTGGCCGATCTCATTCACGAATTCACCACTGGTGATTCGGAATTCGCCCGGCTGTGGGCGCGGCGCGATGTCAAGGTCAACGGCCGTGGGACCAAGGTGATGCGGCATCCGGAGGTCGGGCGGGTCGCGGTGGAGTTCGAAGTGCTGATACCGGTGGAGGATCCGGATCAGCGACTGGTGATCTACCGGGCGGCCGACGCGGACAGTCAGGCCGCGCTGGATCGGCTCTGCGCGGAATAATGTCGAGGGTGTGCGCCTGACTCGGGCGTGACGAGCCGGTCTGCCCCGGCGCCTCAGATGGCTGATCGCGCAAAAATTGCTGCTCGGGGGAGACGGCGCGGCCGACATCACCGCGCTGCGTGCGCACGGGCAGGACGAACACGCGCGCTGATGCGGGCGGGGGTTCTTCTGCTCGAGGCATACTCGACATATGCACCGGCCGCTACGTTGCCTGTTCGTCCTGTTAGCTGTGGTCGCCTCACTGTTTCCCGCGGTCGCGTCCGCCGACACCGGCCGAGGTCCGGCGATCCTGGATGTGCGGCCGCTCGGTGGGCGTCAGTATCAGGTCGTCGTCTACTCCGCCGCGATGAACAGGCCGATCGCGCTGTGGGTTTCGCATCCGGATGCGCCCGCTCCCGCGCTGTATCTGCTCAACGCCGTCGACGGCGGTGAGGACGGCGGTCCGTGGAACGTCCGCACCGACGCGGCGAAGTTCTTCGCCGACAAGCCGGTCAATGTGATCGTGCCGATCGGCGGGCGGGCCAGCTACTACACCGATTGGCTCGCCGATGACCCGGTGCTGGGCCGCAACGAGTGGGCCACCTTCCTGACTCATGAACTGCCGCCGCTGTTGAACGCGCGTTTTCACATGACCGGCCGCAATGCCGTCGCGGGAGTGTCGATGTCGGGCACCTCGGCGCTGGATCTGGCGATCCAGGCGCCGGGGATGTATCAGGCCGCCGGGGTGTACAGCGGCTGCCCCGCCACCAGTGATGCGACGGCGCGGGCGCTGGTGTACTCGCAACTCGCGACGTTCGGCGCGAACGCCGCCAATATGTGGGGCGCACCGGGAAACATCGACTGGACCGCACACGATCCGGTGGTCAACGCGGGCCGGTTGCGCGGGGTGGCGATGTACATCTCGGCCGGTACCGGCGCCGCGGGCGCGCACGACACCCTGGCCGATCCCTCGATCGGCGGTCCCGGCGGACTGGTCAACCGCGTCACGGTGGGCGGCGTGATGGAGAGCGTGGTGAACAACTGCACCCGTACGTTCACCGACCGGCTTGCGGCGCTGGGGATTCCGGCCACCGTGGTCTTCCACCCCGGCACCCACTCGTGGCCGTACTGGCAGGACGACCTGCACAACTCCTGGCGGGTCTTCGCCCCGGCGCTCGGGGTGTGATCATGGCGTACGACGAGGAACTGGCCGAGCGGATCCGGGACCTGCTCGGTCCCACGTTGCCGGAGATGGCCGAGAAGAAGATGTTCGGCGGGCTGGGCTTCATGGTCGGCGGCAATATGGCGCTGGCGGCCAGCGGGCGGGGCGGGCTGATGGTGCGGGTGGATCCCGAGGAGGCCGAATCGCTCATCGACGGCGAGTCGGTATCGCCCATGGTCATGGGCGGTCGTCAGATGAACAACTGGCTGCAGGTCACCCTTGGAGTTGTCGAGGACGACGCGGCGCTACAGGAGTGGATCGAGCGTGGTGTCGCGTACGCGCGCACCCTCCCGCCGAAGTAGCCGGCTCAGTCCCGCGGCGCCTGCAGGGCCGGGAACCAGATGTCGGTCAGCACCTCCGCGGCCTGGGCGGCGGTGACATCGATGGCGCCCTGCATGGCCCACCGGGTGAAGAAGCGTTCAAGCTGGGCGACCAGCAGTTCGATGCGCAGCCGGGCCTCGTCGCGGCGCTCGCGCGGCCAGCGGGACAGGTAGGCGGGCATGCCGTCGGCGAGGGTCATGATGCCCTCGCGGGCCACTTCGCGGAATTCGGGTTCCAGGGCGGTCGCCTCGTCCCAGGCGGGCAGCAGATCCTTGTTCTGCACGAACCATCCGATCGCGCGGGTCATCCAGGCGCCGAATTCGCCGCGTGATCCGGTGAGCAGCACTCGGTCCAGATCCTCGTAGAACTGGCGGACGCCGGCGAGCGTGCCCTCGGCGCCGATCGCGCGCAGCACCTCGGTCTTCCCGGTGAAGTGCAGGTAGAAGGTGGCGCGGCTGCATCCGACCGCGGCCGCGATGTCGTCCACGCGCACGCTCGAATAGCCCCGGGTGACGAACAGCTCCCGAGCGGCCTGGAGGATGCGCTCATGGGTCAGGCGTTTCTGTTCCTCGCGAAGCGAGCCGCGACGGGGTTCCTCCGGCATGTCAGTCATAGTAGACGATCTGTAACTCACTAGACGCTATGTCTAGTGAGTGTTAGTGTGGCTCGCGTCACGCGAACTGCCCCGGGTGTGCGTCATCGGCGCCGGTCCGTCGGGGATCACCACGGCGAAGCGGCTGGCCGAACACGGCATTCCCTTCGACTGTTACGAGGCCTCCGGCGAGGTCGGCGGCAACTGGTATTTCAAGAATCCGAACGGCATGTCGGCGTGCTATCAGAGCCTGCACATCGATACCTCCACGTACCGTTTGCAATTCGAGGACTACCCGGCGCCCGCGGACTGGCCGGACTTTCCGCGACAGCGCGTTTGGTGGTCAAGGCTGAGCGGACGAAGGTTCCTCTCGCCGGAGGCCATCGGGCTCATCTTCGACCAGCAGTCCGACGGCGTCGACCTGGCGCTGCTGATCCCGCTGCGGTTCGGCATCGGTTTACGGCCTGCCGCATCCGCGGACCGTGCCACACGTGCCGCCGGGGCGGGTGTGCTGGTGGGCCGGATACGGCGGGGCCATGGTCGTCAACGACCTGGATCGCCGGATCACCTTCGTCTATGTCATGAATCGCATGGCTGACGGGCTGATCGGCTCGGACCGCTCGGATGCGTATCTGAAGGTCACCTTCGACGCCGGTTCCACTCTGTGAGGCATGTGCTCGACAAGTGCGGAAATGTACTGGTAGGGGTCTGGGTGGCAGCGTGCGCGGCGTGATCCGCAGTGGTGCTGCGCTCGACTCGAGAGAGAGGATGTCGATGGCTGAGACCACCGGCTCGCAGACCGTGGACCCGCAGGCCGCTGCCGCGCGGATCACCGCCGCCCTCACCGGGCCGGGCGGGCCATTCGAGATGATTGTCGAGCAAGTGCTCGGTGCTCCGATTCCGGTGGTACGAAACCGGCACCGATCGCTGATCGGGCTGCTCGACGCCTCGGAGGCTTGGGGTGAGCGCGACTATCTGGTGACCGCGGAGCGGCGGATGTCGTTCGCCGAGCACCGGGCCGCGGCAGGGGCGCTGGCTGCCGGGTTGGCGCAGCGATACGGCGTGGGTAAAGGCGACAGGGTCGCGATTCTGGCCGCCAACGCGCCCGAATGGGTCGTGACCTTCTGGGCCGCGCAGTGCCTCGGCGCGATCGCGGTCGGCTACAACGCGTGGTGGGCTCCGCGCGAGATCGACTACGCACTCGGGCACACCACGCCGACGGTGGTGATAGCGGATGCGAAAAGAGCTGCGCTGCTACAGCGGACCGATGTGCCGGTGCTCACCATGGAACGGAATGTGCCCGAGCTGATCGCCGCCCACCCCGGTGCCGCGCCGCGAGCGGTGGTCGCCGAGGACGATCCGGCGGTGATCCTGTACACCAGCGGCACCAGCGGGCGACCCAAGGGTGTGGTGCACTCGCATCGAAATCTGGTGGCGGTCACCGACTATCACCGCTTCACCGACGCCCTGTCGGCGGCGTTCCGGGGGCAGGAGTTCGCGGAGCCGAGCGATAAGCGATTCCTGTTGACCTCGCCCCTGTTCCACATCGCCAGCCTGCACAATCTGGTGATCCCGCGCCTGGCGACCGGCGCGGCCGTGGTGATTCACGAGGGCTCGTTCGAGGTCGACCGGGTGCTGCGGCTGGTCGAGAGCGAACGGGTCAGCAATTGGGGTGCGGTGCCGACGATGGCCGCGCGCATGCTCGATCACGATCTGAGCGGTTACGATCTGTCGTCCCTGGCCGCGTTCTCGCTCAACGCCGCTCCTTCCTCGCCGGCGTTCCATCGGCGGCTGCGCGAGCAGTTGCCGGTCGCGCAGGTGGCGCTGACCACCAGTTACGGACAGACCGAAAGCGGCACGGCCGCGACGGTCGCCACACCGCCGGAACTGCGCGCGCATCCGGAGACGGTGGGGCGGCCCATCCTCGGCGTCGCGGTGGAGATCCGTGACGAACAGGGCCGGGCCGTACCCGACGGCGACGAGGGCGAGATCTGTGTGCGCAGCCCTTACGTGATGCTCGGCTACTGGAACGACGATGCCGCCACCGCCGCCGCGATCGACGGCGAACGCTGGTTGCGCACCGGAGATTTCGGGATCCTCGAGGACGGTCGCCTGCGATTGTCCGGCCGCCGTACCGATCTCATTCTGCACGGCGGGGAGAACGTGTACCCCATAGAGATCGAGAACGCCCTGGACGAGCACCCCGCGGTGGTGGAGTCCGCGGTGCTCGGCATCCCGCACGAGGACCTCGGGCAGGAGGTCGCGGCAGTCGTCGTCGTCACCGGCACCGGGGTGGTCGACGAGGCCGAGCTACGGGGGTTCGTCGCCGAGCGGCTCGCCTACTTCAAGGTGCCCTCGCACTGGGTGATCACCGTGGAACCGTTGCCGCGCAACGCCACCGGCAAGGTTGTGCGGCGGGAGATAGAAATGAAGTGAGAACGAACTCGGGTCAGTTCTGGCGCGGGATCAGTTCGGCGACAAAGCGATCGATGAACTCGTCGTACGGACGGGTGCTGGAGGTGCTGACGACGAATTTGGTCAGTCCTGCCTCGATGTACCCGTCGAGCAATCGATGCAGCTCCGGCCAGCTGGTGGCGACGAGTTCGCTCGGATCGACATCGGGACGCCTGGCTCGAATCGCGGCCGTCCGCTGCTCGGGGATGCCGTCCTCGGCCAGGAACACGCTGATCCCGAAGTGGTCGGCTTCGATCTCACGGCCCGCCTCGTCGGCCGCGGTCTGGATGGTCTCGCGGGCCCGTCCGGCCTCGGCGGGCGTCAGAAAACTGCCCAGCCACCCGTCGGCCAGGCGACCGATCCGGCGCAACGCCGCCGGGGCCGACCCACCGAGCCAGATGTCCAGAGGCCGGCTCGGCCGAACCCCGATGCCGGTTCCCGCGACGGTGAAGAACTCGCCCGCGAAGTTCACCTCGTCATCGTCCAGCGCACTGCGCAGCAGGCGCAGCGATTCGTCGAATACCTTGGCGCGCTGCCCTTCCGGCACGGGAAACAGGTCGTGCTCGGCGGCCTGCGCCGGTCGCAGCCCGAACACCGGAAGCACCCGCTTGGGCGCCAGGGCCGCCAGCGTGGCCAACTGTTTGGCCACCAGAACCGGATGCCGCCCCGGCAGAATCGTCACCGACGTCCCCACCTTCAGCCGGCTCGTGCGCGACAGCGCGAACGACATCCCGACAACCGGGTCCACAGCCTTCGAATACACCAGCTCGGGCAGCCACAGCGAGTCCACTCCGGCCGCCTCGAGCTCGTCGACGATCCCGGCGAACTGCTCGGGTTCGGCGCCCGCGCCGACCGCCACCCCGAAACGAACCTTCATGCGCGAACTCCTCTGCCGGATGCATCCCTCATGCGCAACCGGTCGACGGCCACCATCCATTCCCGCGGTCTCGCCGCGCCGTAGCGTATTCGTCATACCGCCGTCGTGGCGATGGCGTTGTCGACGAGGACGGCTGCGATGGCGGCGGCGGTGGCGAGGGTCTCGGTGTTGAGGACTCGGCTGCGGGCCGAGGCGCCGTCCAGCAGCAGTGCCAGTTGCTCGCCGAGCTGTTCGGGGTTGGTGGCGCCGGCCTCGCGGGCGGTATCGACGAGCCGGGCGGCGAAGGCTTTCTTGTAGTCGCGGGCGTATACGCGTGCCGGGTGGTCCGGGTCGGGGATTTCGACGGCCGCCGCGATGAACGGGCACAGGGGCGCGTGCACCTCGAACGCGGCAAGGAGCCGTTCGCGAGGTGTGAGGTCGGTGCGGTCGAACACCTCGGGCAGGACGTCGGGATCGAATCGGCGTAGACATTCGGCGATCAGCTCGTCCTTGCCGCCGAAGTGCTGGTAAAGCGTGCGCTTGGACACCTCGGCCACCGCGCAGAGCTGGTCCGTGCCGGTGCAGTTGATGCCCTGATCGCGGAACAGCTGTTGTGAAGCGCTGACGATGCGCTCTCGTGCGCCCCTGCCGCGGCGCAGGCCTCGCGGCCCTTTCTCCAACTCTGTCACACACCCAGCGTAGCCCACTTGGGTACAGATCGGTGTGCATAGCTTGCGTCCCGGGCGGTCGTTCGATACTTTAAGTACTCAGATCGGTGTACATAAAATCGGCATGTGAATGGAGTAATCATGGGAAAGCTCGATGGCAAGGTTGCGGTGATCACGGGCGCGACCAGTGGGATGGCGCTGGCCGGTGCGAAGTTGTTCGTCGACGAAGGGGCTCACGTCTTCATCTCGGGCCGGCGAAAGGACGCGCTGGACGAAGCCGTCAGCCTGATCGGCCGGAATGTGACCGGCGTGCAGGCCGATTCGGCCGACCTCGATGATCTGGACCGTTTGTTCGAGACGGTCGAGCGGGAAAAGGGCACGCTCGACGTGTTGTGGGCAAGTGCCGGGATGGGCGAGCAGGGCAGGCTCGGCGAGATCACCGAGGCGCAGTTCGACGCCGCCTTCTCGGTGAACGCGCGCGGCACGCTGTTCACGGTCCAGAAGGCGCTGCCGCTGTTCAACGATGGCGGCTCGATCCTCATGACCGGGTCGAACGCGTCGCTGCGGGGCTACCCCGATTGGAGTGTGTACGCGGCGAGCAAGGCCGTGCTGCCCGCCTACGCGCGGGTGTGGGTGTCCGAGCTGAGGGACAGGAAGATCCGGGTGAACGTGCTGACTCCCGGCCAGGTCGCCACGCCGATGATGGAGGAGGTGATGGACGAGCAGGCCAAGGCGCAGTTCGAGTCCGTGATCCCGCGCCGGGAGATGGGCCGCCCCGAGGAGATCGCGTCGGTCGCGTTGTTCCTCGCCTCGGACGACTCGAGCTACGTCAATGGCATGGAGGTGGTCGTCGACGGCGGCACCACGGTGATCTGAGCGCGGGCCACTCCTCTACGCTGCGGTTATGCGGCGATTCGAGGCGAGGATCGAAAGTGCTCGCGGTGGTGGCGCGGTGGTGCCGGTGCCCGCCGACGTCGTCGAGGCCCTGGGGGGTGGCGGGCGCATACCGGTGCGGGTCACCTTCGACGGCGTCGAGTATCACGGGTCGATCGCCTCGATGGGGGCGGGACCGTGCATCGGGATGCTGAAAGCGATTCGCGCCGAACTCGGCAAGGGGCCGGGGGACACCGTCGAGGTGACCGTGGAACGGGATACCGCCGAGCGGACCGTGGAGGTGCCCGGCGATCTGGCCGCGGCACTTGCCGAGGCCGGGGTGCGCGAGGCGTTCGACGCCCTGTCCTACAGCCGTCGTCGTGAGCAGGTGACGGCGATTACCGAGGCCAAGCGCCCGGAGACCCGGCGCCGTCGCGTCGAGCAGACGGTCGCCGCGCTGCGGTAGTCGCGTACCGCCGGATCTCCGGTTGGTGTCCGGAATATGTCGGTACTACCCGGAAAGGCTGCTGAGGCTCAAGAGACTGCTGCCGAAGCTCAGAACACTGCTGCCGGCGCTCAGCGCCGTAGACAGAATGCTTTGGATATTCACTTCACTCTTTTCGAAGACGTCGCGAAATGTATCGATGACGATCGAAGCGTAGGTGCTCGGACACCCTCCCTGCGCGGCATACTTCTCAGTACCGGTGAGTGTGTTCGGCCATGCTATTGCCCGCCCAGCGCGGTCAGCGGGGCCATGTCGAAGTAGTCGCGCCAGGCGGCGATCTTGCCGTCGCGCACCTCGAAGGAGCCCATGACCGGCAGTTCGATCTTGTTATCGTTGATGGTGAAACGGTCGACGCGCTCGTTCATCACCGTGTCACCGATTTCGGCCTGATGGTGGATGTCGAAGTCGATATTGCCGAAGTTGGCGAGGAATCCGCGCAGAAATTCCAGAATGGCGGGCTTGCCGACCAGCGGCTGCATCGGAATGTTGTGGTAGACCGCGTCGTCGGTGAAGTACTCGACGATGGATTCGGGTGTGCCGGTGCGCCATTCGCTGCAGAACTCGGTGACCAGTTCGCTGGGTGTTGTCATATGAGCCTCCTGGTAGTTAGAACCTGTTCCAGAATGCTCAGTCGGGGTGGTGTGCGCAACCCTCGGCTCAGCTCGGCAGCGGCAGGAATTCGACCAGGTCGCCGTCGGCGGCGTGTGCCGGGACGACGGCCAGTCCGTCGCGGTCGAGCAGGCCCGCCAGATGGGCGGTGCGGATGTTCGGATCGCCGAGCCAGCCGCCCTCGGCCGCGGCACGGGCGGGCACGATTCGCGGTGCGGAGCCGGATATTTCGGCGGCGTTGTGCAGCGGGCCGGTGAGCGCGCGGCGCGGCGGGCGTGTGGTGCGGCCCTCGACGATCGACGGCGCCAGCGCCAGCAGCGTCGCCACCGCCGCGAACGGGTTGCCAGGTAGCCCTAGAACCGTTGTCCCACTGCCGATTTCGGCAACCACCGTGGAGCCGCCGGGGCGCAGGCGCAGTCGATGGACGGGAATGTGCGCGCGGGCCCGGTCCAGGGACGCGCGAAGCTGGTCCGCCGCACCGCCGCCGGTCGCGCCGACGATCACCAGCAGCTCGCAGTCGTCGGTGCCGGCCAAGACCTCGTCGAAGCCGTTCGGGCTGTCGCGCAGATGAACTCGGCCCAGGGGTGCAATTCCACACCAGGACAACAGGTCCGGCAGTACCGGCCCGATCGAGTCGCGGGTCTGTCCGGTGTGCAGCGGACCGTCGCCGCGAATCTCGTCGCCGGTCATGATGATTCGGGCGCGGACCGGCCCGCGCACCAGCGCGGTGGTGACCTCCGCGGACGCCGCGACGGACAGCAGCGCGGGCGAAACCGGCGTGCCCTCGGCGGCGACGATGTCGCCCGGGTTCCAGTCCTCGCCGCGACGGCGCACGTCGTCGCGGATCGGCGTGCCGGGCAGCCGGTGCAGCAGACCATCCGGGTCGACATGGACGAATTCGTCGCGGACCACGGTGCCGGTGCCCTCGGGAACATGAGCGCCAGTGGCGATCCGCACCGCCTCCCCGGCTTGCAGCCCGGCGGGGCGCGCACCGCCCGCGAAGCCGATATCGCGGCGCAGTTGCCACGGTCCCGCGCCCGCGACGGCGTAACCGTCCATGGCCGACACGTCGAACCGGGGCAGCGCCTCGACCGCGAGCAGCGGTTCGGCGAGCGTCGCCCCGCTCGCCGTGCGCAGCGTAACGCGCCGAGCGTCTAACTTGGATAGTTTGTGCCGCAGCACATTCCGAGCCTCGTCCAGTGACAGTGGCGGGGCCTGCGCGCGGGCACGGGCGATATCGTCCGGTGTGTCGCAGTCGGCCACGGTGTCCAGCGCGAGTGTCGCGGTGTGCGCCGGGATCAGGGCCTTCATCGGCTGGTTCACCGGTGTGCCGAGCCGCTCGAGCCCGGCCAGCAGGGCCGCGCGCCGCCACACTCCGACCAGGTATTGGGGTCGGCCGGAGTCGTCGGCCGCGAACGTCGCATCGGCTCCGGTGGCGCCGACCTGGGAGATCAACTGCTCGACCGCGCCCGCGGTGAGGAACGGCATATCGGCCGCCAGCACGACGACCAGGTCGGCGGTGTCGGCCAGGGCGGTCAGCCCGACCGCGATCGCGGCGACCGGCCCGGACCCGGCCGGGACCTCCCGGGCCTGGAGGATCCCGGGCCCCAGCTCGGGGCGATACGGACCGACCACGACCGTGTGCGCACAGGAAGCGACCGCCGACAGGGCCGTCTCCAGCATGGACCGCCCGCCGACCACGAGCGCCGGCTTGTCCACGCCACCCATCCGGGTGGCCCGTCCACCGGCGAGCACGATCGCGTCGACTGTGGTCACGCTCGCGCCTCGCCAGCGCCCCGCGCAGCCGTGACCAGGGGTGCTGTGCCCGCGGTTGCCTCGCCGCGCTCGGTCACGACCATTCGTCCGAGTAATAGCCCATATCGCCGATCGTAGTTTGTCTCGCCCGCCGGTCGGTACGGCCGTCCCGGTCGGCAATACGATACGGCTATCGGTGCCGCGATTGGACGGGTGCGAATCGCCGGGTTCGAACCACGCGTGTGGGCGGTTCTCTCAGCGGCTGGGTGATGCTGCGGTGCGGGCTCATTCGGTGTGCGGGCGCAGCAGGCAGAATTCGTAGGTCTCCGGATCGGCCAGGACCACCGGCGGTGTGCGGAAATAGTTGGGCTGCGGCGTCATCGCGCCGGCTTCGCGTAGTCGTTCGATCTCTTCGGCCGGATCGTCGGCCGCATACGGGATCAGGTCCAGGTGTAGTCGACCGGGCTGGCTCGGATCCTGCGGCGCCCGAAGGAATTCCAGCCACGGGCCCTGCTCGGTCTCCGAACGGATACCGGCGAAACGGCCCGCGGAGTGGGTGACCGGCCAGCCCGCGGCCGCCGACCAGAAATGGGCCAGCCGTGGCGGATCGGCGGTGTCGACGACGATCGCGGCGACCGCCCCGGTGTCGACGTATTCCTCACGCGGTTCCAGCACACAGAATTCGTTGCCCTCCGGGTCCGCGAACACCGCCCAGGGCACCGCGCCCTGCCCGACGTCCAGGCGGCGGGCGCCCAGGGACAGCGCCCGATCCACCTGCACGCCTTGATGATCCAGCGACCGGCTGGCCAGATCGAGATGGATGCGATTCTTCCCGGACTTGGGCTTGCGTGTGGGCAGGAAGGTCAGCGCGACATCGGGTGCGTCCGGATCCGGCGCCGACACGTCGACCCCGCCGTCCGGATCCTCGCTCATCCGCCAGCCCAGCAGTTCGGCCCAGAAACGGGCCACGGCACGCGGTTGATCCGCATCGAAGACCACACACGCCAGACGGGTGGACATGACTCCACCGTAACCGCCGCGCGCCCGCCCGCGGACCGAGTTGGGCGGCGCCGCAGCAGGACTAGGTATCGAATCGGTATCGAGCGGCGGCCAGATCCACGCGATCTCCGCGAACCGGGCAGCCCTCCTCGGCGAGGCGGGCCAACTGCCGGTGCGCCAGATGCGGGGCCGGCGTCCCGTCGGCGCGCAGCACGCGGTGCCAGGGCAGATCACCGGAGTCGGTGCGCATGATCCAGCCGACCGTGCGCGGGGTGGACAGCCCGGCCACCGCGGCGATATCGCCGTAGGTGGACACCCGGCCCGGTGGGATCGCGGCGACGAGTTCGCGCACCCGCTCGACTTGCGCCTCGGTGGTGGGCATTACAGCACCGAGCGCACGATGGCGGCGGTCTCGGCCGGGAGCGCCAGGGGCACCATATGGCCGCAGTTGAATTCGTGCACCGTGAGTCTGTCGCCCAGATGCGCGGCGAGTGCCGGTCGGAGTTGTGGAGTGACCCAGGGCGAGTCGAGCGCGTGCACCAATACGGTCGGCGTCGAGGCCGGGGGCAGGACGAGTTCGCGGGCCAGCTGACCGAAATAGGAGATGATCGCGGGCAGACTCATGCGCCAGGTCCGGCGGCCCCGCGCGGTGGTGACCAGGTGTTCGGCCAGTTCGGCATCGATCAGCCTGGACTCGACCTCGCCCCAATCGGATTCGACCTTGTCGCGGCGCGCGGCCTCGGCATCCGGATAGTCCGGATCGGCCAGCACCTGATCGGTGATCTCGCCGATCCACCCGGGCTCCTGCGCGATCGCCGGGTCCAGCAGCACCAGCGCCCGCACCAGGTCCGGGCGATGCCGGGCCATGTGGACGGCGATCGCACCCCCGAACGAATGCCCGACCACCACGGCCGGTGCGTCGTCCAGCAGCCGCACCAGATCCTCCACCACCGCCTCGAATGTCCATGGCGGCAGTGATGTGGATCGCCCGTGCCCGCGCAGGTCCGGCGCGATGAACCGCACGTCGGGCAGATGCTCGGTGGCCAGCGTCTCCCACCGCTTGCCGTGCCCGGTCAGCCCGTGCAGGGCCAGGACGCGGGGACCGTCGGCGGGGCCGTATTCGTACACCTGGAGTTCGGACACCGGTTCATTGTGCCGGTCCACGCCGAGGGGCGCCGCCCGGCCGCCGGTCATCGATCGGCGCCCGGGACACTCCTGCGGGTCGTGCTGCGGCCGGCTCCGGCAACCTGCTCCGGTAGTGCCGTCAACCACTCTGAGCTGCATGGACCCGAGACGCCGGATAATTGCCACGTGTCCTGGATGAATCACGGTTCGACACACCGATGCTCGCGCCCGGCGGTGTATGACGACTCGGCGGTGCGAAATCGGAATACCGGACACCAGTGCCCGGCCCGGTGCGGTCGACGCAGTTGACGCGCATCGTGTGCGCCTCGGACGGCTGCGGGTGCGTACGTGAGATAATTCGCGTCGTTGTTCGATTCGAGGGAGTGGGATGCCGATCACAGGACGGATACGTCGGCCCTGCGCGTCACAGTTTGCTGCGGCGAAATCAATTTCTGTCGGCGGCGTCTGTTGAAATAGCGGCCGTGATGCGATCGGATAGCCCGGTGCGACTCGTGCGCCGGGGCGAGACGGCCCCCCGCCAGCGGGAGTGGGGAGCCGGTGTCCGGACGCTGTTCGCCGGTGGTTCGGCCGTGGAAGCGGGTTGGCGGCCGTGGCAGGTGCTCGGCGGGCCCGGCGCGGGCAAGACCTCGTTGCTGATCGATCTCGCCGCCGACCGGATCGTCGCGGGCGCCGACCCGGAGTCGATCCTGGTGCTGACGCATGCGAAACCGGCCGCGGTGCGGGTGCGCAACGCCATCGCCCGGCAGGTCCGCGCCGCGACCGCGGAACCGGAGAACTCGCTGGTCGGCGGTGTTCCGGGCGCCACACGCGAGCCGCTGGTGCGGACCGCGCACTCCTATGCCTTCGCGATCCTGCGCCGCCACGCCGAGGTGAACGGCAATCCGCCTCCGCGGCTGCTCACCGGCGCCGAACAGGACGTGGTGCTGCGCGAAATGCTGCGCGGCGAGCTGGACGACATCCAGTCCGGGCCGGGCGGCCCGCACGGCGGCGCGATGGAGCTGTGGCCGCAACGGTTGCAGCCCGCGCTGGGCACCCTCGGATTCGCCGAACAGCTGCGCGATCTGATGTTGCGCGCCACCGAACGCGGTCTGGGCCCCGAGGACCTCATCGCGTTGGGCGCACTGCACGAGCGCGCCGAATGGATCGCGGCGGGCCGTTTCGCCGAGCGGTACGAGCAGGCCATGCTGCTGCGCTGGTCGGTCGGCATCGAGGCGCCCGAGGCCAGTGCGCCCGCCCTGGACGCCGCGGAACTGGTGGGCGCCGCGCTGGACGCATTCGCGCTGGATCCGAGCCTGCTCGATGCCGAGCGCGAGCGCATCCACTGTCTGCTCGTGGATGATGCCCAGCACCTGGATCCGCTCGCGGCACAACTGATCCAGGTCGTCGGCGGCGGCGCGGCCACGACCGTGGTGGCCGGTGATCCGGATCAGGCGGTGTACACCTTCCGCGGCGCGGATCCGCGCTTCCTGGTCGATCTGCCCGCTTCGGACGGGCGTCGAATCCTGTTGCTCGACAACCATCGATCCGCGCCGATCGTGCACGATGCCGTCGCCCGGATCGTTACCCGCATGCCCGGTCACGGGCCGCACCGAATCGGGCCCGGCGACACCAATCATGATGACGGACAGGATGATTCCGCCGATTTCGCGGTGCGGGTGCTGACCACCCCGGCGAAGGAGGCGGCGCTGATCGCCGACCATCTGCGCCGCGCTCACCTCACAGACGGTGTGCCGTGGTCCCGGATGGCGGTGATCGTGCGTTCGGTGCCGCTGTCGCTGGCCCCGCTGCGCCGCGCCCTGCTGGCGGTGGGAGTGCCCGTACTGCAACCGAAACCGGACGTGCCGCTGGCCCGCCGTCACGGCGCGGCCTGGATGCTTCAAGCACTGCGCGCCCTTCTGGCCGGATCCCGCGCCCGCCCCGACCTGTTCACCGAGGACGACGCGCTGGACCTGCTCACCGGCCCACTCGGCGGCGCCGACCAGATAAGCCTGCGCCGCCTACGCCGCGGCATCCGCAGAACGGTCCTGGAGCGCGGTCGGCGCGAAGACCCCTCCGACCCCTGGGCGGATGCCGCGGATCGCGCCGACGAAGGGCTCGTCGAGGGCGGCCCGCCGCTGACGAACCAATCCGCCGGTGCCGCTGATGGTTCGGCTGCGGACGGAGGCGAGGAGCCGTCCGGCGTCGATGGCATCGGAGTCGATATTTCTGGCGAGGCCGAGGCGTCGAACCGGGCTGCCGTGGCGGATTCGGCGCGGGCGATCGCTGGTGATCGGCCGACGGGACGACGCCGGCCCGCGGACGATGCTTTGGGTGGGGAATTCGGTTCCGAGGCGGACGATTCCGTGCGTTTCGCCGATCTGGATCGTTCCTCGGCGCAGGTGTTGCGGGATCTGATCACCGATGTCGGGGACGCCTCGATGCTCGAGCGGCTCACCGATGTGGAGTCCGCGCCGCTGCGGCGGGTGCTCTCGGCGGTGCGGCGGGCGCGTAAGGCGATGGAGCGCGGGGCGGGGCTCGAGGATGTGCTGTGGGCGCTGTGGACGGCGTCAGGTCTGGAACGGCGCTGGGTCGGGCAGTCCGAGCGCGGCGGCGCCTCGGCGATGCAGGCCGATCGCGATCTGGACGCGGCGGTCGGCCTGTTCGACGCCGCGGCCGCGTATGTGGACCGGCTGCCGCGCGCGAGGGTCGAGGGTTTCGTCGAGTATCTGGAACAGCAGGAGATTCCGCAGGATTCGGCTCCGGTCACCGACCCCGGCGGTGCGGTGGCGATCCTGTCGGCCCACGCCGCGGTCGGGCGGGAATGGGATGTGGTTGTCGTCGCCGGTGTGCAGGAGGGGATCTGGCCGAACCTGCGGCCGCGCGGCACGCTGCTCGGCGTCGAGGATCTGGTGGATGTCGCCAGGGGCATCGGCGATTTCGGTGAGCGGATGAGCCGGTCCGCGCCGATCCTGGCCGAGGAGCGGCGGCTGCTGCTGATCGCCTGCGGCCGGGCGCGACGCTCGCTGCTGGTGACGGCCGTGGAATCCGTTGCCGGGGACCGTGATCTGGTGCCTTCGCGCTTTCTGGCCGAACTCGACGTCGCTACCGAATCGGGCGAGCCGGGCCGCATCCCGACGCCGGTGGATCCGGGACGGGCGCTGGTCATGCAGGCATTGATCGCCGAATTGCGCGGCGTGGCATGCGATCCCGAGGAAGCGCCGCCGCGGCGGCAACACGCGGCGCACCAGCTGGCCCGCTTGGCGAGTGCGGGCGTACGCGGTGCGCACCCCGACGACTGGTACGGCACCGCCGAACTCAGCTCGCAACTACCACTGTGGGGCGAAGATCAGGGCCCGGTCGCACTCTCACCGTCCACGGTGGAGCTGCTGAAGACGTGCCCGCTGCGCTGGGCGCTGGAGCGTCACGGCGGCAGCGACGGCGAAAATCCCTACGCGGTCAAGGGAAATCTGGTGCACACCCTGGTGCAGGCGCTGTCCGGGCAGGTGACCGAGGATCAGGTCAAGGCCGCCCTCGTGCGGGCATGGAAGGCGGTGGATCCCGGTTCGAGCGAGTCCGGTCCGACGAGCTGGCATTCGCGCCAAGACCTGCGCCGCACCGAAACCATGCTGGACACCTTCGTGGCCTGGCTGCGCAACACCCGCGACGAACTCACTCAGCTGGGCGTGGAGGTGCCCGTCGACTGCGTGCTGCCCGCCCGCACCCCCGACGAATATCCGGTGCGCATCCGCGGCCGGGTGGACCGGGTCGAGCGAGACGCGTTGGGGCGCTTCGTCATCGTCGACGTGAAAACCGGTAAGACGCCGATCTCCAAACAGTCCGCCGCCGAACACGCCCAGCTGGCGACCTACCAGGTTGCCGCGGCCGCCGGTGCGCTGGACGACGTCGCCGCCGATCCGTCCGCCGATCCGCAGCCCGGCGGCGCTCGCCTGGTGTACGTCGCCAAACCCAGCGCCAAGGAGGGCGCCGCGCAGCGAATGCAGGGTGCGCTGGACGACGAGTCGATCGCCCAATGGCGCGACACCATCCACGACGCCGCCGAATCCACCCGCGGCCCCAG
Organism: Nocardia alni; assembly: GCF_019038435.1. Lineage (GTDB taxonomy): Bacteria > Actinomycetota > Actinomycetes > Mycobacteriales > Mycobacteriaceae > Nocardia > Nocardia alni. Next base: position 20,401 of record NZ_JAGPOX010000074.1, read on the forward strand.
TTATCTGGCCATGCGCAACGACGGCTGCCGCCACTGCACGGTCGCGGGCAGCTGCCCGGTCCAGGACACCGGACGACAGGTGACCGACGAGTGAGCGCGTCGTGAGCGGAGCGCAGCGGAACGAGCCATGCACGGCATTCGGCGGAGGCGGGCGCTCATGGTGCGGAGTTGTGGGCGGCGTGTGGCGGGGCGGGCCACATGCGGTGTTCGGTCACTGTGGTGGAGGCAGTCGCTCGCATGGTGAAGCTGTGGGTGGAGCGCGGCGGAGTGTGCCAGGGGTGCAGCATTGTGTGACCGCGGCGGAGCTGACCGTCGGCGAGGTGGTGTCGTGATCAGCCCGTGGCAGCTGGCCGAGGCACTGGGGTTGCCGTCGCCGACCGACGAGCAGGCCGCGGTGATCGCTGCCCCGCCCGGTCCGACGCTGGTGGTCGCGGGTGCGGGGGCGGGGAAGACCGAGACGATGGCCGCGCGTGTGGTGTGGATGGTCGCCAACGGCCTGGTCGTTCCCGACGCTGTGCTGGGGCTGACCTTCACCCGAAAAGCAGCGCAGCAGTTGACGACTCGGATTCGGACCCGGCTGGCGCGGCTGGCCGGCGCGGCTGTGCTGCGCGAGATCGACCCGAGCGGGCGGCTGCGCGGCCTGCTGACCGGTTCCGAACCGGAGATCAGCACGTATCACTCCTATGCGGGCCGGTTGCTCACCGAACACGGGCTGTTGTTGCCGGTCGAGCCGTCGGCGACCCTGCTGACCGAGACGCAGCTGTGGCAGCTGACCCACCGGGTGGTCACCACATGGGACGGTGACCTGGATACCGAACGCACCCCGGTCTCGGTCACCGAGGCCGTGCTCGCGCTGTCGGGGCAACTCGCCGAACACCTCGTGGAACCCGAACAGTTGGTCCAGGCACACGCCGAACTGGAGAAATTGGTGTTCACCCTGCCGAAGGGCCCGCGGCAGCGCGGCGGCCCCAGCCAGGAGTTACAGAACATCGTCGCCGCGCAGACCGAGCGCGTCGCACTGCTGCCTCTGGTGCAGCGCCTGACCGAGGAACTACGCCGCAGGGGCGCACTGGATTTCGGTTCACAGATGTCCCTGGCCGCGCGCCTGGCCGCCGAACACCCCGAGGTCGGCGCCGCCGAACGCGCCCGCCTGCGCCTGGTCCTGCTCGACGAATATCAGGACACCGGCCACGCCCAGCGCATCCTGCTCGCGGCCCTGTTCGGCGACCTCAACGGAACAGAAACGAGTTCGTCGCCGACGGTGGAATCGGATCTCCTTGCTGGTGAACGGAATTCGTGGCCCGAGCGAGCGGCGAAATCGCGCGCGCATGAGGGCCGGACGAATCGTGCTCCGGCGGGCGCCGGAACGGATCGCACTCCGGGCGAGGAGTTCGAAGGTGATCAGGACGTAGCACCGGATGGCGAGTCTGGGTTCGTTCGTGATGGTTCGAGGGACTCGACCAAGGCGAAGCAACTCGAGGGGGGCCAAGACTTACCTCTGGATAGCAGGCCGGGGTTTGTCGGGGATGGATCGACGGGCTCGGCCGAGACGGAGCAAGCGGATGCTTCCCCGATGGCGACTCGCGTAGGTGGATCATCGAATACTGTTGGGGTGGCAGGTGAGTCGTCCGGGGGGGACGCCAGGCTCGGCGCCGCGCGCCGACTGGCCGTGACGGCGGTGGGCGACCCGATGCAGTCCATTTACGGATGGCGCGGTGCATCGGCGGCCAACCTGCCACGGTTCGCCACCGACTTTCCCAGTGCCCCCGGGATTCCCGCGCCGATCCTGCCCTTGCTCACCAGCTGGCGCAATCCGCCCGAGGCGCTGGATCTGGCTAATCTGGTGGCGGAACCGCTGCGGCACACCGAGGGCGGGGTCGACGTGGACGCACTGCGCCCCCGGCCGGGTGCGGTCCCCGGCGCGGTGGCGCTGGCGCTCACCGAAACCGTTGCCGACGAACGGGATTGGATCGCCGAACAGGTCGCGGCGCAGTGGGAGGCGCATGCCGACGCCGGCGCACCGCCGCCCACCTCCGCGGTCCTGGTGCGCCGCAACGCCGATGCTGCCCCGCTGGCGGAGGCGCTGCGCGAGCGCGGATTACCGGTGGAGATCGTCGGTCTGGGCGGGCTGCTCGCCACTCCGGAGGTGTCCGACGTCGTCGCGACGCTGCGACTCATCGCCGATCCGGCCGCCGGGAGCGCGGCCATGCGCATCCTGACCGGCGCCCGCTGGCGTATCGCCGTCGCCGACCTGGCCGCGCTGTCCCGGCGCGCACGGGACCTGTCGATCACCCGGCCGCCCGAACAGGCCACGGGAATCACCGACGCCGCCGCCCTGGACGAGGCGCTGCGCGCGGTCGCGCCGGAACCCGCGGAACGGGCAGGGCTCGCCGACGCCATCGCCGATCCCGGTACGCCGGAACAGTATTCGGACTTCGGCTATCGGCGCATCGTGGCGCTCGGGCAGGAACTGGCCGCGCTGCGCGAGCGTGGCGGCCAGTCGCTGCCGGAGCTGGTGTCCGATGTCGAGCGCACCATCGGCGTGGGCGTGGAGACGCAGGCGCGCCGCGCCACGGCCGGTGGTGGCGCGGGGCGAGAACATCTGGACGCCTTCGCCGAGGTGGTCGCCGGGTATGCGAGCGATCATCGGGCCACGCTGCCGGGCCTGCTTGCCTTCCTCGCGGCGGCGGAGGAGGTCGAGAACGGCCTGGAACCGGGCGAGGTCGAGGTCGCCCGCGACCGGGTTCAGGTGCTGACCGTGCACGCTGCCAAGGGGCTGGAATGGGAGGTGGTGGCCGTTCCGCACGTGGTGCGCGGGGTATTCCCGTCCGGCGCCGCAGCCGGGACCTGGCTCGGCGCGCTGGCCGAATTGCCCACCGCGCTGCGCGGCGACCGGCAGCGCGCGGACGCCCGCGACGGCGTCCCGGTGCTCGACCTGAGCGACGTGAACGACCGCGCCGATCTGGAACATGCGATCAAACAGCACCGGGACGCGCTCCACCGCCGCCGGCTCGACGAGGAACGCCGCCTGTTCTACGTCGCGCTCACCAGAACCGAACGGGCCCTGTTCGTCTCGGCCCATCACTGGGCCGAGACCGGAACCTCGCCCAAGGGGCCCTCGGACTTCCTGCTGGAACTGAAGCACGCCACCGAGGTCCCGGGCTCCGACCTCGCCGCCGCCGTGCGCATCGACCGCTGGGATCAGGGTCCGCCGCCGGACGCGGTCAATCCGTTCACCGACAATCCCGCCACCGCGCAGTGGCCGCGAGATCCGCTCGGCAAGCGCCGCGCGGCCGTGGAATCGGGTGCGGCCCTGGTGCGTTCGGCGCTGGTGGACCTGCCACGGGAGAGGGAAGTCGAGCCGGGGGGTGAACCCGCGAATAGTGGCCCACGGCGTTCTTCATCGATGGGTGTCGATGCCGCGCCCGAGGAGGGCTCGGCGAAATCGAGGGCTTCCACACCGCCGGAGATCGATACGGCCGGTGAGCAACTCTCGCTGTTCTCCGACGCCGCAGATACCTCAGGGGCACAGTCGGATACGACCGATACTGCTTCCATCGGCGCCGACGGTGCAAACGACCCGGACGAATGGTCCGACCCCGACGGCTGGGCCGCCGACGTGGACGCCCTGCTCGTCGAGCATTTCGCCGCCGACGACACCGTCCGCGAGGTGGAACTACCCGAGCAACTACCCGCGACCGCGCTGGTGGAGCTGCGGGCGGATCCGGCGAAACTCGCGGCCCGGCTGCGTCGGCCGCTGCCGTACCCGCCGAGCCCGTTCGCCCGGCGCGGCACCGCATTTCACGCCTGGCTGCAACGCTGGTTCGGGGCCGACCAGTTACTGGATCTGGACGTATCGCCGGACCCCGAGGATTCGGCGGACCCGGTCGCCTCGGATGCCGAGCTGATCAGGCTGCAGGAGGCGTTCCTGTCCTCGTCGTGGGCCAACCGCAATCCGGTGGAGGTGGAGGTGGCATTCGAAACCTCCGTCGCGGGAACGCTGCTGCGCGGGCGCATGGACGCCGTCTTCGCCGAACCGGGCGGGCGCTGGCTGGTGGTGGACTGGAAGACCGGTGCGGAACCCACTCGGGCACAGGAGAAGTCGGTCGCCATGCAATTGGCGGTCTACAGGCTGGCCTGGGCCAGGCTGATGGCCGCCCGCACCGGCGCCGACGAGGCCGACATGCTCGAAAGAATCGGCGCCGCATTCCATTACGTGCGCACCGGCCGTACGATCGCGCCGCCCGCCCTGCCCGGACCCGCCGAACTCGCCGAGCTCATCATCTCCACGCCGCTGGCCGGGGTGTCTGCGGACGCGGGCGAACAGCCCGAATAAGTCGTTCCCCGGCCGCGATCGCGCACCGCGGCCCGGGTTGTGTACGTCAGGCCGCGCGGCGGATCTGCAATGCCGAGGTCACCAGCGGTACCTGCAGCGGCAACCGCAGCACGGAGATCAGTTTGACCGGCAATCCGGCCTTGGGGTTACGCAGTGAATCCGCCGTGTACTGCACGTTCGCCGGGAAGACCGCGATGAACAGCAGTGCGGCCAGCAGCCCGCCCAGACGCCGGGTGCGCGGCACGGCGAGCGCGGTCGCGACCGTGAGTTCGGCAACCCCGGAGAGGTAGGTGTACGTGCGCGCGCTGCCGGGTAGCGAGGGCGGCACGATCGCGTCGAAGAACTTGGGCGTCACGAAATGCAGCGTGCCGGCGCCGAATAGTAATGTGACAAGCAGAAATAGACGACCACGCCGGGCCGGGGATTCATCGCTCATGTTGTGTCATTCTTGCATGTCGGCGCGTGGAGGTCGTTGTCGCCCGGACTCGTTGTTCACGGCATGATCTCGGCCCGCTGTCCTATGCCTGACCGAGCCGTCATCCAGGACGGTTAGTCTCGACGTGTGGCTGCTTTCGAATTGAATCAAGTTCCGATGCTGTCCCGGTCCGGACTCGACCGCACCGAGGAGTTGCGCAAGAACGAACAGGCCCTGAAGGAGGGCTGGGCCACCGCGCGGTTACTGCGGCTGAACCGGCGCGGGCAGTTTCGGGTCGAGGAGGCCGAGGTCGTGCTGGAGCCGGCGACCTCGCTGGCCGCCGAACCGATTCCGCAGGCGGTATTTCTCGGCATCGATGGCGGCAGTCACATCTGGGCGGTGCGCGACAACGATCTCGCCGGTCAGCTGACGGATCTGCGCACCGCGGGCATGGGCACGGTGCGGCTGGACGACGCGCTGCTCGGTGTCCTGTCGAGCGCGCTCGCCCTGCTGAACTGGCACGACCGTGCCGGCTTCAGCGCCGCCGACGGCACCCCGACCACCCCCGTGAACGGCGGCTGGTCGCGTCTGGACGAATCCGGCCACGAGGAGTTCCCGCGCATCGACCCGGCGGTGATCTGCCTGGTGCACGACGGCGCCGACCGGGTGCTGCTGGCCCGCCAGCAGACCTGGCCCGAGCGCATGTTCTCGATCCTGGCGGGATTCGTGGAGGCCGGGGAATCGCTGGAGCGCTGCGTCCAGCGCGAGATCCTCGAGGAGGTCGGCGTCGATCTCCACGACATCCGCTACCTGGGTAGCCAGCCCTGGCCGATGCCGCGCTCGCTGATGCTGGGCTTCACCGCCATCGCCGACCCGGACCAGCCGCTGGTCTTCTCCGACGGTGAGATCGGCGAGGCGCACTGGTTCACCCGCGACGAGGTCCGCGCGGCCCTGGCCGCGGGCGCCTGGGGTTCGGTCGTGGGCACGACGAGCGCGGACGCGGCCGAGCATCGCCTGCTACTGCCCGGCTCGATCTCCATCGCCCGCACCATCGTCGAATCCTGGGCAGCCGCAGAGTAATACCGGCAAGCGCGAGTGCGGCCGCAGGATCTGCGGTCGCACTCGCGCGTTGTTCGGTTGCCGGCTCAGGCTATGGCGGCCAAGGCCTGTTTGACCTGGACCAGGCTGGGGTTGGTGGCGGTCGAGCCGTCGCTGTATCGCACTGTCGGCACCACGTGGTTGCCGCCGTTGACGCTGCCGACGAACTCGGCGGCCTCGGGGTTCTGCTCGATATCGACCTTGGTGTAGGTGATACCCGCCTCGTCGAGTTGCTTCTCGAGGCGGCGGCAGTAGCCGCACCAGGTCGTCGAGTACATGGTCAGGTCGGTCGCAGTCACAGTTGATTCAACCTCGAACGAGGTCCCGGTGTTCCCGGGTCAGTTGTCGGAGGCGCACTTGGACCAGGTCTTGTACGGGCCGACGACCTGATAGTCGTTCTGTGCCGCATTGATCGCCGCGTTCAGTGCCTCGGTGGCGGTGTTACCCGTGGACGAGGCCCAGCCGTCGTTGTTGTGCCCCACGGCGACGGCGACACAGCCGTTCTCGATCGAGATGGCGGGCTTGCAGGCGCCGCCGCAGTCGCTCTCGGCGCGCGCGGTCGCGGCGTCGGCGCTGATCGGGCTCGTGGCCCAGACCGCCTGCTGGGTGGTGTCGCTGTAGGTGACCGCGATCCATACGTTCGCAGGCTCGGGCGTGGTGGTATTCGGCGGGGTCGTGTCGGTCGTCTCCGTCGTCGCGACCACGGACGAGGTGCTGGACCCGGCCGCGACGTTGTTGTCGTCCTTGTGGTGCGGGCGCAGCACGAAGAAGGCCGCCACGCCGACCACGATCAGGCCGACCACCGCCACGGCTATGACCAAGGGGATGTTCGTTCCGCCGCCACCACCACCGGAGCCGGGCGCCGGGCCGACGCCGTACGGCGGGATTTGGCCGGGCGGGACCTGCCCGGGTGGATAGGACTGCGTCGGCGGGTACTGCCCCGCTGGATATTGGCCCTGCTGATACTGCTGACCAGTTGGATATTGCCCTGGTGAAGGGTTGGGCGGGTAGCTCACGACCCCACCTCGCTGGCGCTCGGCTCCGTCGTGCGCAAGGCGCGCTGGCCTGATGGTTCGCTCCGCTTCGCTACGCTCACGACTCTGCCTCACGGGTATTCGGTTCCGCTGTGCGCAAGTAATACGGTGAATCGGGTTCGCTTCGTTCGATGCGAGAAGTCCGCTGAGCCGTTGTTGGTGCCTTCACCGAAGCACCCCCGCCATTCTTGTGGTCCACCCGTTTGATTCGTCACTGTAGCGCACGTCGGCGTCCTGTTTCTCACCGAATTCACGTGCGGTGCGGTCGGTTCGTCGCACTTGCGCCGACGGTTGCGGCGGACCTGTCGTACCCCACTGTCATGATGGAGCGCGTGCCGGTCTCCACTCCTTCGCCCCGCCCGCTGCTCGCCGGTCTCGACCCCGAGCAGGCGGCCGCCGTGCGTGCACCGCGTGGTCCGGTCTGCGTGCTCGCGGGCGCGGGGACGGGTAAGACGCGCACCATCACCCATCGCATCGCGCATCTGGTGTCGGCCGGACACGTGCGGGCCGATCAGGTGCTCGCGGTCACCTTCACCGCCCGCGCGGCGGGGGAGTTGCGGGGCCGCCTGCGCACCCTGGGCCTGGGCGAGGCGAATGCGGTGCAGGCCCGTACCTTTCACGCCGCGGCCCTGCGTCAGTTGCGTTATTTCTGGCCGCAGGTCGTCGGGGAGGTGCCGTGGCGGCTGATCGACAGCAAATTCCCGATCGTCTCGCAGGCCGCCCACCGCGCGGGCCTGTCCACCGTCACCGAGAGCGTGCGCGACCTGGCCGGTGAGATCGAGTGGGCCAAGGCCTCGCTGATCGCCCCGGAGGATTACCCGGCCGCCGCCGCCCGCCAGCGCCGCGATACCCCGTATGAGCCGAGCCGCGTCGCCGAGGTCTACATCGGATACGAGGCGCTCAAGTCCAGCGCCGAGGGCATGCTGCTGGATTTCGACGATCTGCTGCTGCACACCGCCGCGGCGCTGGAGGAGTATCCGGCCGTCGCCGAGGAGTTCCGCGGCCGCTACCGCTGTTTCGTGGTGGACGAGTATCAGGACGTCACCCCGCTGCAACAGCGCGTCCTGGACGCCTGGCTGGGCGGGCGCGACGATCTGACCGTCGTCGGCGACGCCAACCAGACCATCTACTCCTTCACCGGCGCGAGTCCCGCCTACCTACTGGATTTCTCCCGTCGCTTCCCGGAGGCGACGGTGGTCCGCCTGGAGCGCGACTATCGCTCAACCCCGCAGGTGGTCTCGCTGGCCAACCGGGTCATCGGCGCGGCCCGTGGCCGCATCGCGGGCACCCGGTTGCAGTTGATCGGCCAGCGCGCCGAGGGCCCGGAACCGGTATTCGCCGAATTCGACGACGAACCGGCCGAGGCGCTCGCGGTCACCAAGAGCATCGCCCGGCTGCTGGGCTCCGGCGTGCCCGCCGCGGAGATCGCGGTGCTGTACCGCATCAACGCGCAGTCCGAGGCGTACGAGCAGGCGCTCACCGAGGCCGGGATCGCCTATCAGGTGCGTGGCGGCGAGGGCTTCTTCCAGCGGCCCGAGGTCCGTCAGGCGGTGCAGGCATTGCGCCAGACGGCCAACCGCGACGATCTCCCCGATGCCCGCGGCGCCGATCTGGTCACCCTGGTCCGTGCGGCACTGGCGCGACTGGGTCTGACCAGCGAGGAGCCCACCGGCGCGCAGGCGCGCGAACGCTGGTCCTCGCTCGTCGCGCTGGTCCAGCTCACCGAGGAGTTGGTCGAGCAGGACTCCGATCTCGAACTTCCGGCTCTGCTGCGCGAACTCGCCACCCGCGCCGAGGCGCGGCACCCGCCGACCGTGCAGGGTGTCACGCTGGCCTCGCTGCACGCGGCCAAGGGCCTGGAGTGGGATGCGGTATTCCTGGTCGGTCTCGCCGACGGCACCCTGCCGATCGCGCACGTCCTCGGTGAGGGCGGCACGGTCACCGACGAGTCCGCGCTCGAAGAGGAGCGGCGGCTGCTGTACGTGGGCGTCACCCGGGCGCGCGAACACCTGCGCCTGTCGTGGGCCCTGTCACGCAGCGCGGGCGGCCGCAAGTCCCGCCGTCGCAGCCGGTTCCTGAACGAACTGGTCCCCGAGAATTCGCCCGCGTCGCGGATCGCGCAGCCCGCCGACAGGCGTGCGCCCACTCGTAAGCATCCGACGTGCCGGATCTGCGGCCGCCCGCTGCTCGGCACGACCTCCACGATGCTCGGGCGCTGTTCGCGCTGCCCTGCCGATCTGGACGTCGGACTGCTGACCGCGTTGCAGGACTGGCGCAAGGAGAAGGCCGACGAGCTGTCGGTGCCGCATTTCGTGGTGTTCAGCGACACCACGCTGACCGCGATCGCCGAGCAACGTCCGGGCGACGATCGCGCGCTGGTCTCGATCCCGGGAATCGGGGCCAAGAAGTTGCGTCAATTCGGCGCCGACGTACTGGCCCTAGTGCACTCGCGCGAGCGCGCGCAAGCCCATAAAAGTGCAGGTGAAAAATAGGTTGTGCGTATGTGTAGAACGCCCGTAGGGTTGATCGCATGCACCGGGAGGTCATCCCGGCGCGCACAGTGATCCAACGGATACGAGTTATGGAGGGAGGCAGACCAATGAACGGCATCGTGAACTTCATCGCCCCAATGGGCGTTGGCGCGTCGGTTCCGTGCGTGCCCGCCTCCCGGGGGGTCCTCATGCAGGGGACCGGGCTGTCCGTACGCATTACAAGCGTTTTCGGTGCCGAATTGCAAGCGCCGAAGCATGTGATCAAAGCGGATAAGCCCCAGCGGAGCTGGCACCCGACATTTGCCAACCTCGGCGCCCAGGCAACGCATGCCGGAATGCACCCGGCATACCTGCCGCAGGCAGCCCGCCTCCGCGAGGCAGACCCAGCGACCGTGATCAGGAGTCGACACCGAAGTCGACTCAGGTAGGGAAACTTCCCACCAGCCTCCTGGCCACGGATCGCATAAAGCGAAACCGTGGCCATAGTTTTATCGGCTCTCAGCCACCGGCACCGGTTCCGCAGAAAGAAACGACCGCTGCACGAGCTGAAGGAGCACCACGTGTCTACCGCGACCGTTACTCGCGTGACATGCCGTCCATCCGTGGCCCCTACCACCCGTAGCCGGGGAGTCTCGCTGACCCTGCCCTGCCGGGCAGGCAACCCCGACCTCTGGTTCGCCGAGAACCCGGCGCAGCTGGAGGAGGCGAAGGCACTGTGCGCCTCCTGCCCGATCCGCAAGGGCTGCCTGAGCGCCGCTCTGGACCGGGCTGAGCCCTGGGGTGTCTGGGGTGGAGAGATCTTCGACCAGGGTGTCGTGATCGCCCGCAAGCGGCCGCGTGGCCGCCCGCGCAAGGTGTCCGCGGCATGATCCGCCCCGTGCATCACGGGGGACCAGGCCAAGCCCCGCATCTCGGTGAGAGATGCGGGGCTCGGTGTGTATCAGGGGGTGTTCAGCTGGCGGAACGGTGCTCGGCGTATCCCGGCACCCAGTCGTTCGTCAGCTTCATGAACGGGACCTCGGCGTCGAGCTGGGCGCAGATGCCGATGGAACCGGCCAGCACCCGGAAGACCATGATGTGCTCGGCCGGAAGTTGCAGCGCCATACCGGTTTTCATCTCCGGCCGGTTGACGTCGGTGGCCTTGCCCGCAACACGCTGCATCCACTTGCGGGTGAAGTGGAACGATTCGGACCGAATCGGATCGGTGAACGGTCGCAGATAGTCGGCGATCTCCTGGTGGGTCACCGTGCGGCCGGGAATGACCCAGCCGTTGTCGTACATCAGGGTGGTCAGCTCGTCGAACCGTTCGTCCACCGCCATCGCCATCATCTGACCCAGAATCGGCGGGAATCCGTGGGGCAGTGGTGCGCATGCCCCGTAATCGATGACCGACAGGCGGCCGTCGCCGAGCATCATGAAGTTGCCCGGGTGCGGATCGGCGTGCAGCAGTCCGACGATCGCCGGCGAGGAGAAATGGAATTCGCCCATCAGCGCGGCCACATGGTTGCGCAGTTCGACGGTGCCCTCGGGATCCTCGGCGCCCTGCCTGATGATGGCGGAAACCGGTGTGGCGTCCAGCCATTCGCTGACGAGCACCTTGGGTGAGCTCGCGACCACCCGGGGCACCACGAACCGGGGATGCGCGTCGAATGCCTTGGCGAACTGGCGTTGGTTGGCGGCCTCGTGACGGTAGTCGAGCTCTTCCTCGGTGCGCTCGGTGATCTCGGTGAGGATGGGTTTGACGTCGGCGCCCGGAATGACCGCGCTCATCATCCCGGCCATCCGATTCAGGGTCTTCAGATCCGCGCGCAGTGCCTCGTCCGCGCCCGGATACTGCACCTTCACCGCGACCTCGCGCCCGTCGGACCACACCGCCCGGTGCACCTGGCCGATACTGGCCGAGGCGGCCGGCTCGTCGTCGAACTCGCGGAAGCGCTGCCGCCACGCCGTGCCGAGTTGCTGATCCAGCATTCGATGGACCGCCGCGGCGGGCATCGGCGGTGCCGCGGATTGCAGCTTGGTCAGCGCCTCGCGGTAGTGCTCGCCGAATTCCTCCGGCACCGCGGCCTCCATCACCGACAGCGCCTGCCCGAATTTCATCGCCCCGCCCTTGAGCTCACCCAGGACGGAGAACAGCTGCTCGGCGGCTCGCTGATTCAGCTGCGCGTTGATCTCCTGCTTATCGCCCCCGGCGAGCCGGCGGCCGAACCCCACGGCCGCGCGTCCGGCGATACCCAGCGGGATCTTGGCCAGCTTGGCATTGCGGGACGACCGCCGACTCACAATCTCAGACACCTCCCCATTCTGTCGGACAGACCGGCCGGTGTGCCATGAGAATTAGGTAAACCTCTCACCGTGCGGTGAGTCACAGCGTATGCGGTGAGTCGCAGTGGATATGGTCAGCGCGCGACGGTGAAGCCGCCGTCGACCGGCAGGATGACGCCGGTGGCGTAGTCGTTGCCGATCAGGTAGCCGATGGCCGCGGCCACATCCGCGCCGGTGCCGACGCGTCCGGCGGGCACTTGTTGCCCGGCCGCGGCGAATTGGGCCTCGCGCTGATCGGGCGGCAGGAAGGACCACCACGCCGTATCGACGATGCCGGGGGAGACCGCGTTCACCCGGACCGGTGCCAGCTCGGCCGCGAGCGGCGGGACGATCCGCTCGATCGCGCCGTTGACCGCGGCGAGGGTGACCGTCCCCGGCAGCGCCGCGCGGGCCGAGGCCGCGGACACCATGGTGATCGACCCGCTCACCCGCGCTTTCTGGATCGCGGACAGGTATGCGAACAGCTTGCCGTCGAAGCCCGCCCGCAGATCGGCCAGGTCGATCTCGCGCAGGTTGCCGATGCCGACCGCGCCGGGACTGAAGGCCAGTACCAGATGGTCGATGCTGCCGAGTCGGTCGAAGAACGCGGCGACCTGCTCGACGGAAGCGCCGTCCACCGACTCCGCGGCGTGCACGCGATCCTTCACCGCGGCCAGCCTCTCCGGATCACGACCGGTCACGGTGACCTCGTGGCCCTCGGCGGTCAGGTGTTCGGCGGCAGCCAGTCCGATGCCGGAGGTGCCACCCATGATCACGATGCGCATTGCGCGCCTCCTTCTACTTACTAGACGTTACGTCTCGATAGTATTCCGGAACGTAGCGTCTTGTAAAGTGACATCCATGGTGGGTGACAAACCGCTCGGTCGGCCCCGCAGCGAGGACCGGCGTCGCGCGATCCTGTCCGCGGCCGTCGACGAACTGCGTGACAAGGGATACGCGGCGCTGACGATCGAGGGGATCGCGGCGCGGGCGGGCGCGGGCAAACAGACGATCTACCGCTGGTGGCCGTCGAAGGCCGATGTGGTGCTGGAGGCGATGCTCGACGAGGCCGCGACCGCCATCGCGATACCCGATCGGGGATCGTTGTCGCAAGACCTGCGGGGCTTCCTGGTCGAGACGTTCCGTCAGCGCGGACAGCGACCGGTGCTGGTCGGCCTGATGGCGCAGGCGCTGCTGGATCCCGTGTTCGCCGAGGCGTTTCGGGACCGCTTCCTGTTCGGCCGCCGCGCCGCGCTGCGGCAGATCTTCCAGCGGGCGGCCGCGCGGGGAGAGATCGCGGCGGATGTGGACCCGGAGTTGCTGATCGACGTGGTGTACGGGGTGCTGTGGTACCGCTTGCTGCTGGATCACGCGCCGCTGGACGACGACGCGGGAAGGCAGCTCGCCGAGCTGGTGTTACGGGCCGTGCGCTGATTCGCTCGCCCCGCCGCCTCCATGAGGTCCGCAGGCTCACCATCTTCGAGGCTCGCCCATCCGCCCGGCTCCGCACGGTCTTCCGGCGGACCATCCCCTAGCGCTCACCCGTGCCGCTGGGGTTCGGCTTACCGTCCGCTGAAACAGGCTGTGCGCTTTCAGGTGCATTATCGGCGAGGATCCGACACCCGCACGCGGCGTGGGCTGGCCAGTACCGTATGCGGACGCGGTGTGAGTCGGGATCCAATTCCAGTGTGGTGTCGAGGGTTCGGGGCGGTCGCGCGGGTACGCCCTCGATGACGGTCTCCAGATCGCGCAGTGCGAGCGCGGCGGTGGCGGCGATCGCCGCGGTCGAGCCGTGCCCGATCCGGCCGAGCAGTTGCGCGGCCAGGTGCGGCCAGTCCGGGTCGAGGTCGCCGCGGGTCAGGTCCGCGCAGCGCAGGCAGCTGGTCCCGCCCGGCAGTACGAGCGGGCCGACGATGCCGCGGCCGTCGCGCATGCGCACCGGCAGATGCGGAATCCGGTACAGCACAAGGTCATTGACCAGGATCGGATCGGGCACCAGCGCATCGGCGAGGACCACCATATCGGCCGACCACCCGGCGACCGTGGTCGCGGCGAGATACTCCCGCGAACGGCTCGGACGCAGCCCCAGTCGGCGCACGCCCGCGGCGATGGCCTCCGAGAGCGGCCCGCGACCGTGCACATGGACCCGGCGCACCCGGATCGGCCGTTCGACCGGGCGGATCAGCAGCCCGGCCCGCTCGAGTTCGGCGAGTATCTCCAGTGCGTCGGCACTGCCGATACCCAAACTACTGGCCGCCCAGGCGATCTGGGGATGGCTGCGTAGCCCGTCCAGCAGCCTCAGGAACTCCGCGACGGTATCGGCGGTGATCCCGGGCGGTTCCAGCAGCAGCGCTCGTTCGGGATCCCAGCCCAATTGCACCGCGCCGGACGGCCGGCGCAGCACGGTCACGCGCGGATGCAGCATAGGCCCGCGTGGACGCGGTGCGCTCGGTTCGCTCATGCGCATCAGTGTGGACGGCTCCGGACGGACGAAAGTCGCGGTGAACCCCGCCTGTCCACAGGGGTATCGGTATTCCACAGGACATTTCGACAGGACGCTCGCGTGTCCCCGGCCGGTCATCGGCGTCGTGCTCGTTCCCGCTCGGAGTCGCTGTCCGGGTTCGCTCGAAATTTCGACCTCGATCGCGTGCGGGTGCGAATGTCCGGTCAGTTCGCCTGTGACAGTCCTGCTTCGGCGTTGCCGGGCACCGGCGGTACCGTCGCGGGGTCGGAAAGCACGGCGCGGCGGGCGAATTCGATCGCCCCGAGCAGGATCGCATCCGCACCCAGTAGGGCGGGTGTGATGTCGAGTTGGATGGTCGGGGCTATTGCCCGCCGCTGGGACAACTCGCGGTCGATCGCCGGGTACAGGTGCGGATACCACTGTGCCAGTACGCCGCCCAGCACGATCTCGTCGACGTCCAGCAGCGAGGTGATCGCCACGATCCCCGCACCGAGTGCGCGGCCCGCGGTGTCGAGGGCGGCCAAGGCGGCCGGATCCGCGGCGGATGCGGCCGTGGCGAATCGGTGCAGGGTGGACTCGAGCCCGTCGCGCGTCAGCGCGTCGCCCAGTCCGGCGGCGGTGAGCACGGCCTCGGGTCCGGCGTAGCAGACCAGGCAGCCGCGAGCGCCGCAGTCGCAGCGGGGACCGTCCATCGCCACCGGGATATGGCCGGGCTCACCGGCGATCCCGTGGCTGCCGAGATGGATACGCCCGTCCAGCACCACGCCGCCGCCGATGCCGGTGCGCGGTATTGAAGTGGCTCCGACCGGGCTGGGCGTTGTCGCGGCCTCTACTCCGCCTCGCCCGTACCCGGGTCCGACTTGCCTTCGCGCTCCTTGCGCTCGCGCTCCTCGGTCTCCGCGAGCTGCGCCAGCGGATCGTCGAATTGTCCTGTGCCGCCGCCGATCACAGCGTCGATGAAGCCCGCCGGATTGTCCAGATCGGCCGAGCTGGGTAGCAGATCCGGGTGGGCCCAGACGGCGTCGCGAGCTTCGATACCGGCATCGGTGGTCAGCCGCCGCCACAGCTCGGCCGCCTCGCGTAGTTTGCGGGGCCGCAGCTCCAGGCCGACCAGGGTCGCGAACGTCTGCTCGGCCGGACCGCCGGTGGCGCGGCGGCGACGCAGGGTCTCGGCCAGCGCGCCCGCGCCGGGCAGCCTGTCACCGACGGCCTCGGCGACCACGATCTGCACCCAGCCCTCGATCAGTGCCAGCAGCGTCTCCAGCCGATCCAGCGCGGCCTTCTGCTCCGGGGTGGTCTGCGGTTCGAACGTGCCCTGCGAGAGCAGTTCCTCCAGCTTGGACGGATCGGCGAGCGCCATCGGGTCGATGTTCTGCGCGGCCTGCTCGATGGCCGAGAAGTCCATGCGGATGCCGCGCGCGTAGTCCTCCACCGCACCCAGCACCTGCTGACGCAGCCACGGCACATGCCCGAACAGCCGCTGATGCGCGGCCTCGCGCGCGGCCAGATAGACCACGATCTCGCTCTCGGGCCGCTCGAGGCCCTTGCTGAACTCCGCGATCGCCGCCGGGAGCAGCGCCGCGGTGCCGTTCGGGCCCAGCGGCAGCCCGATATCGGTGGAGGTCAGCACCTCACCGGCGAGCTGGCCGAGGGCCTGGCCCAGCTGCGATCCGAATGCGAGTCCGCCCATCTGGCCCAGCATGCCCAGCATCGGCCCGGCGAATTCCCTGGCCTCCTCCGGCATGGTCTGGGTCCACATGCCCGAGACCTGCTCGGCCACCGGGTCGCACAGCCGCTTCCAGGTGGGGACCGTCTCCTCGATCCAGTCGTTGGCCGTCCACGCCACCGTCTTGGTCGCGCCCGCGGGCAACGTGGTCGCCGCGTCGAGCCACAGCTCGGCCAGGTGCGAGGCCTCGGTCACGGCCTTCTGCTGGCCCTCGGAGATCGGCGTCAGATTCGACCCGAGCTGCTGGCGGGCCAGGCGCTTGGCTACGTCGTAGTTGACCGGACCGGCCTGCGGCGAGCCGGGCTGGCCCATGGTCGAGAACATCTGCCCCAGCTGGGTCAGCATCTGCCCGAGCTGCGACGGATCGAAGCCCTCGCCCGAGCCGCCGGCCATGAATCCGAACGGATTGTTCGCACTGGAACCGCTTTGATCCTCGCCGCGTTTGCGGTCGTCGTCATCATCGCGGTTCGAGAATCCGAAGGGGACATCGCTCATACCCCTTAGGCTACGCGGGTGGCAAAATCCGAGCCGCTACCCTGGGCCGGGTGAATCGCCGGATCCTCACCCTGCTGGCCGCCCTCGTGCCAGTACTCGTGCTCGGAATCGTGGGCAGCGCCGTGACGGTGCCCTTCGTGGCGTTAGGCCCCGGTCCGACCTTCAATACGCTAGGCGTGGTCGAGGGCAAACAGGTCGTCGACGTGCGGGGGGCGGCGGTGAATCCGACCTCCGGCAATCTCAATATGACCACCGTGTCCGTTCGCGACGGGCTGAATATCTTCGAGTCGTTCGGGCTCTGGGCGGACGGGAACTACGGTCTGGTGCCGCGCGCGGAGGTGTACCCGCCGGGAGTGCCGCGCGACCAGGTCGACAAGTCCAATCAGGCGGACTTCAAGAGCTCCGAGGACAACGCCGAACTGGCCGCGCTGCACTATCTGAAGTATCCGACGAGCGTCGAACTGGCCGTGGTCGCCGACAACGGTCCGTCCAAGGGGCTGCTCGACAAGGGCGACCAGGTGGTCAGCGTGGCGGGTAAGCCCGTCGCGACCTCGCAGGACGTGGTGAGCGCGGTGCAGGGCGCCAAGCCAGGGACGGTCGTGCCGATCGTGGTGCGCCGCGGCGGGGCCGAGCAGACCGTCCAGGTGACGCTGGGCGCCCGCCCCGACGACGCGTCCAAGGGCTACCTCGGCGTGACGCCCGACGAGCAGGCGCAGGGCCCGATCAAGGTCGATTTCAACCTGGCCGACATCGGCGGGCCCTCGGCCGGGCTGATGTTCAGCCTGGGCCTGGTGGACAAGCTCAGCACCGGAAAACTCAACGGCGGCAAGTTCATCGCCGGGACAGGCACCATCGATCCGGACGGTAAGGTCGGCCCGATCGGTGGCATCCAGTACAAGATGATCGCCGCCCGCGCGGCCGGTGCGCAGACCTTCCTCGTGCCCGCGGACAACTGCAACGAGGCCCGCCAGCGCACGCCCAAGGGGCTGCGGCTGATCAAGGTCGACTCGCTGACCACCGCGGTCGACGCCCTGAACGAGCTCAACGCGGGTAAGCCCACCCCCGCCTGCGGTTAGACCGCCCGCGCGGTGGGGTGAGCGGTCCGGTCAGAAGTCGTCGGGGTCGTTTTCCAGGGTGTGGGCGAGGGCTTCGACGATGTTCGGGGCGAGGTTGGGGGCGGTGCGCAGGTCCAGTTCGTCGCCGAAGGGGTTCTCCTCGTCCTCCTCGGGACGGATCTGGAGCAGGCACAGCGAAACGCCGTCGCGCAGGACGCCCGCGAACAGGCGGGCGTCGCGGCGGCCCGGATGGGTGATGGCGGCCTCGCGTCCGGCGCGGTCGGCGGCGTCGTTGTCGGCCAGCAGCGGGGCGATGGCGTCGTCGAGGGTCTGTTCGGCGTCGGGCGGCAGCACCACGATCTGCTGGACCAGCACGCAACCGTGCACGGCCTCGGGCCAGCTGGTGGTGGCCAGGAATTCGTCGAGCGCGAGTTCGCCGTGCACGTCGTCCGGAAAGGGTTCCTGCGCAATGGGAGTCAGCACCGCGCCGTCGTCGAGCTGGTCCTGCAGCGCCGGTTCGGCAGCCACCAGATCCGCCGTCGGCACCAGGGCGAACATCTGCGGTGGCCGGTCCCACCCCTCCGCATCGGCGAACTCCGCCACCTCACGAATGCAGCGGTACAGGGCGGAGGCCGGGTTGTCTACGGTCACGCGCGCTGAGTCTAGGGCGTGCGACCATGTCTGCCGAACACATCCCCCATCAGCACGTACACGCGCATGGGAACCAGATCGGTGCACGTTGTTCGCTTTTCCGTAGAGTGGGGCCGAACGGTCCGCCAGGACCACCCCGCCACCAAGACGCAACTGCGGTGCACCGGACGTTGATTCACGCCCGGACGCCGCCGGACCTGGGAGAGTGTCATCGTGGGCATGCGCCCCCCGACAGGCTTACCTTCGCTGTCCCGCCGCAGCCGGATACTGCTGCTGACCGCCCTCGTACTGGCCGCGCTGCTGCTGGTCGGGCCTCGGCTGACGGATGCTTACACCAGCTGGCTGTGGTTCGGCGAGGTCGGATTCCGCCAGGTCTTCACCACGGTCCTGGTCACCCGGATCCTGTTGTTCCTGGTGGTGGCGATCGTGGTCGGCGCGATCATCTGGCTGGCGATGCTGGCTGCGTACCGGGCGCGTCCGGTCTTCGTGCCCGTCTCGGGCCCCAACGATCCGATCGCGCGCTACCGCACCACCGTGATGGGCCGCCTGCGGCTGTTCGGCATCGGCCTGCCGCTGGTGGTCGGTCTGCTGTGCGGGCTGGTGGCGCAGTCGAGCTGGGTCACCGTGCAGCTGTTCCTGCACGGCGGCGCGTTCGGGGTGAAGGACCCGCAGTTCCATCTGGACGTCAGCTTCTACGCGTTCAATCTGCCGTTCTACAAGATGATGCTGAACTGGCTGTTCGTCGCCGCGGTGATCGCGTTCTTCGCGAATCTGGTGGCGCACTACATCTTCGGCGGTCTGCGGCTGTCCGGGCGCGAGGGCACGCTGAGCAGTCCGGCGCGGATTCAGCTGGCGGTCACCGCCGGGATCTTCGTGCTGCTCAAGGCGATCGCCTACTGGTTCGACCGGTACTCGCTCCTGATGAGCACCCGTAAGGAGCCGACCTTCACCGGTGGGTCGTACACCGATATCAACGCCGTGCTGCCGGCCAAGCTGATCCTGCTGTCCATCGCGGTCATCTGCGCGGTGGCGTTCTTCGCCGGCGTGGTGCTGAAGGATCTGCGGGTTCCGGCGATGGCCGCGGCGCTGCTGGTGCTGTCCTCGATCCTGGTCGGCGCGGTCTGGCCGCTGATCGTGGAGCAGTTCGAGGTGCGCCCGAACGCGGCCACCAAGGAGGCCACGTACATCTCGCGCAATATCCAGGCCACGCGCGCCGCCTACGGACTGGGCGGTAACAAGGTGCAGTACGTCCAGTACCCGGGCGTGCAGACCAAGGATCCCGCGACCATCCCGGCCGATCAGCAGACCATCGCCAACATCCGCCTGCTGGATCCGAATGTGCTGTCTCCCACCTTCCTGCAGAAGCAGCAGCTGCAGAACTTCTACGGCTTCCCCGACACCCTGGACATCGACCGCTACACCGTGAACGGTCAGCTGCAGGACTACATCGTGGCGGCCCGGGAACTACAGCCGCAGAACCTGTCCGGCAACCAGCTGGACTGGATCAACAAGCACACCGTCTACACGCACGGTGACGGATTCGTCGCCGCACCGGCCAACCGGGTCAACCAGGCACCGCCCAAGGAGACCGAACAGGCAGCCTCCGGCGTCACGAACAACAGCAGCGGCAGCGGCGCGGCCTCGGGGACCTACGGTTATCCGGTCTTCAACGTCGGCGACAAGACGACGGTCAGCGACCTGTTCTCGACAATGCCCCAGGCGATCCCGGTCACCCAGCCGCGTATCTACTACGGCCCGCTGATCTCCAAGTCCGACGCCGACTACGCCATCATCGGCGGCAATCGCCAGCCGCCGCGCGAATACGACACGAGCACACAACAGTTCACCTACGGCGGCAAGGGCGGCGTGCCGATCGGCAACTGGTTCAACCGGTTGACCTTCGCCGCCAAGTACGCCGAGCGCAACATTCTGTTCTCCGGTGCGATCGGCTCGGATTCGAAGATCATCTTCAACCGGGATCCGGCCACCCGGGTGCAGCAGGTCGCGCCGTGGCTGACCACCGACGGCGATGTGTACCCCGCGGTGGTGAACGGGCGCATCCAGTGGATCGTGGACTGCTACACCACGCTCGACAACTACCCCTACGCCCAGCACTCCTCACTGGACGGGCTGGCCCAGGACAGCATCGACGAGACCACCGGCCGGGTGTTGCCTCGCAAGGAGGTCAGCTACATCCGCAATTCGGTGAAGGCCACCGTCGACGCCTACGACGGCACGGTGAGCCTCTACGCGACGGATCCGACCGATCCGGTGCTCAAGGCGTGGGAGGGTGTGTTCCCCGGCACGGTCAAGCCCGCCAGCGCCATCACCCCGCAGCTGCGCGCGCACTTCCGCTACCCGCAGGACCTGTTCAAGGTGCAGCGGGACATCCTGGGCCGCTACCACGTGGACGATCCGCGGGAGTTCTTCACCAACAACGCGTTCTGGTCGGT
Organism: Nocardia alni; assembly: GCF_019038435.1. Classification (GTDB taxonomy): domain Bacteria; phylum Actinomycetota; class Actinomycetes; order Mycobacteriales; family Mycobacteriaceae; genus Nocardia; species Nocardia alni. The sequence goes on from NZ_JAGPOX010000074.1 coordinate 40,924, forward strand.
GCCCAACGATCCGACCACCGACACGCCGACCAATGCGAATCAGCCGCCGTATTACGTGCTCAAGGGCAATCCGGCGACGGGGCAGCCGTCGTTCGACCTGACCAGCGCGATGGTCGGCTACAAGCGCCAGTTCCTGTCCGCCTATATCTCGGTCAGCTCCGATCCGACCGATTACGGCAAGTTCACGGTGCTGGAGCTGCCGCAGGATTCGCAAACCCAGGGCCCGGCGCAGGTACAGACGTCGATGACCACCGACGCGCGGGTGTCGAACGAACGCACGACCCTGACCGGCGGCAATACGAACAAGATCAGATATGGCAACCTGCTGACGTTGCCGATCGGCAACGGCGGCATTCTCTACGTCGAGCCGTGGTATCTGGAACGCAACAGCTCCAATGCGTCGTTCCCACAGTTGGTCAAGGTACTGGCCAGCTATAACGGCAACGTCGGCTACGAGGCGACCCTGGGCGACGCGCTCAACAGCATGCAGTCGGGTCTGGGCGGGGCCGCGACCCTGCAGCCCGGACAGTCCTCGAGTCCGCCGCCGAGCCAGAGCACCCCGTCACCGGGCCAGGGCGGCACGCCGCCGCCGGCGCTCCCGCCGACCGGTTCCTCGGCTGCGCGCGATGCGGCGGTGCAGGAGCTCAACTCCGCGCTCAAGGGAGTGAACGACGCGCAGAAGTCCGGTGATCTCGGGCAGCTGGGCACGGCCTTCCAGGCGTTGCAGAAGGCGATCGACGACTACAACAAGTCCGGGGGATAGGGCTCGGTAGTTATACGAACGGCGTCGCCATCGATCACGATGGCGACGCCGTTCGCTGTCCCGGTATGGACGGATATGGGCCGGTCGGGGCCGGTCGGGGGGACTCGCTCAGCGCCCCAGAAGCTCGATCAGGCTGCTGTTCTGCTGCAGGAGCTGCTGGTACTGCGGATCGAAGCCGAGCTGCTTGGCCATCTGGGTTCCGGTCCCCTCGGCCTGCAGGATCATGGCCTGGTGGCTGCCGGGCGCGGGCTGCGGGACCACGGCCGGCTCCGGAGCGGGGGCCGGGGCGGGCTTGGGAGCCACCTGGGTGCTCGGGCCCCAGCGCAAGTACTTGCCGCAGACCGGCCAGGCGCCGGACCCCTGGGTGTCGAGCACGTTCTCCGCGACCCGGACCTGCTCGTCCTTGCTGGCGCTGCTGGCCATACCGGTGCCGCCGTTGGCCCGCCAGGTGCCCTGCGTGAACTGCAGGCCGCCGTAGTAGCCGTTGCCGGTGTCGGTGTGCCAGTTGCCGCCGCTCTCGCACTGAGCGACACCGTCCCAATCGTGGGCGGGTGCGGCCGAGGCGGATTCGGCGAATGCGAACGGGACGGCAACAAGAGCGCCGGTGACGGCTGCGAGGCCGAGGGCGCGACTGCTGATCTTCCGGTTCTTGTTCATGTGGTTGTCCCTCCCCGCGCCCACCGGTCCTGGCGGAAATGCTCGCCGCGTCCCTGCCCCCGGGTCGTTGGGGTTTGCCGAACCGCGGGGCAGGGTAGTCGGTGTGCAGCGGTTCGAACTGGGTGCCCTTCTCGTTTCGAGCCGGGCCGTCCACGACCATAACGAATAGATTTCGGCAGATCACGTCTTGATAACATGCGTAATTGCATGAAGCGTATAACCGGAATTCAGGTGTTGATGCAGGCTGGCTATGCCATATTCGGCAATTCTGGACGGTCTGTTATTCGACCGTTATGTGTTCCAAATCACGTGCGCATGTGATATCGGTCACGCGGTATTTTGGGCATATGCGAGCGGCGCGCCGATTTGCAAGCACCATATAGGGCGTGTGCGCCATCCGAACGGTTTCAAATATTGGACGAAATGTGATCCGCATCACCGTATTTCGCGGGCGCCCTCGGATGTGATCGCAAGATCGTCTGGGAGTCCCTTCGGATCCGTCCGATATGGGTCTTGACCAGCCGATTTGCCATCTCCGAACACCCCTGTGTAATGTTGTGTTCACCGACGCGGGGTGGAGCAGCTCGGTAGCTCGCTGGGCTCATAACCCAGAGGTCGCAGGTTCAAATCCTGTCCCCGCTACTAGTGAAAAAGGTCCGGAACCACCAGGTTCCGGACCTTTTTCATATCTATCGGTCCGCGGCCCGGAGGGTGCCGGTTGGCTCTTTCATTCGGGCAGGGTGAAGACGTTGTGCGCGGCGCGTCGCACGTCGGGATGGGTGTGCGAGCGCAGGCTCGACAGCAACTCGGGCCACGGCGCATCCCAGAGGTAGGCGCTGCCGCACCGCCCGATCAGCGCCACGGCCGCCAGTGCCGTGGCCGGATCGGATGCTCCGGCGAGGTCTCGTGCCAGCGGAATCAGGGTGACCGCGGGGGTTCTGTCGATGTCGTGGCTCAGCCGGTCGAGCAGATACCGGGAGGGGCCGGTCAACAGGGCGCCGACGGCCAGTGGGGCCAAACCGGCGATCGCGCGGGCCGCCGACTCCGGTTCGGTCCAGCGAACCGCGGCGAGAGTCAGCTCGATGATCTGCTCGTGCCACAGCGGATTCGCCCCCAGCGGCCGACAGACCGCGGTGGCGACGGGGCGGGCGACGTCGCGGGTGCGAATCGTGGGTGTCAGCCACTTCAGGACGATGGTGAGCCGCTGGCGAGCGGGCAGGTCCCGGTCGGGGAGCGGTTCGGCGTCCTCTGCGCGCAGTAGCCGCTCGACCACGGCCGTCACGGTCGCGGGATCGCCGTCGGCGGCGACCTTGGCCAGCATCGCGCGCATCGCGGTGGTCCACAGACCGAGCTCGGACAGATCGGTGAGCCGGGTGAGCAGGACGGCACCGGTGTCCGGTGGGGACCAGCGGTACCACCGGGCGAGGGCGTCCAGGGCCTGACCGGCCACCCGGTGATCGGCGCTCGCCGCCAGATCACGCAGGAATGCGGCGAACCGACGCCGCTGCCCGATGGCCAGTACCAGCGGCGAGATGCCGAGTACGGCCGCCGCCACGTCGGGATCGGCGGCGCCCTCCGCGAGCAGCTGCCATGCCCGCTCGTGCCCGAGCAGCGAAGGACTCGCCGACATCACGGTGCGGCGGACGTCGCGGTGCAGTCCGGGGCGCTGCCACAGCGCATCGATGATCGCCATCGCGTCGGGGGCGCGTAGGTCGGCCAGCAGTCGCACGCCCTCCTTCACCGCGGTGATCTTTGGCGAATCCAGCAGCGGCGCAACGGCTTCGCCGAGTCGATCCGGTGGAAGCGAGCCGGCGCAGGCGGCGATGGAGCCGACCGCGACCCGAGCGCGGTCGCCATCGGTGTAACGGGCCAGCACGGCGATGGCGCGGGAAGGTTCGTCGCTGTTGCTCAGGGCGGTCAGCGCCGCCTCTGCCACGGTGGGGTCGTCGTCGCCCGCGAACCGCTCCACCAGCTCGAATGTGCCGGGCAGCCTGCCCAATCGGCGTACGGCGCCGATGCGTTCGAAGCGCGCTGCCTTTTCCTGTCGGGCGTATGAATCCAGCAGGCGCGCATAGCGATTCACGAATAATGGCGCCCAGTGTTCGAATCCGCCGGGGAACATCGGGACGAAGACGGTGGGCGGCGACCAGAATCGGCCCCGAGGCGAGGAGTCCAGCACGGCGTCGAGCAGATCGGTGCGACGATACGCGATCATGGCCAGCACCTGCGGGAGCGTGACCACCGAGGCGTCACGGCGCAGCAGTTCGTCCAGATGGTCGTCACGGGTGGCGGGATCGGCGCATTCGCCCAGGACCAGCCGTACCGCGCGGTCAACCTGATAGTCGGCGTCGGCAGAGCAGGCCCGCACGAGTAGACGCTGCAGGCCCGGGACGGTGCGGGCGCGCCGCGCCAGTCCCTCGGCCAGTTCCAATGTCAGGTCCCAGCGGTTGCGGGCCGCGTCGTCCGCCAATCGCTTCTCCAACGCGTCGAACAGGCGCTGTTCGGCGCCGCGGGGCAGGTTCTGGTGCAGCCCATACAGATTCAGCGATACGGACAGCTCACCCAGGCGCGTGGTGATACGCAGTGCGCAGTCGGTGAAGTCGGTGTCGCCGGTCTGCGCGCCGCGTATCAGCAGCGTGCTCGCTATTGTCGTCACTACCGAGACGGTCGAATACGAGCGGTCGCGGGCGGCGAGGGCATCCCCGGTGATTGTGTCGAGCGCGGTGAGTGCGGCGGGTGTCAGTAGTGACATCGGAAGGGCCGCGATAGCGTGTAAGGCGCTCGCGCGCACGGGATCCTGCTCGTTGCGCAGACGAGTCGACATGCTCAGCAGGTCCAGGATCACCTCCGGGTCGCGGGTTCCGGCGGCCGCGGTCGCGAGCAACTGGTAGCCGCGTGCCCGCTCGTCCGCATCCGGCCGCCGGATCGTCTCGGTCAGAACCGGTTTCGCCTCATCCCACGGCAGGCGCGCGGTGAGCAGTTCGGCGACGTCGGGCAGGTCTGCGCCACCCGGGCGGGCCAGCAATTCCCGTGCCACGGCGGCGCGTTCGCCGCGGGGCAGGGCGTCGAGAATGAGCGTATCCACCTGGCCGGGAGCGATTCCACGCCGGGTGAGCAGGGCGCGTGCGATCGGGCCGCGTCGAGCGGGTGGCACGGTGAGCAGGAATCGATGCCGGTCCCTGGGCGTGCATGCGGTGTAGATCTCGCGGAGCGCCTCGTCCGGCAGGGTCAGCAGGGCCGCCCACAGCGCATGGCCGGCCAGATCGCGGCCGTGCCCTGTGGGATGCAGGACGAGCGCGCGCATCGCCCGGGCGTCGTGCCTGGCCAGCAGGCCGGCCACCGGTCGCAGGCTGGATATCGGCACCTCGGTGACCGCCTGCGCGGCCAGCGACAGGAGTAGCCCCGGATCGTGCTGCGCCGCCGCGGTCACATTCGTGGTCAGCCATTCCCACAGCTCCCGCCACTCGTCCCGGCCCGCCCCCGGCGCGCGAGAGACGACGAGATCGAAGACGACCCCGATATGCCTACGGCCCAATACTCGCCACCCCGTCATCGCATACGCCAGTTCAGGCAGGGCCGCGGCGACCACGTCGGTGGAGCAGTACGGCAGTATCTTCGCCGCCTCGGCCGCGCCGAACAGCTCCCGTGTCGGCTCCAACAGCGCATCGGCCAGCCGCGTCCGGTCGCCATGCCCCAGGGCCCGCCGCATTCGCACGCGGGTGCGCCGGGGCAGTCGCGGCAGCCGGGCCAGCACGACGTCCGGTTCGACGTCCAGCCGGATCAGGGCGCTCAGAGCCCTCCCCGTGCACTCGGGATCTTCCGAATCCAGCTGGGTGAGAAGATAATTGCGACTCCCTGCGACGAACGCCAGCTGAATGGCGATCAGCCGCTCGTAGCGCACGCCCGCGGAGAACTCGTCCAGCAGTTCGTCCATTGCCGGACTCCCGGCCAGCCGCCGAGCCTCCCGCGCGATCGCCGCGTACCGCCGCGGCACCGACAGCGCCGCCGTCTCGCGCAGAAGATGGTTCCCCAAGCCGCTCATGGGGGCCTACGGTACTGCCGTCGCCGCGCTGGGGCACGGGTATTTCGGGCTCGATGCCGAAGGATGTGCGTGCCCCGTGCGTCTCGCTGGGCGTTCTGGCCCAGGATGGCTGTTACACAAAGGATGTCGTGTCGATGTCGAGCGAGCACTAGCCGACCGGCGGTCGCAACGGCATGCATGATCAGCGGAGCCTCATCGACGGGGCGCGCCTGGGCCATGAAGTCTCGCGTGTTCGCAGAGTCTGGAGGTTCGACGTCGTCGGGATGCTTGGTCAGGCCGCATTCGTTGGACCGGTCGACCGGCGTAGGTCGATCAGTGGGGCCGCGACTGTTTCATGGCGACCCATCGGGATCTTCGATCGGTTCAACCCTGTCGGGCGGCGCGAGCGAGAGTCACCATGGACGGCGACACGATGTAGAGGAGTGTGAATGGTTGTCTCGGCGCCTGGGCTGGGGTCAGTGACGGGTACGGTGCTGACCGGTGCTCAGATCTCGCCGGCCTATCGGGTGGATCGGTCGGGGTACGTTCCGGACGGTGCGCCGGAGGTGGTCATCGTCGCGGCGGACGTCGAGGATGTGCGCCGCGCCGTGAGCTGGGCGGGGG
>NZ_JAGPOX010000075.1 GCF_019038435.1 Nocardia alni
CCACCCACCCCACCCTGCTGGAAGACATCGCCAAGTTCTACGACTTCCAGAACTAACCGGCACGCACATGATTCGTCTCGGCGCTCCACCCCACAGCGCCGGGACGAATCACGACATCGGCACGGCAACAAAATGATCCGCGAATGCCATGAACCACGCCACTGGCGCTCGCAGCACCGAGACCCGAGTGCCGAAAAATGCCGCCGAGTTCGATGGCCTGCATTGCAGGACCGCCGTACAGGACACCGAGGTCCCCGCACAGATGCGACCGAGTCGGCTACAGCTACCGGGGACGGTGCTGGACCCGGGCGCCGGCGTAGAGGCAGATGGCCGCCGCGGCGGCGAGGTTCAGGCTTTCGGCGCGGCCGTGGATGGGGATGCGGATGCGGTGGTCGGCGCGGGCCGCCACGGCGGGGTTCAGGCCGTGGGCCTCGTTGCCGAACAGCCAGGCGACCGGGCCGGACAGGATGTCGTCGGCGTCGTCGAGGTCGACCTCGCCGCGGGCGGTGGTTGCCAGGACGGTGATTCCGGCCTCGGCCAAAGCGGCCAGGACGGAGTCGATATCGCGTTCGCGAGCCAGTGGCACATGGAAAAGGCTTCCCGCGCAGGCTCGGACGCACTTGCCGTTGTGCGGATCGACCGAATCACCGGCCAGCACAACACCGTTGGCACCGACGGCGTCGGCCACACGGATCAGTGTGCCCGCATTGCCAGGATCGGCGATCTCGACCGGCACGGCGAGCATCAGCGGAGACCGGACGAGTGCGCCATCAGACGTCGAAAGTCCCACGCTCGCATCCGATCCGGACACATGCGTGGCGGGCGAAAGCACCTGCGGCAGCGGCACATCCACCTGACGGCACACCGCGACCAGTCCTGGCGGAGTCACCGTCTCCCCCAGCAGCTCGGCCGCGCGCTCACTCACCAGGGTCGTGCGCACCCCGGTAGCGACGGCCCCGGCCACCAGTTCGTGCTCCCGCTCGGCGGCGCGCACCGAGTAGAAAAGCTCCACCACGCGCTCGGTATCCAGCGCCGCCGCAACGGAATTCGCCCCTTCGGCCAGGAACAGCCCGGTCCGGCGACGATGCGCGCCGCGATGCAGCTTGACAGCCGAAACGACCCGCGGATTGTGCTCGGACAGCGCGTCCACGGGTCGTTCTCGATTGGTGCTCAACCGCCGAGAGCTCAGGCGGCGGGGGCGTTGACATCCTCCGGCAGCGCGGCCTTCGCGACCGCGACCAGACCGGCGAACGCCCCGGCGTCGGACACGGCCAGCTCGGCCAGGATCTTGCGGTCCACCTCGACACCCGCGGCCTTGAGGCCCTGGATGAAGCGGTTGTAGGTGATGTCGTTCAGCCGCGCGGCAGCATTGATGCGCGCGATCCACAGCTTGCGGAAGTCACCCTTGCGCGCGCGACGGTCGCGGTAGGCGTAGGTGAGCGAGTGCAGCTGCTGTTCCTTGGCCTTGCGGTACAGCCGCGAGCGCTGCCCGCGGTAGCCCTTGGAGGCCTCGAGAACGGTACGGCGCTTCTTCTGAGCGTTGACGGCCCTTTTGACACGTGCCACTGGTCAGTCCTAGTTCGAATTGTGGGCGCTCGCGGCACCCGAGTGGTCGGGGGTGGCATCCGAATTACAGCGCGGCATTACAGCGCGGCAAGTCGGATCGCGGGTAGCCGGCTCAGATACCGAGCAGCTTCTTGACGCGACGGACGTCGGACTTCGCGACGACCTCCGTGCCCTCCAGACGACGAGTCCGGCGGCTGGACTTGTGCTCGAGCAGGTGGCGGCGGTTGGCCTGCTCACGCAGCAATTTGCCGCCGCCGGTCACCTTGAATCGCTTCGAGGCGCCGCTGTGGCTCTTCATCTTCGGCATGGATTCCTCAGTTCTGTCTCGTCCCGGTGGAGGCATGGGGGTGCCCCCACCGGTGCTGTATCGGTTTACTGCGGGTTGGCCACTTCAGCGGCCGGCGCGACCGGCGCGACCGGCTCAGCCGGCGCGGCGGGCTCGGCTTCCCGCTCCTGCGGGGCCGGTTGCGCCGATGTCGACTGGTGCGCCTTCGCCCTCGTCTTCGCGCCCCTGTGCGGCGCGAGGACCATCGTCATATTCCGGCCGTCCTGCTTGGCCGACGTCTCCACGAAACCCAGATCGGCGACGTCGGCAGCCAACCGCTGCAACAGCCGGAATCCGAGCTCGGGCCGCGACTGCTCGCGACCACGGAACATAATGGTGACCTTGACCTTCGACCCGGCCTCCAAGAAGCGCATCACGTGGCCGCGTTTGGTCGCGTAATCGTGGTCATCGATCTTCGGTCGGAGCTTCTGCTCCTTGATCACGGTCTGGACCTGGTTCTTGCGGGACTCGCGCGCCTTCTGCGCGGTCTCGTACTTGAACTTGCCGTAGTCCATGATCTTGCACACCGGCGGACGCGCGTCAGGCGCGACCTCGACCAGGTCGAGGTCTGCCTCCATGGCAACGCGCAGTGCATCTTCAACACGCACGATCCCAACCTGTTCGCCGCCGGGACCGATGAGTCGGACCTCGGGTACACGAATGCGATCGTTGATGCGGGTCTCAGTGCTGATGGGGCCTCCTAGGTCAAGCGGTGTCGTCCAACGACCGCGTTGTAATTGCAACCCCATATCCAACACGAAAGCCCCGCGACGGTATTTCACCGTGACGGGGCCCGATGTCGACCGGCCATCGCTGCGTGAACTCCACAGCGACCCTGTGCTGGGCAAATCAGCACCAGGACCCGTCACTCACTGACGGGCGACCGGACCGTCTGGCCTGGCGTGTCGCCGGTAGACGGTGGGAGTCGGGCTCCACTTACTAGCCCCGAATCATGACCCGGGGCGGTCGTTGCCGTACAGCTTAACATCGCGACGCCACAGACTCCCAATCGCCCATACCTCGCGACCTGCGGGATCCTGCCGATCCGCCGATGGGCGGAGGCGACGCGACGCCGCCGAACAGGCGATCCAGGGCTGCCCGGCATACGGCCGACGGCCGGATGCGATGCTACCGGCTATGAGTGACACCTCCTCCCCGACCGAGCCCGACGTCCGCGAGCTGGCCGATATCCCCGCCGTCGAGGTGATCAGCCGCGCGGCCGTCATGCTGATGAGTTCCGCCGCCGAGAAACTGGGCCTGTCCGACCCGGATCCCGACGAGAGCCCGCGCCGTGACCTGGACGAGGCACGTCGCGTGATCACCGCCCTGGCCGGCCTGATCACCTCCTCGGTCGAATACCTCGGCCCGCATGCCGGACCCCTGCGCGATGGATTGCAGTCCCTGCAGCGCGCGTTCCGCGAGGCCTCGGCGCACCCGGACGAGCCGGGCAAGGGACCGGGCGAGAAGTACACCGGGCCGGTGTACTGAGCGTCGGATTCCCGCGGTCCGGTGTGCGTAGACCGCCGGCCGCACCGCCTGCACGCCGTCGGCGGCCTCTCCGACGACGGCCGGATCGCTCGCCGACTCGATGAGCATGCGCAGCCCGGCCCGCACCAGACGTTGGTCGTCGGCCGGCAGCACGGTGATCATCGTGCGGACCGTCCGGTGAGTTCGCCTCGGGCAGGACGAATCTGGATGACATCGTGATCACAATCACTCCGTCCAGTACGATTTCCGGCACCGAAAGTGTTTAGCAATCCTATGATTCGGTGGGCGCGCGCACGGGTATTACCTGCGCCGACGCGATATTCAGGAGAGGCATGAGCAAGCGAGCAGTAGGCACCACGGTGGTCAGGGCCCAGCCGACCATTGTCGAGGTGGAAGCATGACTGCCAGAACAGATCTGGTGCAGGAATTGAACGCTCCGGTCGCAGCCGCCGAGCTGTTGTCCGAACGCGAGGTGACCGATCTGCTCGCGCTGTTCCGCGCCGCGCGGAAGACCGAGGTCACCGCGGTCGCGACGGCCATCGACGGCATGGTCACCGTGTTGCCCAGGGCGTTTCGCGGAATTGCCAAGCGGATCATGTTCGGAGATCTCAGCGAGCTATGAGCAACCTGGTCACCCGCGCGCAGATCGTGTTGCTGGCGCGCACCTTGCACGTACCGCCGGAACGATTGTCCCACCTGGAAAAGCTCGGCGCCGCACGCCTGTACGAGCTACAGGATCGCATGTCCGCAGCACTGTTTCAGCGACACAACGAAAATTTCAGCCGGATCAGCCGACTGGTCCCCTTCGTCCCGATGTCCATCGGTGTACCGCTGATGCGCAAGATCGTGCCGGCGGCGATGACCGGGCGCGCCGCCGGCCTCATCGGTATCGATCACCCGAAGAAGATCAAAGAGATCGCGGAGTTGCTGGGCGTCTCGTACGCGGCGGATGCCCAGCCGTATATGGATCCCCGTGCGATCGGCCAGCTGACCGAAGCGACATTCGAGCCCTTCATCGGGATCATCAACGAGGTCCTGCGCCGCCGGGATTACATCACGGTCGGGCCGATCATTTCCAATGCGTCACCGGAATTGCTCAGGGCCCTGGAACGAGGCGTGCGCGACGACGCGGGCCTGATCTATTCCTGCGCCTACGTCTTCCCTTCGGAAAGCGTCAGCGCCTTCCTGCGTCAACTGCTGACCGGTCCGGCGCGGCGGTTTCCCCAGATGGCTCGCACGTTCCTGGCCGGACCGCCCGATCTGCAATTGGCGGGGCTGTCGGTCTTCACCCGCTGCGAACCCGAGCTCATGCGTACCCTCGGGGAGGTCCTGTTCTCCGTCGGACCGCCACCGGCCATCAGCAATCTCATCATCACCGCGATCCGCGTCGGTGCGGTCCTGGAGTTGCTGACGCTTACCGGAAACCTGAGCCGCCACACGATCGGCCGGATGGCCGACAACCCGGTCTTCGACGATCCGGCGCCGATGGCCGCGATGCTCACCGCCCTCGACGGCCGCACCGAACCGGCTTGCTGGCGTGGGCTTTTCATGCTGGCAGCCCGAACCAGCCCGGCGGTGCAGAAATACACGGCCCGGCTGCTCGCCGCCCTGCCCGACTCGACGGTGGTCGACCTGCCCACCAGAGCCACCGAGGCCGACGTGTGGCCGATGCTGTTGCAGATCCTCTCGGTCGCCGACCCTGCCGTGCAGAGCCGGTTCGGCGCCGCCTGGGCGATGCTGTCGGCCGAGCGCCGCGCCGGACTCCAGTGGCATATTCACGAACACCATCTCGATGCCCGCCTGACCGCGATCACCGACGCCGCCCCGACGATGTCGGTGGAGGAGGTGTTCTTCAAGCGCCGCCAGCGCCGCCGCCACCTCGGTGAGACCGCCGACTCCGGCACCTCGGGGACCTCCGGCAGCTGGAGTGCCTGGTAGGCCCGTGCCCTGCGCCCGCGCGGGCGCAGGGCCGCCGAGGCGTTCGCCGCGAATTTATTTTGTCGTGTCGATTTCGGGGTGGCCCGTTCGACGGGTTGATGAAGGGGCCGAACAGCGGCCTCACAACCCGGAAGGACCGGATCATGCGACCTCTTGTGGCGTTCGACCATATGACGCTGGACGGTTTCGTCTCGTCGGGCCAGGGGATGGGGCTCGAATGGACCCACCGCGGCTACAGCGAGCAGCTGGCGGCCTACGTTCAGGAGCATATTCAGGCCGATTTCGACACCGCGGTGTACGGGCGTGAAACCTACCTGGGGATGTACGGATTCTGGGCCACCCGCCCGGACGCGGACAGCTCAGCGAACGAACGCGTCCATGCCGAATGGGTGAACGCGGTGGACAAGATCGTCTGCTCGACCACCTTGGAGTCGGCGGACTGGAACAATACGCGCCTGATCAAGAGCAATCTCGCCGAAGAATTCGCGAAACTGAAGGATCGGCCGGGCGGCGCGATGGCGGTCTACGCGAGCCCGAAACTCGTGCACTCGATGCTCGGCATGGGGCTCATCGATGAATTCCGGGTGATCGTGCACCCGGTCGTGATCGGATCCGGAACGCCGTTGTTCCCCGACAAGTCCGCGCTGGAGTTGAATCTTGTGGAGTCAGAGACATTCGATTCCGGCGCGGTCTACCTGCGCTACCGGCTCGGATAAGAAAGGATCCGCAGATGCGCTATTTGATGTTGATCCGCCTCGATCCCAGCATCGCGCCCACTGCCGGCCCGGACCCGGCGCTGGCCGAGGATATGGGCAAGCTGATCGAGGAGATGACCAAGGCGGGCGTCCTACTGGACACGAACGGGTTGCGTCCTCTCGAGGAGGGCACGCGGATTCGCCTGGCCGACGGTCAGACGACCATCCTCGACGGGCCGTTCACCGAGTCCAAGGAGGTCATCGGCGGCTACTGCCTGCTCCAGACGCGCTCGCAGGAGGAGGCGGTGGAATGGGGCTCCCGTTTCCTGCGGCTGCACGGACCGAGGTGGACGATGGAGGTCGAGATCAGGCAGTTGGACCAGCAGTGATCGGTTCCCGCGGATGAGCGACCAGTCGCCCGGGCAGCGGGCGACCCGTGCCGTCGAGGCGGCCTGGCGGATCGAATGGCCGCAGCTGGTGGCCGGATTGACCCGCTTGGTCGGCGATATCGGCACGGCCGAGGATCTCGCGCAGGATGCTCACCTGGAGGCGCTGCAACAGTGGCCCCGGGACGGCATTCCCGCGAATCCGGGCGGCTGGCTCATGCTCACCGCGAAACGCCGGGCCATCGACCGGATCCGGCGGGACGCCACGCTCGCCCGCAAACTGCCGTTGCTCGGGCACGATCTGCTGACCGAGCAACGGTCGCCTCCGCCGGAACCGGACCTCCACCTCGGCATACCCGACGATCTGCTGCGGATGGTGTTCACCACCTGCCATCCGGCGTTGTCGACGCAGGCGCAGGCGGCGTTGACACTGCGCATGCTCGGCGGGTTGACGACCGAGGAGATCGCACGGGCCTATGTCACACCCAAATCGACTGTGGCGCAACGGATAGTACGCGCGAAGAAGACCATCAAGGACCAGCGCATCCCCTTCGAGGTGCCCGAACGCTCGGAGCTGACCGCACGGTTGGCCCCGGTGCTCGAGGTGATCTATCTGATCTTCAACGAGGGATACGCGGCCACCTCGGGCGACGACTGGATGCGCACCGAACTCTGCGACGACGGGTTGCGACTGTCCCGCATCCTCACCGGACTGCTGCCCGACGAGCCCGAGGTCCACGGACTCACCGCGTTGCTCGAGCTACAGGCATCACGCGCACGCGCACGCAGCGATACGGCCAATCGCCTTGTCCTGCTACCCGATCAGAACCGCGCCCGCTGGGATCAGCTGTTCATCCGCCGTGGCTACGCCGCACTCGGGCGTGCACACGCCCTCGCACTGCGGCGTTCGGCGCCGCCCGGCCGATACGCGCTGCAAGCGGCGATCGCCGCCGTGCACACCATGGCCGCGACTCCCGAGGACACCGACTGGCGCCGCATTGCCGGCCTCTACGCCCTACTGGCACAACGATTCCCCTCCCCGATCGTGGAACTCAACCGAGCAGTCGCCGTCACCATGGTGCACGGCCCCGCCGCCGGGCTAGAACTCGTCGACGCCGCATCCGACGCACTCGACAACTACCACCTACTGCACGCCGTCCGCGCCGATCTCCTGTCCCGGCTCGGCCGCAACGCCGAGGCCCGCGCCGAATTCCTGCGCGCGGCCGAACTCACCGCCAACACGGCCGAACAGGCCCTGCTCCATACCCGCGCTGCCGACTGCCTCGACTGATCAGGCGTCGCTTCTTCGGCAGCCTCGGCGCTCGGATCGCGGCAGAGCGGACGTGGTCCGGCGGTGGGCCTATGGTTTGGCCGCCGAGGTGATCGGCGGTCCGGCCGGGGTATCGGAGTCCGGCGCCCCGGCGTGGTCGGGCATCTCGGCGTAGTCGGGCAGTTCGACGCCATTGATGGCGCGCTCGATCAACTCCGGAAACCACTCGGAGTCGAGTTCCGTACTCGGCTCCGACGATGGACCCGGGGCGACGAGGCTGCGCACGTGCAACCGGCCGATCTCCTGGTTGGCCTCGACAAACGGCCGCATCCGCGCCTCGTAGCCGGCGAACCCCGCCTCCGGGTCCCACCCGGCGGTGGCCAGCTCTCCGGCCAGCAGATAGGCGCCGACCAACGCCAGGCCCGTGCCCCCTCCGGACATCGGCGACGAGCTGAACGCCGCGTCCCCGAGCAGCACCACCCGTCCGCTCGACCAACGGTCCATCACCACCTGGGCGACCTGGTCGAGGTAGAAATCAGGGGTGTCGTCCAGATGCGCGAGGATGCGCGGGGCCATCCAGCCCATGCCCGCCATCCGCTCGCGCAGCAGGCTCTTCTGCGCTTCGATGTCGCGGTAGTCGACCTCGAAGTCTCCCGAGGGGAAGGAGAACATGGCCATCGCCCGGGTGGCGTCCTGGATGGGCCGCAGGCCGGCCGAGCGACCGGCCTGCTGATAGTCGATCAGCCAGCGGTCCAGCCCGAACTCGTTGGGCACACTGTAGAAGGCCAGCACGAGTCCGAGGTGGCGGACGAACCGCTCACGCGGCCCGAAGACCATCGCCCGCAGCGCCGAGTGCAGTCCGTCCGCCCCGACCACCAGCTCGAAGCGCCGCCGGGCGCCGCTCGCGAAGACCACGTCGACACCGTCCCGGTCCTGAGTGAGGTCGGCGATCCGGTCGTCGAAGATGTATTCGACACCGTCGCGGGTGTCGTCGTAGAGCACCTGCGACAGGTCCCCGCGCAGGATCTCGATCTCCGCGATGTACCCGTCGCCGCCGTCATCGTCCGCGCGATAGGTCTCCAGCACATTCCCGTCCGCGTCCACGGTGTGCGCGCCCGCGGTCTCGGTACGCGCCGCCCGCACCGCCGAATCCAGCCCCATCCGCCGGATGACCTCCTTGGACACCCCTCGCGCATCCACCGCCTGCCCGCCCGGACGCAGCCCGGGAGCCCGCTCGACCACGGTCACCTCGGCCCCCCACCGGCGCAGCCAGTGAGCCAGCGCAGGCCCCGCGACGCTCGCTCCCGCCACCAACACCCTGGTACCACTCATCGCGCCTCCCGCTCACCCGTCCGGATCGCCCACCGCTGTCGGTGTATCCAGAGGTGTCGACGACCGATCCACGCAAAATTCATCGGGGCAGCCGAGAGCGGGTCAGTGTTCGTGGGCCCAGTCGTCCGGTGATCCGTCGAGCTCGAGTCGCAGGATACCGGTGAGCCGGGCGACGGTCATATAGTGCCCGACCAGGACAATCACGGTCGTGAGTTGGCGATCCGTGAGATGTGCGCGGGCGGCGGCGAACGTCTCATCGGTGACGTCGGGGCCGACGACGCAGGCATCGACGAAGGCGAGCACGGCTGCGAGCCCGGAGTCGAGTCTGTCGAAGCGACCCGCCTCGATGTCGGTGATCTGCTGCTCGGTCCATCCCGCGGCGTGGGCCTGGCCGAGGTGCTGGAACCTTTCGTAGGCGCTGTGGTGCAGCGCCGCGACGCGCAGGATCATGGCCTCGCGCCACGCGGCGTCGAGGTCTGTCGCGCGCAGGGCGTTGGCGGACGCGGGGAGCAGGCCGGCAAGCCGCTCGTCGAGCAGCAGCACGGCGCGGGTGAGGTTGGAAGGGAATCGGTCGTACTGGACGCGCTGGTCGTCGTTCAACGCCGCGACGTCGGCAAGGGGTATCCGGCTCATCCGGTGGCCTCCTGAAGGAATGCGGCGATGTGGCCGGTGACCACGTCCGGGCTCTCGAGAGGTGAAAGGTGGGCGGCTCCGGGCACGATCCGGAGCCGCGAGTGCGAGATCATGCCGCACAGGTGTTGCGCGCAGGAGACGGGAGAACTCGAGTCGTGCTCGCCGACGAGCACGAGCGTCGGAACCGTGATGGCACCGAGGCGATCGGCGACATCGAACGCCGCGATCATCTCCCACAGTGCGGCATGGACGTCCGGGTCGTCGTGAAGCAGCGTCTTGGTGGCACGGTCGACCAGATGCGGCCGCCGCACCAGTGTCTCGGGCATGAACCAGTGGGCGAACAGGCCGGGCAGCACCGCATCCATGCCGCCGCGCCGCGCCGCCTCGGCGCGCTCTCGCATCGCGCCCCGGCCGGCGGCCGAGAAGCTGGCAGCCGTGTCGATCAGTACGAGCGAACACAGTAGCCGCGGGTGCTGCAGGGCGATGGCCTGCGCGACAAGGCCGCCCACCGAGAGACCGACCAGGTGGACGGGACCTTCGGTATGGAGACGGGCGATGGCCGCGGACATCACTTCCGACATGTTCTCGATGGAGATGTCCTGCGCTTTGCCATGGCTGCGTCCGTGTCCGGGCAGATCGAGGGCGATCACGTCGTGGTCGCGGCACAGCACCTCGATCTGGGCGTCCCAGTAGGTGAGGTCGAGGCCCGCCGAGTGCAGTAACACCACGGGCGCCGCGCCCCTCGGCCCGGTACGGATGGCATTGATGTCGGTCGCGTCGAGCATGTATTCAGCATCCGCCACACCATTCCAGCATGTCCAATGATAGAAACTGACGCCACTTATCACTGCGAACGATAAAATCGAGAGGTGGATCTCCGTCAGCTCAACTACTTCGTCGCGGTGAGCGAGACGGGCAGCTTCACTGGCGCGGCGCGCCGGATGCACGTCGTGCAGTCCGGCCTGTCGGCCACGATCCGCGCTCTCGAACGCGAACTGGGCGCCGAGTTGTTCCATCGCACCACGAGGCGCGTCGATCTGACCGAAGCCGGGCAGGCACTGCTCGTTGACGCACGCCGAATCCTGGCCTCCGTGGAGCAGGCCAGGAGCACCGTCGACGCGGTCGCGGGTGGGGTGCGCGGGTCGGTGAAGTTCGGGATCATGCACTCGCTGATCGCCGCCGAAGTGCTGGACGCCCTCGCCACCTTCCACCGTGAACGCCCTCATGTCCGGCTCCTGCCGCACACCCATCCGGCAGGCTCGGCAGGACTGGTACAGGCGGTCGTGGACGGCGAGATCGACTTCGCCATCGCCGCGCCACCGCCCGAACAGACTGCCGTCGACTTGGTCCCGCTCCGCTCGGAACGCATGGTCCTGATCTGCCCGCCGGACCACCGGCTCGCCGCACGAGGCCGGGTAAGACTCGAGGAGCTGATCGACGAGCCGTTCATCGACGTCCCACCGGGATGGGGCAGCCGCGCGAGCACCGACCGGCTGTGCGCCTCCCTCGGCCTGCCACGCAACGTCGAGATCGAGGTCGGCGATGTCGCCACCGTTGTGGACCTCGTCCGAGCCGGTCTCGGCGTCGCCCTGATAGCACCCACCTCCGCGCCACCGACGACCGGACTCCCCACTCTCGACACGCTGCCCGCGCCCAGCTTCGACGTCAGCCTCGTCCTGCCGAAGACACGACGCCTCGGACCCGCCGCCCACGCGCTGACCACCGCGGTTCTCGCACATACGGGCCGCGTGCGACCCCGCGCCGCGCCGGTACATCAGGCACAGGCGGCAAGCGACTGAGACCCGCTGACACCTTCGGCGTAAACCGATTCGGCTTACCGCGGCCGGTGGATCTGCGCGGGCATTTACCTCAACGGTTCCGGCGGGGCTTGGGCATGGCCGGATGCTCACAAGAATCCAGACGGCACGCCAGAAGGGCCTGCGTCGTGGGCTCGCAACGCATTGCCGTTCATCACCGAGATGCGGCAAGCGGATCCGACGATCCGCATCGGCATTCCGGTGGCCCCGCTTTACCCCGCTACCGCGGGAGGGCGCGCGGATACATGGAACAGGTTCGCCACCGAACCGACGACGCGGTCTTGTTGTCGACACCCCGAACCATCGGCGAACTCGATCGTGAACTGCGGCAGGAGCTTACCGACTCCGGCAGTCACGCGAACATTATGGTGGGCGAAACCAATTCGAGTGCGGTCTACTTCGGGAAGCAGACCGTCGGCATCGTCAACGCCATGTTTCTCGTCGACGACATGCTGACATGGCTGGAGCAAGGCGTCGCCGGGATCGACTGGTACGCATGGCAAATCGCCATGGCGGCCGATGACAACCATCCCCAGCTGTATGGCGACGCGAATTTCGGCACCATCGGGCTGCTGTCGACCGGCGACTGCGTCGACATGCCGGATCATCGACGCATCTGCGAACCACCACGCAATACGCCTTTCGCGCCCTACTTCACGCTGAAGCTGGTCAGCCAGCTGACACGCCGAGGAACGCGCCTCGTACAGGTCCGGTCGGACAATGCGACCGTCGTCGTTCACGCGCTGTCGCAACCCGACGGCCGCATCACCGTGGTACTCATCAACACCGATCGCACCAGATCGCACCGCGTTCATGTTGACCTGCCCGGCATCTCGGCAGGCAAGGTCACGCTCGTCTCGTTCGCCGACAAGGACGACGATCTACAGACCGGAGAAGCGAACTCGGTCACCGATATCGACCTCGGGCCCTATTCGGTCACCGCCCTCACCGGCCGGCGGCCGGACTGACCAACGGCGACCGGCTGTACCACCCTCTGTCCGTCCGCCCGGACTATTGTTCGAGTCCATGACTGATTCTCCCCGCCTTCCCGGGCTGACCTTGGCCGATGCCGACTGGTTGGTGGCATCGGCGCTGGCGGTAAGTGCCGAGCGCGGGTTCCCGCCACTGGCGGTGGCCGTCATCGATGTGAGCGGTGCCGTGATCGTCTTGCGACGAGCCGACGGTGGCATGCCGATGACCAGCCGGATCGCTGTGGCCAAGTCGCGCAGCGCATTGATGGCATTGCAGCCGTCCGGGCAGATCCAACTGCCGGGCGCGATCGTCGACAGTATCCAGCACCTCCACGGCGGTGATTTCATACCTTTCGCCGGTGGCGTCCTGATCACCGAAGGCGGGGTGGTCCTCGGTGCGGCCGGGGCTTCCGGGGCTCATGCCAAGGAGGACGAAGAGGCTGTGCAGACCGCTGTCGATCGGTGGCACGCACACCGATCCCGCACAGAATGAGCAGCCCCAGGTAAAGCTCGCCGACTGGACAAGGCCGAGGGGTACAAACTGGCCCAGTTGGAACGTCTTCGTCCGCCAGTACGGTCGACCTGAACCGCAGATCGAACGACAAGGGTGAAAACGCATGACTCCTACCGTGATAGATCGCTTGGCCGACGCCATCAGCACACAGGACATCGAGGCGCTGGTGGCATGCTTCGCGCCCACGTTCTCGATGGAATGGCCGGCGCATCCCGCCCGTTCTTTCAACGGTCCGGATCAGGTCCGGCGCAATTGGGAGGGACTGTTCAAGGCATACCCCACTATTCAGGCGACCATCGCCACGCGCGTGCAGAGCGGCAATGAGATCTGGGGAGAGTGGGAGTTCAGGAGCGAAGTACACGACGGCGCACGGTTCTGGCAGCGCGGCGTCATCATCGTCAACCTCGAAGAGGGGCTCATCCGGAGATCGCGTTTCTACATGGAGCCCGCGGAGGAAGCGGAGTAGTGAAAACCACCACCCGCAGGTCACCGGGCTCGATCGTCATCACATCCTTGTCCAACAGGACCGGCGCACGATCCGGATGACGGATGGTGATCCGGTCCGGGTGATACCCACCGGTATCGGCGGACGACCAGAGACGGGCGAATTCCCCGCTCTCCGTACGCAGGTCCGTCACGAGATCGCGCAACCGCGGATCGGCCGGATAGCGCTGGAGCGCCGCGCGCAGGTCCGCGACCACGGACGACTTGAACCCCGTCAGATACTCCGGTGAACGCACGACATTGGTGGGTGCGTCACCGAACAACCGCCAGGCGATATTGCGCTCGTACCTACCCGGCGCGTCACCGCCACACTTTGCCTCGGTCCAGGAACGATTGCCCGCCAGCACCGTCCACGAAGCGTCGCAGACGCAGGTCGGTACGTCGGTCAGTCGATCCAGCAGCCGTTGCGCGGGCGGCGTGATCTCCCTTGGCACCCTCGCCGCGCGCGCCGGACGCTGGACGTCGGGCACGGCGAACCCGACGAGCAGACACAGCTGTGAGTACTCCGCACGATCCAACCGCAATGCCTTGGCCAGCGCGTCGACCACCGCTCTGGACGGGCGCCGACGCCCTTGCTCCAAGCGCTTGAGATGCTCTTCCGACACGCCGGCCAGTCGAGCCAGTTCGTCACGACGTAGCCCGGGGACGCGCCGCGTCGCCGGCAGCGCGGGCCGTATTCCAACCGTCTCAGGCTTGACCCGCGCCCGAAATCCTCGCAGCGTCGCGCCGAAGTCGTCATTCATCCCCACCCACTGTGCCAGCCACGGGGCCGAAACGCCCGATAATCTCCCGCCGCAGGAACCGAGGTCCAGCGCCCGCTCACGTTTCTCTCCCAGTGATCAGTGGCCTATTGTTCAGGCGTCGACCCGTTCGGTCCGAGGTGGGGTGTGTCCAGGAAGTCGAGCACCAGCGCGGTGACTTCGGCAGGGCTGTCCACATGAGCGAAGTGGGACGACCGGTCCAGTTGGTGTAGTTGCGCATCCGGGATCAGTGCGGCCAGTTTCGGCCCGGTGGCGGGCGGAACCATCGGGTCTTGGCGGGAGTAGATGAGCAGCAGTGGCATCGGGAACGGTTGCCGCACGCTCCGGCGACGGTCGAGTTCGCCGATGAAGTCGGCGAAGCCGCTCGGCGCCATCACGTCCCGCAGGTAGCTGACGAAGGTGCGAATGCCCTCGGCAGTGGTCAGCGGGGCGCCGTACTCGCGGGCCTCCTCGAGCGGAGCGTGTCGTCGTAGTAGTGCACAATCCGGTGCGCCCAGCGCGTCGTGTCGCGCCGGACCCACCACCCGAATCCGCTTGCCGCCCCTGGAAGTGACAGTGCCGCATGCAATGCGCGCATCCGCGCTACCGGGAATGCCGGTGCGTGGATATCGACCAGCCGGGAGAATGCGCCCGGGTCTGCGAGGGCGTGACGCATGATCAGGTACCCGCCGAGCGAATTACCGACGGCGGCGCAGCCACGCAACCCGAGTGCCGTCTGGAACTCGCCGATCCACGCCGCCATCGCCGGTGCGGACAGTCGCACGGCCGGTTGGCTGCTGCGGCCGTTGCCCGGCAGGTCGGGGACGATCAGGCGGAAGCGCGCACCGAGACCGTCGAGCACGTATCGCCACGAGTAGCCGGTGGTCATGAGGCCGTGAATCAGCAGAAGCGGTGCCCCACTGCCATATTCGCGGTAGTGCACCCGGACAGGACCCAGTGACGCCGAGTCCATCTCCAACTCGTGTGGCGTCGACGCGAAGTAGGGGTGCGGCCGCGTCGGCAACTCGGGCAGTCGAGCGAATCGCTGCCGCTGGAACGGGCGTAGCGATGCTTGATCGGTGTGCACAGTCATGACATTCTCCCCGGTCCGAGTTCTTGCAACGCTTGCATGAACTCCCGGGAGGTACGCTACGCACCGGGCGAACTTATTGCAACGATTACAAGAGTTGGGCTGAGTGTGGACCCTCGCAAGCAACGCACCATCGACGCGCTCCTGCACGCGGCGGGTGAGATCTTCAGTGACCGTCCGGCCGACGATGTGACCGTGGAAGAGATCGCCGAGCGGGCGGGAGTGGCGGTCGGCTCGATCTACAACCACTTCGGATCCAAGTCCGGCCTGCACGCCGCCGTGGTCGAGCGTGTACTCGACGTCGACGGCCGGTTCATGGACCTCGCCTTCACCCCGGATCGGAGCCCGGCCGAGCAGATCTATGCCGCGGCCGAACAGTACCTGCAGCTCTACCTGCAGTACCCCGAGTACTTTCGCATGCTGGCCTTCCCGGCTGATCCGGGCCGGTACTCGGCCGGCAGAGAGTTGTCCGAACGTTTGGCGCGAAATATCAAGCGACAGAACGATCGTCTGGTCGATGCCCTGGCCGCCGGTATCGCCGCGGGGATCGCACGGCCGGTCGACCCGTCAAGGGTCGCCACTGTCTTGTTGGCCGCCTGGAACGGCATCATCAGCCTCAACTGGCGCCCGGATCAACTGCACCGGACCGAGGCCGAACTACGAGAACTGCTCGAAACCGCTGCCGACGTCATCGCCAACGGACTACTGGAAAACCCGAAATAGTCGCGATTTGGAGTGCCCACTGCCTACCCGGCCGCGGCCTGCGATTCCAGGGCCATCGCGGTCTCCAGCGAGATCAAGCGCGAGTTCTGCAGCGCCGCGACTTCCCAGCGGTCGTTCTGCCACGCCACGACGAGCAGTTGCATGAACAGGCGGTGTGGAGGTGGCTCCTGCTCACCGGGCATCGCCATGGCCATCCGGTGGTGCACCACACCCCAACCCGGCCCGACGACCCGGGCGAACAGCACATCGCCCTGTACCAACCGGGAACCCTTCATCACCGTGTCGAAAATCGGCTGATGGAACGCGATCATCTGCTCGCGGCCCTTGTGAACGCTCCCCTCCCAATCCACGAGCTCGGCATCGTCCGCGAAATCGGCCAGGAACGCGGCGGCGTCACCGCGGTTCCAGCCCTCGTTCATCTGGGCCGGGATGGCACTCATCGCCTCGACCGACTGTTCCATGCGATCACCTTCCTGTGCTGTCAGCCTCCATCCTCACCGAGCCGGGCGGGAAGCGCCTTGATCATCCGCGCACGGTTGCTGGACGTGAGTGCCGCCGCGTTGTATCCGTAGGTCGCCTTGAACAGCCGGCTGAAGTGCGCCGGATCGGTGAACCCCCAGCGCGCCGCGACGGCCGCGACGGTGCGGTCGGTCCCGGCCAGCTCCGCACGGCACCGCTCCAGGCGCCGCCGGCGGATCAGAGCCGCGACCGTCAGCGGCTGGCCCTCGAACAGCTTGTGCAGGCGGCGCACCGACATATGGTGCGCCACAGCCACCTTCGCCGGGGTGAGATCCCGGTCGGACAGCCTCGCCTCGATGAAACCGACAACCCGGGAACGCAACGCCTCGTCGGGGACCGGACGCGCATCATCCAGCTGAGCCGACAACGCCACCGCGATCAGCTCGATCACCGCGGCCGCCGACCTGTCCGCCTCGTCCGCGCGGAACCCGCTCAGCGACCGCGCCATCTCCCGCGCGAGCGAGGACACCAGCGCGCCGGGGCCCCGATCACCACGAATACGCATCCCGGCCAGCCGCGTGGCATCGTCGGCCCGAAGCCGCAGCGATCCCCGCGGCACCAGCATGGTCACGCTCGTGGTCGCGGTGGTAGCGAACCGCACCGGCCGCACCGGATCGATCAGGACCAGATCACCCGGCCCGAGCACAGCCGTGTTGCCCCCCTGCTCAGCACGCACCCGCCCCCGCGTCACCAACTCGATCTGCCACAGCTCGCTGTCCGCGTCGCGGACCGACCGCGCCGGTCGGAAACACTCGCCCTCCGGGCTAACCAGCTCGGCCAACCGCAAAGGCCCCAGGTCGCGAGTCACGACGCCACCGCGGAAGTCGCCGCGTACGCGCCGCCGACCGATCAACGGCGGCAGGCCACTGGCCGCTAGCGTCTCCAGAAAAGCATCGGCGCTGTTCATCACACGACGCTACCGGTTCGATCGAATATTTCTCTCGGCCGGACAGGTCACCTCGTTCTACAGCGGGTTCATCGGTCCGCTTGCGGAATCGCTGAGGGGGCAGCGATTCCGCAAGCGGACGGGCAGACCCGCACTATCCGTGGCTGTACCGTGGGCAATCTCAGGCGATTTCAGCGGATGCGCCGATGGGCATTCGGCGGTACGGGGCGCCGATGCCGGGGCCGTTGTCACCCAGAAAGCCGGCGACCATCGCGGTGCCGATGTCGTTGAGTGCGCCGTCGTGGGCGGCGAGAGCCTGGCGCGGGGCCACCTCCCGTAAGTCTCGCCGCCTCCATCCTCCGCTGAACCGGGTTCAGCGAATGGGCCGGAAACACCGTTGGATCCGCCGCCCCACACCCAGGCTCGGCCTCACACTGCCGCCGTCAGCACCCTCCACGCCTTTCTGGAACGCGAGCGGACCTGCGGAGTGGCGTATTCGATTCGTCTGCGCGCCTCGGAGGCACTGATCCGCAGCAGATCACTCAATAGCTCCACTGTGTCGCGGTAGCCGGTGTCGGCGGCGAGACCACGGCGCTCGGCCTCGGCAACGGCCGCGACCATGGCCGCACCCAACCGGCGTCGGCGGCGTTCGGTTTCGATGAGGGTGCGCAGCAAGTCGACATCGGCCAGGTCGGACCATCTCCGAGCCGGAGCATCCGGTGCCAGTGCAGTCGAATGTGTGTTCACCCGAGACACCCTACCGCATTATCGAACATATGTTCTATAAACGGTTTGGCCCGGTACGTCACGTTCAGCAGCACCAATCGGCACAGCCGATGAATCCTCCGGAGCCCCACGTTGGACGGCGCAAGCGTGCCGCACGTGTCACTCTGACAGGCAGTCGCCGTAGAGCGTTGCCGTGCGACGCACGCACGGCAACGTCAATAACGGCCAGGTGACCGAGAAATCATCATCAGCGCAGGGGCACACGAGCTTTCGCGGCCCACAGCAGTGACGGCACCGGCCGATCTCAGCGCAGCGCGGCGGCTCTGCGGCGGGCGGCGGCGGCCTTCTTCGGATCCTTGTCGGCGGGTTTCTTGGCGGTGGGTTTGACGGGTGCGGCGGCGGCGCTCTTCGCGGTCGTACTCTGCGCTGCCGTGGTCTTGGTTGCCGAATTCTTCGATGCGGCAGCCTTTTTCGCGGCAGGTTCGGCGGCGGGGGCGGCGAGGACCTCCTTCAGGAACTGGCCGGTGTAGCTCCCGGACACGGCGGCCACATCCTCCGGGGTGCCCTCGGCGACGATGGCGCCGCCGCCCGAACCACCCTCGGGGCCCATGTCGATCACCCAGTCGGAGGTCTTGATGACGTCCAGGTTGTGCTCGATGACGATGACCGTATTGCCCTTGTCGACAAGGCCGTTGATGACGACGAGGAGTTTGCGGATGTCCTCGAAGTGCAGTCCGGTGGTCGGCTCGTCCAGGATGTAGACGGTGCGGCCGGTGGAGCGCTTCTGCAGTTCGGCCGAGAGCTTCACGCGCTGGGCCTCACCGCCGGACAGCGTGGGTGCGCTCTGGCCCAGGCGCACGTAGCCCAGGCCGACGTCGACCAGCGTCTTGAGGTAGCGGTGGATCGAGGTGACCGGTTCGAAGAATTCCGCGGCCTCCTCGATGGGCATATCGAGCACCTCGGCGATGGTCTTGCCCTTGTAGTGCACCTCGAGGGTCTCCCGGTTGTAGCGGGCGCCGTGGCACACCTCGCACGGGACATACACGTCGGGCAGGAAGTTCATCTCGATCTTGAGCGTGCCGTCGCCCGAGCACGCCTCGCAGCGACCGCCCTTGACGTTGAACGAGAATCGGCCCGGCTGATAGCCGCGCACCTTCGCCTCGGTGGTCGCGGCGAACAGGGTGCGGATCTTGTCGAAGACGCCGGTGTAGGTCGCGGGATTCGAGCGCGGGGTGCGGCCGATCGGGGACTGATCGACCTGTACCAGCTTGTCCAGATGGTCCAGGCCGTTCACGCGGGTGTGGCGGCCCGGCACCTGACGGGCGCCGTTGAGCTTGTTCGCCAGGACCGTCGCCAGGATGTCGTTCACCAGCGTGGACTTACCCGATCCGGAGACGCCCGTCACCGCGGTGAGCACGCCCAGCGGGAACGCCACGTCGATGGTGCGGAGGTTGTGCTCGTTCGCGCCGACCACGGTGAGCTGCTTCTTCTTGTTCACCGGACGGCGTACCAGCGGCACCTCGATCCGCTCGCGCCCCGAAAGATAGGCGCCCGTCAGGGAATTCGCATCGTCCAGCAGGCCCGGATACGGCCCGCTGTACACCACCTGACCACCGTGCTCGCCCGCGAGCGGGCCGATGTCCACCACCCAGTCCGAGGCATGGATCGTATCTTCGTCGTGTTCGACGACGATCAGCGTGTTGCCCAGATCCCGCAGCCGGGTGAGGGTTTCGATGAGGCGGCGGTTGTCGCGCTGGTGCAGGCCGATGGACGGCTCGTCCAGTACGTACAGCACGCCGACCAGGCCCGAACCGATCTGGGTGGCCAGCCGGATGCGCTGCGCCTCACCGCCGGACAGGGTGCCCGCCGCGCGCGAGAGTGTCAGGTATTCCAGGCCGACGTCCAAGAGGAAGCCCAGGCGCGCCTGAATCTCCTTGAGCACCTGCGCGGCGATCGCGGCCTCGCGCTCGCCCAGGCGCAGCCCGTTCAGGAATTTCGCGCACTCCCGGATGGACAGATCCGACACCTCGGCGATGGACCGGTGCCCCTCACCCGACCCCAGGGTGACCGCGAGGATCTCCGGCCGCAGCCGCGCCCCGTCGCAGACCGGGCAGGGCACATCGCGCATGTAGCCGTCGTAGTGCTCCTTCATCTGCTCGGACTCGGTGTTCTCGAGCCGGCGCTGCAGGAAAGGCATCACGCCCTCGAAATCGGCGTAATACGAGCGTTTACGGCCATAGCGGTTGGTGTACGACACGTGCACCTGCTCGGAGCTGCCCTCCAGCACCGCCTTGCGCGCCTTGAGCGGCAACTGGTTCCATGGCGTGTCCATCGAGAAGCCCAGCGCCCCGGCCAGACCCGACAGCAACCGGGTGAAATACTCGGCGGTCTGCCCGCGCGACCACGGCGCGATGGCGCCGTCGTTCAGGCTCAGCTCACCGTCGGGCACCACGAGATCCGCATCGACCTCCTTGCGGATGCCCAGGCCCGTGCAGTCCGGGCACGCGCCGTACGGGGAGTTGAACGAGAACGAGCGCGGCTCGAGATCCTCGATGTCCAGCGGATGCCCGTTGGGGCAGGCCAGCTTCTCGGAGAAGCGGCGCTCGCGGTCGTGCGCGTGCTCGTCGCGGTCCACGAAGTCCAGCACCACGATGCCGTCGGCCAGGCGCAGCGCCGTCTCGATCGAATCGGTGAGGCGCTGTTTGGAACCCGACTTCACCGACAGGCGGTCGATCACCACCTCGATATCGTGCTTCTCCTGCTTCTTGAGCTTGGGCGGCTCGGTGAGGGGATGCACCACACCGTCGACCCGCACGCGCGAGTAGCCCTGCGAATTCAGCTGATCGAACAGGTCGACGAATTCGCCCTTGCGGGTGCGCACCACGGGCGCGAGCACCTGGAATCGGATGCCCTCCTCCATGGCCAGGACCTGGTCGACGATCTGCTGCGGGGTCTGCTTGGCGATCAGCTCACCGCAGACGGGGCAGTGTGGTGTGCCGGCGCGCGCGTACAGCAGGCGCAGATAGTCGTGCACCTCGGTGATCGTGCCGACCGTGGAGCGCGGATTGCGGTTGGTCGACTTCTGGTCGATGGAGACCGCGGGCGAGAGACCCTCGATGAAATCCACATCGGGTTTGTCCATCTGGCCGAGGAATTGGCGCGCGTAGGCCGACAGCGACTCGACGTAGCGACGCTGCCCCTCGGCGAAGATGGTGTCGAACGCGAGACTGGACTTGCCAGATCCGGACAGTCCGGTGAACACGATGAGACTGTCGCGGGGCAGGTCGATATCGACCCCCTTGAGGTTGTGCTCCCGCGCTCCGCGCACCGTCAGGCGATCCGCCACAAGCCGTCCCTTCCCATTCGTGTTCCGGCGTCCACTACTACCCGGCCGCCATGCTAAACACACCCACCGACAAGTTCGGCTCGCGGCGATGAGGTGGTGGCCCGGACCAGGGATTTCGGCTGCCAGGACCGTGCAGGTTGGAAGCCGTGGGTACCAGCCTACGACGCGCGGCAACTCCGGACGCGATGTGATCCGCCGCACCCGGACGATCTACGCGACCGGCCCCAGCACCACGACCGAATTGTTGCCGCCCATACCCATCGACGATTTCACGGTGAGCCCGCCCTCACATTCGGTCGGGCCGTCCAGCAGCCGGGGATGGGCCGGTGCGACGAGCGGCACTGCCGGGACGATCCCGTTCTCATAGCCCAGAGCGGTCGCGGCGACCTCGACCCCGGCCGCGGCGCCCATGCAGTGCCCGGTCAACGGCTTGATCGAGTACAGCGACGGCCGATCGTCGAAAATCTGCTTCAGCGCCTCGGATTCGGCCGCATCGCACTGGCGGGTGCCCGACCCGTGCGCGTTGAAGTACCGGACCTGCTCGGGCCGCACCCCGGCCACGCGCAGGCCGCGCTCGAAGCAGTCGAGGACCTGCTCGTGCGAGGGTTCGACCGAGACGACGTGATAGGCGTCGTTGGTCATGGCGCCGCCGAATACGGCCGCGTAGGGACGCTCGACCTCGCGGGAAAGGACGAAAGCCGTGGACGCCTCCCCCATGACGAAACCGCGGCTGTCCTGCTGGAACGGACGGCAGGCATCCAGGGGCTCCGCGTCGTCGATCGCCGCGCCCACCCTGACGAAGTGCTCGAGCATGTCGGGGGTGGCCGACAGATCCGTGGTCACACAGATCACATCGTCGGCCAACCCCTGGTCTAACCATAGTCGGGCGGTGATCAAGGCGACGTTGGCCGAACTGCAGGCGGCCGACACGTTCATCGACGGACCGTGGAAGCCGTACTCGTGTGTCAGCACCGCGACCGGCGTCGAGGGCAGCAGCCGCAGATAGTCGCGGGAGCGGCGGTGCCCCTGATCGACGGTGTAGAAATCGCGCCAGTTTCGCACATCGCCGAGCACGATCGCGTGCAGCACACCGACCGTGCCGCCCGGCCGCCAGCCGCGCTCCCGCGCGTCCTGGATCGCCTCGCGCACGGACTCGTGCATGGCCCGCCCGTACAGACTCGGGCTGACCGTGAGGTCCCCGCCCTCGGGGACGACAGCAACCCATGCGTAGTCATCGCGCGCGGGGCCGTACCCTGGATGCAGCCGGGCGGCGGACTTTCCGCTCAGCAACCCGTGCCACAGGGTCTCGCGGCCCCAACCGTACGCGGAGACGACGCCGATCCCGGCAATCGTCATATGATCTTGGTGTCTTGGGGTGCTGAACGCCATAGTCTCGCTCCTTAGCCGGTCCGAGCAGAATAGCGAACAGTTCGCCACTGCTGAGCTAACCCGTGGTTCTACCGTCCGATTAACGCTCGACGAAGTGCCCGAACCGTGACTGACCCGTTAGCGTCGGCGCCGCGATCTTTGGTACGCCGATACCAGAACAATCTCATGCAGGATATGGCCTGAATAGTCGATGACCAGGGGGTACATGTGGGTGAGGTGGGCCGTGGCCCGGACGGCGCCGTCGATGACGGCGCACAGCACGACGATCCCGTGGCGGACGTCGAGCAACTGGCGCTGCGGTATCGGACACTGGTCGAGCACAGCCCCGACAGTGTCGTGGTACACGAGGGTGGCAACCTTGTTTTCGCTAATCCGGCTATGGCCCGGTTACTCGGCGCGAGGTCGGTCGGGGACATCCTCGGCCAGCCGGTGACCAGATTCGTCGCCCCGGACGACGTGGGCCCCATGCACGACCGCATCGACCTGCTGACCCACACCGGCGACGCCTCCGCGCCCGCCGAGATGACCCTCACCCGGCTCGACGGCGCGACGGTCGATGTGGAAACCGTCTCCGTGCTGACCGTCTGGCACGACCGCCGCGCCTATCAGGTGGTCATCCACGACCTCACCCCGCAGCGCCGGGCCGAGGCGGCGCAGCGGCGCGCCGAACAGCACTACACCACGGTCGTCTCCCAGCTCGAGGAGGGCGTGGTCGTGATCGGCCGGGACGGCCGCATCGAGTCGATCAACCCGGCCGCACTGCGGATCTTCGGCCACGACGGCAGCAATCTGGTCGGCATCGCGATCGCGGCGCTGCCGCTGTCCTTCCTGGACACCAACTCACAACCGCTGCCCATGTCACGGCATCCCGTGGCGCGCACCCTGATCACCGGCGAGACCGTCGCACAGTACGTGTTCGGCCTGGACCGCCCGGACGGGCAGCGCCGCTGGCTGTCGGGCTCGTCCCGGCTGCTGAATCCCGACGATCCGGAGTCCTCGGCGGTGTCCTCGTTCAACGACATCACCGAGTTCCGGGCCAGCCGCAGACAGCTGGAATACCAGGCCACCCACGACCCGCTGACCGGCCTGGCCAACCGATCCCTGGTGCTGTCCCGGCTGGCCGGGGCGCTGGGCACCAGCGAAGAGCAGCCGGTGTCGACCGTGCTGTTCATCGACCTGGACGGATTCAAGGCGATCAACGACTCACTCGGTCACGCGATCG
Organism: Nocardia alni; assembly: GCF_019038435.1. Classification (GTDB taxonomy): domain Bacteria; phylum Actinomycetota; class Actinomycetes; order Mycobacteriales; family Mycobacteriaceae; genus Nocardia; species Nocardia alni. The sequence goes on from NZ_JAGPOX010000075.1 coordinate 24,081, forward strand.
GCGACACCGTCCTGCAGATCGTGGCCCAGCGACTCCAGCGCAGCCTGCGCCAGGACGACGTGGTGGGCCGGATCGGCGGCGACGAGTTCCTGGTCCTGCTGTCCGGGCGCACCCTGCCTGTCGACCTGTCCACACTGGTCAAACGCCTGCGCCAGGCCATGGCCGAACCGATCATCGCGCGCGGGCACCGTATCCATATCGACGCCTCCATCGGGGTGACGCCGTTGCACCAGGGCGACTCCCGCACACCCGAGGCGGTGCTGCACGATGCCGACGTGGCGATGTACCGGGCCAAACCCCAGGCTCGCCATGAGGGCTCGCAAATGGGACGGCGACCGAACAATACCCATGCCTCCTGACCGGCTCCGGAGCGCCGAATACCGGTCCGGCGCGCGGGGCAATGCGACGGGAAGGCTCGGCAACCCACCGTTCACCTGCGGTTACGGCGCAATGGCAGATTGCTGACTAGACTCGACAACTCTGTTTTCCCTTCGCGCGCGGCCGGCAGGCCGGCCGTGGTGACAAGGAGTTGCGACTTGCCCGACCGCCTCACCGAGGACAGCCCGGCGACCGGCCATACCGCCGAGCTGGCGCGCGAACAGACGCATCTGACGCTGCTGTACGAACGCCTGGACGCGATGCGCGAATACGCTCAGCGCAGGTTGCGTACGGTGCTGCTGGAGACCGGCGGCACCCCGCAGGCCCGCAGCGAGCGCGAGTCCTTCACCCAGCTCTACACCGAGGATCTGGCCAAGTACGACGCCGCCGAGCACGGCCTGTGCTTCGGCCGGATCGACCTGGAGGAGACGCCGGAGAACCCCGGGGATACCGAGCGTTACATCGGCCGCCTCGGCATTCTGGACGAGGACGACGACTACGCCACGCTGTTGCTGGACTGGCGCGCGCCGATGGCCCGCCCGTTCTACCTGGCCACCACCGCCACACCCGACGGTGTGAAGCGCCGCCGTCACATCCGCTCCCGCAATCGCTCGATCACCGCGATCACCGACGAATACCTGGACCTGGACCTGGCTCGAGCGGAAGGGGCGACCGAGGCCGACAGCGGCGTCGGCAGCGAGAGCGCCCTGCTGACCGCGTTGAACGCGGCCCGCACCGGCCAGATGGCCGACATCGTGGAGACCATCCAGCACGAGCAGGACGCGATCATCCGCTCCGAACACAAGAGCGTGCTGGTGGTGCAGGGCGGGCCGGGCACCGGCAAGACGGCCGTCGCGCTGCACCGCGCCGCCTATCTGCTGTACACCTACCGCAAGCAGCTGGACAAGGCGGGCGTGCTGATCATCGGCCCGAATTCGACCTTCCTGGACTACATCGGCCAGGTGCTGCCTTCGCTCGGTGAGACCGGCGTGCTGCTGTCGACGATCGGCAACCTGTACCCGGGAGTGCGTGCGGCGCTGGAGGATTCGCTACACGCGGGCGAGCTGAAGGGTTCGCTGGACATGATCGAGACGCTGAAGAAGGGCGTGCGGGACTGGCAGCAGACCCCTGCGGACCCGATCCGGCTGAGTTTCGACGGCTACGAGCTCGTCCTGGATCGCAGGATCGTCACCAAGGCGCGCGGGCGGGCGCGTTCGTCGCGGCGGCCGCACAACCTGGCCCGGCCGGTATTCGCCGCGTCGGTGGTGGACGCGCTGACCGACCAGCTGGCCGAGACCATGGGCAAGGACCTGACCGGCGGCCAGAACCTGCTGAGCCAGGCGGATCTGACCGAGATCCGGGACGAGATGCGCGCGGACGCGGAGATCCAGCGCGCCATCGCCAAGCTGTGGCCGATCCTGACGCCGCAGGAGGTGCTGGCGGGCCTGTGGGCCGATCCGGCTCGGCTGGCCCGTGCGGCCGATCAGCTCTCGCCGGAGGATCGCAAGGAGCTTTTTCGGCCGGACAGTGAGAATGACGCGGCTCGCCGCGGTGGCCGGTTCAGTGCAGCCGACGCGCCGCTGCTGGACGAGCTGGCCGAACTGCTCGGCGTCGACGACGCGGAGGAGCGCGAGCGGTCGCGGCGGCGCTGGCGAGCCCAGCTGGCCGAGGCGCAGGACGCGCTGGACATCCTGAGCGGCTCCGCGCCACAGGATCTCGAGGACGAGCTGGACCCGGAGATCCTGATGGCCTACGACCTGATCGACGCCTCCCAGCTGGCCGAGCGCCAGCAGGTGGGCAGCCGCCAGACCACCGCGGAACGCGCCGCCGGGGACCGCACCTGGACCTATGGGCACGTGATCATCGATGAGGCACAGGAACTTTCGGAGATGGCGTGGCGAATGGTGATGCGGCGCATCCCGAATCGCTGGGTCACTGTCGTCGGCGATGTCGCGCAGACCGGCGATCCCGCGGGCGCCTCGTCGTGGAAGCGGATGCTGGAACCCTATGTGGCCCAGCGCTGGAAACTCACCGAGCTGACCGTCAACTATCGCACGCCCGCCGAGATCATGGCGGTGGCCGCGGATGTGCTCGCGGCCATCGACCCCGACGCCACGGTTCCCCGATCGGTCCGCGAAACCGGTTGCGCGCCAACAGCGGTACGGGTAGCGGCGAGTGATCTGGCACGTACCGTCGGCGACCTCGTCGCGGCCGAGCAGCCGCGTCCGGGCACCGCCGCGGTCCTCGCACCGCACGCCTCGGTCGCCGAATACACCGATCTGGCCGATGATTCGGTGCGCGTGCTGACCGTGAGCGAGGTCAAGGGCCTGGAATTCGACGCGGTGATCCTCGTCGAGCCCCAGGACATCCTGGACGAATCCCCGCGCGGTCTCAACGATCTGTACGTCGCCCTCACTCGAGCGACCCAGCGGTTGACCGTGGTGCACTCGGGCGAGCTACCGGAGGTGCTGCGCGCACTGGGCTGAGCGTCCCGGCCCGGCACATCGGTTCACGCACGGACAGACGACCCGCTCCTGCCCGAATCGCGCTCGGCCCGTGAACGTCCTGCTGTCCTGGACCAGCTGCCAGGGCACACTGAGGAGCGCCCCCGCCCCGGCACAGCCCACGCCCGCACAGGCGGCCGACCCATGCCCCGAAGCTGTCTTGGGCCAAGCCGCCGGGGCCGGCCGAGGTGAGCTCCCGATTCGGACACGCCGGCCTACGCCCCGACGGCTGAATCCCGCCCCGAGTCCACTCCGGCCGGGATTCAGCCGGCATGCGACAGTTCGCCGCACAGGGGCCGGGGAATCGCGCTCGCCCCGTGCGGATTCGATTCCCCGGCCGAAATGCGACCGCTGGCATGTAAGGTCCGGGAATTCGCGCTCGTAAGGTCCGGCGGACCCAAGCGGGTGCGGCGCGGATACCACCGGTGACACCGACCGGCCGATTCAGTCGATCGTCATGCGGGCGGCGAGGCCGTCCAGCAGCGCCTCGAGGCCGCGTTCGAATCGGCCGTCCAGGGCGTCGGCGTTCGGCACAATGGCCGAATCACCTTCCGACAGTTGATCATTCATGGCATTCAGGTTCGGAAACTCGCCGGTACGCATCAGCCTCATCCCGAATTCGACCACGGCGGAGACCGATTCGGGATCCGATTCGGCAAGCTCTGTGCGGGACAGGGTTTCGATGGCGTGCAGTGACGCACCCAGCACATAGGCGTCGACTGCGGCGATGAGCTCGAATTTCTCCTGCTTGCCCAGACGGGTGCCGGCCAGCGCGGCGAGGTTCTGCTCCATGTGCCGCATGGCATTCGGGCCGAAGGCGGCGGCAGTGAGGGCGGCCGGCGACCAGGGGTGTGCCATCAGGACCGCCCGGGTACGGCGTGCGATGGCCGCCGTGGCCGCACGCCATCCTGTGCGCAACTCGGCATCCGATACGAGTTGATCGGCCAGGATCGTGTCCTGCATCAGCGCGACGACATCGGACTTGTTGCGCACGTAGTAGTACAGCGTCATCGTGCCCGCGCCGAGTTCGGCGGCGATGCGCTTCATCGTGACGGCCTCGAAGCCCTCGGTATCGGCGATGCGCAAGGCCGCCGCACCGATCTGCTCGCGGGTGAAGCGCGGTTTGCGGCCGCCCGGCTCGGGGTGTGCCCAGATGGGTGTGTTGTCCGCCGTTGACATGCGTACAGCATACGAATAATCTTTTCGTATCACATACGAAACTCTCGTATGAGACACGAATAGGGGACATCATGAGTTACGCCCGCCTCCACGACGCCATGCACCGCCTGCCCGGCTTCCCGGATCACGACGAGGCCGCCGCGCGAAACAGCAACCGGTCCGGCCGGATTCGCGCAGCGCGCGGGAACACCGCCGTCAACGCGGCCGGAAAGGCCCGGGCGCAGCGCTGGAACACCACGGTGAACGAGGCCGCCGCGGTCCGCGCGGCGCGCTGGAACTCCAACGCCCACGCCGAGCCCCCGCGCGTCCTGGTGGGTCTGCAGAAGTTCATCGCCAGTCGCGTCGGCCGGGGTGAGTGAGCATGCCCCGACGCGACCCGGCCGCGATCACGGCCACCGGGGTGACCAAGGAATTCGCGGGCGCCACCGGCCTGCACGATGTCGACCTCGACGTCCCGGCCGGCTCGGTCGCCTCCCTGCTCGGCCCCAACGGCGCGGGCAAGACCACGATGGTGCGGATCCTGTCGACCCTGCTGCGGCCCGACTCCGGCGTGATCCGGGTCGCGGGGCACGACGTGCTGCGCGAACCGGAACGCGTGCAGGCCGTCATCGGCCTGACCGGCCAATCGGTCGCCGTCGATGCCAAACTGTCCGGGCACGAGAATCTGCGGATGTTCGGCCGTCTGCAACGACTGTCCTGGCCCGTCGTGCGGGAGCGCTCGGCACAGCTGCTGGAGACGTTCGGTCTGGCCGACGCGGGCACGCGCGCGGTCAAGACCTACTCCGGCGGGATGCGCCGCAAGCTCGATCTCGCGCTGAGTCTGATGGCCCAGCCGATGGTGCTGTTTCTGGACGAGCCGACCACCGGCCTGGATCCGGCGAGTCGGCATGCGCTCTGGGAGGTGATCCGCGGCCTGGTCCAGCACGGCACGACGGTCCTGCTGACCACGCAGTACCTCGACGAGGCCGATGCGCTGGCGGACTCGATCGTATTCCTGGACGCCGGTCGGGTGGTCGCCACCGGGACCCCTGCCGAACTGAAGGCACGCGCCGCGAACACCCAACTCGTCCTCACGACGACGTCCGCGCATGATGCCGCACGGCTGACCACATGCCTGGACGGCTATCACACCGTCGCCGACCATCGGACCGTGCGAATCGCCGTGCCCGCCACCGGCGATGGCGGCCTGAAGGAGTTGCGGGCCGTACTCGACGCGGCCCTGCGCGCGGCGGTCGACGTCGAGAGCTACGCCGTGCGCGATCCCGATCTCGACGACGTCTATTTCCACCTGACCGGGCATGCCAGACCTGCCGAAGCCGAGGCCGCCGCATGACCGCGCTCACTCCCCCGATCCACCGAAGTGGTTCGCTCGCTTGGATATTCAGCGACTACTGGGAGATGGTGCGGCGCAGCCTGCGCCATATCCGCCACGATCCCGAACAGCTGATCAATGTGACCCTGCAGCCGGTGCTGACCGTCGTCCTGATGAACTGCCTACTCGGCGGGGCGATCGGCGCCGGAGGTCGCGGGCGATACATCGATTACGTCATGCCCGGAATCCTGGTCGTGGCCATCGCCTTCGCCGCGGTTACCACCACGACGAGTGTGGCCGCCGATCTACAGGACGGTGTGGTCGACCGGTTCCGGACCCTGCCGATCGCGAAGTCATCGGTGATCGCCGGACATGTCGTCGCCGATCTGGTCCGCAGCGGATTCGGAGTGGTCGTCACCACGGGGGTCGGCATCGCGGTCGGTTTCCGGCCGCACGCGGGCGTCGGCGACTGGGCAGCCGCGATCGGCCTGCTGGTGCTGGTGGCGCTCGGAATGTCTTGGCTCGCAGCGTTGATCGGGCTGCTGGGCCGTTCCCTCGAGGTCACTCAGCAGCTGTCCGCGTTGATCATCCTGCCAGTATTCTTCAGCAGCGCACTGGTTCCCACCGGCACGATGCCCGGTTGGCTACGGATCGTCCTGGCCAACCAGCCCTTCAGCCAGGCCATCGACGCACTACGCGCAGTGATGCTGAGCCAACCGGCCGGCGACCATATCTGGTGGGCGCTGGCCGAATTCGGCGTGATCACCGTGGTGACGGGCGCCGTCGCCGGAGCGCTGTTCCGTAGGTCGACACGATAAACGGCCGCGACGACCGAGTACCGCCGTACGCACTCACCGCAGTCCGAAGGCCACTCTCGCAGTGCGAGAGTGGCCTTCGGGCATAGCTTGTCGGTGTCGACGCGATCGCGACTACCGCACGGTGTGCACGATCAGCACGTCGACGATGGACTTGCGGGCGACGTCCGAGGGGACCGAGCCGAGCAGGCGGCCCGCGAGGGTGTTCAGGCCCCGGTTACCGACGACGAGCAGGTCGGCCTTGACGTCCTTGGTCAGGTTCAGCAGCGATTCGACAGGCTCGCCGACGATCGCCTTCTCCACGACGATGGAGGCCCCGGCGGTGTGCGCCTTCTCACGGGCCGACTGCAGGATCTCATTGGTGGGCGCGGAGCCGCGGACCTGATAGGCCTCGTCCTTCAGCACATCGGCCGCGGCGGCCACGTCACGGTCGTCGGTCGGGTAGTAGGCGCAGGCGACATACAGGGTCGCACCGGAGGCCCCGGCGAGGGCTGCGGCCTTTTCCACGGCGACGTACGACGAGTCCGAGCCATCGGTACCGACGACAATGGACCGGTAGGCGGTGGTCATCTCTCCTCCAAACGGCAGGTGGTGGGATGCGCGCGGCGAGCCCACGTATGCGGGCCGCCGTGCGGCAACTGCGCTAGACCATAACCGCTGTCGAGTCGGAAAAATCCCAAATTGCATCACATCACATCGACGTGCCGTGTGGTGCCGCGACACACATTCACCGGCGAATGCTGCGATAGCCTTGTCTACCAGCGCCGATTCCGATTCTTCCGGGTGCTACGGAGAGTCGCGTCTCTTCGGCGAACGGTCTTGCGGCCGTGGGATTCTCATCACAGTGCCGCCGCGAACGCCGCAGAACCGTACGTAACATGACCGTTGCTGGAAATAGTGAATTACCACAATTCCGCTCACCCCAGCGACCGGACATATTCCAGCGGCGCCATTCCGACCTCCACAGCGAACTCACGCGTGAAGTGCGCCTGGTCGAAATAGCCGAGTTCCACGGCGAGCGCGGCCAGATCGGCGGTGCGACCGTCGGCGAGCAGTTGTGCGCCGTCCTGGAGGCGATACCGGCGCAGCACCCACTTCGGCGCCACGCCGATATAGCGCCGGAACAGTCGCTGCAGGGTGCGGGTCGGCACGCCGAAGCGCTCGGTGACCTGGTCGACACGGGTCAGGCTCCGATCGGAGGCCATGGCCGCGATAATCCGCAGGACCAGCCGATAGGACTCGTCGGCGGGGACCTGCCCCGCCGCAGCCGTGAAGAACTGCTCCACTATCTCGCGGCGCTGCTCATCGGTGGACGCGTCCAGGACCTTGTCGGTCAATCCCGCCGTATCCGGCAGCACCTCGGCGAGCTCGACCACCTCGTCCCGGAATTCGCCGACATCCAAGCCGGTGAACGCGCCGAATCCACCCGGCCGGAATTTAGCCGCGAAGGTCTCACCGGTTCCGCGCAGCTCACGCACGTACTTCGTCGTGGACACGCCGTAGACGAATCCGCCCGACCGCGTGTGGGTCCGCTCGAAGCTCACGTTGATACTCGGGGACGGCAGCACCTCCGCGTAGTAGTCCGGCCGGCCGCGCAGATCCCAGTCGATCGCCCAGTACCACTCCACGAACCGGCACGTCTGCGGACCGGCCGCGAGCCGCCGCAGGCTGCTGTGCCGATCTTGCTCGCGCGGCCGCAGAATGCCCTTTGCGACCTCCGGCGGCGGCACCGGGACGAACTCCGGCGCGGCCTCCGCGCCAACGCCGTCATCGGATACGACCATGCCCACTCCGCTGTCGCGTTCTTACAAGACCGGCAGAACCGGATCGGCGAGAGTCGTGGACATGACGAACAGCGTGAATCCGATCCCCGAGGGCTATCACTCGATCAACTGTTTCCTGGCCGTCCCCGACGGCAACAAGGCCATCGAGTTCTACCGAGCCGTCTTCGGCGCCGAAGTCGTGAGCCGCAACGACCTGCCCGACGGCCAGCCCGCCCACGCCGAACTGCGCATCGGCGACTCGACGTTCCAACTGGGCATGCCGATACCCACCGAGGGCGTCCGGGCCCCCGCCGAGGACTGGGTGCACACCAGCGTCGTGCACTACTGCCCCGACGTCGACGCGGTCGCGAAACTGGCCCGCGAACACGGCGCGAAACGCGTCACCGACCCCGAGACCTTCGTTACCGGCGATCGCTACGGCCTGGTGATGGATCCCTTCGGCCACCGCTGGGTGGTCATGACCCGGGTGGAGGACGTCTCCCGCGAGGAGGCCGAACGCCGCGTCACCGAGTGGATGGCCAGCCAAGAAGCCCCCCAGGACTGACCACCGCTCCGGCGGAGCCGGAGCCCAGGCGCACCTTCCCTGTGTGCACCCCTCGGAGTGCGTGCGCCCGGGCTCCGGCCTCGCCGGGCGACCGGCCGGCCGGATCATTTCAGACCGGCCGCGTCCATACCGCGCAACTCCTTCTTCAGGTCGGCGATCTCGTCGCGCAGGCGACCCGCCAGCTCGAATTGCAGTTCGCGGGCGGCGTTCATCATCTGGTCGGTCATCTCCTTGATCAGATCGGCCAGTTCGGCGCGCGGCATGGACTTGATGTCGCGGCCCTCGTAGACACCGGCGCTGACCGCGCGACCGGGCTCGCCCTGGGCGCGGCGCCCACGGCTGGCGTTACGGCCCGAGCCGCCGACCTCGACCTCCGTCTCCTCGGCCTCCCGATACACCTGGTCGAGGATGTCGGCGATCCGCTTGCGCAGCGGTTTGGGGTCGATGCCGTTGGCCTCGTTGTAGGCGACCTGTTTGGCGCGGCGGCGTTCGGTCTCGTCGATGGCGTTGCGCATCGAGTCGGTGATCCTGTCGGCATACATGTGCACCTCGCCCGAGACGTTGCGGGCGGCGCGGCCGATGGTCTGGATCAACGATCTGGTGCTGCGCAGGAAGCCCTCCTTATCGGCGTCCAGGATCGACACCAGGGACACCTCGGGCAGGTCCAGGCCCTCGCGGAGGAGGTTGATGCCGACCAGCACGTCGTATTCGCCCAGGCGCAGCTGGCGCAGCAACTCGACGCGGCGCAGCGTGTCGATCTCCGAGTGCAGATACCGCACCCGCACGCCCAGGCCGAGCAGATAGTCGGTGAGATCCTCGGACATCTTCTTGGTGAGGGTGGTGACCAGGACCCGCTCGTCGCGTTCGGCGCGCTGGCGGATCTCGTGCACCAGATCGTCGATCTGGCCCTTGGTCGGCTTCACCACGATATGCGGATCCACCAGACCGGTCGGGCGGATGACCTGCTCGACGAACTCACCGGCGGCCTGCCCCATTTCGTAGTCGCCCGGGGTGGCCGACATGTACATGGTCTGGCCGATCCGATCCGCGAACTCTTCCCAGGTCAGCGGGCGATTGTCCACCGCGGAGGGCAGCCGGAAGCCGTATTCGACGAGGTTACGCTTGCGGGACATATCGCCCTCGTACATGGCGCCGATCTGCGGGACGGTGTTGTGTGACTCGTCGATGACGAGCAGGAAGTCGTCCGGGAAATAGTCCAGCAGCGTGGCGGGGGCGGAGCCGGCCGAGCGGCCGTCGATATGCCGCGAGTAGTTCTCGATGCCCGAGCAGAAGCCGACCTGCCGGATCATCTCCATGTCGTACTGGGTGCGCATGCGTAGCCGCTGCGCCTCGAGCAGCTTGCCCTGACGCTCGAATTCGGCCAGGCGCTCCTCGAGTTCGGCCTCGATATCGCGGACCGCGCGCTCCATCCGCTCCGGGCCCGCAACATAGTGCGTGGCCGGGAAGATACGGACGAAATCCACCTGGCGCACCACATCACCGGTGAGCGGGTGCAGGTAGTACAGCGCCTCGATCTCGTCGCCGAAGAACTCGATGCGGATCGCCAGCTCCTCGTAGGAGGGGATGATCTCGACGGTATCGCCGCGCACCCGGAACGAGCCGCGTGTGAACGACATGTCGTTGCGGGTGTACTGGACGTCCACCAGCAGCCGCAGGAGCCTGTCGCGGTCGACCTCACGGCCGACGTTCAGCTGAACCGAGCGGTCCAGATAGGACTGCGGGGTGCCCAGGCCGTAGATGCACGAGACCGACGCCACAACGACCACATCGCGCCGGGACAGCAGGCTCATGGTGGCCGAGTGGCGCAGCCGCTCGACATCGTCGTTGACCGAGCTGTCTTTCTCGATGTACGTATCCGTCTGGGCGATGTACGCCTCGGGCTGATAGTAGTCGTAGTACGAGACGAAATACTCGACCGCGTTGTGCGGCAACATCTCTCGCAGCTCGTTGGCCAGCTGCGCGGCCAGCGTCTTGTTCGGCGCCATGACCAGGGTCGGTCGCTGCACCCGCTCGATCAGCCAGGCGGCCGTCGCGGATTTACCGGTGCCGGTGGCGCCCAGCAGCACCACGTCGCGCTCGCCGGCCGCCAATCGGCGCTCGAGCTCCGCGATCGCGGTGGGCTGATCACCAGCGGGTCGATACTCGCTGACCACCTCGAACCGGCCATCGGTCCGCTCGATCGCACCGATGGGCCGGAACTCCGAATGCGCCAGCGGCGTATTGCCCTCATGGTCCGGCTCGACGGGAAGTTCGGTTGCGAAAGCCATACCTCACAGCGTAGGACCACCCACCGACAACAAACACCTCTCAGCCCCTGGACCAGCGCGGACCGCACCGAAGACCCATCGCGGACCCTCACGACACACCGCTGACAGCATATTCACGGCAAACTCCTCGGCGGATGTGACCCCGGTACGTAACACAATCGGCACATGTCCGAAATGTCCGGTGGCACAACGCGGTTCACCTATCTGCAGGTATGTGGCGAATTCGTCACGACGCGCGGACGGCGCGTTTATGCGAGAGCGAGACCGGCTATCCGGGTGTACTGTCCTATCCGGTTCCCAGGCAGTCAAGAAGGGGCAGTGCAATGACCAGTCTTCAACCATTGCGCAACGCGGCACGCAACCTGCTCGCGACCGTCCATACGCACAGCGCCACCCCGCACGCCACGAACTCCGCCGAGCTCGTCGCGCCCGTACATGTCCCGCGCCGCCCGTCCACGGAGTATTTCAACCTCGACGAGTGCACCAAGACCGACTCGCGCGGTTTCGTGCGCTCGGTCGAGAGCTATCACGCCGAGCCGTGGGGTCTGTACCTCGTGCGCACGGCCGACGCCCCGCCCGAACGGTATACCGAGACCTGGTTACTGCCCGGGCCGGCGCTGCGGATCACCATGAGCCACGTGAACACGGCGCACGACCGTGATCCGGTCTACCACGTCTACCTCGGCGACTACGCCCGGATCGAGTCCAAGCGGTGGCGGGCCACCTACCACTACCTGGATATCGTGTGCCGCAACGGCCGCACCCCCGAACTGCACGGCCTGGACGAACTGTTCGCCGCCCACGACGTGGGCTACGTCGACGCCGCCGAGGCGCAGCGCATCATCGAACGCGCCAATACCGTGGTCTCCGGGGTCGCCGCGCACAACCATCATCTCGAACGCTGGCTGGGCACCCATGGGATCACCCTCAGCTGGTTGTAATGAACCAAAGCCCGATCACCGGTAGATTGGGCAGACATGACCCAGGCGCAAGCAGTGGATCTGCACCGACCGAAGGTCGAATACTTCGACATCGCCGAGCTCACCAACACCGATCCCAAGGGGTTCGTGCGGACGGTCGAGCGGTATCAGGTCGAGCCGTGGGGGCTGTACATGGCCCGCACGGCCGACCATGCCGAGTTCAGTTATCTGGAATCCTGGTTCCTACCCGCACTGTCGTTGCGCGCCACGGTCTTCCACTTCACCCCCGTGAACCTGCGTGATCAGGACTACTACATCGATATCGGCGAGTTCGGCGAGGTCGAGCCGGGCCGGTGGCGCTCGGTCGATCATTACCTGGATCTCTCGGTGCGCACCGGCCGCGGGGTCGAGTTGCTCGACGTGGACGAGTTGCTCGCCGCCCACACGGCGGGGTACCTCACCCTGCGGGAGGCACAACAGGCCGTCGAGACGGCCACCACAGCGATCGACGGAATCGCGGGGCACGGGTACAACTTCGAGCGCTGGATCGACAAGACCTACGGGATCACATTGAGCTGGAAGTGAGGCGGACAGCAGGTCTCATCGACGGGCGAGCGCGCAACACACCGGCGACGCCGGGCGCTCGAATCACCGCGACCGGTCGGCCCAGGCGAGCACCCGTGGATACACCTCGTCGAACCACGGCGTTTTCACCTCGAGATATGCCTCGATCGCGCGCGGATCGGACAGCCCCGCGGCCGCCGCCTCGGCCTTGCGCTTGACCGCCAGGTAGTCCTCCCGCGCCTCGGGCACCGCGCGCAACCAATCCCGGAACGCCAGTGCGAAGACCTGCCCCGGCGACCCGTCGACCCGCACATGCAGGTTCACCGGTCGCCCGGGATCGGCGGCGGCGTGAATCCGCTTCTCCCACAGCGCGATGTCGGTGCCCGCCTTGCCGTCGTCGGTGGTGATGTGCTCGATTCGCGGAAAACCGGCCTGCTCCAACGGGTCGCGCAGTCGATCGGCGGTCTCCAGATCCGCGACGGTGAGCTGCAGATCGATCACGTCCTTGGCCGGGAACCCGGGCACCGCGGTCGAACCGATGTGAGCGATACGCAAAGCCGCACCGCCGCAAACCAATCCGATCCGCGCGATCAGCCGTTGCGCCTGCGCCGCCCATTCCGGATTCGGTTCGGCCACATGGATCGGACCGCGCGGCGGCCACGACCGGGTACGCAGGTTCTGCTCGAACGGCGCCAGCCGCTCCTCCCACAGCGCCCGCACCTGGGGTTCGAGATCTTCGGGCGAGCCGTCGTTGTCCAGCAGCACATCGGCCATCGCACGGCGCTGTTCGTCGGTGGCCTGCGCGCGAATCCGGGCCAGCGCGTCGTCGCGGGCGATACCCCGGAACTCGCCCAGGCGCCGCACCCTGGTCTCGACATCGGCCATGACCACCAGCACCAGGTGCATCATCGCGCCGAGACCGTTCTCGACCAGCAGCGGAACATCCTGCACGACAATGGAATCGGCCGGGGCGGCGGCGATCAGTTCGACGGTGCGGCGCCCGACCAACGGATGCGTGATCGAATTGAGAGTGGTCCGCGCCTCGTCGCTGGCGAATGCCTTGGCCGCCAACGCCGGCCGGTCGAGGCTGCCGTCCTGCGCCAGGATCTCGGGCCCGAACGCCTCGACCAGCGCGGCCAGCCCCTCGGTACCGGGCTCCACCACCTCGCGGGCGATCGCATCGCTGTCGACCAGGACGGCGCCCCGCTCCACGAGCATCCGCGCCACCGTCGACTTACCCGCTCCCATGCCTCCGGTGAGACCAATACGCAACATTCCCCCAGTCTCGCACTACCCCTATCTCCCCACCCCGCTCACCCTGTCCGCCTCATCTCGGCGCGGCCGACACACCAAGCCACGCAACCGCATCGAGCCGACCACCCGAGAGGTGAGCACCGGTCGGACACCCAACGAGGCTGAATACCCAAACCTCGGCATAGCAATTCCCCCTAACGAACCAATTGTCCATTTCGTGATGGCTGCGATATCAATTCGCAACTTTCTGTCGAGAATACCGACCAGAGGTCCGAGATTGTTGGACACGTCAGGACACAAGTCGATCAAAATTGCTCGGTACCCACTTTTGTTCCACTACAGTTCGCCGCAAGCGATCCAGCCCACCCATTGCGAGCAAAGGAACAAGCGGTGCACGTCCAAGAGGGCATCCGAAACATTCAGACGGGTCGGCACCGGCTGGGCTTGCCGGGCAGGGTGTATTGTCTCGAAAACCCCGCCGTCGCGGACACGGTGACGCGTTACCGCCGCACCGGGCTGATCGCCCTGCTCAACCCCGCTCGCCATAGCTGGGCAGCGCTGCGACGTCGCGCGGCTTGGGCCGCGGTCGGCTGGGTTCCCGCTCCGGTGGGCTGAGCGCGCCCGGGATCACACCAGTCCGCTGGGCCTGCGCCGACTACCGGATCGCTGGATCGGCATGGCATTGGGCGGGACCGGATACGGAGTCCCCTTACCGGCCGAGCCGAGCGCGATATTCGGTCCGCATTCCGCGATCGCGGCGTGTGTGCGCGAATTCGGATCGCTGATACGCGGCGCCGCCGCGTCGGGTGTGGAGGCGAAATCGAAGGCCGAGGTCATGTCTCCGGCCACGCGTCGCCGCCAAGCGGTCAGGTTCGGCACGTCGACGCCGAAACGGCGTTCGATCAAGCGCAATTGCGAGGTGTGATCGAAGGTCTCCGAGGCCACCAGCCCACCGCGCGAATACGGCGAGATGACGAAACACGGAACGCGATAACCCAATCCGATCGGTCCACGCACGCCCTTGGCCGCGGGCACCCGGTTCAGGTCCACGCTCAAGTACTCCCCCGGTGTGCCGGCCGGCGCGGTCGGCGGGGTGACATGGTCGAAGAATCCGCCGTTCTCGTCATAGCTGACGATCAGCGCGGTCTTCTCCCACACTCGAGGATTCGAGGTCAGGATGTCGAGCACCTGCATGATGCCGACCGCGCCGAACGCCGGCGGGAGGGCTGGGTGCTCGCAGTTCATCAGCGCCGGAATCACCCACGACACCGAGGGCAGCCGGTCGGCGGCGACATCGTCGGCGAAGTCGTGCGGATAGACCGGAGCCTTACCCCGCCGCGCCAGTTCGGAATTCGGGTCCGCGGCCTGCTTGAAACAGCCCATCATCCCGTCGAGGAATACCGAGGAGATCGGACCGACGTCGCGGTTGTTGTACATCTTCCAGCTGACCCCGGCCGCGGAGAGATTCTCCGGCATCGTGCGCCAGGTGTAGGCGTTCTGCGGAATGATGGCCGGGGTCTCCACCAGCGGCCCCCCGGCCACGCCCTCGGGGTCGATATGAGCCGACATCCAGTACAGGCGGTTGGGGTCGGTGGGGCCGAGCACCGAACAGTGGTAGTGGTCGCAGAGGGTGAACGCGTCGGCCAGCTCGTGATGGATCGGAATATCCTCACGCAGGTAATACCCCATGGCCGCGGGACCGTTTCCGGCGCCGACGCTGGCGATCGACATCGGCATCCACCGGTCGTTGCGGCCGCCGTTCCAGGACTGGTGCATCCCGGGCCAGCTGTGGTCCGGGTCGTTGATGCAGTCCCCGTCCAGGCTCGCGCCGCGGGTGGTGTCCAACCGGAACGGCATGACGTATCCGTCCGCCGTCGGCCCGACGCCGGGCGCGTAGCCGTACTGCTTCCAAGCGGCCGAGGCGTCGCCGAATCCCCGCACTCCGGGCATCGTCCCGAAATAGTGGTCGAACGAGCGATTCTCCTGCATGAGCAGCACGATGTGCTCGATATCCCCGAGCCCGCCCATCCCGGCCGGATCGGCGGCATACGCCCGCTCGATGATCGGATCCGCCAGCGAGGCCAACGCGGCAACCCCACCCGCGGCCATCGCCTTCGTCAGAAAATCGCGCCGATTGATGCCGTCGAAGACGCCCATGTCGCCGTTCAGACCTTCCACGTATGTGAAACAGAGTGAAACAGAGAGAGTTCTCCGCCCATCGGCCACCCTAGGCGAAAAGTCCGGAATCCCTCGAACTTTCACCTGCGGCGCAAGTGCGCCATGCCGCAGTTCGGCCGCTCCGCCGCCGACGAATGCGGCCGTGCTCGGCACGATCCGGCTCGTCATACGGGAAGACCCTCGGATCGCATACGATCCAGGGGCCTTTCGCGATGAAGCGATTACGCGTAGCCGGAGAGCTTCTCCCGCAGCGCGGCCACCTGAACATCGCTCGCGAGCGAACCGCCGCCCGACTTCAGACTGAGAAGACGTCCTCGACAGTACTGGCGTTGAGGATTCGCAGCGTCCACATCTCCAACCGGTCCATATCGGCAGCAGAAACGGCATCGGCGACCCAGTCGGGCAACTGCACGAACCTGGCTGTCAACAGGCGCATCAGCGTTTCGGCCCGTTCCGCCATCCGCCCCTTGGCCTCGCCCCGCACCTCGCCCCGTGCTTCGAGCTGTTCCGCGATCGTCACCGCGACCTCCCTCGCCTTCTCGCCGAGCTTGTCGTAGACCGGATCCAGATCCTGGATTCCGATTCGACCAGCGTTGACAGTATAGATGTAGGTCACGACCGTCTCCCAGCGCTGCAGACCGCCCGGCTCTTCGATCAACGCCCTGAGCTCGTCGGCCCAGTCCAGTAGTAGCGAAACCAGCAGCGGATTGTTCGGCGCTTCTCGCAGGAGCAACAGCAGAATCAGCACGTCGGGGGGCAGTTCCCGCTCGGCCAACTGCTGCGCGTTCACCGCGTTCACGTCATCGAGCAGGTACCGGACGTGAGGCACCAGATCGCCCGCTGTCGCTCGCTCCGAATCGTTCAGGTCGAGCAGATCGGCCAGATCCATCGGGGCATTCCAGCGCAGACCCCGGGGACTACAGTGCACCACCAGCGGAATGATCATCGGTAGTCGTTTGGCACCCGGATGCTCCTCGAGGTAGCAATTCCAGATCGCCACCATGTACTCCACTATCCGGAACGCCATCAATTCATCCGAGCTGGACTGATGTTCGGCCAGCACGTAGACGAACCCGGGCCGCCCCGCGATCCGAGTCCGGAACAGCACATCGCTGTAGCGGCCCCGCAACGGTGGAGCCACGAAACTCTTCGACACCGGCGTCATCTGGGTCCAGTCCACCAGTGCCGCCATCCCCGGCGTCAGCACGGCCCGCATCTCCGCGGCTACAGCCTGCCAGCGCTCCATGATCTTGCGAAAGAACAAGTCATGTGGTGTATTCGGCATCACAGCCATAGTCCGGCAATCTAGTGCCGAACGCGACAATGACGCCAATTGATTACGGGGGTTTGGAACGAATCTCGGTGTGTCGCAACACGACACGCGCCTGTGGGGTCAACCCCACAAATAAAACAAGGGCCTCGATCCGTTCGGATCGAGGCCCTCGTCAGACGATCGGATTACGCGTTGCCGGAGAGCTTCTCCCGCAGCGCGGCCAGCTGGGCGTCGCTCGCGAGCGAACCGCCGGCCGACTCCGACGAGGAGCTGGACGACGAGGACGAGGAGCTCGCCTGGGCGCCACTCTCGGAGGAGTAGTTCTGCGGACCACCGTTGGCTGCCTCTGCGGCGGCGTCGGCGGCCATCTTCTCCATCTGCGCGGTGTGCATCTTGTGGCGACGCTCCGCCTCGGCGTAGCGGCCCTCCCACTCCTCGCGCTGCTTCTCGAAGCCCTCGAGCCACTCGTTGGTGTCGGGGTCGAAGCCTTCGGGGAAGATGTAGTTGCCCTGGTCGTCGTAGCTGTCGGCCATGCCGTACTTCGACGGGTCGAACTCGGCGTGGTAGTCCTCGTTGGCCTGCTTCAGCGACAGCGAGATCCGGCGACGCTCCAGGTCGATGTCGATGACCTTGACCATCGCGTCGTCGCCGACGGCCACGACCTGGTCCGGCACCTCGACGTGGCGCTCGGCCAGCTCGGAGATGTGCACCAGGCCCTCGATGCCCTCTTCGACGCGCACGAACGCGCCGAACGGAACCAGCTTGGTGACCTTGCCCGGGACGATCTGGCCGATCGCGTGGGTCCGGGCGAACTGACGCCACGGGTCTTCCTGAGTCGCCTTGAGCGACAGCGAGACCCGCTCGCGGTCCAGGTCGACGTCGAGAACCTCGACGGTGACCTCCATGCCGACCTCGACGACCTCGGACGGGTGGTCGATGTGCTTCCAGGACAGCTCGGAGACGTGCACCAGACCGTCGACACCGCCCAGATCGACGAACGCGCCGAAGTTGACGATGGAGGACACGACGCCCTTGCGGACCTGGCCCTTCTGCAGCTGGTGCAGGAACTCGCTGCGCACCTCGGACTGAGTCTGCTCCAGCCAGGCGCGGCGGGACAGGACCACGTTGTTGCGGTTCTTGTCCAGCTCGATGATCTTGGCCTCGATCTCCTTGCCGACGTACGGCTGCAGATCGCGGACACGACGCATCTCGACCAGCGACGCCGGGAGGAAGCCGCGCAGGCCGATGTCCAGGATCAGACCACCCTTGACGACCTCGATGACGGTGCCCTTGACGGCCTCGTCCTTCTCCTTGAGCTCCTCGATGGTGCCCCACGCCCGCTCGTACTGCGCGCGCTTCTTCGACAGGATCAGGCGGCCTTCCTTGTCCTCCTTGGTGAGAACGAGGGCCTCGACCTCATCACCCACGGAAACGACCTCATTGGGGTCGACATCGTGTTTGATGGACAGCTCGCGAGACGGGATCACGCCTTCGGTCTTGTAACCGATGTCGAGCAGGACCTCGTCGCGGTCGACCTTGACGATGGTGCCTTCGACGATATCGCCGTCGTTGAAGTACTTGATCGTCTTGTCGATTGCGGCGAGGAAATCCTCGGCAGTGCCGATGTCGTTGACGGCTACCTGCGGCGAGGTAATGGTGGTGGGCATATGTGGGGTTGCTCCGGACGGATTGTGGTCGGTAGTGGACATTGGAACTCTCGGTTTTGCTGTGATTTCACAGCTCGGGGACTACATTGCACCTTCACAGCACATCGCCGCGACACAGCACAACGCTGTCCTGCCCTGAAACTCACAGCTCACGAGTATCGACAGCACTCACGTACCGGTACGTAAACACTGAGGACACTCGCGAAAACAGCGTACGCGACGCTCGTTGTACCAAGCAAACAAGGGTCGCGGTAGCGATTTGCGGGTGTCGATACCCTTCCATCATGCCGCACGAGGACCCCGCAGACCCGCACGCGCAGGCCACAGCCCTGCTCGGCACAAGCGCCATCGCCCGTACGCGCGTCGACTCGACGAGCAGTGCCCGAGCCAACCGCCGCTGGTGGGATGCCGACGCGGCACAGTACCACGATGAGCATGCCGCGTTCCTCGGCGTCGATTCGCCCGACGGGGAGTTCGTCTGGTGTCCGGAGGGCCTGCACGAGGGCGACTGGCATCTGCTCGGCGATATCGGTGATCTCCATGGAAAGCGAATCCTCGAGGTCGGTTGCGGTTCCGCGCCGTGCGCCCGCTGGCTGGCCGCCCACGGCGCGTATCCGGTCGGGCTGGACCTGTCGCGCGGCATGCTCGAGCGCGGACTGGCCGCGATGGCGCGCGGCGGGCCGCGGGTGCCGCTGGTGCAGGCCGGGGCCGAGGAACTGCCGTTCGCGGACGCGAGTTTCGACGCGGCCTGTTCGTCGTTCGGCGCGGTGCCCTTCGTGGCCGATTCGGCGCGGGTCATGCGCGAGGTGGCACGGGTGCTGCGGCCCGGCGGGCGCTGGGTGTTCTCCGTGAACCATCCGATGCGCTGGATCTTCCCCGACGATCCGGGCCCGGACGGGCTGCGCGCGACCATGCCGTACTTCGACCGCACCCCGTACGTCGAGGTGGACGCGGACGGGACGCCCACCTACGTCGAACACCACCGCACCCTCGGGGACCGGATCGGTGAGATCGTCGCGGCCGGGCTGACCCTGATCGACCTGATCGAACCCGAATGGCCGGAATGGCTGGACCAGGAATGGGGTCAGTGGAGTCCGCTGCGCGGCGAAATCTTCCCGGGCACAGCGATATTCGTCACCGAGAAGCGGTAGTAACCCGCGGCCGCCACGCATCGTACTCCGGGCGACCACTCCACCGTCCCGGCGTAGCTCGCCGCATCGGCGGTACGACTCCCGCACTCAGCGGCAGTCGAGTCCCCCCTCGGCCCCCACCCAGCGATAGAGGTGCTCGGGCCGACCCGCCGACCCGTAGCGGGGAGCGATCTCCACCGCTCCCGTGTCGTGCAGGAATTTCAAGTAGCGACGGGCCACCGCCTGACTGAAGCCGACGCGTTCGGCCAGTTCGGTGGCGGTGAGCCCGTCGCCGAGCGGACGCAACGTCTCGGTGACGTGGGTGAGTGTGGCGGCCGAGATGCCCTTGGGCAGCGAATCCTCGCCGCTGCTGCGCAGCCGCCCGTAGAGCCGGTCGATATCGCGCTGCGCGGGGGCGCGCATGCGGTGCAGCTGAGCGTGCGCGGCGGCGTAGGAGTCCAAGCGCTCCCGGAAGATACGGAAGGTGAACGGCTTGACCACGTAGTGCACCACCCCGAGGTGCATGGCCGCCCGCAGAACATCGACATCCTTGGCCGAGGTGATGGCGATGACGTCCACCGACTGCCCCGCCGCCCGAATCCGCCGCAGCACGTCGATTCCGCCCACGCCCGGCCCGTCGCTCGGCAGATACATATCCAGCAGCACCAACTCCGGCCGCAGCGCGCTCACCGCGCGCAAGGCCGCCATCCCGGAGGTCGCCTCCCCGACTACCTCGAAACCCTCGACCCGCTCGGTGAACTGCCGGTGCACCGACACCGCCATCGGATCGTCGTCGACCACGAGTGTCCTGATCACGGTCGAACCACGGTGGGATCGGTCGACTTCGCCGCACCCGACACGCCACCCGTGCCGGGGGCCCCGGCCCCCCGCGACTCCTCCGCCTCCGGCGCCCCGCCGTCAATTCGCC
>NZ_JAGPOX010000076.1 GCF_019038435.1 Nocardia alni
GGGGTATACGGCGCGCCGACGTAAGCGGCCTGGAACCGCTGCAGATCCCCGGAACCGACGCGCAGGTATCCGGCGCCGGGCTTCTTCGGCAGGTGATAGGCGTCGGCGGTGCCGATCGCGTCGCGAGAGTCGCTGGTCTGGTTGGTGCGCAGGGCAATCCGGTAGGACAGGTGCGCCTCGAGCTCCCCCATCCGGTTGGCGGGCACCTTCTGCGAGGCCAGCAGCAGATGGATCCGCAACGACCGGCCCAGCCGCCCGATCGCCACGAACAGCTTGGCGAAGTTCGGATGCTGTTCGAGCAGTTCGGCGAATTCGTCCAGGATGATCAGCAGTGTCGGCAGCGGCGCCAGTTTCGCGCCCTGCTCGCGGGCCCGCTCGTAGTCCGCGACGCTCGCGAAGTTGCCCGCATCACGCAGAATCCGTTGCCGCCGTCCCATTTCGCCGTTGATCACGTCCTCCATGCGGGTGACCAGGTCGGCCTCCTCCTCCATGTTGGTCACCACCGCTGTCACGTGCGACAGGCGATCGAATCCGAGAAACGTCGCGCCACCCTTGAAGTCGACGAGCAACAGATTCAACGTATCCGGCGAGTGCGTGGCCACCGCCGAGAGCACCAGCGTCCGAAGGAATTCCGACTTGCCCGACCCGGTGGCGCCGATACACATGCCGTGCGGGCCCATGCCCTCCTCGGCCGACTCCTTGATGTCCAGATGCACCAGACCACCGGCCGGGTCGTGGCCGAACACGATATTGAGCCGCGACCGGTCCGCGTCCCGGCGCCGCGTCCACAGCCGTTCGACGCGCAGGACACCGGGATCGGCGATGCGCAGCATGTCGTGCCACGCGGTGCCGACGCTGGCCTGATCGGCGACAACAGCCTCCACCACGGTCGACAACCGGTACGGCGACAGCGTGCGCGCCAGTGCGGTCGCCGCGGCAACCGGCATATCGTCGGCCACCCCGACCCGCCGCAGCCCTCGCGCGGTCACCTCGTGCAGCGACCGGTCGTCGGCCACGGTGAACTGCAGTGCCCGCGGCAGCGGCTGATCGGTCGTGCCCAGCCGCAGCCAGGTGCAGCCGTCGATCCCGGAGATGTCGCGATCGCTGGCCGGGCCGCCCACATCCACGATCAGCACATAGTGTTTGCGGTCCAGGCTCGGGTCGGCGTTCGCGGTGAACGGCCCGCGATTGAGTCCGGCCAGCACCTTCACCCGCAGTTCGGCGACGGTGCGGTACACCATCCGGCTCGAGCCGATGCCGTCGGTTTCGGCCGAATGCTGCACGTGCGGAAGCCATTTGAGCCATGACCACTGCGGGGAGTCGGGATCGGCCAGCACCGCGGCGACGGCGACCTGATCGGGACCGTGCAGCACCGCCAGTTCCGCGATCATGGCGCGCACCAGCGCGGCCACGGTATCCGGGTCGCCGTCGACACCGACCTGTGGCGCCGAGAGCAGATTGATCGCGATCGGCATGCCGCCCACCGTCGAATACGCCTTGGCGAACCGCGTCAGTTCGACCACGCCGACCGGATCCAGGTCGGAGGTGGGCGCGGCCTCCGGGACGATGACCCGGACCTGGTTGGCGATCCGGCCGCGGCCCATCCGCACTCGCAGGAACTGAGGGCTGGTGACCTGCACCTCCCACATCCGTGTACTGCCCACCAGCCTGGTGAGCTCGGCCGGGCCGGGGTGGGTGTAGCGCAGGTAGGTGAACAACTCGATTTCCGCCGCGCGCACCGATTTCCGATTGTCGGCGATACTGCGCAGGTAGTCCTTGCGCTCCTCGTTCAGGCCGGCCGCGTTGGCGCCGCCGAACGCGCCGCCCAGCATGCCGATGACCGAGGTCACCATCATCATCGGAAAGAACAGCATGGTCGGTGAGAGCTGACCGCCGCCGCGGAACATCATCACCATCATGCCGATCATGCTGGTCATCATCACGACCGGCATGATCATCTTGATCCGGGACGGCGGTACCGGCCGGGGCAATTCGGTCGGCGGCTGCAAACGCAGTTCGGTGACCGCGGGCGCCTTGGGCCCGCGCACCATCCGCGCGGGCCGCACGAAACGACGGGTGCTCGTCACTGGCCGTCACCGAGCCCGGCCACGGCCTTGTCCGCCGCGACGCCGTCGTGGGCGAGGCGGGAGTCCTTCTGCGACAGGGTCGGGCCGACCGCGAACAGCGAAACGATGCTCCAGGGCGCGAGAATCGGTGTGCGCAACCCCAGACCGGCCAGCGTCGGATCACCCGCGGAACCGCCGAGGGTCGCGTCTATGCCGTAGCGGACGCCACTGCCGGAGACCCAGTACAGCGCCTCGCGCCGGGATGATTGCTGATCCGCCCCCGTCACCTGCACGAACCGGCCCACGCTGCCGGCCAGGTACGCGGCATCGGCGGTCGTGCCGTTCGACAGTGACGCCGTCACCAGGGAGACCGGACTGTTCTGCTGGTTCTCCGGCAGCGGCAGTCGCTTGCCCACGATCAGGTCGGTGACCGCGTTCTGCGCGGACGCCGTATGCGACCAGTGGTAGCAGGACACGGTGAAGCGTTCGGAATCGACCAGTCGCACAGGTTGTTCCGGATAGGTCTGCGTCCCCGGCCACGTGCCGGGCCGCAGGCTGGCGGCGATGACGTCGGGCCCCACCATCATCGGTGAGACCGAGCCGTGCGAGTTGGCGCTGCTGAGCATCGTCGCCAGCACCGGACTGACTTGCACCACACCGGAATTGGAGACCACGTAGTAGAGCTGCGGACGGTCCGGCGCCGATACCGTCAACACCGATCCGATCGACGCCGACATCCCCGAGGACAGCGTCACCGTGCTCCCGGCTCCGGGCAACTGCGGCACGGTGATCGCCGGCGCCTCGGGTATCGCGTTGATCAGACCCGGCGAGGCGACCATCACCGGCGCGCTCGAGTCGATGCCCAGGGCCAGGACCACGGCCGAATCGGTGAGATCCACCGCGGCACGCACGATGTGGTCGGCGCCGTCCAGATAGACCAGCCAGGTGGTTGTGCCGCTGCGCATCAGCCTGGCCTCACCAGCGGCGAGACCGCGGTCGGTATCGCCATCGACGCTCAGCGGCCCGCCGATCAGGGTGGTCCACACCGGGCGTTCGGCCGTCGTCGGCAGCCCCGCCTGGTTGACCGGCGCCTGGGCGCCCGTCCGCTCGGTATCGCAGACCGTCCACTCCGAATCGCGAGGTCCGGAGTCGACAATGCTGCCGGGCGCTCCCGGTATGCCGACCAGCGGCCCGCGCGGATATTTCGACAGTTCGTCGTCCGAGACCGGTACCGGATTGTCCGGCGACCCGACGATCAGGCGCGCGGAGGTCAGGTTCAATGCCGGGTACAGCCGATCGCCCAGATGCACGAACAGCGCGCCGGTGTCCTTCTCCGCGACGATCTTCGCCTGCGCCACCTGCTTCGCCGGTTTGAAGAACGCCAGCACGGCCGAGCCCAGGATGACCACGCAGGCCAGGGCGATGCCGACCGACAGCGCGGTCGAGCGGCCCCGCTGCGGATCGTCGATCATCGAGGCGTCCCGGCGCACCAACGCGTGCTCGATGCGGCGGAACAGGAACCGCCATCCCGAGATCTGGTACCGGGTCACCACCCGGAAGCGCGCCACCGGTGTTTACCTCGCCGGCGCAAGACCCGCGAGCGCGCGAGTGATGTCGGTGCCGTCTATGGTCATCAGTTCCTCGTCACTCATCGCCAGCACGTCGAGACTGTCGCGTGTGAAGCGATAGTCGCGCTCGGCCTCGGCGGCCTCGACCACGTTGCGCACGAAGCGGCCGTTGCCTGCCAAATCGATCAGCCTGCGGCCGTCGCGGCTCTGCGCCGCCAGTTCCTCGCAGCGCAGTTGCAGCGCCTCGCGCGCCTCGCCGGACAGGATCGAATCTTTCTTGTGCGCAATGTGATCGGCGATCCGCACCAGTTCGTCGCCGGTATAACTGGCGAAGCGAATTCGTTTGGTGAAACGTGAGGACAGGCCCTCGTTGGAGGTCAGGAACCGATCGATCTGGTCCTCGTAGCCGGCGATGATCACGACCAGTTTGTCGCGGTCGTTTTCCATCCGGGCCAGGAGTGTGTCCACCGCTTCCTTGCCGAATGCGTCGCCGCCGGACAGGCCCTCCTGGATCAGGGTGTACGCCTCGTCGATGAACAGCACGCCGCCCAGCGCCGAATCGATCAGCGCGTTGGTCTTGGGCGCGGTGTGACCGAGGTGGGTGCCGACCATATCGTTCCGGGACGCCTCGACCACATCGGGATTCTCGACCACGCCCAAGCCCGCGAAGATCTTGGCGATCACCCGGGCGATGGTCGTCTTACCCGTGCCGGGCGGGCCGGAGAAGATCAGATGTTGGGAGCGCGATTCCACCGCGAGCCCGCGCTGGGCGCGCACCCGGTCCATCAGCACACCGGATTTGAGCCGGTCGACCTGTTCCTTGACCGAATCCATCCCGATCTGTCCCTGCAGCAGTTCCGACGCCTCGGTCAGCAGGCCCTCGCGCTCGGCCGTGGCGGCCTTGGCCGCGGCCTCGGCGGGATCCTTCCCGGTCGCGGGATTCCACTGATCGGTGCGGGTGGCCAGCAGTTCCTCGGTGGTGACCTCGAGCCGATAGGTCTTGTCCCGCAGCGCCTGCTGCCATCGTTCGCGCTGGGGCCACAGCGCCGAGCCCTGCAGACCCTTCAGCACCCGGTCCGAGGCCTCGTGCTCGCCGTTGTTGCGCAACAGCATTCCCAACAGGAAGTGCGCATCGGCCCAGATGTAGGACAGGCTGCCCGCGGCGCTGTCTTCCACTACACGCTGGGTCCGCGGCAGCGATTCGCCGAATCGTCCCAGATGGGCCAGGGATTCCGCGGCCATCAGCTCGGCGGCGATATCGAGCAGGCCATCTTCCAGGATGGGCTTGTCGGCCCGTGCGGCGACCACGTCGTGCCACCGTTCGGTGCGGAAATACAGTGACAGGCGCACGAAGTCGGCCACGTCGTCGCGCGGCACCTGATCGAGAATCGCCACGGCCTCCTGCCATTCACCGCCCGCCGCGTAGGCGCACGCCTGTGCGATGGCGATCTGATCCCGATCGGCCATGGCCACGCGCAGCCCGTACATCCCGACTTCGACCTGGCACCACAGCGAGCGATCGACAAGCCCCGCGCGCTGCTGATCGCGATAAAGATTGTGCACCGAACGGTAGGCACCGTAGATCACCTCTTCGGTGACCTCCCCGGCCATGGCCCGCCCCAGCCAGGCATCACACATATTCGGATCCAGATCGGTGGCCGCCCGGAACGCCGCCAGCGCCTGCTGTTCGTTACGCGGGCCACCAACTACCAATCCGAGACTTTGCACACCTGTGTAGAACGCGTCCTCCGCCGCTGACAACTCGGACTTCCCTTCCACCGAACTCGTCTACAGCGAACGATAGACACTCGCGATCGCGCGACGATCCGGACTATTCCCAACATTGGGAAAGCTGGGTTGCGGTGGCGTTTCGCTACTTCGTCACTGATGGCCGCGACCGGGAGACAGCATCGGGTTTCCGCTACCGGTCGACGGCGCGATCACCCTCGGCGATGCCCCGCGCCGAGGCGGCCCAGCCGGCGCGGAGGCGATCCTGCGACGGGTCGGCTGCTCTGCGCCCACCGCATCGGGGGGTGAAATTCGCTGGTGCGGAACCGGTCCGGCATAAGTCGGAGCGAACACCCGATGTTCGGACTTCTGGTGATCAGCTATCGGCGCGGCCGACCATGGCGTGGCGGACCGCACCGGCTCGGCGGTGACCGAGGGCGCGGCCGCGGGGCGAGTGGCCCTGCGACGGTGTGTTCGCCACGGCGTCGCACTCCGCACGGGCGTACCCGCGGCCTGCGACCACGGGCTGGAGGTCGCGGAATCGCTCTCGGCAGCACCCATTCCGACGCCCGGCACGGCGGCCGCGACCGCGGCCTCGTACGGGACTTCCATGGCCACCCCGGGGTTCGGTTCGTAGCACCGACGACCACGGCGCCACTGGACATAGGCGAACTGTGCCGACATGTTCCCACATCGGTCCGCCGCACCCGCCTTGCCAGAGCCGGGAAGGCCGAGCGCGGGGCGGGCTGTCCCAGGGGCCCGGCAAAACCTATGATGAGCGCCGATGGCCGACCTGTCTACCACTGTCCCGCCGACCGGCGCGGGCGTCCTCGTGGGGCGCGATGCCGAAGCCGGTCGATTCGCCGAACTGGCCGAGCGCGTCGCATCGGACCGCGGCGGAGTCCTCGTCGTGGAGGGCGAACCGGGAATCGGCAAGACGGCGCTCCTGCGAGCGGCCGAAAGGGAATTCGCCGCCCGCGGGCTGCGCCTGTTACGTGGCACGGCACGGCCGCAGGACAGCACCGTCCCATTCGCCGCGATCGCTACCTGTCTGCGTGGCGACGACCCCTCGATCACGCGAGTACTCGAACTGCTGCAGGGCCAGGGCGCATCCGGGGACAGCGCGTTCGATCACGAAGTCGCCGTCATCGACGCACTGCTGGCACTGGCCGACGAGTGGTGCACCCGGGGGCCGGTGGCGGTGATCCTCGACGACACGCACTGGGCCGACGCGTCCAGTCTCCTCGCGCTGGACCGGCTCGCCGAGTCGACCGCCGATCTGCCGCTGCTGATCGTGCTCGCGATGCGCCCGCTGCCGCGGTCGGACGCATTGTCAGCGCTGCTGTACCAGCTGACCGCCAAGCGGATGAAGTCGCTGCACCTGGCTCCGCTCGCCGAGGGCGATATCGCCGCACTGGTCGCACGCACGGCCGGAGTGACGGTCGAGCCCGCACTGCGCTCGGAACTGGCGGCCGCGGGCGGTAATCCGCTGTATGCCATCGAGATGGCCGAGACCCTCCGGCGGTCCGGCGGCGCCGACGATCCGCCGACCGGCCCGCGTCCGCCGCTGCCCGCCTCCCTGACCGATGCGATCGTCAAGCGGCTCGAGGTCCTGCCTGCGCCGGTCCAGCGGGTGCTGAATGTCGCGGCGGCGCTCGGTGGTGAGATCGACGCGGTATTCCTCGCGGAGGTGGTCGAGTCATCGATCCTGGATGTCTGGAACGCCGTGGCCGCCGCCGTCGATGCCGAACTGCTGGACCGCACGAGCGCCGAACTCGTCTTCCGGCACGAGCTGATTCGCCAGGTCCTCGCCGATCGGCTGCCGCCGGGCGCCCGCGCCGAGCTGGCGACCCGAGCCGCCCATGTCATGATCTCGAAACAGGCGCCCGCCGAACGCATCGCGCACTACCTACTGTCGGCCGGCGATCCGCTCGACGATCGGTCGATGCAGTGGCTACTGGCCAGGGGATTCGCGCTGATCTCACGCGCGCCCGAACTGGCGATCGAACTGTTCGAGAGGGCAACGGCCGATACCGATCGCGGTGTCCAGCGGACCACACTACAACTGCTCCATCTGCGCGGCCTGCTCTGGGCCGGGCGAGCAGCTGATGCGGAAACCCTTGCCCACCAAGCCCTTTCCGAGCAATCTGAGGAGAACTCACCGACAGCCAAACTCATCCGCTGGACGCTGATCCTGGCTCACTACGGCCAGGGTCATCTGGCCGAAGCGGCCGGGGCAGTCGAGATCGCACTCTCCGATCCCCGTATGACACTCGCGGAAGAGGCGAAATACCACGCGTTTCTGGGGGCGATCTATCTGTTCAGCGAAAGGTTCGACGACGCCGAGCGAAGCGCCCGCCGAGCCATCGAGGCGGGAACGGCCACCGACGACCCGTTATCGATCGGGTTGGGGTGCAACGCCCTCGGCGGACTTCGCTACACCCAGGGCCGTCTCGACGAGGCGCTGACGCTCGCCGACCGGCTGGCCGACGCGCACCGGCAATGCGAGCGCCGGGGCACACAGTTAGGCGATCAATTGGATCCCTATGTGCTGCCGGCACATTCACTGATCGAGTCCGACCGGCTGGACGAGGCCGAGGAGATACTGAACCAGGCGATCACCCACGCGCCGATGAACCGTGGGCTGCACCTCGTCTCGCGGGCCCGGTTGTTCTTCCTGGCCGGTCGCTGGGACGACGCACTCGCTGAAATCGCCGCTCGCCGAGGGCTTCCCGATATCTTCGGCCACGGCGTGGTCACCGAGAGCCTGACCGCGCTCATCGCCGTGCACCGCAGCACCGAGGTTCCCGAATGGACTCCGCCCGCTCGCGACGACAGGACCGGCAGCCTGACCTACCTGCACTTCGACTCGTGGGTCGACGCCCTGCTGCTGGAAGCCCAAGGAAAGCTGACCGAGGCGGCGGACACGCTGGCAGACGCGTCTCGCAGTTTCGCACGCGGACTGGCCAATTCGACGCTGCACTACATCTATCCCGACCTGGCTCGCCTGGCCGCGCGAGCCGGCGATCGAGCGGCCGCGGCGGAGGTGAGCGCCGCGGCCGAGGCGATGCTGGCGCTCGGCCCGACGGTCGGCAGGCGCGCCACCGCGGCGCTGTGCCGGGGCCTGGCTGCCGATGATCCGGATGCCATCACCGCCTCGGCCCAGCAGTTTCGTGCCGCCGGACGGCCCCTGTTCGAGGCGACCGCATGGGAAAGCCGGGCGTTGCTGCTCGCGCGCGCCGGGCGTAACACCGAGGCCCGCTCGGCGGTGGACGCGGCGATCGAGCTGTACTCCGAGCTGGGCGCGCAGCGTGACATCGCCCGCGCCGAGGCGCTGCTGCGCGAGCACGGCATTCGGCGCGTGCGGGTGCGCAAGCGCCCGAAAAGTGGTTGGGGCGCACTCACTCCCACCGAGAACAAGGTGGTGGAGCTGGTCGCGCAGGGGCGCTCCAACACCGATATCGCGGGCCGGCTGTGCCTGTCGCACCGGACGGTTCAGACCCATGTATCGAACATTCTCGCCAAGCTCGACCTGCAGTCGCGGCTCCAGGTCGCCGTAGCGTACGGCAGCCGGTAACCAAGGTAACGAACCGATATTGACCGTGCCGTCATATAGGTGTACATTATTTTCGGATCGTTAGTCCTCACCTACCGATCCCACTAGGGTGAATCCGGGGCCGATCCTGCGGTCGGCCCCGGTCGCCGAACTTCGATCGCAGCGGTCGGCCGCTCCCCCTCACCGGTCGGCCCTGCTAAAGCACCGGTCGGCTCTCGGCCGGACCACCGCTCGGACGGGGCAGCGACCGACCACCATCGCCGGCCCCCTCCGACGCACCACCCATTGCCACCACTACAGCACTCGCACGACCACCGCCTGGCTCGGCATTCGCGACATCGTCACCGTGGCCCCGGAGTGCGGCGCCTCGATCACCATCCCATTACCAGCCGCGAGCTGAACATGTTCGGGCCCGCGCGCGCTGAACGAACTTGCCGGGAAGACCAGATCCCCCGGCCGCACGTCTTGTATAGGCACCCGCACGCCGCTGTAGATCTGTTGATATGTGGTCCGGGGCAGGATCACCCGGCCATGGCTGGCCTGCGCGATCGCATATTGGGTCAGCCCGGAACAGTCGAATCCGCCGTCGCTCGGGCCGCCCTCGCCGCCGCCACCCCACACGTAGGGCGTGCCGACCCAGGCGCTCGCCACACTCACGGCATTGCCGCCCGCGGTGCCATCGGACGATATCGGGGTGCGCAACCGCGTCTTCGCACCGCTGTGCCGGCGACCTCTGCTACTGCGGCGACGGCGCTTGGCCGACGTGGTTCTACCGTTTCCGGTCGACGACGTGGATTTACCGTTTCTGGACGGCGCGGCGACAGAGGGGGGCATGATCTTGGCGGCCTGTTCACGGGCCGCCAAGATATCGGCGTCCACCTGGCGGGACGCATTCGTGATCGCATTCTGTGCCGCGTCGAGCAGCGCCGCGCCACCGAACCGGGTGTCGCGGACGGCGGCAATGGCCTGCACACGGGTCTGGAAATCGGCGATCTGATCGGTCAGCCTGCTGCGGCCGGTCACCGTACCCGTGCCGGAATCGGCGACCGCTTCGAGTACCACGTGGTCCTTGCCCGCATGCGATTCCGCCACTGCCGCCTGCATACCCCGGGTATTCGTATATCCATTCACCGCGGGACCTATTACTGCGCCCACGGTGTCGGCAATGGTTCGTGCGGAAGAAGCCCGACCGGCCGCAGGCTGGCCTGCTCCATATAAACCGAGCAGCGACGCGAGCACCCCGGGCAGGCTATCGGTCAGCGGCAACGTCATCGGGCGTTTTCCAGTCGTTCGGTCGAATGTCCATTCCATTGTGCCGCGCGGAATTCATCGGCTGTTCCCAATTGTGGGATGATGCCGTCATCTCGGTTATTCCTTCCCAGCTTCGGGAAGATCGGACAATGAGGGAAACGCTAGGGAGGCGGTACCCAGGGCATGGCATCTGCGACGTCGGACAGCAGCAACGGTGTCGGCCAGCACTATTGGACCGTCACGCTGAAAGCTCCCTCCGGAGCGTCGGCGGCGTTGCAGCAGTTCGTGACGATGGGTCAAGACGCCATTCAGACCGCGGTCGACCTGCTCGGCAGGGGCGCGGGCGAACTCCCCCCGAACATGGACGATCTGCTGCAGACGGTGACCTATCAGGATCTCGGTTCGGGCTCTGCGAACTCCAGTTACCAGACGATCCTCTCGGAAATCGAGAGCAGGCAAACCTCTCTGCTCTCGACCGATAATCAGGTGGCACAGACCTCCATCACCGTCTCCGCATCCACCGATACCACCCTGCAGTACATCGAGACGGTCGTCGACGATCTGCAATCCGAATTCAACTCCATCACAGGCACGTTGACGGCGGCGGAGAACACTGCCCTCATGCAGCAGATCGGTGATGCGGTGGATATCGTCAATGCCCGGGTCACATCGGTCTACGAGGCCAATCAGAGCCTGGCCGGTAACTCCGGTTCCGGCTCCAGTTATGGTGCCGGCAGCGGAAACGGCTATGGTTCCGGTTCCACCGGCACCGGTACCAGCACCGGCACGACCAGCACTGGAAGCAGCAGTGGCGGCTCGGATCTGTCCTCGCTGCTCGAGATACTCCCGATGCTGGCGATGCCGCTGATACAGCTCGCACCGCAGTTGCTCAAGGACCTACCCAAGCAAAATCAAGGACCGGCCGGGGCGGGTACCGCCCAACAGACGGGCAACGCTCAACAGACGGGCGCCGCTCAAAAGGCCGGCAATGCCCAGGCCGCCGTCGGCGCGCCGGCCAGCCTCGTCCAGCCGGCCGTCGCCACCGTCCCGACGAACTCGGGACAGCCTGCCACGGCGAACTCCTCGACCACCGCCACCCAGAATCAATCCACTCCGCAGAATCAATCCACTCCGCAGGGCTGAGACCGCGAAGGCACTCGCCGTCCCAACGGACGGCGAGTGCCTTCGCGGTCTCAGCCCTGCTTCGGCGGAGTGATGGGGGGCGGATTCGCCGACGCCGTCTGTGTGCTGGTGACAGCGGGCGGATTCGCGACCGCGGTCTCGACCGGCGACGTGTTCGTCGAACTGTTCAGATCGGCGCCGGACGGATGGTAGAAGCCCTTGAAATCGCCGTACGCGCCATAGGCGTCCTGCGGCGGGGACTGTGTGGTGTCCTGGGTGAGCGGGACGATCTGACCATCGACGATCATGTGCAATCCCTTGTCGTCGTGGACCACCAGGGAACTGCGATCCTGCCACTGCACGACGTCACCGGTCTGCAGCTTGGACAGGTCATCGATCTGCTGCCACGGCTGCCCGGTCGTATTCTCCCCCGGCGTGCCGGAGTACGCGTCGATCGCGTTGCTGCCGTTCGGATTGTTCAATTCCTTGTTGATCGCATCCGCCACCACGGACGGAAGCTTTTGGGTCTCACCGTCCAGAGATACGCTCACCAAATGGTTCGCACCCGTCGTCGCGGGGGCAGTGCCCGCGTCGGGAGCGGTCACGGCCGCCGGGGCGGCCGTTCCGGGCTGACTTTGCGCGGCTGCGGGCTGACTCTGCGCCGCAGACGCGTCCTGTGTCGACGATGCATTCGAATTCTGATTGGTATCACCGGAATTGGCGTTGCTGTCGTTGCCCTGCCCATTGCTGGGATCGAGCGCCTTGCCCAGTATGTACGGGAGTATCTGAGCCAGACTATTGTTGTTGTTATTCGACGAGTTGTTCGACGAGTTACCGTTCGCCACTTCGCTCTCCAACTGGCTGAGCAGAGAGGAGATTTCAGAGTCCGAACTCGTACTCGCGGTGGCGCCATAGGAGCTGCCATAGTTACTTCCGTAGGAGCTGGACACCAAACTCGAACCGCTCCCGCTGGTGGCTCCGTCCACCGCGTCGCCGAACAGCGACGAATAGTCCGCAGAGGCAGCGGTCGAAGCAGCCGGTGTGCTGTAGTCGGCATTGGCGGCCGCGCCCTCACTGCCAGTGCCAGTGCCAGTGCCAGTGCCAGTGCCAGTGCCAGTGCCAGTGCCAGTGCCAGTGCTACCGGTCGCAGCCGCTTTTCCCTTGTCGTACCAGTAGGTTGACGAACTCGTCCCGGAACCGTTCGAACTGGTTTTCCCGGACCCGCTACTGCTGCCGGACCCGCTGCCGGAGCCGGACGCTTTCGTGTCGTGCTTGCCGGTACTGCCGTCCGGCCAAATAGCATTATTCGGAGCCAGATTGTTGCCGAAATCCACGTACTTACCCACCCAGTACGAGACCCCGCTGATCGCCGCATTGACGGCAGAATAAGCAGACGCTACGTCCTTGATCGAATCCGCCTTCCCGCCGTGGACAACCAGCGATTGCAATCTTTGGTTACAATCTGCGATCACTCCGTCGGCACCCTTAACATCGGCGGCGCGCTCTTGTTGCAGGTTTTTTAGCCGGGTCTTCAGATCGTCGTCATTGTTCTGCCAAATCTGCTCATGGCCGGTAACGTAATTCAGTGCACTCTGCCACGCGTCGTGCGCCGCACCGGTACCGGTAGCGGCGCTGGTATTATCCAGATCCTTCCCCACCCAGGACGGCGCATTGGAAATTCCGGTCTCCTCGGTGAACTTCAATTCCACCTTACCCGATCCGAAATGCTTGGCCAGAGGCAGGATGACGTCCGCGTTAATTCCGCCGATAAAGCTCTTCAGTGGATCCGCGGCACCTTCTGGGGCCACTATTGTTTCATTGAGGTACGGAGTTTTATCAGTATAGCCCGTAGAGTCATTTACGGTTCCGTCGCTTTGTTTTCCGACAAAATTTCCGTCATTCTGCAGCGTGTAGTCGGTAGTGCCCCAGCTATGATTGTAGCGAGTGTGACCTAGAGTTATCCACGACCCTTGGCCCTGGTTATTTTGAAGTTTATTATCACTGTTGATGCTGAGGGTAGTATTCGGATCTTCGGTATTGCTGGAGGAGACACCGGCTTCGGTACCGACATCATCCTGGGTAACGTCCTTGGACCACGTCTTCTGCCCATCCGGTCCATACTCGACGAGTTGGCCGTTTTCCAGCTGCAGCCGGTACTGACCGTCCGGCGACAGCAGGTAGTCGCCGTTTTGCATCGGGTCCATACCCGACTTCAGCGTGGAGCCCCGGTAGTGCGAATCCTTGGGGTATGCCGGATTTACCGGCGGTTTACCGTCACCCATGGATCGATCGCCCTTCGACAGGGCGCTCGGCGCCCATCACCGTGCCGTGTGCCACGTCAGAATTCATCCCCGCTCCGCGTGGCCTGGGTTCCACCGTCGGCGTCGGCGGACTCGAAATCAGGTGCGTTCACATGGTGGGTATCGCCCATACCCTGGTATTTTTCCGCGACCCCGTGCCATCCAACCTTTCGATGGTTGTAGACATATTCGTTCGCCCACGAGGTGAACGTATGAGCACCGTTACCGAATCCGGACAGATCGAATTCAGGGTTCGGCTCGGCGATCTTCCGACAGTCCGCGGCCTTGCCGTAGCAAGCATCACCGACGGTGCGTAGAGCATCCGGGTCGACATCAGTATTGTCAGCCATGGTGACAAGTCCTCTCTCAGCGACCACTGCCGTCGGTCTCATTGTCGATCATCCCCGCCCATGGGAATCATTGATCGAATGCCGCCCGCTCCATCGCGGCGTATTGAGCCGCAGTCGGCAAACCGAAATCCTCGGCTATATAAGACGGTGTCCCCCGCTCGAGCATCTCCGCACGGCGGCCGACCAGGGACTTCTGATAGGCAAGCCGGGCAAGCAAGAGGATCTCCGCGGCCAGCCAGCCGTCGGTGCTGTCGCGAACCCCTGCACCGATATGCAGCCCGATAATCTCACCGTCTAGATCACAGGCCACCCCCACCGAATGATCGGGGTTGAAAACCTCGTAGAACGTCGGTGGCTGCGGCGAGGCTGTCCCGAGTTCCTCACTGCCCGATAGGAATAGGTCGGTCATCGCCAATTCCCGCCAATCGCGTCCTCGGCCCATCTGGCCACGCGATCATCACCGCGTCTCATACGTCCGACTCGTCTTGCGGCGGACCGGACCCAAGGATGTCGTCGACAACGGTCTCCTCGATCACCATCGACTGGTGGCGCTTGGCGTCGGCGGTGCTCTCGCGGATCGCGGCCATGATCTCCGCGGCCAGTTGCTCATCGGACAGCCGCGCTATCGTGCCCTGCGCGATATAGAGATCGGTGAGCCGCCCGGCGCCGTCGACCTCGGGAATCACCCAGTTGTTGGGCGAAGGTCGCCGGGCACGGATTTGACCGATTCGCTCGAACATATCGTCGATTTTGTGTCTTATGGCGGTCGCGTTGTCCAGTGCCGCTTGGGTTTCGGGATGAATCGCCATGCCGCGCTCAGCGTGTTTCAGGCATTATACCGGGGACCCCGAGAGTCGGCGGCTGCTCGATCGGGGGAGCGATCGCGCCGTTCGGTGGTCCGGCAGTCGCACCGGACGGTGGTCCGGCGGTCACCGGCCGGACGAAGTCCACGCCACCGGCAGCGGCCGGACGCGCAACGCGCTCGACCTCCGGCGCCGACACGGCAACCGGAGCCGCGACGAACTGCGGATGACCCACGATCTGCTCGTGTGCGTACACCGCGTCCCGCAGGCTCTGCCGCGTGGAATCGTCGGCGGCCAGCGCCAGTACCAGCTCGTTGCAGCGTCTTTCGAACGCCAGGGCGCGCAGCGCGCCGGCCTCGTCGTCGAGGCGCAACGCGCCCACCTCGACCCGTCCGACGTCGACCCGGCGAGTCAGCAGGGATGCCGCGAGCAGGTCGTCCGCGTCGCGCAGGTCGTCCCACAGCGTGCGAGGCACCGGGCGCCCGGACTGGACCGCGGTCAGGATCGCCTCGCGCAGCCGGCGTGCCGCGGCCACGTCCGGTGTGGCCGCGACGGACCGGGTCACCTGTGCGTCGGCATCGGTGGCGAGTTCGATGCATCGCGAGCGCACCGCCGAATCGGGCACGGCCGCAACCTGTTCCAACGCCGGCTTCGATCCGGTGAGCCCGAGCCGATCGGCCGTGTCGGGAGTGAAGACCCGCAGATCGACGTCGAAGGACGGACCGACGAGCCCCTGCATGGGCACATCGCTCAACTGGGCCCGCAGGCCCGCATCGATCGGCCCCGACGAGGCCAGGGCCGAGAGCTTCGCACCGGCCGGCGGGCCCCAGGCCAAGCCGAACTCGACCAGTACACGCGCGGGATCCGATACGCCCTCCCACGGCGATCCGGCACCGGTCCCGTCGGGATCGAGCACCTCGTCCCACAACCACGGTGTGG
Organism: Nocardia alni; assembly: GCF_019038435.1. GTDB lineage: Bacteria > Actinomycetota > Actinomycetes > Mycobacteriales > Mycobacteriaceae > Nocardia > Nocardia alni. The sequence continues at coordinate 15,684 of NZ_JAGPOX010000076.1, forward strand.
ACACCTCCCGGGGCAGGAACACCGCGGGCGGCAACCAGCCGCGGCCCTCATTGGAGGTGATGAACACGCCCACCCCGGCAGGTCCGCGCATCACCGACACCGCCCAGGCCGTGCCCGCGACCGAGGAGTCCACGGTTGCCAGCACCGCACCCAGCAGTGTCCGCGCGATCAGCAGGTCGTCGTCGGTGACGCCGTTCACGACGGCGGGATCGTTCTCTCGCTTCCGCACGGCATGGACCGCCGCGGCGAACGGCGTCGGCACGAGGATCGGTATCGGACCTTCCGGTCCTAGCGGGGTGGGCCCCTGACCGCCACCCGGGCCGCCACCCGGACCACCGAACCCGCCGAATCCGCCGAGCGGCGACGTGCCGAATCCGGAGCTGGGCACGGTGCCGGATCCGGTCAGTGCAGGTGGCACCACACCGAAACCTCCGGGGCCTTGCGAATCTGGACCGCCCCCGTCGCCTCCCGGTATCTGCCCCAGCGGGCCTTCCGGTGTCGACGTGGTCGACGGCCCACCAGCATGTGGGCCACCCCCGGGTGGGATGCCGACAGGTGCTGCGGTATGCGCCGCCGCCGGTCCCCCGCCATGCCCAGCCGGCGCCATCGGCCCCGACGATGGGCCACCGGAGTACCCGGGATGCCCGCCGAACTGGTCACCGGCCCGCCCGATATGCGTCGCACCGGCTTGGTCGGCCTGCTCGAACGCCTCCGCGGAGGCACGCAGTGCCGCCGCGGTCTTGTTGTGCCCGTCCGCGAGCGCTTCGCCTGCCCGCTGGCGTGCGTCGTAATAACGATTCAGCGCCTGATGTACCGGATGTGCGATCTTGCCGTAGGTGTCGGGGAAGCTCGCCAGCCATTCCGTGGGAGGCTGCGCCCAGGTGCGGGTATCGTCGGCGACCTGATCATGCTGGTTGGCAAGGTCATACAGCAATTGCAGGTCGACATCCAAGCTGTCCGGCATGCTGAATCAGATCCTTTCCACCCACCAGTCCCCTCATTTTCCTCGCTTCCCAGGGCTGGGGATTCGACCGCGATTCGGCAGTGCCCGTTGTGAACTCACACCAATTCGGCCCGTGCGAACGCGCCCGGACACCCGAGCAGGTGGTCGGCCCTATGCCGGTGCTCGAGCCGGGTCGGCTGGAAATGCCGTGGATACGGGGGGTGCGGTGGTCAGCACAGGGTGGTCGACGATCTGGCCGTGGGCATAGATCGCGTCGCGCAGCAGTTGCCGGTCCAGTGGCAATGCCAGCATCAGCGTCAATTCATCGCAGCGCCGCTGGAACACCATCGCACGCAGCGCGGTCAGCTCCGGGTTGGAGCGCGAGGATCGCAATTCCCCCAACGGAACACCGGACACGTCGGCGCGGCGCGCGAGGATCGTAGCCGCCAGCAGATCGTCGATGTCGCGCAGCTCGTCCCACCACTGCGCGGGCGCCTCGCGCCCGCCGCGAACGGCGGTGAGCACTCGCTCGCGCAAGGCGGGGACACCCAATGTCTCCGCACTGCTCGATGCGAGCTGCCCGACCCGGTCGTGCGCGTCCCACGCCAGCTCGACACAACTTGCACCGATCAGATGTGCGGGCACCCGTTCGACGCGGTCCACCAGCCGCGGCGATCCGACCAGTCCCAGCCGGTCCACCAGTCCTGGACCGGGCGCGGTCAGCGGCATGGCCGACGACGCGGCCACCCGACCCTCCATCGGAATCTCACCCAACTGCCGGCGCATATCCGGCTCGATCCGTTGTGAGGACACCAGTGCCGACAACCGCGCCCCGGATTGTGCTCCCCACGCCAGCCCGAATTCGGCCAGCACCCGCGCCGGATCCGAAATCCCTTCCCACGCGGCATAATTTGCCGCGGCCCACCGCGCGGGGGTCGAGGTAGCACGCGGCAGATACAGTCCGGGCGGCAACCAGCCGCGCCCCTCGTTCGAGGCCACGAACGCCCGCACACCACCCGGGTGCCGCATCACCGACACCGCGTATCCCACTCCGGACCATGATGATTCGACCGCGGACAGGATCCCGCCGAGGATCGTGCGGGCGAGCATCAGATCACCGTCGACCCGAACGCCGCCCACCTCGAAGGCCGGGGTGGCCGCCGCGGCCATCGCACCGCCGACGACGGTACGGATCATCTCGGCGCTGCTGTGCTCCTTCTCGGCGTTGTGCACGACGGCGGGTCCGGATGACACCCGGTCTTCGTCGGGTGCGCGCACAGCGGACCGAGCATCCGCTGCCGGGTCACTGCGCGCCGAATGATCGGCCTCACCGTTGCTCGCCGCTTCCTCCCGTCCTGCGGATACCTCCGGCCGCTGATCCGGTCCGGACCGGGTCCCGGCCGTCATGGGCGGCTCCTCCTGGGGCGCGAACGCCATCGGCCAGAGGAACGGATCGGAATCGGCTGTCGCGTCCGCATACTCCGACGTGTCCGGGGAGTCGACGGGCACTGCCGCCGCCGAATCTCCGGGTTCGTCGGTCGTCATGGGAGCCCGACTGTCCGGCGAGTCGCCGGCCAGCGACGATGGCGCCGGGGCGGTCGACCCCAGGGGTTCGGCGATCTCGGCCTGTGCCCGCGACCAGGGCACATCGGCCACGTGCAGTGCGCTCGACACCACATCGGCGACCTCGTCCCGCGCGGCGGCGACGATGCGATACGCCTGGACAGCTCTCGGCTCGGCTACGAGCCCCGGGTGTATCCGAGTGATACTGTCGGTCGCCCGATCCACGACATCGAGAATCTGATTGCGCGTCCGGTGAGCCAGCTCGGCGAAGTCCCGCAACAGTTCCGCGGCGGCCGTGAGCATATTCGCCAGATCTCGCGAATTCCCTTGCTGGACAAGCATATCGTCCTTGATCAGTTGCAGGGACTGGCTGGCTCTCACCCGGCTCTCGAAATCCCTGCGGGCCTGCTCGAGACCGTCCACGTCGAGCGCGCCCGAGCCGTCGCGCACGACCGCCTCCAGCGCGCCCCACTCCGCCGGACCGATTACCGGCCAGTTGTCACCGACGATGGCCGTCCAGTAGATGCTCTGCGGCTGCACGGCGGCTCAGCCCGGCCCGGACCCGCGAATATGCCCGGCGCCCGTCCGATCCGCGTCCTCGAGTGCCCGCACGGCCGTGACCGCGAACCGGATGCTCGTATCGACCCGCGCCACATGCCCATCCACGCGGCGAGACAGCGCCGCGCAGACCCAGTGCAGTCTGGCCGCCAGTGCTCGATCGAGCACCGACTCCGCCCGACGAGGCAGGACAAGCTCCCGCAACGTCCCTTCCACGCGGTCGGTGACGGCGGAGGCGGCGAGGCGGTAGCGACCGGCCGCCGCGATCACCTCTTCGGGATCATCGATATCGTGGACGTCCACGCTGTTCCTTCCGGCGTGCGCGCAGCGGCGGATTCAGGCGCCTGTCCCGCCGAACTCGGCCCGCTCGATGGCCCGATAGGAGTTCTCGGTCGGCAGATCGAATGCGTCGATGGTGTAGGGACGGGTGCCCTTGTGTTCCATTTCGGCCCGCAGCCCGACGCGTGATTTCAAGTGCACAAGCCGGGCCAGCCGCACGATCTCCTCGGCCAGCCAGCTGTCGCCGTTCTCGCGAGCCTCGTCGGTGATGTGCAGGCCGATGATCTCACCGTCGCGATCGCAGGCCGCACCGACGGTATGGTCCGGGTTGAAGACCTCGTAGGTCATGGTGCGCCAGTCCGGTTGCTCGACGCGGCTGGGCTCCTCGGGTGTCACGTCTGTCATCAGCTGGTCTCCGTCTCGGGATTCGGATTCGGGTCGTCCTCGGCGGCCAGCCGCTGCGCCAGCGCCTCCCACGCGCCGTCCTCGACCCTCATGATCTGGCGCAGCTGCCAGAACCGCGCGCCCAGATACATTTCGCCGACGCCACCGGTGGCGATGTCCAGATGATCGGGGCCGTCGTTCGACGAGTCCACGGTGACCGTGGTGACGGGCGGCCGCTTGTCGTCGATCGTGACGATCGTCGCGCCCGCCCCGGGGATGAATCCGTGCCGGCAGCGCGGACTCTCGGCGATTGCCAGATCCGCGCTGTTGGTGGTTATCGTGACCTCGGAGTTCAGCAGCAACTGCATCACCCACGCGCGCGCGGCGGTCTCGGGACGCTCACCGTTGATCGAAATACGGTCCGCGACGGCGAGGTCCACCACGAGTACCGCATCGGCAGACGTAATACCGACGACCACAAGCCGTTTCGGCGTGCCGATCGGACCCGGGAGATCGTCGGCAGACAGCGTCACCACATCGGAGCCGAGCCCGACACCCGTTGCCGGATGGGCGGATACGGTACCGGTGCCGATATCGATCGTGTACGCGACGATGGGGTCCGGGATACGCCCGCCCACCGAGGCCAGCCGGATGAGCCCCTCCTCGTGCAGCCACCGCACCGCGTCCGCCGCGGTGACCTCGGCTTCCAGGGACTCGGTCATGACGCCTCGGGCGAGGCGACGGCCGATTCCAGCTCCTGCTCGGGCTGGGCATCCGGCTCGGTATCGACCCAGGGGTCACTGTCCATGATCGTCTTGTACTGGCGGGCAGCGTCCGCGGTGCTGTCGCGGATGGCGCCCATGATCTCGGCGACCAGTTCCACGTTGTCGAACCGGTCGCAGGTGCCCGGCGCCAGATACAGGGAGGTCAACCGGCCCATCGCGTCGATCTCGGGCACGACCAGACCGCTCGGCGACGGCCGGCGTGCCCGGATGGCGTCGATCCGCTCGCGTAGGTCGGCGATCCGATGCCGCAATTCGCGAGCGGCGTCCAGGGCCGCCTGCACATCGGGATGGATATCGTTCACGTGGTGCCTCCGGGTTGGTTGAGCGGAGTCGGCGGTGTCACGGTCGGGGCGATCGTCGGCTTCTCGCCGATCACCTGCTCGGTGTGCGGGGTGTCGTCGACGTACATGAGCCGATCGGGATGCCAGGCCACCACCCGGCTACGTTCGGCGCCGCCGGCTCCCGCACCCATACCCGCACCGCCGCCGGGCATCATCGGCATATAGGGCATGCCGGAGCCGGCTCGCCCGGCCTCGGCGGCCTGGGCATCCATCGCCGCGGCGGGGCCCAGCGCGTCGCTTACCGCCGCCTCGGGCAGGGACGCGGCATTCAGGCTCGACGCGGCGGCGACCATGGGCATCGCACCCAGCGCGACATTCTGGACAGCCGAGGTGGCATCGCCGATGCTGCTGCTCATCGGGGCCAGTGCCGTATCGATGTCCGAGCCGATATCGGGGAGAGAGGAATCATCGCCGCTCCCACCATCCGAGGACAGGGCGTTGTCGGTCGAATCGCCGATTTTCGAGTTCTGCGACGAAAGTCCCTGTGCGCCCATCATGCTCATCAGCGGGAGCATCGACGCCAGACTGCTGAGATCGCTGGAACCGGAGCCGGTGCTCGAATTCGAGGTGGCGGCGGAGGTCGCCGCGCTCGAGGTCGCGGCGCTCGTGCCGGTTTTGGCGCCCACCGTCGAGGCGTAACTACTGATCGTCGCCGCCGACCGGGCATTCTGCTCCTGGTATTTCGCCAGCGCGGCCGCCATTGCGACCTCGTTCTTGGATCGCATCGCACCGAGCAACTCCTGACGGGTGGCGATGATCTCCTGCGGGGTCGGATGCGTGGCCTTGGCCGTTTGGAATGCGCCGCTGTAGGTATCGACACCATCGACCAGTGACCGCATTCCGGAACCCAGACTGTCCAGGTTGCTCGCGTGCCCGGTCAGGACCGTAGCGGCCCGGGTCCCGACCGGTGTCCAATTCTGCATGGTCTGCGCGGTATCGGTGACCGTGCCCGTGGCGTCGGTATGCGCACCGCCGAGGTATTGCCGCACGTCGTCGGCGAATCCGCTCGCCAGGCCGGTGCCGGGACCCGAATGCAGCCCCTCGGCGAAGGTCAGCGGATCGATCGAGGCGCCGGTATCCGGAAACGTGTACACGGGCGCCGTGCGCGGGCCGAAATTCTCCGCGGACGCAATGGGATTCGTGAGCACATCGCTGCCCGCCCCGTTCACCATGGCGCCACCCTCGGCATCGGCGGCGGAGTAACCCGCCGCCGATGCGCCGATCTCGCCGGCCGTGGCGTGCACACCCCGCAGTACGGCGCTGGTCTGATTGAACAGCGCCTGTGCCTGCGCGTTGAGGGCCGGGACCGCCTGTGCGGAAACAGGATCCGCGCCCGCGGGCACCACCCAGCTGCCGGGCAGCGCGGCCGCGGTGCCACGCGCTGTCTCGGCGAGTTGCTGAGCCGACGAGATCAGTTCCGCCGGGTCGACATTCAACGGCATAGCGTTCTCCTGTTCACCTCGCTCACCTCTGGCCCACGATCAGCCCGTCGGCGCCGCCGCCACCGCCGGCGCCGACATCGCGCCCCCGGTGGGGTCCGCGGGCGCCGCGGCGGCGGCCGTGACACCGGTGGCTGCGCCGCTGTCGGCGCTCATCTCGATGCCGTGCGGGTGGGCGAACCCGTTGAACTGACCGAAATCTCCTTGCTTGTCCGACATTTCCGGAGTGAACGGCTGCAGCTTGCCCTGGACCATGACCTCCAGGGATCCGGTGGCGCTGGCCTGATCCGGTGGGAAAACCACGAGGATCGCCGTTCGGTTGTCCCAGGTCGCGACGTCGCCGGTCATCAGTTGGTACGGATCCACGGCATCGCCGATGTGCTTGGCATCCGACCACTTCACCGACGTCTTGGCGTACGCGGCCTGCGCGTCGGTTCCGTCGGCGTTCGCTCGCGCGGCATCCAACGCTTGCGCGACGATCGCCGAAACCTTCTGCGTGCGACCGTCGTCGAAGGTGTAGGTCACGCTGCCGTCCGAGTTCTGGCCCGGCGGCGTACCGGTCGGCTGGGTCGAGGACGGGCTGCTGGGCGCGGCCGGCGGCGCGGGCGTGACAGGCTGCTGAGTCGCCTGCACGGACGACGGGGACTGACTGACCGGCGGCGGCGCGGGCTGGGCCGCACTGCCCGAAGCGCCCTGATTGCGCAGGGAGTTGAGGTCGGAATCGTTATTGTCGCGGCCCGACATCTGATTCATCATCATGGGCAGCATCATGGAGTCCATCAAACTACTCATATCCGAACCCGAGCTGCCGCTGCTGTCGTTCGCCGAGTTCTGCAGGGAGTCGATCGCATTTTGTAGTTCGCCGGCGATATCGGAGTTGCCGGCGCCATAGGAGGAACCGTACGAATTCCCGGTGCCATTGCCACCGGAACCGGTGGTGGTGTAGGAGCCATCGGTACTACTGGACGGGAAAAGGCTGCTGTAGTCGGTGGATACGGCGGTCGAAGCGCCACTCCCACTGCCCGCCGCAGCATCAGCAGCTTCCTGGGCAGCCAAATCGTTGGCAGCTGCCTGATCCGAATTCGATCCATTATTATTATTACCGGCAGTACTGGGGATGCCGCTGGCCGTACTGCCCTGATCACCGTTCGCTGCCGTGTAAAGTTTATCCACCTGTTGCACCGTAGTATCCATGGCGGTCCAGAGATATTGGTCCTCGGATTCGTTGCCCGCCGGCGGTAGCCCCACAGTCTGATTGAATGCCGCTATAGCGGTATTGAAACCGTTCTGACACTCGGTGCTGATGGTGGCGGACGCCCGCACTTTGTCGAGGACATTATTGTATTCCGTCAGAAGCGATTCCCAGTCGGCCTGTAGGGCCGCAGCCGTACTGGCATAATTGTCGAATACCTGGGACTGGCCCGCCGAAATCTGAGGAACCTGCGTCACGGCCGCAAGAGTCGGCGGGGGGAGTTTCGATCCCTCGCCACAGGCTCGAAACATTGTCGAGATACTGTCTCGGGTCGAGAGGATCAACTCTGCGGTCTGATCGAGAAAGATGTACTGCCGTGGATAGCTTCGAGCCCTCATGGCTATCCGATCCGGCAGGTACATATCGTCCATGACGACGGCAGAAGTAGATGCAGTGGACGCAACCATAGGTCACACCGTCCAGCCACTCATACAGGGATCCCGGAGGATGCTGTGGTCACATAGGGGCTCGCGTCGGTGATCGTATTCGAATCCGTACCGTTTCCTATGTTTACGGTAGGAATAGAGGTAATCGCAGTAGTCTTAGCCGCGGGTACCTCGCCCGCATATACCTTATCCGCACCTTGATTGACTGCTGTCGCACCCGCACCAGCCGCAATGGAGCCCCATCCTGTACGACCTATATCGTCCATTGCAAATTCCCGCGCCTCAGCCCAGGTAGCATTACCGGCGAATCTCTCGCCTAAACCGGCCACGGCATTCTCAGCGGCGTCCGTAACTCCGTCCAACGCACCACCGGCGAGCCCTCCACCGATCCACCCAACCGCCCCGGTCAACGCGGCGGACTCGAGGGAATGAGTGAGACTTTGGCCGTCGATCATATTGGTGGCAAAGGAAGCAGCCCCGCCCACGAGTGCCGCGCCGATCGGCCCGCCCACCGCGAATCCGACCCCGCTCGCCAGGCCGGTAGCAATATTTCCCCAGCTCAGACCGAACAAACCCATGAGATCACCTGCCTGACCACCATCTACGGAACTGTTTCCGAACAAGCCCATTGTCGAAGATTCCCAGCGATGGGAAGCGCCGACTGGTGAGGGCAGGTCAGGATGGAATCGTCGGATGCCCAAAGGGCACCTATGTCCGTGACCGTAAGGATGCTGTCGGTGCCCCGTCATCGATGCAGGAGGAAGTACCGGATGAGCCTCCACCACTCGCGGCTCATGGACCCCACACCGCTCTGCTATCCGTGCGGGGTGACGGATGTGCCGGGTGGTGGGCGGTGACGAGTCCGACGGCCGAGGCGCCCGCCGACGATGATGCGGCGACAACCGGTACACAGGATAATTCGAGCACGAGCAGTACGACACCGTGGTCGGGGCGGACTTCCCAGCGCAAAGGGACGCAGTCTCCCGGGACAAGCGCACCGGGGACCACCGGTGATCTGAACAATCCAGCCCAGCAGGGTTCCGGGAATCAGACCGGCTCGACTACGGCGACGCAGAATTCGGATGGCACGAACGCTCCCCCGGCAGCGAGTACGACCGCGGCGCCGCAAGGTGTCACGGTGGGCGCACCGGCACCGGGGCAAGCTGGGACGACGGGGCCAGGGAACCCACAGGCGGGAACGCCCGGAGCTATATCCGCCGATCCCGGAGGCCCTCGAACAGGTTCCACCACAGCATCTTCCGCACCCAGCGGTACAAGTTCCGGTGCGTCGCCACTCGATCCGAGCCAACTCGCCACATTCGCCGCACCGCTGCTCCAGGTCGGCGCCTCGGCCCTGGAGATACTGCCCATGCTGGCCGCGGCACTGGCCGGCTCCGGTGGCGGCACAGGCGACAGCGGGAACTCCGCACAACTCCAGAACGCGATCAATATCCTCGAACAACTCCAGTCGGCCTATGGCGACGGCAATTCGGGTACCGGCGGTACCGGCACTACCGGAACTACCGGCGCCACAACAGGTTCCGGTACGGGGTCGACCGCGGAGGCGCTGAAGGCCCACGAGATCTACCAGGAGAACGTCGCGGCGGCGTTCAACGGGATAGACAACACGCTCGCCAACCTGGTGACCTCCTTTGCCGGAGGCCATACGGTCGACCAGTCCCAACTCGACTCCCTGCTCCAAGCCGTGGATGCCGCGCTGGCACATGTCGGCTCGGCCGCCCTGCTCACCAGCGCGGGCGAACAACAGGTCACCAAGATCCTCACCATCGCCCTGGACCAGGCGGAAAAGCTCGCCGGGAACACCACGACCAGCGCGCAGACGACCGCCACCGACATCAACGAACTCGCCAACCAATACCTGCTGATCCTGTCCGGAGAGAACCCCAACGCCACAGTGTCGGTAGCGGGGGTGAACAGCGTCGGCGGCACCGTCGGCCAATGGATCTCCGAAGCGGCACAGGTGCTGAAGAAGTACGGCATCACACTCACCGCGGCCGACGAGCAGGATCTCGCCGTCATCATCGAGCACGAGTCGGGCGGAAATCCTGACTCTATCAACGAAACCGACAGCAACGCCGCGGCCGGCGACCCGTCCCGCGGCCTGATGCAGACCATCGGATCGACCTTCAGCGAATACGCGGTGCCGGGTTACAACACCAACATCTACGATCCGGTCTCCAATATCATTGCCGGAACTCGCTATGCCATCGCGAGGTACGGCTCGCTGAGCAGCGTTCCGGGCGTGATCGCCGTGAACGAGGGCAAAGCCTACGTGGGGTACTGATGCCCCTTACTCGGAACATCCCGGATCCGGACTCCGACGACGACCAGGCTGTCCCGGGAGCCCACCCCGAGGTGACGACGGCACCGTCTCCACAGCGGCGTTCCGCACCGAAACGACCTCGGCTGACACCGCTCGAGCTGACAACGGCGGCACCACCACCAGCGACAACTGCCGCGACGAAGGGCGTGGCGGCCGTCACGCCGGCTGCGGCCGCCGCACTGCCCCTGTCGGGCGCGCTCGCCGGCCAAGCCTCCGCCACACCACTCGCCGCTACCGCCCTCGGCACACTGGCCATGATGGCCGCCAGTTACGGTGCGGGAGCTCCTGTTTCCGATATCGGACAGTCCGTGACTCCGCCTGGACTCGCTACGAGCGGCCAACCGGCCGGCCTGTCCGCCTGGGATGGCCCGGTCGGTTCCGGCTACGCCAGCGCTGCCCAGACCACATCGGAATCGGGCACCGCGATGGGCGATGTGAACACCGAACTCACCTCACTGCTATCCGGCGCCGCCGGCAATACGGCCCAGGGTCGCGCGGCGATGCAGGCGATCCTGGCCGATGTCGATTCGTCCATCACGGCCCTGGGCACGGTGCCCGACTCGGCCGCCGGACGCGCCTTGCTGATCGGTGTGATGGATACCGCCTTACACCGCGCGGGAACCGTTCTCGGGCAAGGACACTCGGTCTCGGCCATCACCGCCGACAGGATATCCGCCCTCGCGGACCGCTACCTACGGGAGTCGAGTATCAGGTCGTACCCGACCGCCGTCTATTCCGGCTTCTCGGCCGGTCCGCCACTGGCCATGCCGTCAGGCACGGAGGCCGAGTGGATCGGCGGTGCCCTGGACCTGCTGCGCGCCAACGGATACGACGTCAGCCATATCAATCCTGCAGATATCGCGGCGATCATCCAGCACGAGTCCGGCGGCAACCCGAACGCGATCAACGGCTGGGACAGCAACGCCGCGGCCGGGCACCCGTCGAAGGGGCTGATGCAGACCATCGACTCGACCTTCTACGCCCATGCGCTGCCCGGCCATACCAACATCTGGAATCCTGTCGACAACATCGTCGCGGGTGTCCGCTACGCCATCGGCCGTTACGGCTCGGTCGACAACGTGCCGGGTATCGTCCGACTGCACGAGGGCCTGTCCTACGTCGGATATTGAGCCCAGCAGGCCATGACCGGGTCGACCTAACAATGTTCGGTACCGTAAGACACCTTTAATGTACCATCAAACATCGGGACGATTAACGCCGTCACAACAGACAGGTCGCATTGCGGCAACCATTGATTCATGCCGATGGGCGGTGAAACGATGCCAGCGCTCGCAGTCGAGACGGGATCGCACAGGCCTCATCGGCTGAAGCACGCTCCAGCACAACCGGTTTCGGTCATCGGGTGCTGCGCGCGCTGGGCCACCGCGTCCCGGCGACGTCGCTCGACCGTCCTGCTCACGATCGCCACCCTCGTCGAGTTGACCACCACCGCAATCCTCTGCTCACGAGCCGGGGCGTATGCCGGGCCCACAACCACCGGCACCAACACCTCCGCGATCAACGGACTCAGCTTCACCGATATCCGGGACTCGTACGGCGTCCCGGTGTGGGACTACCTGTACGCCACCAAAGATGGCAGCATCCTGAATCCCGGGCAGACGATGCTGGCTACCGGGCTGCGCGGTCTCGAGATGGTCTTCGTGGTCGAGTCACTCCTCGCGCTCTATCTCACCCAGTGCGTGTGGAGCTTCTCGTGGCTCGGCTGGTTCGACGCGGCGCTGACGAAGGTCGCCGATACGCTGACCGGGCAGCTGACCACCCCCGTCATCCTGGTGCTGTCGGTCACCATCGGTGGGTTGTTCGTGGCGTGGTTCGTGCTGCGCGGCAGCTATGCCAAGGCCACGCTGCAGGTCGTGACGATGGTGGCCGTCGCCACGCTGGGCACGATATTCCTGGCCCATCCGCTCGCCGATGTGCTTTCACCCAACGGCGTATTGGGTCAGGTTCGCAACCTCGGCTTCTCGATCGTGGCCGCGCTGAACGGGGATGACACCGGCAACGGCCAGGCCACGATCAACACCGTGACGGGAACGCTGGCCACCAATATCCCTCGACATCTCCTGCAGACCTGGAATTTCGACGCCATCGTCGATGATTCGCCCACGTGCCGCGCGGCCTGGTCGAACGGGGTGCTCGCCGGTAGCGAATCGCAGGTGGAGTCCGGACTGCGCAGCTGCGGAGCGTCCTCTGCCTACGCTATGACGCAGAATCCGAGTATGGGGCAGATCGGCACGGGCCTGGTGGTTGTCACATTCGGCACCATCCTGCTGATGTTCCTGGCGTATCTCTCGATCAAGGTCGTGCTGTGCGCACTATCGGCCATTACCAACGGTTTTCGCCTCATCTTCGCGCTCACCGTAGGCGGGTTCATCTACGGGCGCACTCAACTCGGCCTGGTGCGCGCCCTCGTGGGTGTGGCCGGGGACGCCTGGTCGATGCTGGTTTATCTCATCTATCTGGGTGGGTACGCGATGATCGCGAACGATATCTTCGAGGCTGCCCCCGGCAGTGGAATGGAGGTGATTCTCGTCGGTGGGAGTGGGATGATTGCCGGATTCGTGCTCCTGCGGCGCATCGACAAGAACCTCCTGCTCGGTCAGAGTCAGATCGTCGACCAGTTACAGGGCGCATTGACCGGCAAACCGGGCGAGGCGGTCGGCAGCACTGGCGGAATGGGCATGAACAGCTTGCGCTATTCGCTCTCACCAGGTCATCTCGCCACCGAACTAGCACTTCTCAATGCCAACCCGGTCACTTCCTACGTATTTCGCAGGCCGAGCCCGCTGACATACGGATCGAAGGCGAGCTGGGACAACACCTGGCTCAACTACCAGATGATGCTCGGGAAGATTCCGAAACGGGCAAGCGAAAGCTGGATGGCCCGCCTGACTGCCAACAAGATAGCGCACGACCATGAAGCGAGAGAGGCGGTACGCGAATTCCACGGAAACAACGCTCGTTCGGCCGCTGCCGCAGTATCGAACGTATTCGGGCTCACGAATGATCCCGCGGATGCCGTGGGTGCATTGATAAACGCAAGATATTCGAGAAGTATGGCGTATGGCGCCGTAGAGGCCCGCGCTCGGCTGAATTTGGCCGCCGAGGACAATCCGGCGGAATACGGACCACTGAATCGTGCGGCCGCGGCCGTAGAACTCGCCCGCAACGCGCGACATTTTCCCGATCCGGCAGAAAGGGACATTTATCGAGGTCAGATGGCCGAGATCGCAGCACTGTTCGCGTATGACGCGAGGCCGTTCGATCCCAGTGGATTCCAGCATCTCAGTCAGGCAGATCAGAACTTCATCACCGAGGTGCGGAATCATTGGGATGAACCATGGGAAACCTTCAATGCCAGCCTGACGCAGGGACAGGGATCGAACCAGCGCACAATGCGGCAGCGGTGGGGGGAGATCAGCGACGATGCCCGCCGATATACGGGAAGCCAGCTTGCCGATGGGCTTTCCCGGGCGGCCACCCGATACTGGGAAACCGACAATCAGGCCGACCTGAACGACGCGGTACGGTGGAAGAATAGAGCGACGATCATAGATATGATCATGTCGGACACCCATGTCGGCCCATGGACCAACTAGAATTCACGGAAACCGGTGATGGGAACGTGCCTGCACTATTAGCATCGACCCGGACAAACCAGTTCATCATGAGGGCGGTACAGTATGACGACAAACCCCACCATAATCCGAAGTTTGGTCCCCGCACGGATGGACCGATTGCCTTGGACGAGATTTCATTGGCTCATCGTTGTCGGCCTCGGTGTCTCCTGGATTCTGGATGGGCTCGAGATCCAGATCGTCAGCAGCCTGGGTGGGGTGCTGGAGAGCCCGCACACCCTGCATATGACCAGCGGGCAGGTCGGCGCGACGGCGTCGTGGTATTTGGCGGGTGAGGTGGTCGGCGCGCTCGTCTTCGGGCGGATCACCGACAAACTCGGCCGCAAGAAGCTGTTCGTCCTGACCCTGGGCATCTATCTGGTCGGCAGTGGGCTGGCCGGATTCGCCTGGGGTCCGGTGTCGCTGTACCTCTTCCGATTCATCGCGGGCACGGGGATCGGCGGCGAGTACACCGCGATCAACTCGATGATCGACGAGATCATGCCGTCCAAGTATCGCGGACGGGTGGACATCGCGATCAACGGAACCTATTGGGGCGGTGCGGCCCTGGGCGCCGCGGCCAGCCTCATCCTGTTCAACGAGCACTACGTGCCGATCCAATGGGGTTGGCGGATCGGCTTCTTCATCGGTCCCGTGCTCGGCCTGATCATCATCTTCGTGCGCCGCCAGATCCCGGAGAGCCCGCGGTGGCTGCTCACGCACGGCCGGGCCGAGGAGGCGGATCGCACGGTCGAGGAGATCGAGGCACGGGTACGCGCGCGAGGTGTGGATCTGCCGCCGGTCGACGAGAGCAAGGCCCTGGACATCGTCGATTCCGATCGCCTGTCTTACCTGCAGATGGCACGAATCTTCTTCGGCCGCTATCCCTCTCGATCGTTCCTGGGCTTCACGATGATGGTCACCCAGGCATTCCTGTACAACGCGATCTTCTTCACCGAAGGTCTGGTGCTGATCCACTTCTATCACGTCCCGGCCGACCACACGGGGTACTACTTCTTCCCGTTCGCCGTGGGCAATCTGATCGGCCCCATCGTGCTAGGCCCGCTGTTCGACAGTATCGGCCGCCGAAAGATGATCTTCGCTACGTACGCCGGCTCGGGCGTGCTACTGCTGTTGTCCGCCTGGGCATTCCACGCGGGCATCCTGAACGCCACGACCCAGACCATATTCTGGTGCTTCATCTTCTTCTTCGCCTCGGCGGGCGCGTCGTCGGCCTACCTCACGGTCAGTGAGATCTTCCCGCTGGAGCTACGCGGCCAGGCGATTTCGTTCTTCTTCGCGATTTCCCAGGGTGCCGGCGGCGTGGTCGCGCCGTGGCTGTTCGGCCGCCTGATCGGCGGATCGGACAACCCGAGCCCGGATCGGTTCCCGCTGACCATCGGATACGTCATCGGCGCGGCGGCGATGATCGCCGGCGGGCTGGTGGCATGGTTCTTCGGCGTGAACGCCGAGGGGCAGTCGCTCGAGGACATCGCCGACCCGCTGTCCAAGGCGGACCCGAGTTCGTTGCCCGCGGCGACCGCCGGCGAGCCGAGCGGTCAACCGTAACCGCCATGCCCGGAGGGGCTTACGCCCAGCGGCTGGCGTGATAGCCGCTGGGCAGGGGGATCACCTTGACATCCTCACCGGTATGCGGGGCCTCGACGCACTCGCCGTTGCCGATGTACATCATGACGTGCCCTGGGTCGCCATTGTTGAATTCGGCGTCGGGGAAGATCAGGTCGCCTGGCTGGATGTTGGCCGGGTTCACCTTCTGCAACTCCTGATACTGCTCGGCCGCGGTACGCGGAATGTGGACTCCCGCCGCCGCGGCGGCATATTGGGTGAGCCCGGAGCAGTCGAAGGAGTTCGGACCCTCCGCGCCGTAGACGTACGGCTTGCCGACCTCAGACAGCGCGACCGAAATCGCCTGGCGCACAGCGGTGGTCGCGGATCCTCCGCTGCCCGCGTTCGGATTCTCGCCGGACAGGATCAGCATGTACTGGTTGGCCAGGTCATTGATATCGGCCGCTGTGGTCTGGGCACTGACACTCGTGTTGCCGGTGAGCTTCTCGGCCTGGGCCAGGGCTGTGGTGAGGATCTTGGTGACCTGTTGCTCGCCCGCGCTGGTGAGCAGGGCGGCCGAGCCGACATGGGCCAGTGCGGCGTCCATGGCCTTCAACAGGGAGTTCAGTTGGGCCTGGTTGACCGAATGTCCCCCCGCGAAAATCGTGATGTCCTCGGCAAGAGTGTTATCGATGGCGTTGAACGCCGCGGAAACGTTCTGCTGGTAGAGCTGATGGGCCTTGACCGCGTCGGAGGTAGAACCTGAGCCCGAAGTTGTTGTGACACCGGTTGTTCCAGTGCCCCCGTTTGCCCCTGTTCCGGTCGTCCCGGCGCCGACCTCACCGCTGCCGCCGTTGCCGTAAGCGTCTTGAAGTTGTTTGAGAATGTTGATCGCGTCCTGGGTTTGCGCGGAGTTCCCGGTTCCTCCGCTGGTTCCGTCACCGGAACCGCCGAGCGAGGCGAGCAGCGGCAGCATCTCCAGCGCGGAAGCGCCTGCTTGGAGCAGGGGCGAGGCCAGGGAAGCCAGATGCTGCGGATCAGTGAGGGATGCACCGGAACTCGCGCCGACCGACGCAGAACCACCGGTGGAGTCCGTCTGAGTGCTCCCCGGCCCCGTCGACACGGTAGCCGCCGTTCCCGCCTGAGGATTCCCAGGTCCGGTCGTCGCGGCCTGGCCGGGACCGGCCGCACCGACGGTCGTACCGCTCGGGGTGGGCGCCGCACTCGCGCCTACCGGATTCTGGGCCACCGTACCCGGACCCGTATTCGTCCCGGTGGCCTGGATCTGCCCGTTCAGCCCGCCCGCGCCCGCCGCCTCTGCGGTTCCGCTCCCTGGTTGCGTCGCTTTACGCTGCTGCGTCGTCCGACCGGACCACGGCGTCGAACCAACCGAGCCCGCGTCCGCCGCAGCGGTTTCCGAATCATCGTCCGTCGGCGCATCGGTCGCCGGACTGGTCATGACACACCGCCCTCCCGGCCTGTTTCAGCGACGCTCATCGCATCCGCAGTTCCGCTCGTTCCTTTCGGCTCTGGTCTCGGGATCATGAAGCGCCCTCGAGCACTCGTTTCACCCGCACATCGCTTCCGGTCGGCATGCTCTCCTCGACGACCTGTCCGGTCCCCGGGTCCACGGTGACGATCTGCTCCGGCCCGAGGGCCACACCGGCACGGGTCGGCGCGTTGTCGCTGTAGCTCCAGAACACCAGGTCCCCGGGAGAGGCGGCCGCGGGAACCACCCGCTGACCGCAAAGCCCCTGAGCCGCGACAGTACTGGGAAGTCGAACGGATTCCGGTGACTTCGCCAACTCTGCACAGGTCTCCGCCGAAGCAACGGAGGGCGCCTCGGAATTCACCACCGTGGTCGGAACCTGACACCGGCCGGTCGAGCCGGCGATCGCCCCGAACTGTGTGACCTCCTGCGTCAGTGCCGCGACGCCCCGGGCAGCCCGACTGCCCACGTCCGCCAGTGCCACCTGTCGGGCGCAATCGATCGCCGCCCCAGTGGCCGGCGTCTGCAGCGGCTGCTGCTGATAGGGAGCGGATGCCATGGCTGTGGCACAGGCCAGGTCCCAGGCCGAGGCACTATCCCCTGGGGCGAAGGTGAGCCCGGCATACGGGTTGGCGGTCGGCAACTGCGACGGCGCCGTAGTCTCGGTCACTGCCGCCGTAGTGGATGGAGCGGTGGTCTCGGTGACGGCGGGATCCGGCCCGATCGCACTGTCGCACTGATAATGCCAATCATCCGTTGCTTCCGAGGTAAAGCTCCCCAACTCGACGACCGTCAACGCCACTGCGAAGATCACCAACCCGACAAAGATCATGACCGCCCAGAAAACGACGGGGAATCCCGCTGCGAGGGATCCAACCCAAAGTACTGTCTGCACCCCTCTGACCATCCTCCCAGCAGCCGACCGCTTCGCATTGTTCCCTTGTCCTCGACCGACCATCAGGGCCTACCTCACCGCTGAAGCGTCCAGGACGTGCGGTTCGGCCGCAGTTCCATTGCAAGGCACGGAAAAAATCGGTTGAGCATCAGGGCACCGACCCATTCAGAGGCCATTCCTGGTATCCGCGAGGCGTCCTCAGTCGCCTGCTCAGCGGAGACAACCTTGAATTCCAGTCGTGGGGGGCAAGGTGAACAGTGTCCGAATCGGGGGGATTCACGATGTCGATGACGGACCCGGTTTTGAAACCGTGTATCTGCTGGGTCAAGTATGCGGCTTCCCTGGCTTGCCTCATAGTTTCATAGTCTCCAGGGTTACGCATGAGGCGCAAGGAAGAATCAAATGTGCGCTTTGCCGCCTCGTTCGTAATCCAGTCCAGAACTCGATGAGCGTGCTCGGGATCCATGTCTCGCAGTTCATGCCGAAGCGAAGCAAAATCGTCACTCAAATCTGCCCCGCTTTGATAGGGCGAAAGTCCCGAGAGCTCCCGGAGTGCCCCGATATGGAGTTTATCGGGATACTCAAAATACCTCTGGGCGATATCCAGATTCTCGGGACTCAGCGTGACACCGCCACGGTGGTGTCGCCGATATCGATGAGCCGCAGCCTCGAATGTTGCGAAATCTGCAGCCACCTCTTCCGCTGATTGATGCGGATCTCGCATAGCATACCGCCGCGCAGAAATAGAGGCACGACTGGCCGCACCGAGCAGCAAACGGAGATTTGCGTCGGACAACGGATAGCCCGCAGCCTCCTCCTCCGCCCCGCCCCATGAGCGTACTGCCTCCCAGGCTATAGGCGCACTGAATCCGGAGGCGATCATGGCGGCGTATGCGTCATCGAGGCTGCCGCCCGCTCTGACGACATTGGATATGGCGGCGCCTGCTCCGAGGTGGCTATTGATTCCACCGAAGGCCACGGCTCCGTCAAGGGCCAACCTCTGGTTCTTCTCGCGGTGCATCAGGCCCTGCACGTTGGCATTGTTCCTTCCGCGCAGGAAACGATGATGCTTGAATGCATCAGAATTCGCCTTTTTGGCCAACTTATCCCCCCGAGCAAATGGGTGCAGGAAGTTCGGGGTGGCCCCGGCCAGCCATTCGAAGGCAAAGTTGCTGCTCAGCGCATTTGCCGCGGCGAGGCCAGCCATCATCTTGAACCCGCTCAACGAATTCCCCGCCGCGGCGTTCCCCATGCCGAGCGCACGCCCACCACCGCCGCCACCGCCGGATCCGCCCTGCGCAGCCTGACCGAGCCGGTTGGCGATGAAGTCGTTGGCGCTTTCCATCCCCTTGCGCATGCGTCTGAGTTGGGTGAACGCAAGTATCGGCATGAAGACGCACAAAATCATCACCACCATGGTCTGCCCCTGGGCGACATCGAATAGATCGCCAACAAAGAGCTCATACCCGCCGTCGAGAGCGATATACCCCACCATGGCGCCGGCGGCCACGAAGCCCTCGACGACGCTACGTATAAGAAATATCTGAGGCGGGCCGTACACGAAACCGCTGCCCGCAAATCCTACGATTGCGCAACCAGCCGACCAGACAGCGCGGAAGAACGCCCACACGATCACCCAGAACAAGTAAAACTGAAACAACAGTTCGAAGAGCCCGACCACCACCAGGATGAACCCTTGTCCCATTTGGCTGGCAGTCGGGTTGGCGGCCAGCGAATACGCTACGCTGTCGCCGCAACTCTTCATACCACTCTTGATCTCATCTTCATTCGATGTCATCGCACCGCGGGTCCAGGCAGTCTTGCAGGTCGCCGAATTGTCGACCACATGTCCAAAATTCCACACCTGAAGCGGATAGCGACCGAACTGGTCCACCATATCGTGTTCCATCGAGGCTTGCATCGCGTCGGGTTCGGTGGTTGGCGTACCGTTGAATCCCGCCGCGAGTGAAATCCCCAAATTCTGCCCTTGCGCGAGTAATCCGTTCGAGGACAGCGCATCACTCAGTGGATGTGCGAGATACAGTGGCCCGATAATTGCGACAAGAATCATGGTCACCACCTGCATGGCGGCCTTGGCATGAAATCCCCGGACAACGAAGTACGCGACGAATAATGCACCGATAGTCGCACACACAATCAGTATGGAAGAAATCGCAAGCTGGCTCGAGAAACGATCGGTCACCTTCGTCAGTACCGAGCCGATCGCCTGTGGCACGCCTCCGGTAACTGCCGCGTGATTCACCTCTTCGGACCACTCCAACTCCTTTTCCCAAAGCCCGAAGTTGATCTCGTCCACGCTCGACATACCGAAATCCTGCGGATTGAACAAACTCCCGTGATTGGTGGCGAACACATAGTTCGATAATGGAACGCCTGAGGAATCGGTAATCTGCCCCGAACCCAACGTTGACGCCGCAGGCGTGTCGATGACCGCAGTGTCGGTCTGCGCAGTGGCGCCCGGCGCCATCGGCAGGAACACCAGCGCGAGTACAGCCGTCAGCAGCCATACCGCCCTTCGCCGACGACGGGTGGCGCCGAGCCATCGCCGACCTCGCCGCACCACCGCCAGCAGTCGCCACCGGTCGTAATCGAAGAGCGTACGCTCCCACGCCAGGAATTCCGGCCCCTGTGCTGGGGGTAAAAGCCGCGTGACGCGTTCCCGAAAACGCTCCGCAACTCCGGTACTCACGGAGCAACCTGTCGCTGAGATATCAGCTCACGCATCTCCGCCGCAGAGGTCGGCGTGCTACTTATCGCTTCGGCTCGGTCCGGCCGCGCCGGACCGAGCACCTTGCCGCGCCCGATCCGGTTCAAGGCGTCGCGGATGAACATCTCCCCGCGTCGCTCCTCTGGCACCTGTCGTCCCTGGCCGACCGGCGGGGAGGTTTCCTCGCGCAGAATCTGCAGCAGAAACGGGGCCTCCTCGAGATCCACGCCGAGCCATTCCAGGCTGTTGCGGGCCAGAACCTCATCGCGCTGCCGGAAGACGAAGCGGTTGGGGATCAGGTTGTGGGCCGCGCCCTGGAAGTCGGTCGCGGGGTCGTGTGAGGCCAATCCGATGGCGGCCAGATGCTTTCGGCCGTCGCGGCTGAAGTCGGAGGTCACCGCGGCGCCCACCTGGGTCTGGGTGAAGTGGTGCGCCTCGTCACCGATCAGAAGCCCGAATCGTCCGTTGTCGGTGAGGAATGCCTCGCGCGCGGTGACACCCACCAGCTCGTACAGCGCGGTGCCGAGTCGTTTGGTCAGCGGCAGTCGGTTATACAGGTGCGGTGTGGTGAGTTCCTCGGCGGTCGGCAGCGCCAGGTTGTGGCTGCGGATGACCGTCGCCGCCGCGTCCAGGCGCAACGTCGGCAGCGCCGAGTCGAACAGGACCGGAACACGGTCCACGATGGCGCCCAGCCGGGCCGCCAGATCGGTGTATTCGTCGCCGCCGGCGTGGTCGCGCAGCTTCAGAACGACCCGGTGCAGGTCGGCCATGCTTCGAATGCCGTGTTCGGCGAGCCCCTTTCGGGTCAGCAGATTGCCGATCACGGCGCCGGCCCCGCTCGTGGGCGACAAGTCCAGCAGCGGCAGCAGCGAATCCGTCGCTCGCTCACCGGCGACCGCGGGATCGAACAGGCGCAAGGGATCCAGAGAAACCGTCGGATTGGTCAGGTCGATGACGACGGCGTCGTCGATCGACTCCGCGAAATACGCCCACTCCCCAACCTGACTGCGATCGATCGCCAGGAACTGGCCGCCCATATCGTGCACCAGCACCGCGATCAGCTTCAGGAAATAGGACTTACCGGAGCCCAGTTCACCGGTGACCGCGAACGATGCCGACAGGTCGTGCAGCGCGGCCTCCATGATGCCGAAATGGATCGGCTCGTAATTACCGGACAGCAGGTTCACCCCGATCACCGGACCGCTGTCGTCGCCGATCTGGCTGGAGGTGAACGGCACGAATCCAGCCCACATGTCCGAGGGCACGATATGTGCGAAATCGTCGTAGGCGCGCCGCGGTGGGCTGCCGGGTATCAGCATCGACCACAGGTCGACCTGGGCGCCGACCGGCGCGGTCAAGTCCACCTGAAATCGCTTGTAGCGTCGTTTTATCGTGTTGACCGCATCCAGCGTGATGTCTCGGGACGCTCCGCCGACGGCGATCACGGTGGTGAACGACACCTCCGCCTCGCCGCCGTTGACCTCGAAATGTTGCTGGTATTCCCCCAGCATCTGCGCCTTGGACATCAGGGTGTTCTGGGCGAAAGACACCTCCTGATCCCGCTGATCGAGCTGTTCGCCCAGACGCCGCAGGCTCAGCTCGTTGTTCTTGAGTACCTGCTCCGCCGGTTTGGTCGATACCCGGATCCCCCAGTCGACCGTGACCTCGGACATCCCCTCGACGACGCTGAGGAATTCGCTCCCGCCCGGAAATGTCATGCCGGCGTAGGGAAAAGAGCGCGGGGTGAGCATCGTCTGATAGGAGGGCTGATAGCCGTAGTCAGGCTGCACCACCTTGATCACCGGGGCGAACGAGGGCCGCAGGCGTCGGCCGCTGTCGGCCTGGGCCCCCTCGTCGAGGGCGGCCGAGCGGAATACCGCCGAGGTGATGTCGTCCAGCACACCCGCACGGGTCGGGGCGTCCGGATCACCCACCGCGCCGCGCGCCAGATAGTGCTCCCATAGCCATTGGAACAGCGCCGCCGGAACCGGCGTCGGATCGAATTCGCTCCCGATACGGGACAGGATCTCGGTGGCCTTCGTCTCGTATTGTTCGAGCTCGGCGTTCGAGAGCGCGGTCGCGTCAATCGTGGTGGTACTGCCGCGCCACATCCGTGACAACGCGGAGGTCGCCTGATTGCCGGCTCCGACCGGAATCGAGAGCAGGAATATCCGGGTATTCGGTGCGATGGCACGGATCCGCTCATAGGAGGCGACGACCTCGAGCGCGTAATCCTCGCATTCGTCGAGATCGACACCCTCCACCATTTTACTCAGCACATCGATGGTGCTCAGACGCGCCTGAATACCCAGCAGCAAAGATCCGCTGGGCACATTGGTGATGAGCGCGTGGTGGGCGGCTTTGACATCGTATTTGTCGGTCGCCCGGCGCAATCCGTAGCCCAGTGGATTGATGAAATAGGTCGCGGTGATCAAGCCCGAGTGGGTGAATTGCAGATTCCCTCGGATCGCGGCAGTGGGCTGCAGATCCCGCTCGAATGCCATCAGTAGCTGCCTCTGGGAAGTGCGCCGTTCTCGTCCACCCGGCCGGCCGCGGTGATCCAACTCTGCGCCATCTGGAGCGGTACTGAGCTGGACCGCCGACGACCCGAAACGGCCCGTTTCGCATCGGGTACGATAATCACGAAGCTCTCCTCGACGAATACGGTATTCCGGTTCGAATCCATGAGAGTGGGCATTCCGGAGGCCGATAGAGGTTTGCGGATCACGATCACTCGCGCCACCCACACTATTCGCGAGATCATGCGAACCCCGGTGTACGGCACCAGCCCAACCCCGAAGACGACCAGGACCGTCAGCCCGAGCCCGACCGCGAAGGTGACGGCCGGATTCAGCGGCAGCGACATGGCCAGCACCGAGGCGATCAGCAGCAGGACGATCGCCGCGACCACCTGCGGCAGCGTGTAGGGACCGAAGGGAAGTTTCTGGCCGTTCTGTGCCTTGCCGATCATGGTGGGCACCCGTTTGATCGGCGTGAACACCTTGATCACCTCGGCCATCAGTAATTGCTTCCGATGGGATGGTTGGGCAGTACTGTGTCCGAATCGGTCCGGGCGTAATTGATCAGCGTGGGCAGAATCCAGAACAGGACCGCTGCCAGCAGGGCGGAACCGACCACGGTGAGAATCGCGCCGGGCGAGAGCTTCGATTTTGCCGCCTGAGTGATCAATACCGCCATGCTGATGATCGTGATAATGATCAGACCACCCCAGCGTACAGCGTATAGAATAATCTCCAGAATTTGGGACAACTGTGTGTTGACCATCTCGCCACCTCTTTCGGGTCAGTTCTGCGTCGCCGGCGGAATCTGTGCCGTCGGTGAGGATGTTGTGGTGGCCGTGGCCGAGGATGTGCCCGCGGCCGGGACAGGCGCTCCCGGCCCGGCGACCACCGCCAGCGGCTGACGCAGCAGGGGCACCGGATCGATCGTCTGCACCTGCCATTCGCCCGCGTTGCGAATCATCGTCAGGGCGTAGGCCAGCGTGGGGACGGCGCCCGCGGCTCCCTTCGGGTTGATCATGGCCTGCACCCGAGCCGACGCACTACTGCGGCCGCAGCTGCTGTCGTCGGACTTGACCGACAATGTGTCGACACCGGTGAACGGCGCGGGGTTCAGGGCGGCAATGGCCGAATTCGGCGTGACGTAGCGGGTGATATCGCCCGTGCCGGTCAGGAAGGCGGTCAGAAATCCGCTCGACACCGTGGCCACTGGCGAATCGGTGGGGCATGACATGCTGTACCCCAGCGCCAGGTCGGCCCCCTGACCTGGCGGCTGTACCACGGCCGGTGGTGAGAGCGCCCGCAGCAGTCCGCCCGATTCGGAGACCGCGACGCGGTAGTACTGCCTGTCGGTGACCGACGGCGAGGTGGTCGCGGCCGCCGCGCCTTGGTTCGTGGCAGCCAGACGCACCGACACCGTCACCGCCCAGATATCCAGGCTCCCGGTGGACAGGTCGCGGGCGATATACGCCACGGACGGATCGATGACCAGCTGCCCGGTCGCCGGGAGCGTGAGCTGCTGATCGTCGCCGAGATATCGGGAAAGCTGATCGTGCTGTCCGGCCGTGGCGCCCAGATAGGCGGCCACGAAGTCCCGCGCGAACGATCCCGCGAGCTGCGCATGCCCGACCAGCACCGTGGTCGAGTCGTCCGAGGGCCCCTTCGGCGGCGTGCTGAAGAATCCGAGAATCGCACGACCGCCGCCCAAAATCGCCAGCACCGCGAGCACCACGACGACTACGTTGTCGCGACGGCGACGCGCGGCCATTCGGCGAAGTAATTCCTCGCCCGAACCTACCGCCCGTCCCGTACTTGTTCGCACTCAGAAATGGTAGAGAGGATGACGTGTACCGAATTGATCGCTGTTCCCAACGATGGGGAGCGGTCCTGAGCTGGCATTCGAAAGGGACCGGCAGCCGTCGCGGCCAGCTTCACGGTCGGCCGTTTCAATAGTCGACTCGTCGTTCCAATCGGCGGCTGAGCCAATGTCTGAGTTGATCGTCGTAACCGATCGGCGCGTGCCCGCCGGGCACGTCGAGCAGACTCGGCTCGGGTTCCAGCAGCGGGATGTCTGGCACCCGGACCAGCTGCGCGATCGCCAGCTGCCGGGCGGAATATCCGGGATACGGATACATCAGCAGGGAGGTCGGGGTGTATCCGCCGTTGTAGTTGAGCGCGCGCACCACCACCCCCGCGGTACCGCCCGAACGCAGGTTCCCGCCGAGTTCCGCGAGCCTGTCCCGGTCGTCGGGGTGAAACGCTTCCACGGGCCGGAACAGATAATCCCAGCGGATCCAGGGCGCCGGATCGGTGAGCCAGTGCGAGATGCTGGTGTGCTCGAGCTGAACCACCGCGAGATGGGTTCCGGCTCGGCGATGTGCCTCCCGTAGGCCGACCCGCTCCAGCGTCGGCCAGGCCACCGGCATGCTCGTGGAGGAGATGTCCTCGATCAGCCACCATGCGCCCCGGGGTCGCGTGTCGGTGCGGGCGCGGATGGTGATCCGCCAGCGCCCGGGGTTGCCCGTGAGACCCGGCATGGTCACTTCGAACTGCAGTTTGTCACCAGGTTTCGGGTCGTACAGCAGATCGAGCAGTTCGGCGTGCCGGTCGAACGCCGTCATCCGGGCGAAGAGTTCGGCGATGGACATGCCGGGGACGTACTCCTCGGCCGAGATACCGCACAGGCTGGTGATACCGCCGGGCAGGGCCACGGTCTGGGTATCCAGATCCCAGACCGCGCCCACCGCCGGCGCCGGTTCGGGCTTCGGCCCGTCCGCCGGACCGAGCCAAACCCGCACCGCGTGCACATCGCCCGCGGGGCCGAATACCGGCCGGATCCGCAGCAGGTGCGGACCCGCCGTGGTAGGGACCGACTGCTCGAGCTCCTGTGCCCGGTCGCGAACTCCGAGCACGGCCTCGGTGATCAGCGATGTTGTGAGGCTGTCGTAGAGGGCCGGCGTCCTGGCCAGCAGGCGTTGTGCGACCCGCTGCCAACCAGCGAACTCCCGCGCGGTCTCCCCCACCGATGCCACCGATAGGGCGCCGGGCGCCAACGTCTCGATCGTCACCCAAGGGATCACTACGCCATTTCGCATTGTCTGCCTGTATCAGTCGTCCGCTCGACCGCGAGGATCGAACTAGTCCGATGGTTACACTAAGTAATGTACCGTTACTTAGCGGCATGATCAATGGGCGTATGGGCCTCTTTACTCAGCTACTCCCGCGCAGTCACGGCCAGCACCCCCGCACCCGCCAGAACACCCACCTCCCCCAGCTTGGACGGCACCACCCGCAATCCCGGCAGATAACTCAGCCTGGCATGAGCGGCGACCGCCTCGCCCAGAGGCCGCCACAGCGCCGGCCCGGCTTGCGCCACGGCCCCGCCGACGACCACCAGGTCGACATCGAGCAGTGCGGCCACTGACGCGATCGCCCGGCCCAGCGCCGTTCCGGCGCGCCCGATCGCGGCAGCGGCGAGCTCGTCACCCATCGCCGCCGATCCGATCAGATCGTCCAATGATGTTCCACCCCAGCCATTCTCACGAGCCCAGCGGACCATGGCGATCCCGCTCGCCACAGCCTCGAGGCAGCCGCGGCCGCCACACGAACACGGCTCGTCGAATCCGGGTATCAGCACATGACCGATGTGCCCGGCGTTGCCGGTGCGCCCAACCGCGACGAAGCCACCGATCATCACCCCGCCGATGACCCGGTGCGACACCGAGATCGACAAGGCGTCCTGCACCGTGCCCGTCGAACCGAAATTCCGTTCGGCCAGTGCGAGGCAGACGCCATCGAGCGCCAGGCTCACGGCCGCGCCCGGGAATGCCTTGCGGGCGGCCTCGACGATGCCGAAACCGCCACGCCACGAAGCGATGTCGGACGGCGCCACAACCCCTGCGACCATATCGATCGGTCCCGTCGCCGCGATGCCCAGCGCCGCGACGTCAGCGCCGCCGGCCGCGGTGAGCAGCAACTCGCGACACGCCTCCCACGGCGCCTTGGCGGGTATGGGTATCCGCTGGATGTCGTCATCGCCGACACCGTCCTCGACCCGGCTCGCCACGAACTCCTTCGAGCCGATCTCCAACGCCAGTATCGTCATGAGTCTGCCCGGCTCATACCGCCTCGGCGCCGGTAGGCCTCAGACGCCGCCCGAGTACCAGAAACCGCTGCGGCGCACCCGAAGTCGAGCCGGTGTGCAGCGGGCGCTGGCCGTTGCGGATGATGCGCAGCGGGCGTTTGTGGTCGATGGCCGCGGCGCGGTGCCGGTCCAGGTTGTCCACCACTCGGCCCGCGCCGTCGTAGCCGACGCCGGCCCAGATCATCGAGCGTGGCGCCAGGCCGCGTTCGATCAGATTCTGCGCCAGCTCGGCGCATTCGGCGAACAGCGGACAGCCTTGGCAGATCTGGACGGCGGCACGCCAGGAATCGGGGGTGCCGACATCGAGGTCCCAGTCATTGGGACCGTCGGCGCAGGGGGGACGCCGAACCGCGGCGGGCGGAACCGCAGGTGCCGGTGCAGCCGAATGCTGCCCGACGATCTGCGGTTGCTTCGCCCGCGAAGGCCCGGCCGGGGCTGGGGGCTGGGACGCCTGAGTTTGCGTCCGCTGAGCGAGGGTATGCGAATGCGAGGCAAGTGATTGCTGTGCCAACGCATGTGAACCCGCGATCAGCGCGCGGGTGTCGATGGTACTCATAGCCGTCTCCGGGGATGCCGAGGGCACGCCGAGTGAGCGTGTCCATGGGTCGGACGTCATCAGGGCTGCTCAACAGTCCCCGGGAAGCAGCGATAAAACGCTGTACTCGAACGCTAACCCACGATGGCCTGCAGGGCAAGCGGTTAAGCCGCCACGTAACGGCACGTTGACCTACCGGAAATCCCTACTTACCGCTATATATGGTACCGTTACTTCACGGCACGTTCTTAGGTGGATCGATCTTATGGGTTCGGAAACTTCGAGATCGAGGTCCGCGAACGCGTGCCTATCGAATCGAGTTGGGCTTTCCAGGAGTCTGGCTGTGCAGGTTGAATACACGATCGACGAGTTGGCACGGGTCGCGGACACTACGGTACGTAGCGTCCGGGTGTATCACGAGCGCGGCCTGCTGCCCTCCCCCGAGGTCCGCGGTCGCATCGGCTACTACGGCGCCGGACATCTCCACCGCCTGCAGACCATCGGCCGCCTGCTGAGCCGGGGCATGAAACTCAACGGCATCCGGGAACTGCTCGATGCCTGGGACCGGGGCGAAGGACTGGCCGACGTCCTGGGCGTCCAGCCCGCCCCCGGCGCCC
>NZ_JAGPOX010000077.1 GCF_019038435.1 Nocardia alni
ACCAAGGCTATTCGTCGGCAGCGTCAGAGGTGTATAAGAGACAGGTCTCGGAGGGCCTCGAAGGCGCGGTGGCGGTTGCGGGGGCTGCGGAAGTCGGCTACTACGCGCTTGGTGGGCAGGTCGATGTCCTGTACGTGGATGCGCATGGACTCCAGGACTCCGGTGATGGTGCGGACGCAGTGTTTGCAGCTCATGTCGGGGACGTAGAACTGGCGGTCTTCGGCGTCGATCGTCCCGTCGGGATCGATTGCGCCGGAATCGATGTCGTTGGGGATCTCGGTGATCGTGAGGCGTGCGAGGGCGGCTTTGAACTCCTCGACGAAGCGGTCCACCACCTCCGGCAGGATGCTGTAGTGCTCGCCGTCGAGTTGGTGCGGCATGGCGGCCAGGCAGGCCGGGCGGGTGCTGGGGGGCAGCAGCGCGTACTGGCGCGAGATGATGTCGAGCTCGTCGTGGTACTTCTCGATCGCGGCGGCGACCGACAGGCCCTCGAGGGTGGTCGCCCGGCGCATCACCGCATGCGCCTCGGAGATGGTGGCGTCCTTCATCGCTCGCAGCGTGGCCACGGTCTCGGCGGTGTAGCGGATGGTGCCGTCACGCTGTGTGACGACCGTCGCCGGGATCATCCCGCGCCGGTAGGTGGATGCCTGCAGCTCCCAGAACCAGCGGGTGGCGACCGCGGCGAAGATACCGGATTCGCGCATGCCGGAGGCGAATTCGTCCGGGCTGCGGTACGGGGTGAACCGGGCCAGCAGCGCGTGCTGGGCCAGGGCGCGGCCGGTGGCCTCGACGCCGACGCGGAAGATATCGATCGGGTCGTGGTCGGTGGTGGTGCCGTCCAGGACGCCGCGATCCCGGTCGGAGATCACCGAAATGCGGTCGCTGAGCGCGGTATCCGCATCGATGGCATGCCACAGGACGAGCACCGCCTCGCGCATGGCGATGGGCACGATCGGCCCGAGGCCGCGGGCGTGATAATGCCCGGTGTTGGGGATGCCGTCGCTGTCGGTCCAGGCGATGCGGTGGGTCGCGGTGCTCACCTGATCGGGGCGGCACGGGCGCATGAACCGCTCGAGATACAACCGCTGTGACAACGTGAGATGGCTGTTGGGCTCGGTACGCAGTGCGGCGCAGGTGTACTCGAGGGCGACGGGCGTCGTGGAACGCATACGGGCCGCGCCGAACAGGCCCGGGCGGGCCAGCTCGGCCAGCACCCGGGACGCGGCGCGCCGGTCGTACCGTGCTTGCGGCGGGCTGACGGTCATGGTCGGACCTCCCTGGCGATCGTGCCGACACACCGGACGAATCGGTCGATTTCGTCGTCGGTGTTGTAGATGTGGGTACTGACCCGCACCGAATCGTCATCGGCGGACTGCGGGACAGAGCCCGGGGAAGGCCGTGGAACACAGTGCGCGCCGGTGCGCACCAGGAATCCGGAATCGGCCAGAACGAACCCCAGATCGGTGGAGTCGATCCCCCGCAGGGTGAAAGTGACGGTGCCGTAGCCGATATCGCACGGCGCGTGCGCGGGTCCGGGGGAGAGCTCGAGGCCGGGCAGCGGGCGCAGTCCGTCGATCAGCTGCCGGGTGAGCAGGCGGTTGTGCTCGGCGATCGCCGCGATACCGATCTGCCCGAGCATATCCAGGGCCGCGCCGAGGGCGAGGATGCCCGGGATGTTGTGGGTGCCGCCCTCCAGCCGTTCGGGCATGGGACCGGGCGTCAGGGACGAATCCGGCATATCGGCAACGGAATTCGCCTCGACGCCGGAATTGCCGCCGGGCAGGAACGGATCCAGGCGCTCGTGTACGCGGCGGGAGCAGTACAGCACGCCGGTGCCGGGCGCGCCGAACATCTTGTGCGCGGACAGCACCGCGAAATCCGCGCCCAGCTCGGCGACGTCGATCGGCACGTGGCCGCCGCTCTGGGTGCAGTCGAAGCACAGCAGGACAGCGGGATCCAGACGCCCGCGCAGTTCCTCCAGGGTGTTGAGCGCGCCGAACACGTGATGCAGATGTGCGACCGCGATGAGCCGGGTTCGTGAGGAAAGCTTCGCGGCGATGTCGTCGGTGTCGGCCTCGCCCAGCTCGGTGATCCGGTAGGGGATCAACCGAATCCGTCTCCCGAACCGTGCGAGGATATCGCGCAGGTGCAGCCACGGATACACGGTGGAGGCGTGATCCCGTGGGCTGTACAGGATCTCGTCGCCATCTCGCAGGTTCGCGAGCCCCCAGGACAGAGTCACCGCGTTGAGCCCGGCCGTCGCGCCGGGCATGAAGACGATCTCGTCGGGGTGCGCGCCGACGAACACCGCGGTTCGCCGGCGTACCTGCTCGATATCCCGGGTGATCCGTGTTGCCCACGAGTAGGTGCCCCGGCCGGAATTCGCCGTCCGAGCCCCGAGATACCCCTGCACCGCCGCGATTACCGCCGCGGGCTTCTGTGTCGTGGAAGCGCTGTCGAGGTACACCTCCGAGGACTCGGCCAGGGCGGGGAACAAGAGGCGCACCTGTTCGGCCGCGGCACCGTCCGACCCGGCCGCCGGGGTCCATACCGCGTGCCGACTGGGTGCCGTCGTGTCCGGATTCGGCCGTGCGCCAGACTCGATCGGCCACGGCTCCGCGGTGCCGCCCGCGCCAGACTCGATCGGCCACGGCTCAGCGGTGCCCGGCGTCCGCGATATGCCCGGCGTCTGTGTTGTGCCCGGTCGCGCCCCGGCGGGAGGCAGTGCGTGTGACGCGGGCGCAGGGGAATCCCCCACCCCACGTCGCGGAGCGGGATTCGACCACGACGCAGATGACCGCAAACGCGACGCTCCCTCGGTTCGTACGCTCCGACTCAATCCACGATACGCATAATTCGACTCGCGTTCGAAGGTTCGCGCCGACAACGGTTTTCACAGGTACGGTGAGTCAATGGCGCTGACCAGGCAAGAACGCGAACAGTTTCTGGCCCTGCCGCACATCGGGGCGCTCGCCGTGACGGGAGAGCCCGGGCGGGCCCCGCTCACCGTGCCGATCTGGTACGACTACACCCCCGGCGGGGAACTCTGGCTGATCACCGGCCCCACCTCGAAGAAGATGACCTTGCTCGAGACGGCGGGCCGGTTCAGCCTGATGGTCGAACAGGTCGAGCCGACCGTCCGGTACGTCACGGCCGAGGGCCCGATCACCCGGGTCACCCCGGTCGATGACGCACTGCACGAGGCGATGGTCCACCGCTACCTCCCGCCCGACAAGGCCGCCGCCTACCTGAAACAAGCCGAGTCCTACGGCGAGCAGGCCGCGGTCTACATGCGCCCCGAGCACTGGCTCTCGGCCGACCTGGGCTCGCTGTAACTCCGGTTCTCGTGCGCTACTTACCGGCCGGGTCGGGCCCGCCGGGGTTGCACAGAGCCTGGACCGTGGCGTCATATCCGACGGCCGGGCGCCATGGCTCGAGATTCCAGTCGGGTTTGTTCGGCTCGACCAGTCGCGCCCACTGCCAGTGGCACTTGAACTGGTCGAACATGCCGGGGGTGTCGGCGTCGGGGGCGTCGGCGAGGACTTCGCTCCACGCTCGGTTCAGTGCGGGCCCGAACCAGTCTTTGCGGCCCGCATCGGTGGGCACTACGTGCAGCCGTCGCCCGTCGGGGTCGTTCGTCCATTGCGTGTGGTCGATGAGCGGGCGCCCCGGATAGGGGTCGGTCGCCGGTGCGCCGGTGGTGGATTGCATGGGATGCGACTGTGCAGTGGGTGATGCGGCGACATGCGAGGCCGAGGGCACGGTTCCGACCGCCACCGGTGCGGATCTTTCGGCCTTGCCGCACCCGCCGATCACCAGTGTCGCCGCGATGAGCGTTGCCGCACCGAGTCGTCCGTTGCCAGGCCCCATTCAGGACACCCCTCCGCCTCGTCCTTGCATCCGCCCGCCACGGTACCGCGCTGCCGCACCACCACGGCGAATCCGGCAGGGTGAGCGTGCCTTCGTTCTCCCGCACCGGCCGGTCGGTCTTGCGACTCGCCGGTGCGCGACGCGGATTCACCGATGCCCTCGCGACGTGACGGTGTGGTTTCGCGTGACCTGTCCTGCCCGGAATGTCGGTGTGGGGCACGTAGAGTGGGATGGGTGGCCGCGCAGCTGACCAAGGGACAGATCGACCAGCTCACCGTCGAGGATCTCACCGTATCCGTTCAGCACGGTGAGCCGGTCGACGTGTCGGCGCTGTTACTCGACGCGACCGGACGGGCGCGTGGGGCGGGTGACCTCATCTTCTACAACCAGCCCGCCGGCCCCGGGGTGCGCCTGGTGTCCGGGCAGTCGCCGGGGCTGACCATCGGGTTGCGGCAGCTGCCCCCGGACGTCGAACACGTGCGGGTGGCACTGACCCTCGAGGACCAGCAGACCCATTTCGGCGACTACGACCCGCCGATCGTGCGCCTCGAGGGCGACGGGGGAAGGCTGGTGTACGAGTACGTGATCGACGGGCTGGATCGCGAACCCACCGTGATCGCCTTCGATCTGGACCGGGTCGGCGCGGCCTGGCAGCTGCGCGTGCTCGGGCACGGCTATCCGGCCGGATTCAGCGAGCTGGTGACGGCGCACGGCGTGCGGGTGGGCGCCGCGGGCGAGCAGCAGGAGTACCTGGGCCCCGCGGTGCTGAACCCGGGCCAGGAGGTTTCGCTGCGCGATATCCGCCCGGGCGATCTGGCGAAGGTGAACATGGCGCTCGGCTGGGATCCGATCCGGGTGCAGGGGCCGCGCGGGACGCGCAAACTCCAGATCGACCTGGATGCCTCGGCGCTGTTGTTCATCGGGCACAACCTGGTCGACGCCGCGTTCTTCCAGCAGCTGTCCTCACGCAACGGCGCGGTCCGGCACTCCGGCGACAACCTCACCGGTGAGGGCCAGGGTGACGACGAGGTCATCACCGTCGACCTGGCCCGGCTGCCGCAACAGATCAGCGCGGTGGTGTTCGTGGTCACCTCGTACGCCGGGCACACCTTCGAACGACTTCGAAACGCCTACTGGCGCATGGTCGACGGCGGCACGAGCGCCGAGCTGGCCCGGGGCAACCTGCGCGCCGGCGGCGCGCATACCGGCATGGTCGTGGCCAAGGTGACCCGCGACGAAGGCCACTGGCGCCTGGCCGCGATCGGCGCGCCCATCCAGGCCGGGCATCCGGTCGAGGCCGTTCAGCAGGTCACGCCCTACCTCTGAATGGCATCCCGCGCATAGTTGCATCGAGTGCAAGCATGCGCGCGATGCAATGGTGCATGAGGTGCCATCGCTGGCGTGTGCGGCCGAATGTCGCAGTGACCGGCCGTCTTACCGACTCACGTGCCCGCAACTGGTCTCGGCCTGCGCGGCGTCGGCACCCCGGGGTCGGGCGATGTGACCGCCGAGCGATCAGGCGCTGTCGCGGCTGGTGATGCGGACGATCGGCAGCACGAGAGCCGCGGGCGCCCCGGCCGGGACGACCGGATTGTTCGGTGCGACAGGGGAGATGCGCTGATACGCCGAGCCGAGGGCGGGGCGGGTGTCCTGTTCGCCCTTGTTCGGCCACATCGCCGCGGCGCGCTCGGCCTGCGCGGTGATCGTCAGCGACGGATTGACCCCGAGGTTCGCCGAGACCGCCGCGCCGTCCACCACGCTCAGCGTCGGATACCCGTACACGCGGTGGTACGGGTCGATCACCCCGTGCTCGGCGTCGGTGCCGATGGGGGCGCCGCCCAGGAAGTGCGCGGTCAGCGGGATGTTGAACACCTCGCCCCAGCTGCCGCCCGCGATGCCGCCGATCTTTTCGGCCACCCGGCGCGTCACGTCGTTCCCCGCGGGGATCCACGTCGGATTCGGTTCGCCGTGGCCCTGTTTCGAGCTCATCACGCGCTTGCCGAACAGGCCGCGCTTGGTGAACGTGGTGATCGAGTTGTCCAGGTTCTGCATGACCAGCGTGATGATGGTCCGCTCGCTCCAGTTCCGCACGGTGAGCATCGATAGCAGGCTCACCGGATGCTTGAGCACCTCGAGCAGGAAACGTAGCCAGCGCGGGATGCTGCCGCCGCCGTCGACCATCAGCGTCTGCAACAGTCCCATCGAATTGGAGCCCTTGCCGTAGCGGACCGGCTCGATATGAGTGTCGGGCGTGGGGTGGATCGAGGAGGTGATCGCCACGCCGCGGGTCATGTCGCGGTCCGGATTCACCGTGCGCGTGGCCGCGCCGACGATCGATTCCGAGTTGGTGCGGGTCAGCTCGCCCAGGCGTGGCGACAGGCCGGGCAGCACCCCGGCGTCGCGCATGGCGAACAGCAGCTGCTGGGTGCCGCGCGTCCCGGCGGCCAGCACCACGTGCGCGGCGCTGTACGAGTGCCGGGACTTGCCGAGCCACGCGCCGGTGCGTTCGGTGTCGACCTGCCAGGTGCCGTCGGCCTGTGGGCGGGTCGCGGTCACCGAGGTGAGCGGGAAGATCTGCGCCCCGGCCTGTTCGGCCAGGTACAGGTAGTTCTTGACCAGGGTGTTCTTCGCGCCGTGGCGGCAGCCGGTCATGCACTCGCCGCATTCGATGCAGCCGGTGCGCTCGGGGCCCGCGCCGCCGAAGTACGGATCGGCGACGGTCTTGCCGGGCTCGCCGAAGTAGACGCCCACCGGGGTCTGCACGAACGTGCCTTCGATGCCCATATCCTCGGCGACCTGCTTGAACACCTCGTCCGCGGGGGTCATATGCGGATTGCGCACCACGCCGAGCATCTTGGTGGCCTGCTCGTAGTACGGGGTCAGCTCGTCGTGCCAGTCGGTGATGTCGCGCCACTGCGTGTCGGCGAAGAACGGCGCGGGCGGCACATAGAGGGTGTTGGCGTAGTTGAGCGAGCCGCCGCCCACGCCCGCGCCGCCGAGGATCAGCACGTCGCGCAGCAGGTGGATGCGCTGGATGCCGAAGCA
The DNA here is from genome assembly GCF_019038435.1 of Nocardia alni. GTDB lineage: Bacteria > Actinomycetota > Actinomycetes > Mycobacteriales > Mycobacteriaceae > Nocardia > Nocardia alni. The sequence goes on from NZ_JAGPOX010000077.1 coordinate 6,916, forward strand.
GCCCAGTGCGGGCGCCCAGATGAATTTGCGGAGATCCCAGCTGTTCTTCGGCAGTTCGGCATCCGTGAAGCGCCGTCCGGCCTCGATCACGCCGACCCGGTAGCCCTTCTCGACCAGCCGCAGCGCGGTGACGCTGCCGCCGAATCCGGAACCGACGATGAGCACGTCGAAGTCGGTGTCCCGCTGGGTCATGTGTCGCTCCTCGAGGGGTCTGTGTCGCCTGTGACACGGGCAACCTTACTACCGAGTAGGGTAATCCTACTACCCAGTAGCTCCCGTTGTTGCAGAGTGTGTGCAATAAAATATGGAAGCGGTTGTCATGTTTGTGTGCAGCGCTCTCGCTGTGGCATGGTGGAAGGATGACCGGAACTACGCCGCGGGCCCGCGCACGCGCTCGCACCATGGAGGATATTGTCCGTATCGGCCGTGAGCACCTGGCGGTTCACGGTGCGGCGGCGCTGTCGCTGCGTGCGGTGGCCCGGGATCTGGGGGTGGTGTCCTCGGCGGTGTACCGGTACGTCAGCAGCCGGGACGAACTGCTGACCATGCTGGTCATCGACGGCTACTCCGAACTGGGGGACGCGGTGGACGCCGCGCTGGCCGCCGCGCCCGAGGAACCGGCCGAGCGCCTGCGGGTGGTGTGCCGCGCGCTGCGGGAATGGGCCGTGACCGAGCCGGCCCGCTACGGATTGCTGTACGGCACACCCGTTCCCGGTTACCACGCACCCGCCGAGCAGACCGTGGCTCCGGGAACCCGGGTGATGGGCGTGATCATGTACCTGGTCGAAACGGCCTACCGGACCGGTGCTCTCACCACACCCGACCCGGTGCCGGCCGTATCGCCGGGGATGAGCGCGGATTTCGACCGCATCCGCGACGAAGCGGGCATCACGATGCCGGATTGGGTGCTGGCGCGGGCGATTTCGGTGTGGACGGCCCTGATCGGCGCGGTGAGCGCGGAGGTGTTCGACCAGTTCGGCGCCGACACCTTCACCGACAGCGCCGAGGTGTTCGAATTCCAACTGCACAATCTCACCAGGATGCTGGGCTTTTCGTCCCGGTAGCCCGCTCTGCCCGCGCAATGAGGGTGGGGGGATTGGGTATTCGGCACCCCGGTCGGGCAAGATGGTCTCCAGACCCGACGTCGGATCTCGCCGTCGGCATCCGATGCAGCGGTTCCAGCGTTTCCACGGCACTGTGATGTGAGACACAACGGCGAGATGAACGACGAAACCGAACCGATCCCGGTGGTGGATCCCGACCCCCTCCCGCGCCTCGAGGATGTGGCGGCGCCGGAGAGTGCGGGCAGCGCGACCCGCCTGCTGCCGACCGCGGCCGAGACCGCGACGTTCAGCCCCACGATCTCGGTCGTGGCCGAGGACTCGGCGTCGGCCGACATCGCGAATCTCCCGACGGATCGATACGTCCCGGCCCAGCTCGTGCAGCCCGCCGAATCGGCGCAACCCGCTCGCCCGAGTCGCCGGGCCCGCCGTGAACAGGCGCGGACGGAGGCCGCCACCCGCCGGCGCCCGCTGTGGATCGCGGGCCGGATCGCCGCCGCGACCATCGCCGTCGTCGTGGTCCTGGGCACCGGATTCGCCTACTACACCGAGCTGAGCGTCAACAACGGCTTCACCCGCTCGAACGCGATCAGCGAACAGGACGCCGCGGCCTTGGACGGCGATATGAACATCCTGCTCATCGGCCTGGACACCCGCAACGACCAGAACGGCGACCCGCTGCCGAAGAAGAAACTGGCGCTGCTGCACGCCGGGGACGGCGAGGAGGGCGGCTACAACGCCAATTCCCTGATCCTGGTGCATATTCCGAAGGATCTGAAGAAGATCACCGCGTTCTCCATTCCGCGCGACGACTACGTGCCGGTCACCGGTATCCCGGGCTACGACCACACCAAGATCAAGCAGGCGTACGGGCTGAAGAAGGCCGCGGCCGAGGACAAACTCGCCGCGCAGGGCGTGAAGGATCCGGTCGAACTCGAGCGGCAGGGCCGGGAGGCCGGGCGCGAATCCATCATCCAGAATGTCAAGGCGCTCACCGGCGTTCCGATCAACCGGTTCGCGGAGGTCTCGCTCGTCGGGTTCTACGATCTGGCCGACACGCTGGGCGGGGTGGATGTCTGCCTGAACCACGCGGTCGACGACTCGTACTTCTCCGGCGCTGTCTTCCCCGCCGGACGCCAGCACCTCAACGCCGCCCAGGCGCTGTCGTTCGTGCGCCAGCGCCACCAGCTGGACAACGGCGACCTGGACCGCACCCATCGCCAGCAGGCGTTCCTGACCTCGGTGGCCAAACAGCTGAAGGTCTCCGGCACGCTCACCGACGTCGGCAAACTCCAGTCGCTGATCACCGACGCGCAGAACGATATCGTGCTGTCCCAGGGGTGGAACGTGCTCGACTTCGCCCAGACGCTCGGCCGTGCCGGATCGGTGCCGATCCAGTTCCAGACGCTGCCGGTCAAGAGCTACGACATCAGGGACGGCCAGGACGTGAACATCGTCGACACTGCCCTGATCCGCCGGACCGTCCGCCAGGCCTTCGGCATGCAGGCGCCGACCGCTCCTAAGAACGCACCCACCAGCGTCGTCGACGTGGTGAACGCCGGTGCGGCCACCGGGGTGGCGGGCAAGGTGTCGACGGCGCTGGCGGCCAAGGGATTCAGCAAGGGGAACGTCGGCAACGCCGCCTACACCGACGGTTCCAGCTCCGTCGTCTACTACGGCGCCGGCGCGGACACCGACGCCGACCAGGCCGCGGATCTGCTCGGCGGGCTGCCCACCGCGGCCTCCACCGACGTCTCCGACGGGCACGTGAAAATCGTTGTGGGCAGCGACTTCACGATGCCGCGGACGCTGGGTTCGAGTCAGGAGTCCAGCACGTCCACCACCACCGAGACGAGCACACCCGCGACCGCGGCGGCCGTCGCCGCCACCAGCGACCCGCCGCCCGATTCCGGTAAGCCGGTCACCACCAGCATCGGCTCCGACATCCCCTGCGTGAACTAGGTTTCGTTTCAGCGGCGGGCCGCGCGTGAACCCACAGGCGGCCCGTTTAGTATTCCCGCGTGACCGGATACGACGATGCGTTCGAGCACCTCGACACCTCGACCCTGCCGCCGCGCCAGCAGCGGATCCTGGCGGCGATCCGGGATTCGGTCGTGCGGCACGGATATTCGCCGAGCACCCGGGAGATCGGGCAGGCGGTGGGGCTGCGCTCGGTCTCTACGGTCTCCAAACATCTGAAGGCCCTGGAGGATCGGGGTTTTCTGCGGCGCGGCGAGACGGTGTCGCGGCCGATCGATGTGCGGCTGTTCCTGCGCGGCACGTCCGGTGAGTCGCAGCGGGATTCGGATTCGGTCGCGGTGCCCGTGGTCGGCGATATCGCGGCGGGCGCGCCGATTCTGGCCGAGGAGAACGCCGACGACATGTTGACCCTGTCGCGGCAGCTGGTCGGGCGCGGAGAGGTGTTCGGGCTGCGGGTGCGCGGCGATTCGATGATCGACGCAGCGATCTGCGACGGCGATATCGTCGTGGTGCGCCGGCAGGCCGAGGCGCAGACGGGGGAGATCGTGGCCGCGATGATCGACGGCGAGGCCACGGTGAAGGTGTTCCGCCGCCGCGGCGGTCACGTGTATCTGGAGCCGCGTAATCCGGCCTACGAGGTGATCGACGGCGATGCGGCCGCGGTTCTCGGCAAAGTCGTGTCGGTTATGCGGAGAATATGACATTTTCACCGGTCGGGAATGGGTGTGAAACATTACTGGTTCGCCATTCGATAGCCCGGTGAACTACAGTTCGCGTCGAGAGTTCGCAGGATGAACCTGGGTCGGGTTAACGGAGGTTATACGTGGGACGCGCGATTCGGATCGCAACGGCTGCTGCCGCGGCCCTTTTCGCTGGGCTGTCGAGCATAGTGGTGGCCGGTCCGGCCACGGCCGCGACGGACCCGGTTGTCGCCTCGGGTAAGGCGTTGGCCAACCCGGTCGCGTCCGACGGTTCGAAGTTGTTCAGCATCAAGGTCGTGGACGGCCAGCACCTGAAGCTCGAGGTGTTCTCCACGGCGATGAACCAGCCCGTCGAGGTCGAGGTGCAGCGGCCCGCCGACACGTCGGCGCCGCGCCCGACGCTGTACCTGCTCAACGGCGCCGGTGGCGGTGTCGATGATGCCAGTTGGGACGCGCAGGCTCCCGACGCGCTGAAATTCCTCGCCGCCAAGAACGTCAACGTGGTCCAGCCGGTCGGCGGCGCCTGGAGCTACTACGCCGACTGGCGTGCCACCGACCCGCATCTGGGCGTGAACAAGTGGCAGACGTTCCTGACCCAGGAGCTGCCGCCGGTCGTCAACGGCGTGCTGGGCGCCAACGGGGTCAACGCGATCGCGGGCCTGTCCACCTCGGGCACCACGGTGCTGGAGCTGGCCATCGCCGCGAAGGGCCTGTACAAGTCCGTCGCCGCCTACAGCGGATGCGCGCAGATCAGTGACCCGATCGGCTACCGGTACGTGAATCTTGCCGTGCAGACGTGGGGTGGCGGCAACACCCTGAACATGTACGGGCCGGAGAACGACCCACTGTGGGCCGAGCACGATCCGTATGTGCACGCCGATCAGCTGCGCGGGCTGAACCTGTTCATCTCCGCCGGCTCGGGCCTGCCCGGCAAATGGGACACCCTGAACGGCCAGTACACCATCCCTGGCGCCTACGGCCTGGCCGACCAACTGGTCATCGGTGGCGTCATCGAGGCCGCGGTCAACCAGTGCAGCCACAACCTGCAGGCCAAGCTGAACAAGATCGGCATCCCCGCCACCTACGATTTCACCCCCACCGGCACCCATTCCTGGGGCTACTGGCACGACGACCTGCTGAAGTCCTGGCCGGTCCTGGCCAAGGGGCTGGGCCTGCCCGCCTGAGCGCCCAGCGTTGAACGAATGAGGGGCCCCGCCGGAATCCCGGCGGGGCCCCTCATTCGTTAAACGTCAGGGCGCCAACGCGACCGGTGAGTCGCAGCTGGATGGCGGGTCGACCCGGGAGCAGCGGACGGGTGCGCGGGTGGGGCGGTAGTGGGCGGGAACGCCGCCCGCGCGGATCAGGGTGGTGTATGCGGCGACCGCGTCGGTGGGGATGCGGGTGAGGGTGGGGTCCAGGGTCGCGTTGACCGTGTAGAGGCCGAAACGCGGTGCGTAGCTGCCCCATTCGTAGTTGTCGGTCAGGCTCCAGTAGTTGTAGCCGATGATGTTCATGCCGTCGGCCTTGGCACGCTGGAGCCAGTAGACGGTGTCGCGCAGATGATCCGCGCGGGTGTAGCCGTCGGCCCTGGGCAGGCCGTTCTGGGTCGGCATACCGTTCTCGACCACGTACAGCGGCTTGTTCGGGAACAGCCGGGCGTAGTGGCGCAGTGCGTAGTAGATGCCCTCGGTCTGCAACGGCAGCTGCCACATGCCGGGCGCGCCCGCCGAACTGCCCGCGGCGGTGGTGCCCGGGTCGGGGCCGAAATAGTAGTCCACGCCCAGGAAGTCGAGTTTGTCGGCGACCCGGTCCACGAACGGCTGGTTCACCTTCGTCTCGTCGGCGGGCACATAGCCGAGATTGCTGGTCACCATCGCGCCGGGCTGGATCTGGTGGATGGTGTCGTAGATCTGGTTGTGCGCCTGGGCCAGCCGATCGCGCATCATCGGCGACTGGTCCGGGCGCAGCGCGCCGATCCGCAGTTCGGCGCCGATATAGGCCAGCGGTTCGTTGACCGTCACCCAGAGTGGATTGCGGGATGCGTAGCGGCTTACCACCTTCCGGGCGTTGGTCAGCCAGTCCGACACCATGGACGGACTGCGCCAGCCGCCGCGCGCGGCGGCCCAGCCGGGATACACCCAGTGGTCCAGGGTGAGCATCGGGCGCATGCCGGCGGCGACGATGGCGTCGACCACGCGGTCGTAGCCCAGGAACGCCTGCTCGTTCCAGCCGTTCGGATTCGGTTGCACCCGCGCCCATTCGATGCTGATGCGGTACACCTTGACACCCAACTGCGCGGCTCGGCCGATATCGTCGCGGTAGAGGTCCCAGAACCGCACCGACTGGAGGTAGGGGTCGGCCTTGCCCGAGCCGATGTACCGGGTCCAATTGCTGTTCGGCGCACTGCCTTCGGTCTGAAATCCGGATGAGGCCACGCCCCAGAGGAAGTCACCGCCGAGCGCGGGAACTCCGCCGGGCGGCCCGGGTGGCGTCGCGGCGGATACCGTTCCCGGCCGCGCGGACAGGCCGGAGGTGAACAGTGCCGCGGCGGCGGCGGTTCCGGCGGAGAGGACCTGACGGCGAGTCGACTGTCGCACCACACGAGCGTAGCTGCTGAATTGCTGCATTCCGCGACAGTCGACCGCGTGTCGTCATGTGGATCAGTTGGTGTAGCGCAAAGCCACGAAAGTATCCCTGTGCTCCGCGCTCTGGGTCGAGCCGACGATCACGATCTTGCCGTCCTTCTGAATAGCCACCGCATTGCCGTGATCGGAATTGGTGCCCAGATCGGTGGACACCTTGCCGCCGGCGCCGAATCCGGTGTCCAGAACGCCATCGGTGGTGTAGCGGGCGAGGGCGATATTGTCGCCGGTGGTGGTGCCGTGGCTGGTGCCCGTCACGACGATGTCACCGTCGGCCGCGAGGGCGAGGGCCTGGGCGTCGTCGGCCTTACCGCCGAAGTCCGTGGAGACCTTGCCCTTCTCCCCGAATGCGGTGTCCTGCTTGCCATTGGCGAGATACCGGACGACGGTGAAGTTCTCACCCTGCGCCGGATCGGGATCCTTGGTCGAGCCCGCGACCAGGATGCGGCCGTCGGACTGCACGACCATGGCATTGCCGTGGTCGGCCTTGGTGCCCAGATCGGTGGACACGCGCCCGTCCTCGCCGAAGTTCGGATCGAGCGCGCCGTTGGGGGTATATCGGGCGAGGGCGATATTGTCGCCCGTGGCGGTGCCGTGGCTGGTGCCCGCGGCGACGATATCGCCGTTGGGCTCGATCGCGACGGCCTCGGCCTCGTCGTTCTTGCCGCCGAAGTCGGTGGACACCTTGCCGTCCCGGCCGAAGCTGGAGTCCAGCGTGCCGTTGGGGTTGTAGCGGACCAGCACGAAGTTCTCGCCCTGCGCGGGATTGGGATCGAGGGTCGAGCCCGCGACGAGGATCTTGCCATCCGGTTGCAGCGCAATGGCATTCGCGTGGTCGGCCCTGGTGCCCAGATCGGTGGAGACCTGTCCGCCGGTACCGAAGGCCGAGTCGAGCTTGCCGGCGGGGGTGTAGCGGGCAACGGCGATATTGTCACCGGTGGCGGTCCCGTGGCTGGTGCCCGCGGCGACGATGTCGCCATTGGCCTGGATCGCGACGGCCTCGGCATTGTCGTTCTTGCCGCCGAAGTCGGTGGAGACCTTGCCGTCGGTGCCGAATCCGTTGTCCGGTTTGCCATCCGAGCCGAGCCGGAGCAGCGAGAAGTTGTCTCCCTGCGCCGGGTCGTGCACCGAACCGGCGAGCACGACCTTGCCGTCGGGCTGCAACGCCTCCGCGTGGGCCCGGGCCGTCAGGGACCCGAAATCGGCGACTGCCTTACCGTCGGTGCCGAATCCGGGATCGAGCGTCCCGCCGGCCGGTGTGGAACCGCTGGAACTGGAACACGAACTCACCGACAGCACCAGGAACGCGCCGAAGCACAAGCGTCCCATGACCTTTGCAGTAATATTCGGTCCTCCTGCACGCAACATTCGAGCTACCTCGTTTCAACGGGGAAGGGGGTAGGACAACGTTCGGCACAACCTACAGAGCCCGGACAGTATGGCTGTCGTCGTGTGGATCGGGAGGTGATATGAACATGTTGCAGTGTGAACAGGGGATATGTGGCGTGTGCCGGGATCGTCGGGTGGGTCCGATCGGTCCGTCGGCGCACGCGCTCGCAGACCGGGGGATGGGGATCCGATCGGGCCGGCCGCGGGGGAGAGTGGTCCCGCGGCGGCCGTTCGAATCAGGCGGGCAAATCGCCGGAGCGCGTATCAGAGTGCCGGATCATCCGCGCCCGCTGGTGCGATGCGCGCGATGACCTCCTCGACGTAGCACCGGAACAGCGCCGGCATATCGACGGCGTCGGGATCGAGCAGCCACTGCAATTGCAGGCCGTCCATCGTCGCGAACACCTGCCGGGCGATAGCCGCGGAATCGACGCCGGGGGCCACGGTGCCGTCGGCGATACCCGCGTCCAGCGCCTCGGCCAGCGCCTTTTCCAAGTGCCGGTAGCGCGTGACGGCCCACTCGTGCGCGGGATGATCCGCGGCCACTGCCTCGCTGGTGACGACGGTGAACAACCGGACCAGCCCGGGCACCTGTGCGTTGTGTTCCACCAGGCGGACCAGCCGCTCGAGCGCCGCTGGTCCGTGCAACTCCTCGCCGCCCAGCCGGTCGGCGTCGAGCCGGTCGCGATGATCCAGCACGGCCGCGAGCAGCGCGGCCTTGGTGGGGAAGTGATGTAGCAGCCCGGGCTGAGACAGTCCGCAGCGATCGGCGATCTCGGCGATCGATGCACCGCGGAAACCGTTGTCGGCGAAGGTCTTCAGCGCGACATCCAGGATTCGCTCCTTGCGCGCGTCGCCATGGGGGCGACCGGTGGGTGACATAGCCGCAGCCTATCACGAAGCGGTAACGCAACCGACCGAGTACTCGGTCGGTGTGGGTGATCGCATATGGTGCTGACGAGGCAGGCCGGAGCGCGTCCGGGACGGCGAAAGCCGTACCGCAGGGGAGCGGTACGGCTTTCGAATAGGGAATCCGCGATCAGTGCGGGGTGGCGGTCAGGTCGAACACCGCCAGGCCGTCCATGCGCTGTACGGGGTAGTGGGCGGCGACCCAGTCGTACAGGGCCGGGTTGGCCACCGGATGCCAGATCGGGCCGTTCGAATCGTCGGTGTCGGCCGAGTTGTGCTGCGCGGCAGTCGGCTTCGACGCCTTGTCCTTGCCCGGCTTCTTCTTCCACGAGTCGGGCAGGGTGATCTCCGGGGTGATGTAGTAGCCGATCTCGTGGTCGCGGACCATGGTCTGGAAGTTCGCCAGGGTCGGGGTCGGGTCGTCGGAGGTGAACCCGCCGATGGCCATCACGCTGGTTCGAGTGGACAGTTCGAGTCCGGCGGCCGGACTCGAACGTTCGATGGCGGCCGACCACTTCGTGTTGGTGTGCTCCAGCATCTGGAGCAACTGGGGCGAATAGTCGCCGCCCATCATCATCTTGCCGAACACCTTGCGCATCGCGGCCCAGGCCGGGTTGTTGTCGTCGGGCTGGGCGGGACCGACCGACGGTCCGCCGCCGGTGTGCGAAACCGGCAGGGTGGCCGCGGCGTAGGCGGTCGAACCGCCGAGGCCCGCGATCATTCCGACGGTCACCAGCACGGCCGTGGCCCGCCCGGGCAGTCGGCGCGACAATCCGGGCAGCGTCGAGAGGATCAGTCCGACGACGGCGATCACGGTCAGCGCCAGGATCACCCAGCGCAGCCACGGCTGCCAGCTCGAATTGCGTTGCAGAAGAACGAATCCCCACACGCCGAGCGCGGCGATCAATGCCGCCGAACCGAGCCGGCCCAGCACGCCGTCGCGTCGCCGCCACATCTCGTACACGCCCAGGGCCAGGGTGCCGGTGATGGCGGGCGCGAAGGCCATCGAGTAGTAGGCGTGCATACCGCCCTGCATTCCGGCGAACGCCGCCCCGTCGATCAGCATCCACAGACCCAGGGTGATCGCGCCGCCGCGCATCAGATCGGTGCGCGGTGCGCGGCCCCGGGAGATCAGTACCAGTACCAGCGCCAGCAGCGCGGCGGGCAGCAGCCAGGAGATCTCGAAACCGATCTCACCGGTGAACAGACGCTCGGGTCCCTGCACGTTCCCGAACGGTCCGCCGTGGCCGCCGTGGAAGGGGAACTCGTAGCCCTCCGGCAACTCCATCGCCCGGTGGCCCATATGGTTCTGGCCGAGGTAGCGGGCGAAACCGTTGTAGCCCAACACCAGATCCATGAACGTGTTGTTCGTCGACCCGGCCAGATACGGCCGCGAGTCCGCGGGCCACAGGATCGTCAGCACCACATACCATCCCGAGGAGACGATCAGCGCGGCCGCGGCGGCCAGCAGGTGCAGCACACGCTTGCCCAGCGACGTGGGCGCGACCACCAGATAGGCCAGTCCCAGCGCCGGGAGCACCATCAGCCCCTCGAGCATCTTGGCCAGGAACGCGAAACCCAGTGCCACACCGGCCAACATGATCCAGCGCATACTCGCCGTGCGCAGCGAGCGGATCGTGCAGTACGCGCCGGCTGTCATCAGCAGCACCATCGCCGCATCGGGGTTGTTGAACCGGAACATCATCGCCACGACCGGCGTCACCGCCAGGGCCGCGCCCGCGAGCAGTCCCGCTCCGCGGCTGTCGGTGGCACGGGTGACCATGCCGTACATCAGCGCGACCGCGAGGACGGCCATGATCGCTTCGGGAATCAGCATGCTCGCGCTGGAGAACCCGAACAACTGCCCGGACAGACCCATGATCCACTGGTTGACCGGGGGTTTGTCGACGGTGATGAAATTGCCCGGATCCAGCGATCCGAACAGCAGGGCCTTCCAATTCTCCGAACCGGCCCACGCCGAGGCGGCGTAGAAGTTGTTGCCCATGGCGTTGACGGTGATATTCCACAGGTACGCGGCGGCGGTGCCCAGCAGCAGCACCACCAGGCCGATTCTCTCCCAGAGGAGGGCAGGTCCCAGTGCGGGTGGGTCGGCGGGAACGGACGTCGGCGAGTCGGGTTCGGAGTCCGGCGGCGTCGATTCGGGCATGGCCGTATCGGCAGTGGTCGCTGTCACCGCACGAGTCTGTCGTTCCGAACGGTGAGAATCCTGGCGCGCGTCTGTGAGAAATCTGTGAATTCGATGGTGAACGCGGCGGCTAGTGGAAAATATCGTTGATCAGGTCGTCGCCGATGCCGAAGCCCGCGCCCATGGCCATCGCGCTGCCGAAGCCGCTGCCCAGGAACCTGTGCAGCATGCCGCCGCCCTGTCCGCCGTATTGCTGCTGCGGGTACCCCTGCTGCGGATATCCCTGCTGGTACTGCGGCTGCTGATATTGCGGCTGCGGAGGATAGGGCTGCTGCTGCGGGTAGCCGGGTTGCTGTGGATATCCGCTCGGCGCCTGGTTGACGTGATTGTCGATCAGCGCGTGCACCGACTGCATGACCTGCGCGGCCTGGCTCTCCTCCTGATGCACCGCGAGCGCCGCTTCCTTCAGATCCAGCAGCCATTCCCGGGCGTTCTGATCCCCGGCCCCGGCCGCCGCCTGGAGTTTGCCGGCCAATGTCTCGAACAATTGCGCGGTCTTCTGCGCCTGCTGCTGCAGCGCGTTCCAATCCCGATCAACGGTGTCAGCATCCATGAGGCCCGATGCTACGCCCGGGTTAGCTGCGCACGAATGACTCGGCCGTGAACAATCCGGCGGCGGGCCGGAGAGCATTCAGCGCGCCGGTTGGACGGACAGCGCCGCGGCGGAGGTTCGGGCGAGGGCGTCGGTCAGCGCGGCGGACGGGGAGTCCGGGGCGGTGGCGGCGCGCCAGGCGATGTAGCCGTCCGGGCGGACGAGGGTCGCGCCGGAAGCGTCGAGGCCGAATGCGGTGACGAAGGATTGCGGGTCGGTGACCTCGACGTCCGCGCCGATGCGCAGGAAGGTGACCGGTACCCCGGTCGATCCGGCGGCCTCGGCGGCTGCCGCGGCCCAGCTGTCGCCTTCGGACAGCAGCACCCATCCGCGCCCGAACAGGTCCAGGGTCGATATCTCCTTGTCGCCCTGCGTGATTCGAAGGTGTGGGGCGCGGGTGCCGGGCTGTCCCGCCCACTCGTCCGGGCGGAGCGCGGGCGGCAGGCCGGCGTCCGCGCCCAGGACGGCGCGGGAGCGGTAGAGCTGGCCCAGTTCGATCGCCGCCTCGGGGAGTACCGGCACATCGGGCTTCGGTGTGGTCAGATACGCCTTGTAGTCGGCGCGGGCGAAGATCTGCTCGTGCCGCAGGTGCGCGACCGGGCGGCGCTCGGCGTCGTAGGTGTCCAGCAGGGCCGGGGTCGATTCGCCGGACAGCACCGCGGCGAGTTTCCAGGCCAGGTTGTGGGCGTCGTCGATCCCGGTGTTGGCGCCGAAACCGCCTCGGTTGGGCGGCAATTGGTGCGCGGCGTCACCGGCCAGGAAGATCCGGCCGGACGAGAACCGGTCGGCGACAAGGGCGGCCAGCTCCCAGCGGCCCGTCGTGACGATCTCGAACGGGATGTCGGTGCGGCCGATCGCCCGCTCGATGGCCGCGCGCATCCGCGCCTCGTCGCGTTCGAGGTCGTCGGCGAGCATCAGCACCCAGCGCCCGTCGGAGTAGGTGGTGAGGAAGGCCTTGAAATCGTCCTGCTCGATCTCGAATTGGACGACGCCCTTCTCCAGATACCTGTCCAGTTCGGGCGCGGTGAACAGGATGCTGCGCTGCACCGACAGCGTGCCCTCGCCGGTGCGGTGGATGCCGAGCGCCTCGCGGATATCACTGGTCGCGCCGTCCGCCGCGACGACATACTGTGCGCGGACCCGGTATTCGCCGCCGTCCGCGCGGCGGCGCAGGGTGACGGTCACGCCGTCGGCGTCCTGGGTGAACCCGAGCATCTCGGTGCCCGGCCGCAGATCCGCGTCGAGTTCCGAGGCCCGTTGCCGCAGAATGGGTTCCAGCCGATCCTGGGCGATGGCCGTGGCCCGCACGGGGGAGTACTCGATCTGCGGTCCGTCCGTCGCGCCCGGCGGAGTCCAGGGGTATTCGTGAAACCACGTGCCCGCCAGGCTCTCCACCCGTGCGCGCCGGGGCGGCTTGCTGCCCTGGTTCGAGCTGGGGAGCTCGACTCCGGCTGTGCGGAAGTGTTCCAGCGTTCGCGTGGTGTAGCCGATCGCGCGTGGATGCAGGGCGCTGCCCGCATGCTTCTCGACCACGATGGTCGGCACGCCGCGCCCGGCGAGGAAGACCGCGGCGGACAGGCCGACGAGGCTGCCGCCGACGATCAGGACGGGTGCTGTCTCTGTCGTATGAATAGTGTTGTCGGACATGATAATTACTCCTCGGTCTTGTTTCTCGGGGTGGCGAGGATGCCATTGGTCAGGGCGGTCAGAGCCCACCGCAGGCGGTCCTCGCCCTCGCCGCTCAGCAGTTCGGGGCCCAGTGCGTGGATGCGGGGGTGGCGATTCGGGTCGGCGTTCTCGACCGCGCGCGTGAGCGCGTCCCATTCCTCGCCGTTGCTGGGATTCTCGTCGTGGCCGGACTGTTCCGCCGCGGTCGCGGTGGCGATCTGGAGCAGCAGGTCCACCGCCCATGCCGCGCGCGGGCCGTCCACCTCGCCCTCGTGCAGCAGTGCGAGTACCGCCTCGGTCAGGTCGAGGGCGTGCGGTCCGGACGGCCGGGTCCGCATCGCCGCCAATGCCTGCGACGGGTACTCCATCAGCACGACCACATAGGAGACGAGCACCGCGTGCAGCCGCTCGGTCCAGTCGCCCTCGCTCGTGACGGGGCTCAGGTCCACGTCGGCGAGCAGTTCGTCCAGGACCGCGGCGTGCAACTCGGCCGCGTTGCGGACGTACACATACAGCGAGGCCGCGCCCGTGTCGAGTTCCTGCGCCAGTCGGCGCATGGTCACCCGCTCGATGCCCTCGGTGCGCATGATGTGCACCGCGGTCGAGACGGCGCCCACGCGGGAGAGCGCGGGCTTGGCGGGGCGTTCGCGCCTGCTGCGGGGGGCTTCGGTCTCGTCGGGCATGACATCAGCATAGCGAACATCGTTCGTTACGTACAGTGTTTGTGACGAACGATGTTCGTTCGCGTTGCCTGTGGTCGTTGCCGCGAGCAACCTGACGGACTTGTCGCCACCCTCGAGGGCGACGCCTATATTGACCCGGGAGGCAAACCGTTTCGCCGTCCGTGGCCATTGATCGAAGGAGACCCGTTGCGTCGCATCCTGTTCACCGCATCCGTCCTCGCCGCCTGCGCGCTCGCACCCGGCGTCGCCGCCGCGCAAGGGTTATCCGCACAGGGCCTGGGCGACAGCACGATTCGGGTACAGGCGCTGACCCTGGACCACAACTTCCCGGTCACCGGCCTGGGTGCGGCGGTCAAGGGCTGCGGAGGCGGCCGCGCCACGGTGGTCACCACGGGCGACAACGGCACCGCCCTCGCGACGGTTCCCCTCGGCTGCTACCAGGTCACGGTCACCACCGTCCCCGGCGGCTGTTCCCTCGACGGCAGCCCCACCGCCCGCGTAACCGCCCTCCCCGGCATGCCCCAGCAGGCCGTTTTCCACGTCCGCTGCGCCTGAGCCGGGCGCACGGGATCGGGCCGGTCGGCCGGTATCGCCGCAGGGCGACTCCGCTCGCGCCCGGTCACCCGTCGCCACCGGTACCTCGCTGAAAAGAGGCTGATCGTGGGCAGGATCGAGTACTACGACGACCCGCGGGCGCCCGAGCCGAACTCGCTGGTGGTGGCCTGCAACCTCCTGGTGACGAACGAGTCCGGGGAGATCCTGCTGCAACGTCGTCGCGACACCGGGCAGTGGGCGCTCCCCGGCGGCGCGATGGACCTCGGCGAGACGGCCGGGCAGTGCGCCCTCCGCGAATGCCGGGAGGAGACCGGCATCACCGCCGAGATCACGGGATTCCTCGGCGTGTACAGCAATCCGAATCACATCGTCGCCTACACCGACGGCGAGATCCGCCAGCAGTACGAGAACACCTACATCGGCACACCTGTCTCCGGACGGCCGACCATCAACGAGGAAGCCGACGACGTAGTCTTCGTAGCGCCGGAAGACTTGGGCGAGTACGACATTCACCCGAGTATGCGCCAGCAGATCGGCGATTTCCTGAGCGGAAGCTATCCCTTCCTCGGCTGATCGGCCCCTTACTCGGCTGCCCGCGGACTGCCTTCTGTAGCGCCCCGCACTCCTGGAGGCCGAACCGGCAGCAGACCGGTCTTCGTTCCGTGTCCGCTGAGCGTACGACTCACAGGTACGGGGAGTAGCCGGGCCACACCACAGGGCCGGAACGAGACCGGAGGGATCTGAGCCGGGCCGCGGCGCCCCGACATCCTCGAGCCGCGGGTCCTCGGCGGGATGGGACCATCGCCCCGCAGGAAGTGGACTTGCTGGTCCAGTTTTCTGGTTGCATGCTGGCAGAGCGCTCGGATGGATCCGGGCGCCGGGCGCCCGCTCATGTGCGCCCGTGGGAGTCGAAGCGTAGGGAGATGGGCATGGCCGGGCGGCTCGAGGGCAAAACGGCGCTGGTGACCGGTGCGACCAGCAATATCGGACGGGCTATCGCCGAGGCGTTCGCGGCGCAGGGGGCGCACGTCGTGGTTTCCGGCCGCAGTGAGCGGCGCGGCGTCGAGGTCGTCGACGCGATCCGGTCGCGGGGTGGGCGCGCGGAGTTCGTCCGCGCGGATCTCGACGGCAGTGCGCAGGCATCGAGCCGGCTGGCCGCGCAGGCGACCGATGCGCTGGGCGGGCGTATCGACATCCTGGTCAACAACGCCGGGATCTATCCGGGCACCACGACGACCACCACCGACGAGTCGACCTTCGACGAGGTGTACGCGGTGAACGTGAAGGCGCCGTACTTCCTCACCGCCGCGATCGCGCCGGCGATGGCGGCGGCCGGTGGCGGGGTGATCATCAACCTCGGGTCGTGGATCGCGCGCCTGGGCATCCCCAGCAGCGCGCTGTACAGCTCCACCAAGGGCGCGATGGAGACCCTGACCAGGGCCTGGGCCGCGGAGTTCGGTCCGCGAGGTGTGCGGGTGAACGCGATCTCCCCGGGTGTGGTGCAGGAGCCGATATCCGGCGAGGTTCGGCCCGGCGAGGTCATGATGAACGGAACGCCTGCGGGGCGGATGGGCAGGCCGGAGGAGATCGCGCACGCCGCGGTCTACCTGGCCGGCGACGACTCCTCGTTCGTCCATGGCATCGTCTTGGATGTGGACGGTGGCCGAACGACCGCCGCGGTCGTCGCCGGATGAACCGCGGATCGGCCGCCCGGCGGCCCGTTCGGTCCGGTTCAGGGAGGTGCGTTGTGGGCAAAGAGCTGACAGCCAGGGGTAAGGCGACCCGCGGTCGCATCGTCGAGGCGGCCGCGGCGGTGCTGCGGGAGATGGGAGTCGAGCGGGCCACGCTCGACGACGTCATGGTCCGCAGCCGGACCAGCAAGAGTCAGCTGTTCCACTACTTCCCCGACGGCAAGGAACAACTGCTGCTCGCGGTGGCCCAGTACGAGGCGGACCGGGTCCTCGAGGATCAGCAGCCGTACCTGGGATCGCTGGACAGCTGGGAGGCGTGGCACGAGTGGCGTGACGCGACGATCCGGCACTACGAACAGCAGGGCCCGTACTGCCCGCTCGGGACGCTGTCGCTGTTCCTGGGCCGCAGTACCCCCGGCGCCCGCGCCGTCGTCACCGAACTGCTGCGTCGCTGGCAGGGGTACCTGGCGTCCGGAATCGAAGCGCTCCAGGCGGCAGGGCAGCTGCCCGCCGACCTGGACGTCGACGAGCGCGCCGCCGCGCTCCTGGTCGCGATTCAGGGCGGCGTGACGATTCTCCAGAGCACCGGCAGCGCCTACCACCTGCGCGCCGCCCTCGGCCACGCCATCGACGACATGCATCGTCTCGGCATCCATGCCTCCGACCCGGCCGTGACGCGAACAGGGCCGCTGGTCCACAGGTAGGGGATCCGCGAACCGCCGAATTCGGCCGTCCTCCAACAGAATCAACGCCTGTTCCGCCGCCCCGCAGAGCAACCCCAGTTTCCGTCCGTGGTATCCGGTAACGGCCCTTGTTTGTGCCGACGATGGCACCCGGAACCGTCGCGGTGACCATCGATACGATGCATAATCGAAATGCCCTCCCGGACAGGACGATCAAGGTTCAGGGCCTGGGCCGTCACGGTCCGGAAGGGTATCCACGCGCTCCTCGAATTCGGTGAGCAGGTCACGCCGCGCTACCGAGCCGCGAATTACCCCGACCGCACAATGGATATACGCCAGTATGCTCAGCGGTGTCCGAGTGGAATTCAGAAAGACGGGGACGCTTGTGACCATCGTGGTCGAGCCGGGGATCGAGCTGGAGGTGGATCAGGAAGACGGTACGCCGGTGGGGCCGACGATCCTGGCCGACGAGCGGATAGGGGTCAACGACGCGATCGCCGCGGCGTTGACCAAATGTATCGGGTCGATGCCGGCGCTGTATGTCGTACTGGTCATCTTCGGGGCGTGGATGACCGGCACGACGTGGTGGGGACCGCTGCACCGACTGGATCCGTACCCGTTTCCGTTTCTGTTGTTCCTGGACAACGTGATTCAGCTGGTGCTGTGTCTGGTGATCATGGTCGGGCAGCGGGTGCTCGGCGCCGCGGCCGACCGGCGGGCGGTGCAGACCTATGAGAACGCGGAGGAGATCTTCCGTCAGGTGGCGGATCTGCAGGCGCATCTGGACCGGCACGACGAGGCGCTCAGTCGCGGTGTGAGCCTGCTGGATTCGAGCCCGCACCCCTGGATCGAACGGCACCGCGTGCAGTCCCCGCCGCAGGCGCGGGACGAGGTGGTGACCACCAATCAGCGGATCGCGGCGTGGCTGACCGGGCGACTGAGCAGCGTCTGGGCGTTCTATATCGCCGCCGCGACCCAGGTGGTGTGGGTGCTGTCGGCCGAACTCGGCCTTCAGCATTTCGATCGGTATCCGTTCGCGTTCATGAGCTTTCTGTCCACCCTGGCCCAGTTGCTGTTCATGATCGTGATCATGGTCGGCCAGGATGTGCTCGGTCGTTCCGGTGATCGCCGCTCCGAGCAGACGTACCTGGACGCCGAGGCGATCCTCTACGAGTGCCGCCGCATGAAGGCGCGCCTGGCCGCCCAGGACCGCATCATCGAAAGCCTTGCCGGATATACCAATTCGACCGCCGCCGAACAGCTCGCCCGGGCCATCCACGCGGACCCGGCGCTGTCCCGCTACCACGCGCACGCTCATGTCGCGGCCCAGGGCGAGCACGGCAACAGGCACCGGGCCGTCTGGGAGGAGCTGGCCGAGGACACCAGGCAGTCGTATCGGACCCGGGCGCTTCGCATGGGGGAGGACCTGGCCGCGATCGGATGCGTGATGGTGCCCGCCTTCGACCCCACGGCGAGCGCGGTGCTGACCGAGGACGAGACACACGCGCTGGCGCGACGCGATTACGAACGATGGCCGGAGAAGTACGTGAACCGGCCCGGAGAGATCGAGAGCGTCGCGGACTCCGGACAGAGTGCCGAGCGCATCGTCGTCGCGCTCGATCGCGACGACGATCCGGCCGGCGCCTCTGCCGGATCTGCGCGTCCGAGCTGGGACCAACTGCCGGAACAGGCACGTGCGATCGGTGTGGCGGCGGCCCGGCGAATCCCGGTTATCTTGGCGCGCGCGGGTTTTCAGATGGTGCGCGATTCGCGCAGTGTCGACGGCGGTGTCAGCGAGGCCGATTTCACCTCGCAGGAGTGGGCGACGCTCCAGCGGGCGCTGGTCTCGGCCGGTGTGCTGGTGGCGCTCGCCGAGGGCCTGGCGGACGCGGAAGAGATGTTCGCGCTGATGAAAAAGCTGCGAGAGACCGCCATCACGCATCGGAGCCGATTCATCCGCGAACTGACCGGCGCGTTCACGGTCGGCACCGGGGTGCGCCCCGACATCGGGTACGCCGACTACGAGCCCGGCGCGCTGGCGGCGATCCGTTCGGCCACGGCCATCATCGCCCGCACGGCGCCCGCCGAAGCTCTCGCGTTCCGCGCCCTGCTGACCGACATCGCCGAAACGGTCGGCGATGCGAACCTCGAGGGTGGATTTTTCGGTCTCGGCGCGCAGCGTCGCTACGGCAACGAGCTCACCGCGATCGCGGCGGTGTACGAGGCGGCCGGGGGTGAGGACCGAAAGGGTTCCGGCGGTGGAAGTTTCGGGGACACGGGCAGTTCCGAGGGTGACGGAGACAGGAATTCCCCGGGCCCGGGGGACCTCCGGTGACGGTACGGTCCCGGACCGTTGGCCGAACATGGTGAGCACATCCCAGATCGTCACGGCGATCGTGGCATTCCTCGGCACGACCATCGATGATCTGGTCGTGCTGGCCGCGTTGTTCCTGACGCGGCGAGTGGCGGGGCGTCCGAACGCCCGGGTGATCGTGGCCGGTCAGTACGTGGGATTCGCCGTCGTGCTCGGCGTCGCCATGGCCGCGTCGGTCGGACTGCGGATCGTGCCGGACAGCTGGTTCGGACTGCTCGGTGTGGTGCCGATCGCGATCGGCGTCTGGGGTTTGTGGCGGTTCCGCAGCGAGGACAATATGCTGCGGCATCCGCTGTCCGGCACCGTCGGCGGCATCGCGGCGATCACCTTCGCCAACGGCGCCGACAACATCACCGTCTACACGCCGCTGTTCCGCAGCCTGCACATCGTCGGATCGGGCCTGACGGCACTGCTGTTCCTCGCGCTGATCGGCCTGTGGTGCGTGCTGGGCGCGATCCTGGGCGCGAACCATGTCGCGGCGGAAACGGTGGGGCGCGTGGCCCATTGGCTCGTCCCGGTCGTGTTCATCGTCGTCGGCGCGCTGATCGTCGTCGAGAGCGGTGTCGTCGCCGCGGTCGGCCACGGCAACTGAACGCCGGCGGCGACACCCGCTCGGCGGTTATTCCGCGGCGATCTCCGAGAGCCAGTGGTGCAGCCACGAGGTGGCGGTCTGGCCGGAATTGTCCACGACATAGGACGGGTAACCCTGGTGCACCGAGGATTCCAGGAATTGGCGCAACTGCTGCAGGCGCGCGTCGTTGGCGGTCTCGGTGAATTGGCTCTGGAGCACGGGGACGCCGCCCGCGGCCATCACATCGCCGACGATGGACTGGGCTTCCTGCTGGTATGTCCCGACGCGGCCGGGGTCGGGGGCGGACAGATGCGTGACGAAGCCCGCGATTCGGGTGGCGAAATCGTCGGTGGGTGTCGAGCAGTAGAGATCGCCGACGGCGCAGAAGGTGCGCACCCTGGGGGTGAGCAGACCGAATCCGCCGATCCGCGGACCCTCCGCGCCCGCGCCCGGCACCGGCGGGCCGATCAGCAGGTCGGTCGGGCCGCGACGCGGGTCCGCGACCAGGCCCACCGCGTCGACCCGGCCGGGCGGGACGACCCCGGTCCCGGTGCCGATCTCGGCGGCCAGATCACCCGCGGCGTCGGCGCCCTGGCTGTACCCCAGCAGCGCGAAACGGGTTGCGGCGCAGCGCTGTGCCATGGCCCTCAGCATGGCGCGAGCCGTGTCGACGGCCTGCCGTTTGGATTGCCCGTACACATCGGCCTCCCACGGCATGGCCGTGGCCGGGTAGCTGACGTAATCGGTGCGCACATCGCCCGGCAGACCCGAGGTCACATCCGCGAGCAGACCCTCGCGCGGGTCCGCCCGCGAGGTCTCCCAGGTACCCGGGATCGCAACGACATACAGGTCGGGACAGCTGCCGGACGACGCCTGCGCGCCGGTCGCCGTCAACAGCGTGGCGGCGACGGCGGCCGCCGAAACCAGCACGCCGCAACCCCTGCGGACGGATGCGGAGGCGCGGATTCGCGCGAACCCGGCCGGTGCGCGCAGGGTGGTGGGCCTTCCGCTGGGCGCGGAGGGCTCGCCGGATGCTGCGCTGCGGCCGGCGTGGGACGCGGAGGAACGCGCGCGTTCGACGGAGCGGGCAACGAAGGGGCGAATCGACACGGCTGACACTCCTGTGATGGTGACAGTCAGATGTGGGCAGTTCACCGCACGTGAGCGCGTGCACCGCGATCGATGCACGCGCTCGGAAACCTTGTGTCGGATAGTAGCTGAAGCATAGCTCGCGCGGTAGCAGGCGAGCCGACGAGGTTCGCTACGCGGCCGGGGCGGGTCCTGGACGCCTGACCGTCTGTGGCCGTCGCGGTGCCGATCCACTGAAGCCCGCCGGGAACGTGTCGGGCTGCGCGACGGACGCCGTGGCGCTCCGGCGGCCAGGCAGGCCGCGGCTGTGAACGAAGACGACGCCGCGCACCCGATCTCGGTAAACTGTCTGCGGCGTAAGAGATTTGTGTCGATGGTGGTGCTGTGGAAAGGCTGACGGGCCGATGGGAGCGCGGACGGTGGTCGCCGACGTCGCGGACGAATTGGCGCGTCGGGTGGTGCGGGGTGACTATTCGCCCGGTGAGCTGATGCCCTCGGTGCGCCGGGTCGCCGAGGAGTTCGAGACGAATCGTGCGACGGCGCAACTGATTCTGGGCCGCCTGGAAACGCAGGGCTTCGTCGAGGCGCATCGCGGGAGGGGGTTCGCGATTCGCGATGTGCGCGAGGAAGGCGGGGTGGAGGTCTACCGCCGCCTGTTCCGGCTCTCGATGCCGTGTCCCGAACTATCGAGCCCCGAGCTCGCGGTCGCGATATTCGGGGATATCGTCGAGATGGAACGGCAGATCGTGCACGACGTGCTGGCGTCCCGCACCGCGTCCGCGCGCCCGCGTTCGGCTCACGCGGCCTTGGCCGCCGATATCGATATCCTGGAATCGCTTGCTCGCCAGGATGATCCGGACCTGCCCGGGCTGCTGGCCGCCGAAGTCGCGCTCGTGCGACGGCTGCTGAGCGGGCCGGGGTACGGCATGCAGCGCGCGGTGCTCAATACCATCGGCGAGATGATCGGCGAGGTCCCCGAGGCCGTTGCCGCCTACTATGTGAGCGGCCCGGGTGCGCATGTGCTGGCGTGGCGGTCGCTGGCGGCGGTCTGGGATGCCGGAGTTCCGCCGTCGGACATCCAGGTGACGTTGTTCGAGGACCTGTTCGCCCGGTTTCACGAGCGGGTCGTCGACCACTTCCGGGTGCTGCTCGCCGAACGGGTGGGCGCGTTCGAGCCCGCCTGACCGGCATCGGGCACAGAGTTGTTTCGCAGGGTTGCGATCGACCGGAAACGGTCGAAGATGCTTCGACGCGAGGTCCTCTCGCGCTAAAGATTTCGATGATATGGTCAACTAAACGTCGTATTGAAGAATTAACTTCACTGTTATGGCAATTAACCTGCATAATCTTCATACTCGCAGTCGGCGGTGATGCGGCTCGCCGAGCCGCCCGACGAGGAGGAGCGCAGATGAAGATCGGAATCCCCCGCGAGATCAAAAACCACGAGTACCGGGTGGCATGCACCCCGGCGGGCGTGCGCGAACTGACGGCCAGGGGGCACGAGGTGTACCTGGAGACCGGCGCGGGGGCCGGATCGGCGTTCGAGGACGACGCCTATATCGTCGCGGGTGCGCGCGTGCTCGCTACCGCCGACGAGGTCTGGGCCACAGCGGATCTCGTGCTGAAGGTGAAAGAGCCGGTGGCGCAGGAGTATTCACGGCTGCGCGAGGATCAGGTGCTGTTCACCTATCTGCATCTGGCCGCGTCGGCCGAGTGCACCGACGCGCTGCTGAGCGCGGGAACCACCTCGATCGCGTACGAAACCGTCACCGGCCGTGACGGTTCGCTGCCGCTGCTGGCGCCGATGAGTGAGGTCGCGGGCCGGCTGGCCCCGCAGGCGGGCGCCTACCACCTGATGCGCAGTGGCGGCGGGCGCGGGGTGCTGATGGGCGGAGTTCCCGGCGCCGCGCCCGCGAAGGTCGCCGTCATCGGCGCGGGTGTGGCCGGGCGCAACGCCGCGGCCATCGCCGTCGGCATGCACGCCGAGGTCACGGTGCTCGACCTGAACATCGCACCCCTGCGTGAACTGGACGCGCAGTATCGCGGCCAGGTGCGCACGGTCATCTCCAACGCGCACGAGGTGGAAAACGCCGTGCGCGAGGCGGACCTGGTGATCGGCGCGGTCCTGGTGCCCGGCGCCAAGGCTCCCAAGCTGGTGTCCAATGAGCTTGTGGCGCAGATGAAGCCGGGCTCGGTGCTGGTCGACATCGCGATCGACCAGGGCGGCTGCTTCGCCGACTCCCACCCCACCACCCACGCCGACCCCACCTACCGAGTCCACAACTCGGTCTTCTACTGCGTAGCCAACATGCCGGGCGCGGTCCCGTACACCTCGACGGTCGCCCTCACCAACGCCACACTCCCCTATGTGATCTCGCTGGCCGACCGCGGCTGGCGCGACGCGATCGCCGCCGACCCGGGCCTGGCCGCCGGCCTGAGCACCCACCGCGGCGAACTCCTGAACGAATCCGTCGCCGCCGCACACGGATACACCGCTCACAAACTGGCCGTCGCCTAGCCCTGCCGACGACTTCCCTTGCGGGGGCGGACGTGTTCGAAGATGAGGATCGTTTCGGTGCGGGCGACGGCGGGGTGGGCGCTGAGGTGCTCGAGGACGAACAGCCGCAGGCCCTCGGTGTCGGCGGTGGCGACGTGGATCATGTAGTCGTCCGCGCCGGCGATGAAGTACACGTTGAGCACCTCGTCCAGCGCCGCGAGCTGCTCGCCGAATTCGGCCAGGTGCGGCCGGGCGTTGGCCTGCACCCGCACCGAGATCATGGCCTGGAGGCTGCGCCCGAGCGCGACGGGATCGATATCGGCGTGGAAGCCGCGGATGACGCCGCGCTCGACCAGCGATCGCACCCGGCCGAGGCAGGTCGACGGCGCGATTCCGGCCGCGGCGGCGAGCGCGTGATTGGTCATCCGGCCGTCACGGGCGAGCTCGTCGAGCAGGATGTGGTCCACCTCGTCCAGCGCGACCGGTGTGCGTGGGGCGGCGGCGCGAGTGGGCTGATTGCGCATTCCTCGACGCTACCGAACAACATTCGAGCGCTCGGGGTGTAGTAGGAATATCATTCATTGTTCAACGCCTGCTGCGGGCCATCGTCAGCCTTGCCATGGGGGTGTGGCTACCGGGGAGCGAACTTAATCAGTTAAAACTGGACAGTTTGGACTGAGTAGTCTATCGTTGGAACATGGAACAGAACCCCGGCGACGTCTCGGAGTCCGCCGCCCGCGCCTCGCGGGAGCTTCGGACCCTGGTCGGTCGCCTCCGGCGGCGTATTCACGAGTTGGCCGACAACCGTGAACTCACCCCCACGCAGACCGCGGTGCTCTCGCGCCTGGGCAAACACGGCGACGCCTCGGCCAGCGAACTGGCCGCGGCCGAACGGGTGCGCCCGCAGTCGATGGCCGCCACGCTGGGCGTGCTCGAGGAGCGGGGCCTGATCCAACGCCGTTCCGATCCGCGGGACGGCCGCAAACAGCTGGTATCACTGAGTCCGGCCGGCCGCGAAATCTTCGACGATCGCGTGCGCAGCGGGCGGGAGTGGCTGTCCAGGCAGTTGGAGGAGAGCTTCACCGAAGCCGAGCGGCAGCAGGTCCTCGCATCGCTGGCCCTACTGGAACGGTTGATCCAGCCCGACCTGTAATGAGGTGGGCTCCCGTTGACTGACGATCAGACCGCGGTAAAGGAACGCCAAGGCCCGTTGCGCCGCCTGCGCGGCGCGGATGGCGGATTCGACCGAACATTGATCGCCCCGATGATCCTCGGGTCGATCCTCAACCCGATCAACTCCTCGATCATCGCGGTGTCGTTGATCCCGATCGGCCGCGCGTTCGGCGCGCCGCCGGCGCAGACCGCCTGGCTGATCTCGGCGTTGTATCTGGCCACCGCCGTGGGCCAGCCGGTCGTCGGGCGACTGGTCGACCTGTACGGTCCGCGGCGGCTGTTCCTGATCGGCACGGTGCTGACCGGCGTCGCCGGTGTGCTGGGCATGCTGGCGCCGAATTTGGCCGTGCTGATCGTGGCCCGGGTGATCCTGGGATTCGGCACCTGCGCGGGCTATCCGGCGTCGATGTATCTGCTGCGCAGCGAGGCCGAACGCACCGGCCACGACAGTCCGAGCGGGGTGCTGACGGTACTCGCGGTGGCCAATCAGACGATCGCGGTGATCGGGCCGTCGCTGGGCGGGTTGCTGATCGGACTGGGCGGGTGGCGCACCACCTTCGCGGTGAATGTGCCGCTGGCGCTGGCCGCGTTCGTGCTCGCGCTGCTGCGGTTCCCGAAAACGTCTGCCCGCCAAGGATCTTCGTCCACCGCGTCGAGCATCGACTACCTCGGTATCGTGGCGTTCGCCGGCATGCTGGTCTCGGCGTTGCTGTTTCTGATGACTCCGCGGCTGTCGAACATCTATCTGCTGGCGATCGCCGTCGTGGCCGCGGCCGTGCTGGCGGTGCGCGAGTTGCGCACCCGGGATCCGTTCATCGACCTGCGCATGCTGGGCGGCAACCTGCCGCTGGTGGCGACTTATGTGCGCAGTGTGCTCGCGGCGACGGTCAGTTACAGCTTCCTGTACGGGTTCACCCAGTGGCTCGAGGACGGCCGGGGGCTGAGCGCCTCGACCGCGGGCCTGGTGCTGCTGCCGGTGTTCGGCACCGCGATCCTGGTGTCCACGACCACCGGCCGGAGCCCGGAGATCCGCGGCAAACTCCTGTTCGGAGCGGTATTCCAGGTCGTGGCCTGTGCGTTGATGCTGGCGCTGCACGCCGGCACGGCGATCTGGTTGCTGATCGGGCTGGCGCTGGTCATGGGCGTGCCGCAGGGGCTGCTGAGCCTGGCCAACCAGAACGCCGTCTACCGGCAGGCCGATCCGGCCCGGATGGGCTCCTCGGCGGGGTTGCTGCGGATGTTCAGCTACCTCGGCGCGCTCATCTCCTCGAGCGCCGACGGAATATTCTACGGACACACCGCCGATACCTCGGGCATGCACCGGCTGGCACTGTTCGTGCTGGTCGTCTCCGGTCTTCTGGTGCTCATGACGGTGCTGGACAGGTCCCTGAAACGGGTGGGCGCCCGAATGGACAAGGCCGGAAAGCCTGAAAATACCCCGAATTAGCTAGACGCTCGCTAAGCTCGGTGTGTCTCGATGAGCCGGGACAGCCCACCGGAGCGGGCCGCGAATGCCCCCGCGGCCCGCTCTCCGTTGCAGTGACCGACGTTCGTGGGAGTGCCATGCACGTGTCAGCCGACCCGAAAGTAGCTGCTGCACAGCTCCTTTCGAATATCAGGGCCGCTGGGTACACCGTCGAGGAGTTCATCGCGCTACTTCGGGTCGATCCGATGAGCGATACCACCCCGATGAGGCCGGTGCAGGATTTCTGGGTCATACCACCGCGACGGGTGGGGTGTGCCGATACGTTGCCCTGAGATTCGCCATCGGATCGCGGCAAGTGTGCTCGGGATTCGCTGACTGGTATGGGCGTATTCGCCCGAGTCGAATACGCGGGCGGCGGTGTTCAGGCCCGGGGGAGTCCGGGGCGGGGCGATGAGCCAGGATCGACATATGACCGATGAACCCACGCGGGATGCGCCGCCGATCCTCGCCGGAGTTCCGGGCACGTTCCCGCACAGCGTGTTCCACGACCGGCACCCCAAGCTCATCGACCAGGTGATCGCGGGGCGTCCGTATGCGAGTGCACAGCGTGCGGCTTTGCACCGGCTGCTCGCGCAGAGCGCCGACGGGGTGATCGAGCGTCCCGGCGACGACGCGCCGGACCTGGCCCAGTGGCTGATCTGGGGCCGGGGCCTGTGGGGCCGCCCGTGGGCCGAGGCGTCGTTCCTGTGGGCCGAGAGCTACTTCTACCGCCGGTTGCTCGGGGCGGTCGGCTACTTCGGCCCCGGCGTGTGGCGCGGCGTCGATCCGTTCGAGCCGAAGAAATCCGCGGAACTGGATGGTCCGGAGGCCGCCGCCGAGATGGCCGCACTCGCCGAACTGTCCGCCGCCGCGGAATCGCCGGGCGCGCAGGGCGAACCGGTACGCGGTGGGCGCAGCGCCCGCGATGGATTGCTGGTCGCGGCGCTGTGGGGAAACCAGGCCGATCTCGGATTCCAGCTCACCGCCGGGCCGGGGGGCCGCAGCGGACTGCTCGTGGACGACAGCGCCGCGCTGTGGCAGACGCTCGACGCGGCGAACGACGGCACGGTATGCCTGATCGCCGACAACGCGGGCCGGGAGCTGCTGCCGGATCTGGTTCTCGCGGACCACCTGCTCGGCGCCGGAGGGGCCGCCAGGGTGGTGGTCTATCTCAAACCGCAGCCGTACTACGTCTCCGACGCCACGCTGGACGATCTGCTGGCGGTGCTGCGCGTGCTGTGCGCGGCGGACGAACCGGGGACACGCGCGATCGGGCAGCGGCTGTGGCAGGCGATGGGCGCGGACCGGCTCGTGCCGCGGACTCACGAATTCTTCTGCGCCCCACTGACATATCACGATATGCCCGCCGACCTGGCGGCCGAGCTGTCCGGCGCCGCGGTGACCATCCTCAAGGGCGACCTGAACTACCGCCGCCTGGTGGGCGACCGATACTGGCCGCCCACAACCGCTTTCGCCGATCTCGTGAGCTACTTCCCGTCACCGGTCGCGGCGCTGCGCACGCTCAAATGCGATGTGGCGGTGGGTCTGCCCGAGGGTCGCGCCGAGGAACTCGACGCGACGGATCCGAAATGGCGCACCAGCGGTGATTACGCCGTCATCCAGTGTGCTTGATCGGTTCTGCGCCCCGGTGAGCACCCGCTGCGAGCGGTCGGCCTGTGCGTTGCTTCGGCGTCTGCCCGGCGCCGCTCCGGTACGCGGCGTGATCGTCCCGTCGGGGAAATCCCCGGGCGCGGTATAGCGCCGGCCCGATCCGGCCACGCGTGCGATCCCTTCTACGCGACTGGGTTCGTCGGTGTATCGAAGTGCAGGTCCAGGTAGGGTTCGCGCAGGCCGTCGATCGTCACGGTCCCCGAGACCGGGGGATATCCGCTGGCGCACAGCGTGTAATCCCCGGGTACGAGATCGGTCAGCGCGTACGTGCCGGTGTCGTCGGCGACGGCATTGGCCACGACCGTCCCGTCCCCCGCGAGCAAGGTGATCCGGGCGCCGGGGATCGGGTTGTCGGTCCGGTTGTGCCGCACCACACCGTCGATCCGGGCGGCGTGCGGGAGGACCAGATCGCAACCGGTCGGGTCGTCCGGGCCGATGGTGGCCGTGACGGCGACCGGACGGAATCCGGGCGCGCTCGCGGTGACGGTGAACAGACCCGGGAACAGGTTGGGCACCATGTACTTTCCGTCCGCGCCGGAGGCAGCCGCGCCGACGACCTCGCCGCGGATCTCGGTGACCACGAGGGTGGCCGTGGTCACCGGCTCGCCGTCGGGAGCCGTGACCCGTCCGGAAAGCGCCGTGCCGCCGGACAATACGACGTCGTGCACCACCCGCCGGCCGTTCACGGTCAGAGCGGTGGCGTGCGGCTTGTAGTCCTCGGCCGCCACGATCACCACATACCGGCCCGGCGGCGGCAGGAGCAGGTCGTAGGCGCCGTCGGTGCGGGAGCGGGCCCGCCCGTGCTGATGCCCGCCGTGGTCGATCAGGGTCAAGGTGGCCCCGGGGACCGGTCGCCCGGCCGAGTCGGCGACGTAGCCGCCGATGCCGGACGTGCGGCCGCCCTCATCGCCGGACGTCGTCATCGCCCCGCGCGTTATCTCGTCGAAGGGGAGTCGCAGCGGTGCGGTGCGCCCGGTGACGACCGGCGCTGCGCTCTGTGCGGGACGTGTCACGAGCGCGTCGGTCGAATCGGTCTCGACGGGCAGCGCGATTCCTTGCAACGTGTCCAGCCCCGCCACGGCGTCGGCGGATACCTCGGCATCCAGGACCCCGAGATCCTTTGTGCGCCCGCGGATCAGCGAGGCCAGCGCCGCGACCACCGACAGCCCGATCGCCATCGAGAACACCACCACCAGACCGTTGTGGAACGGCTGCGCGATCAGATGCGGGAAGAACTGCCGCCCGGTGAGCGTGGCGGAGTTGGCGGCGGGCAACTGCCCCAGGATCTGCGGCCCGAGCAGATGCGCGATCGGGTTGTAGCCCAGGAACGCGGCGAACAGCACTCCCACCGGCGGCAGACCGGCGATCGTCGAGGCCGCCTGGGCCGGGACGCCCTGCTGGGTGAGGCCGCTGAACAGGGTGTGCGGCATGGATCCGGCCAGCCCGGCGATCATCAGTGAGAAGAACAGGCCCATCGACAGCACCATGCCCGCGTTCTGGAACGTCGCGCGCATTCCCGAGGCCGCGCCGCGGGCGGCGGCCGGGACGCTGGACATGATGATCGCGGTATTCGGCGCGGCGAACAGTCCACTGCCCAGCCCGTTCACGAATATCAGCAGCGCGAAGACCCAGTAGTTGAAATCCGTGGGCAGCACCAGCATTCCGGCGAACGCGGCGGCCATCACCACGAATCCGGCCGCCGCGAACAGCCGCGCGCCGAACCGATCCGACAGATATCCGGCGATCGGCCCGGCGACCAGGAACCCGATCGTCAGTGGCAGCAAATAGATTCCGGCCCACAGCGGAGTGTCGGCGTAGTCGAAGCCGTGCAGCGGCAGCCAGATGCCCTGCAGCCAGATGATCAGCATGAATTGCATTCCGCCCCGGGCGATCGCGCCCAGGAGCGTGGCCCCGTTACCGCCCGCGAACAACGCGTTGCGGAACAGCCCCAACGGGAACATCGGCTCGGCGATCCGCAACTCCACCACGCAGAACAGGATCAGGATCAGTACGCCGCCGATCAGCCCGGCCAGCACCCACGGATCGGTCCAGCCCATGGTGTGCCCGCCGTACGGCTGGATGCCGTAGGTGATCGCGGCGAGTAGCGCGGTCAGGCCCACGGCGAAGGTCAGGTTGCCCCACCAGTCCATCCGCCCGCTCGTGCGTATGCCCGTCTCGTGCAGCGACCGGTAGGCCCACACCGTGCCGATGATCCCGATGGGCACGTTCACCCAGAAGACCGCACGCCAATCCCAGGACACCAGCACGCCGCCCAGGATCAACCCGACGAACGACCCGGCGATACCGGCGACCATGTTGACGCCCAACGCCATTCCGCGCTGGGTGACCGGGAAGGCGTCGGTGAGGATGGCCGCGGAATTGGCCATCAGCATCGAGCCGCCCACGGCCTGCACCAGCCGCCAGCCGATCAGCCACAGCGCACCGGCCGCGCCGTGCGCCGGGTCCAGCGACAGGATCACCGAGGTGATGGTGAATATCGCGAATCCGGCGTTGTAGATCCGCACCCGGCCCCACATGTCCCCCAGGCGCCCGAACGCGACCACCAGCACCGCGGTGACGAGCATGTAGCCCATCAGCACCCACAGCAGGTAACTGATGTTGCTGGCCTGCAAGGGATCCAGGTGGATGCCGTTGAAGATGCCGGGCAGCGAGATCAGCACGATCGAGGCGTTGACCGTGGCGAGCAGTATGCCGAGCGTCGTATTGGTCAGGGCCACCCACTTGTAGCGGGGATGGTCGACGCCGATCCAGGCGCGACGCCCGGAGGGGCCCTGGTCCGCCGAGCGGGTCAGTTCTTCGATAGCCATCGATCTGTTCCATCCGTCGAACTGGCGGGGACCGAAATCCCTGCCGCACTTACTTTCTGGGTGACGCTATGGTATCCGGTTGCGCCGCAGGGTGTTTCAGTGGCCGAGTCACCTGCCGCACGATGGGCAGCGCGGCCCGCACGGCCGCGTCCAGCTCGTCGCGCTCGCCGACGGGCAGGGCGGCGATGCGTTCGCCGAGCCAGTCCTGGCCGTCGCGCCGGCGTTGGGCGAGCATCGTGCGACCGGCCTCGGTGACCTCGACCAGACAGACGCGCCCGTCCTGGGGATCGGGCAGCCGGATGAGCAGGCCCGCCCGCTGGAGCTTCTGCACCAGTTGCGTCATCGACGGCTGGGTGACCCCCTCGGCCGCCGCGAGCGCGGTGATCCGCATAGGCCCCTCCCGCTCCAGCCGCCCCAACGTGGACATGGTGGTCAGCGTCATCCCATAGCGATTGGGCATTTGACGCACCAACATCGCGGACACCTCGAGCAGGGCCGCCGCGAGCTCGCGCACGTCCTCGTCGGGGTGAGTTCCGCCCATACTGTTGTGTGTATCACACACCTACATAGGCTACCTATGTTTCGGCGAATCTGAAACCTCCTCCCGGCGCAACTGTGATTTCTCCAGTCTCTCGGCGATCAAAGCCGCTGGATTGAGATTCTCATTTTAGGCGAATTGCATTCTCGGAAGTCCTATGATCAATGCGCACCACCCGAAGCAATCCATGGCGGCCGGCCGCGCAGGAATACCTCCACCGCGCCGGCGCCCGACTCCGCAATCGACCGATCGCGACTACCCCGCCCATGGCTGGCCCTGCCGGAAAAGAGCAGGCGGCCATTACCGGTCATGTATCCCATCTGCCCCTGAATCCGAATCTCACCGAAGTAGCTAGGTAACACATCGTGGCTGAACCGACAGACATCCAACATCCACAGCCATCCGCAGCTGAGGACATGGGCCGCATCGACTCCACCAACTGGGGTCGCCTCGTCGCAATCCTCGTCGCACTGGTGCTCTACTCGGAGATTGCGCCGATGCAGCTCGGCATGGTCTCGATCATCGTGCCGAAATTCGCGGCGTCGTTCCCCGGCGCGGGAGCCGGCGTGACCTGGGCAGTCACGATCGTCGGCATCGCGGGCGGCGCCACCATGGCGCTGCTGGGCAAGCTCGGCGACCTGATCGGCAAGAAGCGCATGACGCTGCTGTGCGGTCTGCTGTTCCTGATCGGCGCCCTACTGTGCGTATTCACCTCGAGCTGGCCACTGTTCCTGGTCGGGCGTGCCCTGGGCGGTGCGTCCTGGGCGCTGACCGCCGTCGAGTACGGCCTTGTCAGGGATCTTCTGCCGCGCAAATGGATTCCCATCGCGATCGGCGTCATCGGCACCGGGTTCGGCATCGGCGCGGTGCTCACGCCCATCATCTGCGGCGCGCTGACCGACCACTACAGCTGGCGGGCGGTCTTCTGGTTCCTCATCATCTACGTGGTGGTCACCACGCCGCTGGTGATGATCTTCGTCCCCGAGTCGCCGTTCCGGATCAAACAACGGCTCGACATCTTGGGCGCCGTGCTGTTCGGCGGCTCCATCGGCCTGATTCTCGTGTATGTCAGTGAGGGTTCCAGCTGGGGCTGGGTGCACGCTACTTCCCTGGCCTACCTCATCATCGGTGTGGTTCTGTTCGCTGGGTTCATCGCATGGGAATTGCGGACGCCCGAGCCGATGATCGAGTTGTCGCTGCTGCGGTCCCGGGCGGTCGCGATCCCGATGGCGGTGGCATTCCTGTTCACCCTGGGCATCGCCACGGTCAACATCCTGATCGCGTACATGTTCCAGACGCCGAAGGCCCCGGCACTGGAGGGGCAGATCGTGGCCGGCGCGGCAGCCAAGGCACATGTTCCGGCGTCGCTCGTGGCCAAGTTCGTCACCTTCCGGGGCGATATCAGCTACGCCAACGGCTTCTCGGTCCTGCAGATGGCACTGCACATCACCGTCTGGACCGCGCTGTTCGGCATGATCTTCGGCGTTGTCGGCGGCTGGCTGTGTCGCCGCTTCGGCGCCCGCTTCCTGCTGATCATCAGCGGCGTGTTCCTGCTGATCGCGTGCGCGCTGTGGGTCAAGTGGCACTCGAGCTGGCAGGAGCAGGTGTTCATCGGCGTGCTGTACGGAATAGCCTTCGGGTTCTACTACGCGTCGAACCCGAACCTGCTCGTGGACGCCGTCCCCGCCGAGCGTCAGGGCGTCAGCGCCGGCATGCTGGCGGTCTTCGGCTCCATCGGCACCTCCGTCGGCACCGCCATCTTCACCGCGATCGCGGGCGCTCACCCCTTCCAACTGGTCGCCAACCAGGGGGGTAAAACGATCGTCAGCAATATCCCGAGCGTTTACACCGATTCCGCCTACAGCCTGTCCTACATCGCGATCGGCGTCATACCGGCCGCTCTGACAGTGCTGCTCGCCGTAGCCCTGCGCACCGGCCGTACACCCGCGCGCGGCGGCGCCCCCGAGGCGGCCCTACTGACCGCGCAGGAAGGCGCCGGAGCGGTCTGACACACCTGAAAACCCGGTCCGGGCCGGACGCTTCCGGCCCGGACATCGGGTGAGACGGTTATCGATTCTCCGACGTGTCGACACGTCGGAGAATCGATTTTCTCAGCGTCACCCCGGGTTACGCAGTGCGTGTCGTACGGAATGCGTGGACGATCCGATTGGCATGGCTGGCCTATGTGGACCGCGGGAACGAGGACAACGAACTGCGCCGTACAGCCACGACCAGCAGGTGTGGCTGTACGGCGCAGTGTGCGAAAGGATCCGAACTATGGTGTGCGCAGCCGCTCGGCGGCCAATGCGCGCAGGTCGCTGGTCTTGATCTTGGCGCTGCCGGTGAGGGCGATGTCGTTCTCGTCGAACAGCAGTACCTGGCGGGGGATCTTGTAGCTGGCCAGGCGTTCCCGCAGGAAGGTGCGGATCTGCTCGGGGTCGAGGTCGGCGTCGGCGTGGGGGACGATGCAGGCGACGACGATTTCGCCGAGGGTGTCGTGCGGGACGCCCACTGTGCGTGTGACTTTCACTCCGGGGTAGGTCAGCAGGGCCTCGTCGACCTCGAGGGGGGAGACGTTGGCGCCGCCGGTCTTGATGATGTCGGACAGGCGGCCCTCCCAGAACAGCCGGCCGATGTCGTCGAGGTAGCCGCTGTCGCCGGTGTGGAAAAAGCCTTGGGTGTCGAGGGTTTCGGTGAGGGGTGTGCCGAGGTAGCCGAGCATCAGGGTGGGCCCCTTGACGCAGATCTCGCCGCGTTCGCCGCGAGGGACCACCTCGCCGTCGAGCGGATCGACGATCTCGACGGTCACGCCGGGTAGGGCTTCACCGCTGCTGCCCGCGTGCACCTCGTCGGGGGTGTTGGCGGGGTAACACGTTGTGATGGTGAAGGTTTCGGTGTTCCCGTAGGCGCGGCCCGGTTCGGTCCAGCGGCACGAAACGGTCGGGTGCCGTGCGATCGGGGTGTAGTAGTCCACGAACCGCATGGCGCTCAGATCCACCGTGCCCCAATTGGGCGCGGCCTCGAGCTGTGCCCACTGGTGCGGCCAGGCGCCCGGGAAGTTCACTCGCTCGGCCTGCATGATCTCCAGGGCGGCCGGGGCGTCGAAAACCGGTTGCAGGACCAGGGATCCACCGGCGGCCAGGGTCGACCCCAGCGCCTGCGCGAAGTTGCCGGACCAGAAGAATCCGTTCGCGACCCAGGCGCGGACGTCGTCCTCGGGGCCGAAGCCGAAAAGCCTTCGGAACCGCCACATCTGGATGGCGACCCCGCGATGCGCGCTGAGCACTCCCTTGGGCGCGCTGGTGGAGCCAGAGGAGAAGAACAGCACCGCGGTATCGCTCGGCCGCGCCGCCGCGCCTGTCGCCTCCACGAGTTCGCGTGGCTCGGCGCGCCCCCGCGCGAGGAAGGTGTCCCAGGTCTCGATCGCGGCGCCCGGCAGCGGCGAACCGATCATCGCCAGGCGGCGCAGGAACGGATATCGCGCCGACTGCATCGGGCCGAGCCCGGCCGACTCGAGCGCGGGCTCGAGTTCGGTCAGGACGGCCGCGAAATCCTTTGTCAGCACCCGTCGTTCGAACAACAGCACCGAGACGCCGGACAGCGTGAGCAGTTGGTCGAGCTCGGCCGCGGTCGAGAACGTGCTGAGCGGGACGGCGATACCGCCGGCCAGGCTCGCGCCGAAGACCGCCGCGATCCATTCAGGACGGTTCGTCATCAGCACGCCGACCCGGCCGTCCTTGCCGATCCCGCAGGCCCGCAGCGCGCGGGCCACCTCGATCGCGCGTTCCCACAGCTGCGCATAGGACCAGCGCACGATGCCCTCGGGGGTGTGCGCGGCGATCGCCTCACGATCGCCGTACAGCTGCGTCACCTCCCGCAGGAAGCCGGGCAACGTGAGTGTGCCGAGCCCGGGCTCGTCGCTCAGCGGAGGTCCCGAGACGATCGAAACGGCCTGCTCGGATACGGTATTCATATCAGTTCCACCTAGTGCTGGTGCTAGAGCGGCAGTTCGACCTCGGCCGTGCTCTTGACCAGCACGCCGCCGTCCTGATTGGCCAGGGTCAGTTTCACCTCGACCAGCGGCACGCCCCACTCCGACTGGGCCCGCTTGTCGGTGATCTCGGCGTCGAAATAGGTGACGTCGCCCTCGAACGCCGGTCCGCGGAAGTCGGACTTGATATGCCGGACGAAGCCGTCGTTACCGGCCCAGAAGGCCAGGAAGTCGGTGCACCAGGCGCCCATGGTGGCGCCGTAGCCGTAGGCGCGGGCCATGCCGACCTTGCCCGCCTTGTCTTCATCGATATGCCCGCGGGAGGGGCCGACGTACAGGCCGTCGCGCAGCCGCGGATCGATCTTCGCGCCCTCCTCGTCGAAGCCGAACCCCTCGGTCCAGCCCGGATCCTGGTACACCCAGGGATCTTCGACGCCCTCGGGTGCGACCCAGCCGAAGGTGCCCCAGATGTTGAACAGGAACGCGCGGTACTCGGTGGTGAAGGTCGCGACACTGTGCGGGCCGATCACCCGGCGCGGCAACGTATCCCCGACCTTCACCTCGTCGAAGCGCGGCGAGACGCCCAGCCGGTTGGACATCATCCACTCGGTGCGCTGACGGCCGATCTCGTCCAGTTCGGCGTCGGTCCAGCGCTTCATCTCGCCGAGCTGGTTCTCGTACATGCCGCGCTCGGCGGCCTCGGAGACCAGATACCGGATGGAGGTGGACCGTTCGCGCGCGACCAGCGCGCCGTGCTGATTGCGGTGGGTGGTGTCGCCGCGCTGGAACAGGGTGGGGCCGGCGAACTTCGTCTGCGCCACCTTGTAGTCGTGGAAGCGCCGCTCCTGGAACAGCTGGTCGCCCGGACGCACCGGAGTTCCGTAGAACCACCACTCCTCGCCGCCGAAGATCAGGTGGCTGCCCGGGATCCGGCCGACGCAGGCCGGGGCGGCGCCGTGGCCGTAGTCCAGGGCGATAGCGATGGACTGCGGCGCGACGATGCTGCCGTGCTTGGATTCCCGGCCGAACTCCTCATCCCAGTGCAGCGGGTTGGGGTAGTCCATGGCCATCACCCACCGGCGGATATCGGATTTGCTGCACGGATCCCACAGCTGGCCGCCGCCGATCGGCAGGCCGACACGGGGATCGACGTCGGACAGGTCCAGTTCGACCTCGCCCGACTGGGGGGTGGCCGATTTATCGGTGCTCATGACTCTCCTGAATATTTCGGTGCCGGTGGATGTCTCAGTGGTTGACGTCGACGACGAGCCGGCCGCGGATGGTGCCATCGATGAGGCGGTTCGCGGCGGTGATCGCGTCGGACAGGGGGATCTCCTCGGCGATCGACTCGATCGCCGCGGCATCCAGATCCCGGGCCAGGCGCGCCCAGGCGGCAGTGCGCCGCGCCCGGGGCGCCATGACGCTGTCGATGCCGAGCAGGGTCACTCCGCGCAGGATGAAGGGTGCGACGGTGGCGCCGAAGTCCATGCCCTGGGCCAGGCCACAGGCGGCGACCGCGCCGCCGTAGCGGGTCTGGGCGCAGGCGTTGGCCAGGATGTTACTGCCCGCGGTGTCGACGACACCGGCCCAGCGTTCCTTCTGCAGCGCCTTACCGCGTTCGGTCAGCTCGGCTCGATCGACCACCGATGCGGCGCCGAGCTTCTGCAGGTAGTCGACCTCGCCGGGCTTGCCGGTCGCGGCGGCGACGGTGAAACCGGCCTTGGTCAGCAGTGCGACTGTC
>NZ_JAGPOX010000078.1 GCF_019038435.1 Nocardia alni
CCCACCAACGAACCTCACTTCGTCTCGTGCCGACGATCGGAACCGTGCCGCTAGCAGGTCGATAATAATGATTCCGTCCGGCAAAATGCCTGAACGCCGCCGTTCTGGGCGTGGTGCGGCGGTCGGGTGTGCACCCTAATTGCCCCCTATTGGGAACATTTTGCTCGCTGGAAGGGCGGCCGCGAACTTATTCTCACGGAGTGTCAAGATCACGCTTGAATCTGGCTGTGGCGATCGTCATCGCGACAGTGGCGACGCTGCTGAGTGTCGGGTCGCCCGCGGCACATGCCGCCGCGACCATCGACCACATCGTGCAGAAGACCTCCCGCTGGGAGGAGGTCTACGTGAATTCGCCCGCGATGCAGCGGATCGTGCAGCTCGACGTGCTGCTGCCCGCCGATCAGAGCACCCCGCACCCGACGTTGTATCTGCTCGACGGCGACGCGGCCACGAATACGCAGACGCAGAGCACCTGGACCATCAAGACCGATGTGGTGAACTTCTTCGCCGACAAAGACGTGAATGTCGTTATGCCGGTGGGCGGCGGCGGAACCTTCTACACCGACTGGTTGAAGGACGACCCGACGCTGGGGCACAACAGGTGGGAGACCTTCCTGACCTCCGAGTTGCCACCGCTGATCAATGCCACGCTGCACGGCAGCGGCGTGAATGCGGTGGCCGGGCTGTCGATGGGGGGATTCGCCGCGGCGATTCTGGCGTTCCGCTACCCCTCGCTGTACAAGGCGCTCGGGGTGTACAGCGGCTGCATGTACACCAGCAACCTAGGACAAACCCTGGTACG
Source organism: Nocardia alni (assembly GCF_019038435.1). Taxonomy (GTDB): domain Bacteria; phylum Actinomycetota; class Actinomycetes; order Mycobacteriales; family Mycobacteriaceae; genus Nocardia; species Nocardia alni. The sequence goes on from NZ_JAGPOX010000078.1 coordinate 803, forward strand.
CACCGCCGTGGCCGACCGGGGCGGTGACGCGGACAACATGTGGGGCGGCGCCCTGAACGCACAGTGGCCCGCCCACGATCCGAGTCGGCATTTCCAGGCATACAAGGGCATGGCCATCTACATGTACAGCGGCGACGGCGTCCCCACCCCCTCCGACCTGGCGTCGTTCGACCCCAACTACACCTACCCGACCACCCTCGCCGCGGCCGAGACGATCGAAATCACCGTCAACACCTGCACCCTGGCCATGAAAACTCTGATGACGGCCGAGAGCATCCCCGCAACCTGGCGAGTAGGCCTCACCGGCATCCACTCCTGGCCCTACTGGCAGTACGCCCTCCACGACTCCTGGCCCACCCTGGCGGGCGGACTGGGGTTGCCCGCGTAGCGCAGGCTCGGATTCTCCGACAGCCCGGCGGCACTGCTCATCGGCTACCTTTCTCTTCTTCTCCGCGCTCTTTTGCCCTGCCGCCATCGCCGGGCGATCGAACGAGCCGTGCGAGCCTCCCCGGCACAGGTGCGCGTACGTGCACCGGTACGTGAGGTGCACGTACGCGCACCTCATGTAAGGTGCACGTACGTGCATCATGATGGAGGTGGCTCGATGTTCACAACCCCACGCGAGGCGGGGATGCTGTTGCGGGCACTTCGTGAGGATGCCGGGTGGTCGCGGACCGAATTGGCTGGCCGAGCCCATGTGTCCAAACGATGGCTTGCCGATTTCGAGAATGGGAAGCCATCGGTCTATATGTCGATGGTGATGGACTGCTTTGCTGCGCTCGGGGCGGGATTCGAAGTCGTGTTGATAAATCATCGACCGGATAGGGGGGCACTCGGTGAATAGCCAATTATCGGTGTTTATGGACGGAGTCCTATGCGGGCTTATAGAGCAGACTGCCGCTGGCGATATTCGGTTCACATACGACGATGAGTATCTACGACGTGACGATCCGACTCCACTGTCGCTGTCGATGCCCCTTGCGGTAAAAACCCATAAGAAGCGGTCGATCCTGCCTTTTCTTGATGGTCTGATCACAGACAACGATACGGCGAGAACGGCAATTGCCAACAGATTCGATGTTAAGTCGAGCAACGCGTTTGCGATGCTTTGTCATATCGGTGCAGATGTGGCCGGCGCGCTACAGATTCTCCCAGACGGCGTGCCCCCTACGGATGGAAAAGAGGGCCGTGGCGGATATTCCGTCTTGACCGACGGCGATGTCGCGGATCTGCTGTCGGCTGTGCGAGAAGAATACCGTGACGGCCGCACTTCTGCCGAGGCTGTCGGCCGCTTCAGTTTGGCTGGTGCGCAGCCGAAGGTAGCACTACTGCGCACCGAGGGGGAGCAGTGGGCAATTCCGCACGGCTCGACGCCGACGACGCACATTCTAAAACCTGTTTCAGGTGATTTCGCGCGCATCGACATCGTGGAACATATGACAATGCGGGCCGCAGCGCTGATGGGTTTGGAGGTGGCCGCGACGCGTCTGCGAACCTTCGGTGCGGAGCGGGCGTTCATCACCGCGCGGTATGATCGTATTTCGATTCGCGGGGTGTGGCATAGGTTGCACCAGGAGGATCTGGGGCAAGCACTGTCCGTCCCGCCTTCGAAGAAGTATCAAAGGCAGGACGGCGGCCCGGGGGTAGGAGCGGTCGCGCAGCTATTCCGTGGGCTTCCCCGACTCGAGGATCGGTCGGTAGCGGCGGATGCGTTCTTTCAAGCGCTGATGTTCAATGTGACACTCGAATGCACAGACGCGCATATCAAAAACTATTCGGTGCTGCTCGAGGGGCGTTCGGTGAAGCTCGCGCCGCTGTACGACCTGGCCACGTATGCGCCGTACAAACGTCCTGGATTGACGCCGTACTCTGCTATGAAGATCGGACAGGAATACCGATTCGACAAGATCGGTATTGCGCAATGCCTCGACACGGCAAAGGCTCTGGGCGTTGACCTCGAGTGGGCAAGGGATACGGTGCAGCATTTTCGTCGCGATGCGGTCGGTGCGTTCGAAACCGCACGCGACGAATTGATCGGCACTGACTCCGACGCGACGGCTTTCGCAACCGGCGTGCTCCAGTCAGTCGCGCGGCTTCCAGGTTTGCGGGACGACATCTGAACTCCGCATGACGGCGCAATGGCGCAGGTAGCTTATCCGCCGCTGTGCATGACGTCGGCGGCCGTGGGGACGGTGGCGTCTTCGGGGTTGTCGAGCCAGCCTTCGGGGAGGGTGACTTTGGGTTGGGGGGAGCCTTGGCGGCCTCGGGGGCCGGTGGCGGCTTCGACCGGGAAGGGGATGGTCGGGTCGAGTTGGGTGACGAGGTCTTCTATTTGGGTGAGGCTGGAGACCGTGGCGAATTTGCGGCGGAGGTCGCTGCCTACGGGGTAGCCCATGAGGTACCAGGCCATGTGTTTGCGGATGTCGCGCATGGCTTTGTCTTCGCCGTCGTGTTCGGTGAGGAGTTGGGCGTGGCGTAGGAGGATTTCGCCGACGCGGCCGAGGGTGGGGCCCTCGGGGATGGGTTGGTCGCGCAGGGCGGCGGAGAGTTCGGCGAACAGCCAGGGGCGGCCGAGGCAGCCGCGGCCGACTACTACTCCGTCGCAGCCGGTTTCGGCGATCATGCGCAGGGCGTCGTCGGCGGTGAAGATGTCGCCGTTGCCCAGGACGGGGATGGTGGTGACGGCTTCTTTCAGCCGGGTGATGGCGGTCCAGTCGGCTTGGCCGGAGTAGAGCTGGGCGGCGGTGCGGGCGTGCAGGGATACCGCGGCGGCGCCTTCGGCCTCGGCGATGCGGCCGGTGTCGAGGTGGGTGTGGTGGTCGTCGTCGATGCCGATGCGGAATTTGAAGGTGACGGGTACGTCGCCGGCGGCGGCGACCATTTCGCGCACGATGTTGGCGAACAGTCGCCGTTTGTACGGCAGCGCCGCGCCGCCTCCGAGCCGTGTGACCTTCTTGACCGGGCAACCCAGGTTCATATCGATGTGGTCGGCCCAGCCCTCGCCGACGACGATGCGTACGGCCTCGCCGAGAGTCTTCGGGTCGACGCCGTAGAGCTGCATCGAGCGGGGGCTCTCGTCGGGACCGAAGGCCATCATGTGCAGGGTCTTCTCGTTGCGCTCGACCACGGCGCGGGCGGTGATCATCTCGCAGACATAGATCGCGTCGGGACTGCCGAACTCCCGGCACAGGGTGCGGAACGCGACATTGGTGATGCCCGCCATCGGCGCGAGCACGACCGGCGGATCGACCTGGTAGGGGCCGATCCGCAGTCCGGCACGTGTCTCGGCAACGGCAGTCATGCTCTCCAGTGTCTCAAACCTTCGACAGTGGCAGGAATCACATGGCTGTCACCGGGGAGCGATGGTCACGGAGACGTCGTGGTTCGGGCCACCGGGCCCGGCTGCGATCTCCACGACTCGCGCGGACGGCGGCGAGACGACACGACCGCCGTCCACGCGGACCGTGTACCCGTGGGGATAGTGGCGTTGCGGCACGAAAATCGTCGTCAGGGCGCCGGGATCCAGACGTGCGCCGGCGGGTGCGCCGGTCGAATAGCCGAGCGTCATCACGTTGGTCGCACGGTCGAAATGGTAGGCGCGCGGAGTGCCCGCGACGGCCTGCGCCCACGGGACCGAGAGTGCGTCGAGCTTGGCCTGCTTGGCATTGGCCTCCGAGGCCGGTTCATGCTCGTTCACCAGCAGGCCCTGCGCCGCGGAGTTGGCCGGGTCCTGCGGCGTATAGGCGTAATACGCCCAGTATGTCCACGACCAGAAGTGCTCGTCGGCCAGATCGACGAACCGGGCATTGTCGGTATCGACGTCGCTCGCGCCGAATTCGGACAGGAATCCGGGTGCGTTGAACCGCTCGACATCCGCCGCCGCGCTCGCGACGGCCGGGAGCTCCTGTGCGGGGCAGACCACGTCGCTGCCGGGCGGCGGGGTCACTCCGACCACTCCCGCGCCGAGCAGCGGAAAGCAGTAGGCATGAAAGTTGTACCCGACGCGGGAGTCGTCGAACGGCGGCAGCGATGTGCGGGAGCCCGTGGTCGGATCCGACTCGGGGAAGATCACGTGCGTGTCGCCGGCGCCACGCAGAGCGGCGATCGCCGTGCGATAGAACCGGGCGAGTGGGCCCTGCTCGAACGACGGGCAGCCGGTGGCGAACTGCGGGCAGCCGAACCCGCTGCCGGGGTAGGGCTCGTTGAGCGGATCGATGCCCACGATGTTCGCGCTGCCCGCGCTCGCGTCCAGCATCCGGACGACGTGCTGCCAGGCGCGCAGGAAGTGGGTTTGGATGCCTACCCCGTCGGACGCGGACTTGTTGTCCCAGAATGCCTGGAAGTCGTCCTGCGCGTTGTGCGGATTCGCGCCGAGGGTGGCCCACTGCGGTGCGCCGTCGCCGGTGCTGTTGCCGAGCTGCGCGATTCCCGCCGTTCGGCTCCAGCTGTCCTGATGGAAATCGATCAGCGTGCGGATGCCGTGCGCGGCGAGCAGGTTGTCGAGCGAGACGATCCGCCGGATATAGGCGTCGTCGTAGACGCCGGGTTTCGGTTCGACCGCCTCCCAGATGAAACCGATTCGCGCGGCGTTCAATCCCTCGGTCGCCAGCAGCGCGGCATCGGCGTCACCGAAGTTGAACGGGTAGTACGGCGCGGTCTTGCGCACCAGATCGACGCCGTGCACGCTCACGACCCGGCCCTGCTGGTCGACCAGCCATGTGCCCGCCCGGGTGACGGGGGACGGGGAATCGGCCGATGCCGACAGCGGCGTGGCCAGCATGGCGGTGACCATAGAGGCCGTGACCGCCAAGGCCAGGATCATCAGGCGGCGGATCGGCCGGACGTGTGCGCGATATCGCATGGGGCACTGCCTATCTAGAGATGTTGGTGGCGAGAAGTTTGATTGCCGCGCGGTCCCACTCGGTCACCAGGTCGAACTCGTCGGGGAAGCGCAGCCACTGTTCCTCCAGGCCGGCCATGAGGGCCAGCAGTTGACGGGCGGTGGCGCGTGGTTCGCCGACGGTATCCAGGTGGGCGATCATCTGGGTGAAGACCTCGACGACATGCAGGTCGCGGGCGCGGAAGTAGTCGTATGCCGGGTGTTCCCGGTAGAGCGCCTCACTGCGCAGGACCGTGAACAGGCGCACGAGTTCGGGCTGTTCGCTGTTGCGCACCACGATCTCGTGCAGCACCCGCCACACGTGTTCGAGCGTCAGCGGATCGGTCAGCTCGTCGAGATCGCCCTCGACGCGGTCGATGATCGCCTCGGCGTCACGCCGGTCTCGTTCGTCCAGCAGCATCATGAGCAGCTTTTCCTTGGTGCCGACATGGTGCAGCACCCCGGCCACGGTGAGTCCGCAGCTGTCCGCCAGTTCCTGAACGCTGAACCCGTAATACCCGCGCTGCCCCACGATCCGGGTCGCCTCGTCCAGAATCTGCCTGCGCCGCTCGGCAGTTCGCATCCGGGTAGCGGGTGTTTCGGTCATCATCGCCGACTCGTCTCGACCTTCTGGCTCCGTTACTTACTAAGTACTTAGTAAGTAACGGAGTATAGACACTCTCGCGCCGTCGCGACAGCAGTTCTCGCTCTGAGAGTGTCTCGGCGTGGGTGGCCTCGGGCGCTGTCCATGTCTGTGGAGGCAACACGCCAGTGTTCGACTCCGGGTGGTTCTATCGGTCGTGGTCTCGCAGGCGGGTTGGGATGGTGGGTGCGGAGATTCGCATATAGGCACCCATTGATCGGAGGTCGGTCGTATGAGCGTGACCGATGAGTACCTGGCCAACAACGCGCAGTACGCGCAGCAGTTTTCCGGGCCGCTGCCGTTGCCGCCGAGTAAGCATGTCGCCGTGCTGGCGTGTATGGACGCGCGGCTGGATGTGTATCGGATTCTCGGAGTGAAGGAGGGAGAGGCACATGTCATCCGCAATGCGGGCGGCGTGGTGACCGACGACGAGATTCGATCGCTGGCGATCAGTCAGCGGTTACTCGGTACCTCCGAGATCATCCTCATTCACCACACCGACTGCGGGATGCTGACCTTCACCGACGACGAGTTCAAGCGGAGCATCCAGGACGAGACCGGTATCAAGCCGGCCTGGTCCGCCGAGGCGTTCGCCGATCTGGACGAGGATGTGCGCCAATCCCTTCGGCGGATCCAGGCCAGCCCCTTCATCACCAAGACCTCCTCGCTGCGCGGCTTCGTCTTCGATGTCGCGACCGGCAAGTTGAACGAAGTGGCTCAATAGGCTTCGTCGTCGACCAGTTCGCAGATCCGGGTCTCGGGAGAACCGAGAAATCCGGCGCGGGCGACGATCTCGCGCAATGCCGGATCGGCGAGGAAGCGTTCGGCCGCCGCGCGATTCGGGAATTCGGTCAGGACGGTCACCTCGTCGCCGAGGCGAAAGATCCGGTGTCCGGTGGCGCCGTGCGCGCGGCGATTGTCCTGATGTCCACCGAAAACCGAGCGCCAGGAATCGAAGTCGCGGACTCGATGCCGGGTGATGAGGGTGGTCGAGCGTGGCGCCTGCTGGGCGCGGCGCCGGACGAGGTCGGTGATGGTCAAGCGGTGCAGACCGTGCTCGGTGCAGAACCGGTCCAGATCGGCGCCGCGGGAGAGGGTTCCGTCGTCGTTGAGGATCTCGCAGACGACCCCGGCGGGCCGCATCGCGGCTATCGCTGTCAGTTCGATCGCCGCCTCGGTGTGCCCGGGCCGCTCGAGCACCCCGCCCGGACGGGCGCGCAGCGGCAGCACATGACCGGGGCGGGACAGCTGCTCGGCGTGCGTATCGTCGGCGGCCAGCAGCCGGATCGTCCGCGCGCGGTCGATGGCCGAGATGCCCGTGCTCACACCGTCACTCGCGTCGACGCTGACCGTATACGCCGCACCCCTGGGGTTTTGGTTGATCCCGCACATCGGCGGGAGCAGCAGGGCGTCGAGCCGTGCTCCGGTCATCGGCACGCAGAGCATGCCGGATCCGTATCGAATCGCGAAGGCGACGAGGACGGACGTCGCGCACTGCGCGGCGAAAACCAGGGCGGCCTCGTCCCGGCGGTCGTCGATCACGACCACGGCCCGTCCGGCGGCGATCTCGGCCGCGGCCCGCTCGACGTCGGTGTCACCGACGTCGAGGGCCGGATCCGGCATCGGGATGCGCTGGGGGATCGTCGAGGTCATCGCGCATCACCCAGAGGTGCCGTGACGCCCATCTCTGTACCGGTGAGAGGCTGTACGACAGTAGATTTCGCGCCCATGCGCAGTCCGGGCAGGCGCCAGGTCAGCAGATAGACGATACCGGCGACCACGAACCCGACGACGTAGGTCAGATCACCCCAGCCGGGATGATGCACACTCACCCACCCGCGGTAGAACGACAGGTTCCAGAACGGCACCGATGCGATCACCCCGGCGGCCCACGCGACGAAGCCCCAATTCAAAACCCTTGTCTCGTCGTAGAGTTCGCCGATTCGCGACTTGTCCTTACGCCCGCCGACGAAGTAGTCGCCCAGCAGCGCCGCACCGAACGGCGCGATCAGATACGCGCCCAAGAACAGGAAGTTCTTGAACTTGGCCTCGAAACCGGCATCGGCCCACAGACTGATGATGTACGCGACGGCGCAGATGACGATGACCGCCGTGCGCCGGCTGACCGGAATCCGCAGTGTCTGAACGGATATCGCGCCGCCGTACACGTTGAGGAAGTTCTGGGAGAACGACGAGAGCAGCACGACCAGCAGCGCCACCGGAGACCAGGAACCAGTCAACCGGGCCAGCGCGTCGATGGGCTGCTCTCCGGACATCGCGGACCCGCCCAGCAGCGCACCGGCGATACCCAGCCAGGACAGCGTGATGAAGTTCCCGGCCACCGTGTACGCGCCCGCGCGCCGGGCGGTGCCGTCGTCGTCGGGCAGGTAGCGCGAATAGTCCGAGGCGAAGGGCCACCAGGCGATCAGGAACGACAGGAAGAAGCCCGCGAACGTGATCCAGCCGCCGACGCCGCCGATGTAGTACGACGCGTGGGTGTTGGCATGGAAGCCGACGGTCTTACTGTGGGCGATCGAGACGACCGTGATCAGGACGAACCCGACGAACAACACGACCGACAGGATCTTCTCCAGGAAGTGGATCATGTTGTAGCCGAACACGGCCACCACCAGCTGGACCGTCACCAGTACCAGCGCGGAGAGCCAGTACGGGACCGCGGGTGCGAGCCGGTGCACGGCCTGCGCGCCCAGGATGATCGTCACCGCCGCCCATCCGATGCCCGCGAAGATATTGATGTATGCCACGGGCAGGAAGTTGCCGAAGAATCCCAGCGGTCCGCGCGACTGGATCTGCTGCGGCACGCCCAGACGGGCGCCCATCTGCGACAGAATGCCCATCACGGCCGCGCCGACCAGCGAACCCAGCACGATGGCCGTCACCGCCGCGGTCAGCGACAGGCCGTAGGAGACCGCCGAGAAGCCGAGCACCATGATCGGGAAGTTCATGCCCGCGGCGAACCAGATGGAGAACTGGGAGCGGGGAGTGCCGTGGCGTTCGACGTCGGGGATGTGGTCGACGCCGTACGGCTCGACCGCGGCGACCTTGTTGCGATATTGCCGGTCGTCGGTGTCCGAAGACGGGGTCTGCGGCATTGGGGACCTCCGATATGCCATTTATTGCTGTGGCAGAAGAACAGTGGGATGGGTATCGCTCAGGCGAGCGGGGCGAGTGAACCGCCGTGGAAGAACGCGCCCGCGCTGTAGACCATCGGCGTCCGATCGCTCGCGTCGGCGTGGCGGACGCGGCAGATGAACACGGTGTGGGTGAGCGTCTGTAGCCGCTCGCGGATCTCGGCCTCCATCCGCGCGCTGCTGCACTCGATCAGGGGACTGCCGAACGGGCCTGGCCGCCAGTCGATTCCGGCGAACTTGTCCTCGGATTTGGACGCGAACCGTCCGGCTACCGCGCGCTGGTCGGTGGACAGGATGTTGATCGCCAGGTGATCGGCCCGGAAGAGGCAGTCATGGGTGTTGGAGGTGCGCTGCACGCACACCATCACCGTCGGCGGGGTAAGGGAGACGCTCGCGAAGGCGTTGACCGCCAACCCTTTCGGCGTATCCCCGTCCATCGCGGTGATGACGGTGACGCCGGTGACGAACTGCCGATTGACCTGCTTCATCAGGTCGATGTCCACGTCCTGCGACGATGCCTGCGACATGTGGTGCTCCGTATATCTTGCTGGGGTTTCAGTCCTGGCCCAGGCGGATGATGCCGAGGGCCGACAGCAGTGCGCGGGGATCCCACGTCACGAATTCCTCGACGATGCAATCGTTTTCGAAGCGGGCGAAGGTCGCCCCGCTGACCTCGACCTGTCGGCCGGTGGTGGGTATGCCCATGAACGTGCCGGTGTGCGCACCGGTGCTGTGCCAGCGGATCGCGGCCCGATCGCCGTCGAGCACGATGTCGTCGATCGTGGTCGTCAGATCGGGAAAGGCAGCGCGTGTGGTCACGATGGCGGCCTTGAAGGTTTCGCGATCCTGGGCGGGCCCGTGGGCGCCGTGGCGGCGGTATCGCGGGCTCAGCAGGGTGTCGAACGCGTCGACCTCGCCTCGGTCCCAGGCGGCGCTCCACACGGTCGCGAGCGATTCGCGCCGGGCGGTGGTGTCGGTCATGTCCTGTGCTCCTGATCGGGTTTCGTGGTCGGGACGCGTGCTGCGATGCGCATCGTTCGAGGAGGGCATCGCGAGGATTCGGGAGTCCGCACCACTGACAAGGGTGCGTGTACTGACCGTGGCGGCTTCAGCGTGTGGCCTCTGCCATGCAAGAGATTATTAAGCGCGTCACATCCGCGTGTCAACGGCTTCGGGCTATTCGATCGGCGATGAGCTCGCTGTCCTGCCACAAATAGCTAATCTACCTCTACTGATGCGCCATCCTGACGCGGCGGGTCGCCCCGGTCGTCTAATTCGTGATGCATCCTTGACCCACCGTGTGATCCACCTCTAGTGTTCCTTGCATGCAAGCTTGGAGTCGCATTGGGGCGGGACCCACCATCCGCAAGCTGTCGCTCTATCGGGAGGAGACCGTGACCGAGGCCGGGCAGGCGCCCGCGCGGCCGGCTTCTCGCGCCAGTGTCGCGGCCGTGGTCGCCAATCCCTGGGTGGGCACCGCCGCGACCACCGACCTGTCCGCACAGGTTCACGAGCTCGCACCACTGCTGGCGAAGCTGCTGACCGACCGGCTCATCGACGCCCTCGGCGGCGTGGACCGGATCGAGGCGTTCGGCAAGGCCGCGATCGTCGGCACCGCCGGCGAGATCGAACACGGCGGTGCGCTGATCCACACCCCGTACTTCGGGAATCTCATGCGCGAGTTCCTCGTGGGCTCATCGATCATCTGTTTCGCCGACGCCCGTGCCGACGCCGGCGAGCAGCTCATAGTTCCCTTGTGGCACAAGGAACATGCCGCCACGCGCAGCCACTATCAGACCGTGAGCGTGCGAGTGCCCGACGCACCGCGCGCCGACGAACTCGTCATCGTCGCGGCCGCGGCGACCGGGCCCCGCCCGCATCCGCGCATCGGCGACCGCACCACCGACCCCGCAATCACCGCCCGCACATTGGAGGCAGTCCTGTCATGAACGTCCGCAAGATCGTTACCATCGTCGAGGAGATCCTGACCGAGGGCGGCCGCCCGGTGGCGCCCGCCGCGCGCGTGGCCATCGTCGCCGCCGTGATCCAGAACCCCTGGGCCGGAATGGGTTTCGTCGATGATCTGGGTCCGGGTATCGACGACAACGCGTCGGCGATCGGTGAGCTGCTGGCCCCGCGGGTCATGGCCGCGCTGGACGCGCCGGCGCAGGCGTACGGCAAGGCCGCGATCGTGGGTCTGAACGGGGAGATCGAGCACGGCTCCGGCCTGATCCACACCCTGAAGTTCGGTGACCACTTCCGGAACGCCGCGCAGGCCTCGACGCTGCTGCCCGCGGTCGAGAAGCGCGGCCCGGCCGGGATCGTGTTCGATATCCCGCTCAAGCACATCACCGATGCCACGATCCGCTCGCACCATCAGACCGTCGAGGTGCGTATCGCCGACGCACCGCACCCGGACGAGATCGTGATCGCGCTGGCCGCGGCCGCGCAGGGACGTCCGCAGCAGCGCCTGGCGCCGTTGTCGACCGAGAGGTGATCCATGACAACGCCGACCATGGTGCTGCTGCACGGTGTCGGGCTCGACCACACGATGTGGGAGCCGGTCGCGGCGCTGCTGGCCGACCGGTTCACCTTGGTCATCCCGGACCTGCCCGGGCATGGGTCGCGACCCGCGGCCGCGGAGGGCACAACACTCGCCGACCTCTCTGAGGGGGTGGCCGGCGAAATACCTCCCGGCTCGCATCTGGTGGGCTTCTCGCTGGGTGCGCTCATCGCCCAGCATCTGGCGCTGCACCGTCCGGAACTCGTGGCCACCCTGACCTCGGTCAGCTCGGTATGCCGGCGCACCGAGGCCGAGCGCGAGGCCGTGCTGGGCCGGTTACGCACCGCGCGAACCGATTTCGCCCGCAGCACCGCCGCATCGATCGCCCGGTGGTACGACGGCACCGACGTCGCTCCCGAATGGGTGAGCAGGACTCGGGCGGTGCTGGCGGCCAACGATATTGGATCCTTCGTCAATTGTTACCGCGTATTCGCCACGGCGGACGCCGAACTCGCGCCGGTACTCGGTGAGATCACCGTGCCCGCCCTGGCCATTACCGGAAGCGAGGATCCGGGTTCCACGCCGGAGATGACGCATCGGCTGGCCGCAGCGCTGCCCGACTGCCGCGCGGTGATCGTCCCGGACGCACGGCACATGCTTCCCATCCAGCGCCCGCGCGAATTCGCCGACACCATAACCACTTTCATCGGAGCGCACGCCCATGTCTGACCTCGAGCAATTGCAGCACTTCATCGGCGGGCAGCACGTGGCCCCCGAGTCCGGTGAGTACTTCGAGAGCACCAACCCGGCCACAGGACAGGCGCTGTACCTGGCTGCCCGCGGCACCGCTGCCGACATCGATCGTGCTGTCGCGGCGGCGAAGTCGGCGTTCGAGGACGCCGGGTGGCGTGATCTGAGCCAGACCCGTCGCGGTCGTCTGCTGCGCCGTCTGGGCGATCTGATCGGTGAGAACGCCGAGGAACTGGCCCGGATGGAGGTGCTGGACAACGGAAAGCTGTTGCGCGAGATGCGTGGACAGCTGGCCACGGTGCCCGAGTACTACTATTACTACGCCGGATTGGCCGACAAGATCCACGGCGAGGTCGTCCCGACCTCCGACCGCGCGGTACTCAACTACACGCTGCGCGAGCCGCTCGGGGTGGTCGGTGCGATCACTCCGTGGAACTCCCCGCTCACCCTGACCACCAGCAAGCTCGCGCCCGCGCTGAGCGTCGGGAACACCGTGGTGATCAAGCCCTCGGAGCACACCTCGCGTTCGGCGCTGCGCCTGGCCGAACTGGCCTTGGAAGCCGGATTCCCCGCCGGCGCGGTCAATGTGGTCACCGGGTTCGGCGCCGAGGCCGGTCAGGCGCTGGTCGATCACCATGATCTGGCGAAGATCTCGTTCACCGGCAGCACGGCGACCGGTGCGCGCATCGCGGCGGCCACGGCCCGCCGGTTCATCGGCTCGACCCTGGAGCTGGGCGGGAAGTCACCGAATATCGTCTTCGAGGATGCCGATGTGGCCAACGCCGCGATGGGCGTTGTCGCGGGAATCTTCGCCGCCGCGGGGCAGACCTGTATCGCGGGCAGTCGTGTGTTCGCCCATCGCGCGGTCTACGACGAGCTGCTCGAACGAGTCACCGAGCGCGCCAAGACGATTCGGATCGGCGATCCGCTGGCCCCGGAGACCGAACTCGGGCCGCTGGCCTTCGCCGCACAGCGCGACAAGGTCGCCGGCTACGTCGATCTCGGTCGCGACGAGGGTGCGCGAGTGCTCACCGGCGGGAAGGCCGGCGACGGTGGGCTGGGCGGGTACTTCTACGAGCCCACGGTGCTGGTCGACGTCGACAACGATATGCGGGTGGTCCGCGAGGAGATCTTCGGCCCGGTCGTGGCGATCATGCCGTTCGAGACCGAGGACGAGGTCCTGCGACTGGCCAACGACACCGACTACGGCCTCGCGGCCGGCGTGTGGACGACGAATTTGGCTCGCGCGCATCGGGTGTCCGCACGGCTGGACGCGGGCACGATCTGGGTCAACACCTACCGTGCGATGTCGCCGATGTCTCCGCGGCAGGGTTTCAAGAGCAGCGGCGTCGGCGTCGAGCACGGCACCGAGACAGTCAAGGAATACACCCGGCTCAAGAGCGTGTGGATCAACACCAGCGAGGAGCCCGTCGCGGATCCGTTCACCATGCGCAGCTGAGTTCGGCCGCCCCGCACACATATTCGCAAAGTTTTTCGTAAAGGAGGAGCAGCAGTGAGGTTTTCGCTGTTCGTACACATGGAGCGCTGGGACGACAGCGTGTCCCACCGGCAACTGTTCGAGAATCTGACCGAGCTGACGCTCATGGCCGAGGCCGGCGGGTTCGAGACCGTGTGGGTCGGTGAGCATCACGCGATGGAGTACACGATCTCGCCCTCGCCCATGCCGCTGCTGGGGTATCTGGCCGGGCAGACCTCGACGATCCGGCTCGGTGCGGGCACGATCATCGCGCCGTTCTGGAATCCGATCCGGGCCGCGGGCGAGTGCGCGCTGCTGGACGTGATCAGCAACGGACGCATGGAGGTCGGCCTGGCCCGCGGCGCGTACCAGATCGAATTCGACCGCCTCGCAGGCGGTCTGTCCGCCACCGAGGGCGGCAAGCACCTGCGCGAGTTGGTGCCCGCCGTCCGCGCGCTGTGGCAGGGCAACTACGCCCACGACGGCGAGATCTGGCAGTTCCCGACCGCGACCAGTGTCCCGAAACCGGTGCAGCAGCCCACGCCGCCCATGTGGATCGCCGCCCGCGACCCCGACTCACACGACTTCGCCGTCGCCCAGGGATGCAACGTCATGGTCACCCCGTTGATGAAGGATGACGACGAGGTAGTAGACCTCAAGCGCAAATTCGATACCGCCGTGGACAATCACCCCGAAGTGCCCAAGCCTCAGATCATGGTGCTGCGCCACACCTATGTCCACCCGGCCGACGAACCGGACGGCTGGCGGCCCGCGGCCGAGGGCATCCAGAAGTTCTACCGCACCTTCGATGCCTGGTTCGGCAACAAGACCACTCCGGACAACGGGTTCCTCGAACCGAGCCCGGAATCGAAATTCGCCGAGCGGCCGGAGTTCTCGCCCGAATCGCTGCACAAGACCGCGATGATCGGCACACCCGCCGAGGTCATCGATCGGCTGAAGTTCTACCGGGACCTCGGAGTCGACGAATTCAGCTTCTGGACCGACAACAGCCTGTCGCACGAGCAGAAGCGCAGGTCCCTCCAGTTGTTCATCGACGAAGTGGTTCCCGCGTTCCGCTGACACCACCAGGAGATCTCGCATGTATACAAGTGCCGGTACGGTAGCGGTGACATCCACTGGGACACCGCCGAGGGGGTAAACGATGGTCGCCACGTCACGCAGGCTCGACACCAGCAACTTTCAGGAGCGGGCGGCCGACGGACTGCGGGAGATGATCATCTCCGGCGAGCTCGCCCCCGGGCAGCCGCTGTCCGAGATCTCCCTCGCGGAGACGTTCGGGGTCAGCCGCACGCCCATCCGAGAGGCGTTGAAGCAGTTGCAGATCGAGGGTCTGATCGAAATCAGGCCGCGGATCGGCACTTTCGTCTCGGTGCCGTCCCGGCGCGAGCTCAACGAGCTGTTCGAGATGAAGCAGCTGCTCGAGGGCGGCGCGGCGCGGCTGATGGCCGCCCGCGGCGACATTCCGGAACTCGCGGCGATGCGCGACAACGTCCACGAGTCCGATATCGCCGTCGCGGAGGGGAACGTGGAGCGCTATGCCCAATTGGTGCACGAGTTCCACGAGATCCTCATCGCGGGTGCGGACAACGGGAAGCTGGCCACCCACTACCGCCTGCTGATGAACCAGCTGGCCTACGGGCGCCTGGTGAAAACCTCACTGGCCCAACCGGGACGCTCGCTCGAGTCCGAATCCGAGCACCACACGGTCCTGGAGCTGATCATCGCCAAGGACGGCATCGGTGCGGAGAACTGCATGCGCCGGCATGTGCATGCCAGTCAGCAGGCCCTGATGTCCCAGCTCGAAACCTGGCCCCCGCCTGTGCCTACGACATAGTGCCCGAGTGCCGCCTACCGGATTCGGTAGGCGGCACTCGGCTTTTCGTCTGGATCGGCCGCTTCGAGCCGACGGACGGGTGAACTCAGTGGACGGAGGCGCCGGTGAGTTCGCGCTCGCGCTTGGCGGCCTCGCGGGCGAGCATGCGGTCGCGCTGTTCCTCGAAGCGCACGACGTCCTTGCTCATCTTGTCGAGGAAGGCGGCCAAGCGATCGCGGATCTCCTCACCACGGGGGGTGAAGTCGGTGCGCTCGAAGATGTCCCACTTCTTGAGCACCGGCTGGATGACCTCCTCGAGGTGCTGGCGCAGATCGTAGATGCCGTGTTTGGCCATGAGCACGCCGTTGCGGCGGAAGTTGGGCATGCCCGCACCGGGCATCTGGAAGTTCTCCAGAATGAGGGTGATGGCGTCGATTGTCTGATCGGGGGACAGGTCCAGCGCCGCGCCGCACATGTTGCGGTAGAAGATCATGTGCAGGTTCTCGTCGGCCGCTACGCGCTGGAGCAGGCGGTCGGCGATGGGGTCGTCGCAGACCTTGCCGGTGTTGCGGTGCGCGACCCGGGTGGCCAGTTCCTGGAAGGTCACGTAGGCGACCGAGAACAGGAATCCGGCCTGGCTCTCCAGCAATTGATCGGCCGGGGAGGCGAAGCCGTTGGTCATGTGGATCATGCGGGCCTGCTCGAGGGCGACCGGGTCGACGCCGCGGGTGACCACGAGGTAGTCGCGGATGGCGATGCCGTGGCGGTTCTCCTCGGCGGTCCAGCGGCCCACCCAGGTGCCCCAGGCGCCGTCCTGGGAGAAGTTCTCGGCGATCTCGCGGTGATACGAGGGCAGATTGTCCTCGGTGAGCAGATTGGTGATCATGGCCGCTTTGGCCAGCTCGCTCAGTTTCGACTGCTCCGGATCCCAGTCCACACCGCCGAGTGCGGCGAAGTTACGGCCCTCATCCCACGGCACATAGTCGTGGGGGTGCCATTCCTTAGCCAGCGAGAGGTGACGGTTGACGTTCTCCGCGGCAACCGGCTCCAACTCCGTCAGTAGCTCGAGTTGAGTCAGATCCCTTGCCATATTTACGCCCTTCAGTCTCGTCCTGCCATGGTGCCCGTCGCCCCCCTCTCGATCGTGCACTACCCCGTGCCCTCCGGCCGTACGCTGCCGCCCATACCTTACGGCACCGTAGGTGTGATGCGAAACGCACCGGAACCCGTTTTTCCGCTCGGTGATGGAACTCATACGTCCAGGCGGCGGGGTGGAACCCGCTACGAGTTTAGGCGTACGTGCCCTCTCATAGGGATCGTCCCTCACCGCTGTGGCGCTACACATATGCCTCGTCCGGTGGGAGACAGGTGATCCCACCGCGAACTCCCCGTGGACGAAGCGACCGGCCGCAGACGTCGCCGCGGCCGGTCGATGGTGTGCCCCCACCAGGGCTCGAACCTGGGACCTGCGGATTAAAAGTCCGTAGCTCTACCAACTGAGCTATAGGGGCGCGGTCCGCAAGTCTAATGGGCCGATCGCGGAAGTGGTAACCGGTATCCGGCCGATGCGCTGAGTGTGGGTGTTTGTGCTGGTAATCGGAGTCTTGCGGCATTCGCGGCGGGCGCGTCTGCGGGATTGCCACACATCCGCGAGTGATCGGTCTCGTCGGCCGACGCCCTATTCCGCCCTTCCCCTGCCTCACTCCTGCCTCGGCGAGCACGCCCCGCACGCCCCGCTGCGACCTCCGAAGGCCGAGTTCAGTGTTCGGGGTAATCCCGTTCGCTCCAATTTGTTTCGGCGGCGAAGTGTGTCAACATCTTCCAATCACGGTGCGTGGCAAGGTAATTGACAATGAAGGCGAGCATGATGAAATCAACCGGCCGGCGACGGCTCGTCGGCGGTCGGGTCTGCTGAGCTGAATGGTTAGCTGGCGAGCCGGGAAGGTCCGGCGGGGAACCTGCTGTGGCCTGGTGGAATTCGCGAAAGGAGCCACCCTGAAATGAGTAACCGAATATTTGCCCCAAACGGAGGAAAGGTGATTTGGCGAACTGACTTTCCGGTACGGCTCACGATGGACATCGATAGCGGGTACGGTGACCCGTTGGTGAATTCCGGAAGAACCGGGTGTGCCCCGGTGGGAGGGGATTCGGCCTATGGTTGATGTGCCCGCATGTGTCGCGACCGGTTTGGCCGTTCGCGAGGCCTTGGAGACCGCGTCGCAGGAGGCAGATCCGACACGAACAAAACGCCCGGGTGCGCACCCCCTGCGGCGCACCCGGGCTTGCAGAACTATACCAGCTGGTGTGTTTCCGGTTTTCTCCCGACTTTCCGTACTTGAAGTTTGAAAAACCGGTCGGTAGCCCGGATCTTAGTATTCAAAAAATCTCATAACTCGCATCGAGGACTGTTCCCAACGGGGGGTCCTGTGGCGGTAAGTAGCTTCGGAGGCGTTTCGAGCATGGCACGGCAGCAAGAGCGGGCCCGCCGGACTCGCGCGGCGATCATCAGGTCGGCCGCGGTCGAATTCGGGAAAAGCGGCTATGCGGCGGCATCGTTGAACCGCATATTGGAAGGGTCGCGCGCCACCAAGGGGGCGATGTACTTTCACTTCGACTCCAAGGAAGATCTGGCGCGCGCGGTCCTGGACGCCGCGGTCGAGCGGTATCGGGCGAGCACTGAACGATGGCTCGCCCGAACCGATCTCGGCGCCCTCGACATCCTGCGCGGGATGCTCGACGAGATCGCGTTGCGCCTGGACAACGACATCATCATCCAGGCGGAGTTCCGGCTGATCATCGAGCCGGAGTTCTATCGCGACGTGCAGGCCGGGGGCGGGCGCATCCTCGGACGCGCCGTACGGCTGCTGGCCGTGCGCGCCATCGACCAGAAGCAGCTGCGCCACGACGCGGATCCGGACCGGTTCGCCCGCACGCTCACCGCGTCGCTTGCCGGACAGCGATACATCACCGACCTGGCCGGCGGCCCGGTCGACCTGCGTGCCCGGTATACCGAGGCGCTCGAGGTCATCGTCGAGTCCATGACAACCCCCGAATGGCTCGATGAGTTCCGTGTCAGCGGCTGGCGGGCCGCCGCACGGCTGGAAGATCTCAACGTCTGAGTAGCCGGGGCCCTGACCAGCCGATTTGGGTTTCACGGCGCAGCTGTCATAAGCTATCCCAGCTCCCAACGGAAGCCGTTGAGAAACGGACCGGAGAAATCCGGCGGGCCCCCTTCGTCTAGCGGCCTAGGACGCCGCCCTTTCAAGGCGGTAGCGCGGGTTCGAATCCCGTAGGGGGTACGGTCATGCGACCGTTGAGAGCAGAGCAAGGCCCTGTGGCGCAGTTGGTTAGCGCGCCGCCCTGTCACGGCGGAGGTCGCGGGTTCGAGTCCCGTCAGGGTCGCAAGACTGTATGTAGGCATTCGGTTCGGGTGCCCCCGGCCAGGTAGCTCAGTTGGTACGAGCGTCCGCCTGAAAAGCGGAAGGTCGCCGGTTCGATCCCGGCCTTGGCCACCTTCTCAGGGTCTTCCCCTGTATGCGGGCACGCCCTCCCCATGTCCGGGAGGGCTCCGTCCCCGGATCCCCTGGTTTCTCGGCGGTGGCCTGGTTGATCTCGGTTTCGGCTTCTAGTGATCGATTCGCCATCTGGTTCTCATTCCAACTGGATTCTCTGCATGAGGTGATCTCATTCGGGCGGGAATCAGGACTCCCGTTCGGGTGGAGGTCTCCGTTGGGTTTATCTCGATCTTGGTGTCGTCGGGATGGTTGAGCCACTCGGGTTGCGGGGATGTGGCCTGTAATTGGATTGGGCGGGGCGTACCGATCAGTCGGACGTGGTTGGGGGAAATCGGCCGGGGTTCTGTGGGAGGGGCTTTGTGCTCTATTTTTTCGGTGGGTGGGGTTAATTGTTCGAGCTTGATGTCACGTGTTGAAACTATTTGTCGTGTCATGTTGTTCCGGGGGTGGATGGGCGATTGAGTTTGGGGTGGGTGGGATGTGTAGAAGCGCAATGGGATTAGGGGGTGGATGGGGGATATACGGGGCGAGTTCGGTTCGGGATTAGGGGAGGTTGTTATGCCGGATTCGAGGGGAGTGGGATCATGATCACATGGGTGAGCCGGATTCGGATTGGTACTTCTGCCTGAAGCATCGGCGGGCCGAGCAGAGTAAGCGGTGCTGGTTCGCGGATCGTATGGGGCCCTATCCGGATCGGGTTACTGCCGAGCGGGCGCTGGAGATCGTCCGGGAGCGTAATACGCGCGGGGACGCGTACGACGGCGGCTAGAGCGGGCGGATAGTGCAGGTCAGCCGGGCCACACGACCCCGTGTAACGTGGATCCGCTACGGTCTGTGAGAACACGCGACGTGCGCGGGCAATCGAGCGGAGGGTGACCCTTGAAGGTGACCGTTGTGGTGCCGACCTACAACGAGCGGGAGAACCTGCCGGTGGCGGTGGATCGGCTGACCGCGCTGGCGATCGCGGATCTGCACATCCTCGTCGTCGACGACAACTCACCCGACGGCACCGGTGAGTTCGCCGACAAGCTGGCCGCCGAGCGGCCGGAAAATCTCGGCGTCCTGCACCGCACCGAGAAGGACGGGCTCGGCCGCGCCTACATCGCGGGCATCACCCGGGCGCTCGACGAGGGCGCGGATGTCATCATCCAGATGGACGCGGATCTGTCGCATCCGGCCGATGTCATTCCGGCCATGCTCGACAAGCTGGAAACCTCCGGCGCCGGTGTGGTGCTCGGATCCCGCTACGTGCCGGGCGGGTCCACCGCCACGGAGTGGAAGTGGTACCGCAAGGCGCTGTCGGCCTGGGCCAACTTCTATGTCAACGCGATCCTGCGGATGGGCGTCAAGGACGCCACCGCCGGATTCAAGGCGTGGAAGGCCGATACACTGCGGGCCATCGACGTCGCCTCGATTCGCAGCAACGGCTATTCGTTCCAGGTCGAGATGAACTACCGGACCATCAAGCGCGGCGTTTCCATCGCCGAGGTGCCGATCCGATTCGAGGAGCGCACCAAGGGCGCGTCCAAGATGAGCCTGAAGGTACAGCTGGAATCCGCCGCGATGCCGTGGAAGCTGTTGTTCGGCAGGCAGGTCTAGCGAGCCGGTTCCCCGGCCGGTGCGGGCCAGTTCAGCAGCGTGTCCACGAACAGCTGACGCACCCGTTCGACCTGGGTGTCCAACTCGTCTGCGGCCCAGCCGCTCACATCGATCGGCGGCAGCACCGCCACGTCGACGACGCCGCGGCGCACGATCGCGGAATTGCGCCAGGCGATCTCGCCCGCATTGCGGATGACCAGTGGAACAACCGGCACCCCAGCCTGTCTCGCGATATGGAAGGCCCCCTTCTTGAACGGGCCGATCCGCGGCGTCAGGGATCGGGTGCCCTCCGGGGCGATCACCACCGACAGACCCCCTCGCAGGGTGCTCACCACCGGTGCGAGCGCGGCCCGCGCGCCCGCGGAGTCCGACCGATCGATGAAGGTCGCACCCGCGAAACGCAGCAGCGGCCCGAAGATCGGATTCGCGGTGATCTCCTGCTTCACGATTCCGGTGAAACCCCCGCCCAGGACGGCGGCCAGCACCACCATGTCGAACTGGCTCTGGTGATTGAAGGCGAAGACCGCCGGACGCGGTGAGCGGGCGTGCTGCGCGCCGGTGACCCGAACCCGCACACCGCCGGCCCGCAGGGTGGCCGCGGCGGCGTGGGTGATCATCGAATCGACCATGCGCCGCCGGTCGCGGGTGGCGGACGCCAGCGCGACCCCGAACGCGGCGCCGCCCAGCAGACCGGCGAAACCGCTTGTCGTGCGGGCGATGTCACGCGGCCCGGCATCATCGCGTGGGCGAAAGCGCAGGATCGGCCACTCCCGGTCGGCGGCGTGCGTCGCCATCCGTGGATCCGGATTCACCGCCGTCGGATGCCCCATCAGTTCCAGCAGGGGTAGGTCGGGTGCGGCATCGGCGTAGCCGTGACCCTGGGACAGATCCAGACCGTGCGTGGCCGCGAACCGCTGTACGGCATCGGCCTTTCCGTTGCGCCACAGCGGTTTTCCATCGACATGGCCGGTGAGTACGCCCTCCTGCACGGCCATCGGGGTGTAGAGCACGTGATGGAAGCCCAGTTCCCTTGCGGCGGGCTGCGCCTGGAATCGGGTCAGGCAGGTGGCCAGGATCAGGGTGTGCCCCGCGGCCTCGTGCGCGCGGATCAGCCGCCACGCCTCGGGATAGAGATGGCCGTAGATCGTGCGGCGAAACAGTTCCTCGCCGAGGTCGGCCAGTTCGGTCTCCGGATGCCCTGCCCAGGAGTGCATCATGTGCTGCAGGAACCGTTCGTACTCGCCCTCGGCGCGGGCGCCGCGGATACTCCACAGCAGAGTTTCCGTCAGCCTGGCGTCGATTCCCCGCCGCCGCAGCTGTCCGGTGATCGCACCCGGAGTGAAGCCGTGCACGACGGTGCCGCCGAAATCGAAGATCGCCGGAACCCGCGGCCCCTGTGGGCCGGAGCGCACGGCGGCGATGGCCTCGTCGAGGGACCGTGACGTCTCAGCCATGGCGGTTCGACGGGTCCTGGGCGGCGGCGCGCGAGATCCGGTCGCCGATGGTACGCAGTTCGTCGGCGAAAGCCCGACGGCGGCGGCGCAATTCGTCCGTGTCGACGGTGCTGCCCTCGGCGACGAGCAGCCCGTGGTTGTCGGCGAGTTTCAGCGCGCTGGCGAACAATTCCGATGACACCGACTCGTGGCTGTGCAACTGCTGTTGCAACAGCATCTGCTGCCCGACGGCCAGGCATTCATCGATGAACTGCTTGCGATCCAGCACGGCCGGATCCTGGGCGGCCAGCCGTTCCGCCACCACCAGCTGCGCGTCGAAGAACGAGCGCAGTACGCGGTGGGCCATGATGAAGCCGGAATCGGCCAGGCGGGCCAGAATGTCGGCCCCGACGGTTCCGTCGGCGGTGCGGCTGTGCCACTGCGGGTCCGCCAGCAGCATCTCCGCGGTCATCTCGGCGGCGAACTCGGCGCGCTCGGGGAAGAAGAACTCGAACTTCAGCAGATCGCGCAGCCGATACGCCGCGTCCCAGCCGGCCTCCAGCTGGGCGCCTTCGGGCGCCTCCACCGCAGCCAGAACCGCCAGCTCGAGGATGGCACGATTGACGAACCAGTGCACGGCGCTGTTGCGATAGAACGCGGCCTCCAGATATGCGCCGGACTGGATCGAATACACCGGTTCCAGACCGCCGCGGTAGACCGTCACCACCTTCGCCACCGACAGCTGGTCGAGCACGACGGCGAGGCCGTGATCCTCGTGCAGGGTATCGAGCTCGCCGCTGGGCAGCGCCCGACGCCGGATGTAGCCGAGCACCGGCTCCAGCGCCATGCGTACCTCGCCGAGCGTCAGCGCGCGCTCGTGCACACCCAGCAGCACCAGTGTGACCAGGGCGTTGAGGGTTATGGGTGTGACCGCGTTGATTCCGACCGCGACCTCGAAAGCCAAGCGCTGCACGGCCTTCCGCTCCAATTCCTGGACCTCGGCCGACAGTGGTTCGGCGGGACCGGGATCGGGGGTCAGCGGGTCGCCGTGTGCGCTCAGGTGTTCGCGTGCCGACAGCGGCTCGCCGAATCGTACGTAGACGTGTCCGGCCGAATGCTGTTGGTTGCGAATGTATTTCGCCAGCCACGGCAGGTTCTCGGCCTTCTTGACGCCGCCTACCTGCTCGGTGGCGATGGCGCCCAGTTCGTTCAGTCGTTCGTAGGTGATCGAGACCGGCACCAGCATCACATCCTCGATGCGGCGGGAACGGATCGCGGCGGCGAGATAGTTCAGCAGGCCGTAGCGCGGCGGTCGGAGCTTTCCGGTCCGGGTGCGGCCGCCCTCGAAGTACCACTCCATGTTGAACCGCTTGGCCAGCAGATACGCGAAGTATTCCTCGACCACGGCCTTGTACACCGCGTCGTCGCCGAAGCTGCGGCGAATGAACACCGCGCCGGTGCGCCGGGCGATCGGGCCCATCGGCCAGAACCGGAGGTTCGCGCCGCCGATCACATGATTGGGTGGAAAATCATTGCGGGCCAAGGCATCACCGAGCACGAAGGCGTCGACATACGAGCGGTGCGAGGGCAGGAAGACCAGGGGGTGACGCTGATTGAGGCGGCGCAGACCCGCCAGGCCGGACGTATCGGCCTCGACCTGCCACGCCGAGGCGTGCACCGGGCGCATGGCCTGGGTGAACAGGTCCGAGACCAGACGGCTCTGTGCCGCCACCAGTTCGCGCAGCCCCTTCTCCGCGCGGCGATACACCTCGCGCGAATTCGTGCCGGAATCCGCGGCGATCGCATCGAGGCGGCGCAGGAATTCCGGGGAATCCAGAATCTCCTCGACGACCAGTCGCGGCACCTTGTAGCGGTCGCCGATCACGGCGCGTTCGGCGCGCTCGAGCGCGACGACCCCGGCGCGAACGATGGCCCGCGCGAATGATTCCGCGATTCGGGCGACCGTCGGGTTGTTTGCGCGCAAGTCACTCAGCCGCGCGGGCTGACCGGTGAGCACCAGATGGCGATCGGGTGCGGCGTTGACCAGGCGTCGCTGTAGCAGCCGACGCGGGCTGCGTGGATTGCTGAGCGTGACCAGATCGGTAAAGGTGGTGCGGCGCACGCCATCTCGCTCCGGCGGTAGCCACAGTACCCGGATCGGCACCACCAGTGGATCGTCCCGGCGCTCGACCAGCCGTGCCGCCACCGCGCCGGCGTCCAGATCCAACTGGGTGACCGGCGCGTCGACGCCGAGTTCCGCCGCGATTCCGCCCTCGGCCAGCCATCCGCCGATCAATTCGCGCTCCACGGACGAGCCGGCGTCCACCAGCGCCACCACCGAGTGCGGCGCGTCGGCGGGGGTTGCCGGTGCCGGAAGGTCGGCACGGTGATCGATCATGGGGGACCTCCATCGGATGACGCTTCCCCATTGAAGCCCGGCCGGAGCCTTTCGCGCAGGAGGTTGGGCCAGGTGCGCCGAGAACTGGGACGGTCGGCGGGGTGGGTGAGCTCAACTCGTCGTCATATCAGTGTGCTCGCCGGCACACCGCAAGCAAATCAGGTAATGCTAACCTCACTCGAGATAGTAAGGTGAGCATAACCTTGGAGGATCGGTGTCGACCACGGACGAGCGCGTACGGATCGGATATGAGATGGATCCAGCGGCGGTGAGCACCGCGGATGGTCGCGGTACCGGGGGACTCGATGCGGCGGCGGCGATGGCCGCGCTGGCGGGCGCCGATTGGTTCGGGGAGTACGTGATGTACGAACGCCCCGGTGAATGGGTTTTCGCCGCCGATCCGCTCGGTAAAGTGGAGCTCGACGCCGAGGAATTACGGATGGATCGGTCGGGGCATGTCAGCGCGCGGGCGTGGGAGGGCGGTCCCGCGCACGTGCTGGATCGGGCGCTGGCCGAGCTGCCGCTTGCGGGGCGGACGGCCTACGGCTGGATCGGATTCGAGTTCTGCGCCTGGGCGTTGGACGCCACCGCGCACCTGCCCGCACGAACTGCGCTGGCACACCTGATGGTTCCGCGCATCGAGGTGCGTATCGATACCGCCGGGGTGCGGGTGGCGGGTGCGACGCCCCGCGAGACGGCGGACATTCACGAGCTTATCGCCGCGTCGCAGGATGCCCCGGTCCCGCAGGCGCATCCGGTGGACATCGCCGCGGATGCGTCCGGCTACCGCGACCGGGTGGTCCGGGCGGTCGGCGAGATCCGGGATGGCCGATACCAGAAGGTGATTCTGTCCCGGAAGGTCGAGCTGCCGTTCCCCGTCGATGTGCCCGCCAGCTATCGGCTGGGGCGGGCGCACAACACTCCGGCACGGTCGTTCCTGTTGCGCCTCGGCGGACTGGAGGCCGCCGGTTTCAGTCCGGAACTGGTCGTCGCCGTCGACGACGACCGTACGGTGACCACCGAACCGCTGGCCGGTACCCGGGCCTTCGGTCGTGGCGCGCAGGCGGATGCCGCCGCCCGGTCGGACCTGGCTTCCGACCCGAAAGAAATTGTCGAACACGCGATTTCGGTGAAGACATCATTCACCGAGATCGCCGCCGTCGCGGAGCCGGGCAGTACGGTGGTGTCGGACTTCATGGCGGTGCGCGAGCGCGGCAGCGTGCAGCACCTGGCCTCCACCGTGCGCGGGCGACTGGACGCGGGCCGGACCCCCTGGGAGGCGGTGGAAAAGCTGTTTCCCTCGGTGACCGCTTCCGGAATTCCCAAGTCCGCCGGGGTCGATGCGGTGTTCCGCCTCGACAACGATCCGCGCGGGCTGTATTCCGGTGCGGTGGTGACGGTTTCCCCCACCGGGGCGCTGGAGGCGACGCTGGTGCTGCGCGCGGTGTATCAGAGCGCCGACGGCGCCTGGCTGCGAGCCGGGGCGGGGATCGTGTCCCAGTCCACCCCCGCGCGTGAATTCGAGGAGACCTGCGAAAAGCTGAGCAGCGTAGCGCCTTACATCGTGCGTGCCTAGTCACAGGGTGGCGCGCAGGGCCTTCTTGTCGATCTTGCCCACGGCGGTGAGTGGCAGGGTGTCGGCCGTCCGGAGCAGGTCGGGGTGTTTGTAAGGGGCCAGGCCTCGGATGGTCAGGAACTGTCTGACCTCGGCGAGAGTGAGTGCGGCGGCGAGCGCCTTGCGGTCGAGAACGAGTACGGCGCAGACCTTCTCGCCCAGCCCGGGATCGGGGAGGCCGACGGCGGCCGCGTGGCGCACGGCGGGATGGGCGAGCAGATGTTCCTCGAGCTCGTCGCACGAGACGTTCTCGCCGCCGCGGTTGATCACGTCCTTGATCCGGCCGGACACGATGAGATGGCCGCTCGACAGCCGGCGCACGAGATCACCGCTGCGGTAATAGCCGTCGGCGGTGAACGAGCGCGAATTGTGTTCCGGTGCGCGGTAATAGCCACGAAGTGTGTAGGGACCTCGGGTCAGCAGCTCGCCCTCGTCGCCGGGGGCGACATCGCGGCCGTCGGTGTCGACGACGCGGATCTCGTCGGCGGGCGACAGGGGCCTGCCCTGCGTGGTGCACACGATGTCCTCCGGATCGTCGAGGCGGGTGTAGTTCACCAGCCCCTCCGCCATGCCGAACACCTGTTGCAGTGTGGCTCCCAGCGCGGGGCGTACCGTGCGGGCATTGGTCTCGTCCAGCCGGGCGCCGCCCACCTGTAGCAGCCGCAGCGAGGAGAGGTCGGCCTCCTCCCATTCGGTTGCGGCGCACCATAGCTGGGCCAGTGGCGGCACTACCGATGTCACCGTGACACGGTGGCGTTCGATGGCGGCGAAGGCGCATTCCGGGCTGGGGTCGGTGACGAGGGCGATCGCGCCGCCGGTCGCGATGGTGCCCAGAATTCCCGGGCACGACAGGGGGAAATTGTGCGCGGCGGGCAGAGCCGCGAGGTAGACGTCGTCCGGGCCGAGCCCGCAGATCTCGGCGCTCGCGCGCGCGTTGTAGCCGTAGTCGTCATGGGTGCGGGCGATGAGCTTGGGCAGACCCGTCGTGCCACCCGAGACCAGCATCAGCGCGATCTGGTCCGCGGCGATCTCCGGCAGCGAATCGCCCTCGCACGGTATCGAATCCAGCGCGGTGAACGGCCCCGGGTCGCCCAGGACGAAGACGTGTCGCAGTCCCGGGAGCCGGCCGCACACCTCGGCGGCCAGTTCCCTGTAGTCGAATTCGCCGATCTTATCGACCGTGAAACATCCCACGGCGCCGGACAATTCGGCGAGGTGTTCGATTTCCGCGCGGCGATGAGCGGGCAGCGTCAGTACCGGGATCACCCCGGCGCGCAGGAGTCCGAACAGCACCACCGCGAACTCGGGCACATTCGGCAGTTGCACGATAACTCGATCACCGGATTCGATACCCGCGGCGAGAATTCCGCGGGCCATGCGGTCGGCGTCGGCGTCCAGTTCGCGATAGCTGCGTTTCCCGGCGGCGTCCACCAGCGCGGGCCGATCCGGCCAGCGCCGAGCCGCCGAGCGCAGTAGTCCGCCCAGCGATCGGCCTGTCCAGTATCCGGCCGTGCGGTATCGGCCGGCGAATTCGGTGGGGATGGGTGTGAATCCGTCGCGTGCGGGTGAGTTCGATGTCACGGGTCCTGCCTCGGTGTCGCGCCCCATGCCCGGCATGAGAAATATAGGTTAGGCAACCCTATATCAGAGGAGCGCGCTGCCGCCGCGGCGGCGAATCAACCGATCAGGTCCAGGTCGTGGAAGAGTTGGTAGCGATCCGGCTCGGCCGGCAGGAACCAGTGCAGGCCCTCCAGTGCGAACACCGACACCACATTGAGCGCGATCACCACACCGAGCAGGGCGAAGCATGCCCTGCCGACCAGGCGATGCGGCGCAGCCGGAATGGTCTGCGCCCCGGTGCGATCCGACACCGACAACACCGCGCCGATCGCGGCGATCGCCGCGACGAAAAGAATCAACGCCCACACATACGAGCGCAGCCCGAACACGGGCGTTCCGTATCCCGGATCGCCCGGAAGAATATGCAGCATGGTCTGCCGCCACGATGTGAAGCCGCCCGCGGCGCAACCCAGCAGTGCCAGCCCCCAGCCCGTGGTGTAATCGCTCGCCTCGAGTTCCCCGTTCATGGCGTTGCGGACGATATAACCGCCGCCCAGCCCGGCCAGCAGCATGAATATGCGCTGTATCAGGGCCAGCGGGCACGGGTACTCCCAAGCGAGGAATTGCAGGGCCAATCCGCCGCAGACCACGACCGCCCAGCCTGCCAGGAACAGACACGCCAGCCAGAATTGAATGTGTCCCGACAAGGACTCACGGCGCTCGATCATCGACAAATTCACCACGTCAGCCCCAGGCCCAGTCCGCCGGCAATGTGATGCCGCAGCAGCAGGCAGGTGAATATGAACACGATCCAC
This sequence comes from Nocardia alni, assembly GCF_019038435.1. Lineage (GTDB taxonomy): Bacteria > Actinomycetota > Actinomycetes > Mycobacteriales > Mycobacteriaceae > Nocardia > Nocardia alni. The sequence goes on from NZ_JAGPOX010000078.1 coordinate 28,976, forward strand.
CATCCGCTCGAGACCGCCCTTCGGGATCGCTGCTGATACATCATCGCGAGGGTCGCGAGCAATCCCGCGAAGAGCAGCGTGTCCATGCCAGCGGAGGCTACCGTTCGCCGAGGTGGTCGCGTTGTGCACGCGCCGTCGAGTCCATTTCCTTTTTGCAACAAGCAAACTACAGGCAAATATGGACGGATTATCACGGGTTCCGGGTGGGGATCTAGACTCCTGTCTGTGAGCGGCTGGGATACTTCCGACATCCCCGACCAGAGCGGCCGGACGATCATCGTCACCGGCGCCAACAGCGGGGTCGGCGCGGCGACCGCACGGGCACTGGCCGGAGCGGGTGCGCAGGTGATCATGGCGTGTCGCGACGAGGTGAAGGCGCGGGCGGTCGCGAACACCATCGGCGAGCGGGCTCACGTGCGCCGCCTGGATCTGGCCGACCTGGCCTCGGTGCGCGAGTTCGCCGACGGAGTCGAGCATGCCGACGTGCTGATCAACAATGCCGGGGTCCTGGCCGTGCCGCTGGGCCGCACGGCGGACGGCTTCGAAATGCAGATCGGCACAAACTATCTCGGGCACTTCGCGCTGACCGGGCTGCTGCTGGACAAGATCTCGGACCGGATCGTCGCCGTCTCGAGCGTCGTGCACAGGTGGGGCCGGATCGATGTGGCCGACCTGAACTGGGAGCAGCGCCGCTATCGGCGCGCCGCCGCCTACTGCCAGTCCAAGCTGGCCAACCTGATGTTCACCCGCGAGTTGCAGCGCCGCCTGAGCGCGAGCGGTTCGCCGAAGATCGCCGTGGCGGCCCACCCCGGTTATGCCGCAACGGGTCTGCAGTTCCATACCGAGTCCTTCGTCAACCCGGTGATGGCGCTGGGCAACCGGCTGCTCGGCCAGAGTCCCGAAATGGGCGCTCTGCCCAGCCTGTACGCGGCCACCGCCGCCTCGGTCACCCCGGGCGGCTTCTACGGTCCGACCCGTCTGGGCGGACTGCGCGGACATCCCGGCCCCAGCGGCTCCTCCACGGCCTCCAAGGACGAGGTCACCGCCCGCCGCCTGTGGGACCTGTCCGAACAGCTGACCAAGGTCAGCTACCACTTCCGCTGAGGTGACGCGGGTCATGATCCCGGGTGTCACAGTTCGTCGCGACGCCTCGTCCTCCTGGTAGAGCGCCGCCTGACCGGGCGGGCGCACCGAGTGGAGGACACCGTCATGGAATCCCGTTTGGATATGTTCGCCAACGACACCCTCGCGAAGGTCATCAAGCGACTGGGGAGTGTCGGACAGGTATTCGAGAACTCGACCCTGCCCAAGGCCACACAGCAACTGGTGATGCTGCGTGCCAGCCAGATCAACGGGTGCGGATTCTGCGTGGATATGCACTCCAAGGACGCCGTGGCCGACGGGGAGACCTGGTTGCGGCTCAATCTGGTCGCCGCCTGGCCCGAGGCCACCGTGTTCACCGAGGCCGAGCGTGCCGCGTTGGCGCTGGCCGAGGAGGGCACCCGGCTGGCCGACGCGCACAAGGGGGTCAGCGACGAGACCTGGGCACAGGTGCGCAAGCACTACGACGACGAGCAGATCGGCGCGCTGGTCTCCGTGATCGCGGTCATCAACGCCTACAACCGGTTCAATGTGATCCTGCGCAATCCGGCGGGCGGCTACGAGCCCGGGATGTTCACGTAGGGGTTCGCGATATTCGGCCCGGCACAGGATCTTTCGATCCGGCCGGGCCGCGTCGCGTCCGGGGCGGCCCAGGTGTGGCGGTGGTCATGGCTGGGGCGGCCTCGGCGATCCGCCCCGCGAGCCTGGTACAGTCGCCTCCGTGCAGCGCGTGTATTTCTGGTTTATCTCCCCGGCCCTGGGTGGGCCGGTCGGTGAACCGCGCTGACCTTCTTCCACTCCGAGCCGGATATGCCGGCTCGACGGGAATTCCTCATCGTGGCCGGCCAGAGATGACAAGGACCACACGATGACAACCGCAGCCGATGTCGACGCACCACATTCGGACCTCGACGACCGCCGCACCCTGAGTATCAGCCCGCTGGTGTCGCCCGCCGATGTGCGTCGCGCGCACCCCGTCGATGACGGGCTCGCCGATATCGTCCGTGCGGGCCGCCGAGCCACGGTCGATGTGCTCAACGGCGTCGACGACCGCCTCATGGTGATCGTGGGCCCGTGTTCGGTGCACGATCCCGAGGCCGCCCTCGACTACGCGCGCCGCCTGGCCGCCAAGACCGCCGAGGTATCCGACCGGCTGCACGTGGTGATGCGGGTGTACTTCGAGAAGCCGCGTACCACGCTGGGCTGGAAGGGCCTGATCAACGATCCGCACCTGGACGGCACCTTCGACATCGACACCGGGTTGCGGCTGGGGCGGCGGCTGCTGGTCGACATCACCGCGCTGGGCCTGCCGGTGGCGTGCGAATTCCTCGACCCGATCACTCCGCAGTACATCGCCGATCTGGTGTCCTACGGTGCGATCGGGGCGCGGACCGCGGCCAGCCAGGTCCATCGGCAGCTGGCCAGCGCCCTGTCCATGCCGGTCGGGGTGAAGAACGGCACCGACGGTGATGTGCAGGTGGCCGTGGACGGTGTGCGCGCGGCCGGGGCCAGCCATGTATTCCCGGGGACGGATCTGGACGGCCGATCGGCGCTCATCCGCACCTCCGGCAATCCGGACTGCCACGTCATCCTGCGCGGCGGCAGCAATGGCACGAATTACGACGCGGCCTCGGTCGCCGAGGCGTGCCTGCGGCTGGAGAAGGCGCAGCTGCCGCAGCGGGTGGTGGTCGACGCGAGCCACGGCAACAGCAACAAGGACCACAACCGTCAGGTCGACGTCGTCACCGATGTCGCCGGACGTCTCGCCGCCGGCGACCGCAGCGTCGTCGGGGTGATGATGGAGAGCTTCCTGGCCGCCGGTCGTCAGGACCTGACCCTCGGCCGCGCCGCGGACCTGGTCTACGGACAGTCCATCACCGACGCGTGCCTGGACTGGGACACCACCGTCGTTCAGTTGGACGGCCTCGCGGCCGCCGTTGCCGCTCGACGGGACGGGTAGAAGACAGGCCAGTTCTCGGCGATTGGCCCGCGACAGTGGATCGTTCGGCAGTCCAGTATGGGTTTCATGATCGGTACGACTGCGATAGTGGGTGTGGTGATCGCCGCGCTCGGGCTGGTGCTCACCCCGGGGCCGAACATGATGTACCTGGTGTCGCGTACCGTCTCGCAGGGGCGTCGCGCCGGGCTGGTGTCGCTCGCCGGTGTCGCGGTCGGGTTTCTGTGCTATCTGGCCGCGGCGGCTGCGGGGATCACCGCGATCTTCGCGGTCGTACCGGATCTGTATCTGGCGCTGAAGATGGCGGGCGCCTTGTATATCGGATGGTTGGCGTGGAAGACGTTGCGGCCCGGCGGCACATCGGCGTTCGCGCCTCGTGAGCTGCCCGCCGATCGGACGGGCAAGCTGTTCGGGATGGGTCTGCTCACCAACCTGCTGAATCCGAAGATCGCGATCATGTACATGGCGCTGATTCCGCAGTTCGTGGTGCCCGCGCACGGCCGGGTCTGGTTGCAGAGCCTGTGCCTGGGCGGGGTGCAGATCGCCGTCGCGCTGACGGTGAACGGCCTGATCGTCCTGGGTGCGGGCGCGATCGCGGCCTTCCTGGGCGATCGGCCGCTATGGTTGCGGGCACAGCGCTGGGTCACCGGAACGATGCTCGGCGCGATCGCGGTCCTGCTCGCCTCGGACCGCGCCCGCCCCCTGCCCGCCTGAGTTCGCCCACCCGGCGGGCCCATCGTCTCGCGGGGGCCCCGGACGGAGGTGGTCCTGGAGTTCCGTCCAGCACTCCAGGACCTCCTTCGTCCGGGGATCCGGGTTACCGCGGGCCGTGCAGGCGCCGGATACCCTCGGCGATCGTCTCTTCCTTCTTGCAGAAGGTGAAGCGCACCAGGTGATTCCAGGAGGCCTTGTCGTCGGCGAAGACGCTCAGTGGCACCGCGGCAACGCCGAGGCGCTGCGGCAGTTCCCGGCAGAAGTTCAGCGCGTCGTGCGCGCCGAGCGGGGTGATGTCAGCGCAGACGAAATAGGTCCCGTCGCTGCGCTTGACCCCGAATCCTGCCTCGGCCAGGGCCTTCGACAGGCGGATTCGCTTGTCCGCCAGAGTGTCCCGCAGTGTCGCGACCCAGGGCAGCTCATGTTCGAGGGCGTGCGCGATCGCGGGCTGGAAGGGGCCGCCGCCGACGAAGGTCAGGAACTGTTTGGCCGCGAGCACGCCATCGATCAGCGGCGCGGGGCCGCACGCCCAGCCGATCTTCCAACCGGTGACGCTGAAAGTTTTTGCCGCACCGGAGATCACGACGGTACGTTCGTACATGCCTGGCAGGGTGGAGATGCTGATGTGCTCGTGTCCGTCGAAGGTGAGATGTTCGTACACCTCGTCGGTCACCACCAGGAGATCGTGCTGCCGCGCGAGATCGGCGATGGCCTGCAGATCGGCGCGGGACAGTACCGTCCCGGTCGGATTGTGTGGTGAATTCAGCAGCAGCGCACGGGTGTTCGGAGTGATCGCGGCGCGCAGGCTGTCCAGGTCGAGGGCGAACCCGTCGCCGTCGGGGACTAGCCGGGCAGTGCGCCTGTTCGCCCCGGCCAGGGCGACGGCCGCCGCGTACGAGTCGTAGTACGGCTCGATGAGCACCACTTCCTGTCCGGGTTCGACCAGGCCGAGGATGGTCGCGGCGATCGCCTCGGTGGCGCCGACCGTCACCAGCACCTGATTGTCCGGGTCGTATTCGGTGCCGTACCGGGTCGCGCGGTCCCGGGCGATCGCCTGGCGCAACGCCGGGACGCCGCGCCCGGGCGGGTACTGGTTGAACCCCCCGGCGATGGCGCGTTCGGCCACCGCCAGCATGGAGGCGGGACCGTCGGAATCGGGAAAACCCTGCCCCAGATTCACCGCATCGTGGCGCACGGCCAGCTCGGTCATCTCGGCGAAGATGGTCGAGGCGAAGGGGCGTAGGCGGGTGACGGTGGGGGTGTCCTGCATGGTCACAACCTATCCTGTGCCAGGTCGCGGTCGAATGGCATGGTCACGCCGTCGGTGACGGCGCATGCTCACGAAATTGCCTGTGCCGCCGCATCGTCCGCGTGACAGCATGGCTGAATGGAGGATTACCAGCTGACCGACGGTGTCGTCTGGCTCTCGCGTCCCACGTCCGCCGACATCGACGGCATCGTCGAATGCTGTCAGGAGCCGTCCATCAGCCGGTGGACGACCATCCCGGTGCCCTATCGCCGTGTGCATGCCGAGAAGTTCCTGGACGGGGTCGTGCAGGGCTGGGCCGAGGGCCGACCCACCTGGGCGCTGCGGGAGACCGCCGGCGGTCCGGTGGCGGGCATGGTCGATCTGACGCCGGAGGGTAAGGACCGCACGGGCGGGCAGATGGGGTTTTGGCTGGTGCCGCGGCTGCGCGGGCGTGGACTGATGAGCCGGGCGGTGGGGCTGGTGTGCGAGTTCGGGTTCCGCCCCGACCGGCTCGGGCTGGTGCGCATCGAATGGCGCGCGATGGTGGGCAATCATGCCTCGGCCGCCGTCGCGCGGCGGGCCGGATTCCGATACGAGGGCAGGCTGCGCCTGGGCGGCCCGCAGCGCGGGGTGCGGCACGACGTCTGGATCGCCGGGCGCCTGGCGACCGATCCGATCGGCCCCGCCGCCGAGTGGCCGCCCGGGGTGTGATCGATCAGTCATCTCCCACGGCGCCGTCCGCGACGGGCAGGCGTGCGGTCAGGTGATCCAGGACCGGCGCCAATCGGCCCAGCTCCGTGAGGTGCAGCTCGCTGAGCGACTCGATGCGCTGTGCGCCGAGTGCGGTAGCGACCAGCCGCACTATGCGGGAGTCCTGTTCGTCGCGGACCCGTGCGACCAGCCCTGCCGTCACCGCCCGATCGATCAGCCCGACGGCGCTGTGGTGGCGCACGGTCAGGTAGTCCGCGATATCGCCGATCGTCGGGCCCTGGTCGTGCTGGTGGCCCGTGACGGCGAGCAGCAGTTGATGCTGTGTCGCGGTCAGGCCCACCTGCCTGGCTCGCTCCTCGCTCCAGCGTTCGAAACGGCGCAGGGCGGTGCGGAAGTTCAGGAGTGTGGCGTAGTCACGGGGCGTCAATTGGGGCACGTAAATATCGTAGTACGATATTTATGGAAGGAGTGTGAGCTCATGACACTGGAGATTCTGGCTTTTACCCTGGCCGCGCTGTATGGGCTGGCGGTGTTCGTGGCGCTGTTGGTCGGCTGGGCCGAGTTACCCGACCCGCCGGTCTCCACCAGCTGTCGCCGTTGTTCCAGGTGGATGATCGACAGACGTCACCAGTCCTTCCCGCTGTGCCATCGGTGCCGTCGTGAGGTAGCCCACACCCACCAGATGCGTCGGGACCTGGACTTATCCGAAATTCGCCGGTGATCGATCCGTGGTAGGCGCCAGGATGTCGGTCCCCGCCGATATCCTGGCGCCATGCCCCACGACGACCAGCAACCCGGGCCACTCATCGTGCAGAGCGACAAGACCCTGCTGCTCGAGATCGACCATGTTCAGGCCGATGCCGCGCGGCAGGCCATCGCGCCGTTCGCCGAGCTCGAGCGCGCGCCCGAACATGTGCACACCTACCGGGTGACGCCCCTGGCGCTGTGGAACGCGCGAGCGGCGGGGCACGACGCCGAACAGGTGGTCGATGCCCTGGTGACCTATTCGCGGTACGCGGTGCCACAGCCGCTGCTGGTGGACATCGTCGACACCATGGCCCGGTACGGGCGCCTGCAGCTGACCAAACATCCCGTGCACGGCCTGGTACTGGTCAGCCTCGACCGAGCGGTGCTGGAGGAGGTGCTGCGGCACAAGAAGATCCAGCCGATGCTCGGCGCGCGCCTCGACCCTGACACGGTGCAGGTGCACCCATCCGAACGTGGCCGCATCAAGCAGATGCTGCTCAAGATCGGCTGGCCCGCCGAGGACCTGGCCGGCTACGTCGACGGCGAGGCGCATCCGATCGAGCTGGACTTCGCCACCCACGAGTGGCATCTGCGCGACTACCAGGAATTCGCCGCCGACTCGTTCTGGGCCGGCGGTTCGGGCGTGGTGGTGCTGCCGTGCGGCGCGGGTAAGACCATGGTCGGCGCGGCCGCGATGGCCAAGGCGCAGGCCACCACGCTGATCCTGGTCACCAATACCGTGGCCGGGCGGCAGTGGCGACGCGAGCTGCTGGCGCGTACCTCGCTCACCGAGGACGAGATCGGCGAGTACTCCGGTGAGCGCAAGGAGATCCGTCCGGTCACCATCGCGACCTATCAGGTCGTCACGCGCAAGACCAAGGGCGAATACCGGCATCTGGAGCTGTTCGACAGCCGCGATTGGGGCCTGGTCATCTACGACGAGGTGCACCTGCTCCCGGCCCCGGTCTTCCGGATGACAGCAGACCTGCAATCCCGCCGTCGCCTGGGGTTGACGGCCACCCTGGTCCGCGAGGATGGTCGAGAGGGCGATGTGTTCTCGCTGATCGGGCCCAAACGCTACGACGCGCCCTGGAAGGATATCGAGGCGCAGGGCTGGATCGCCCCGGCCGACTGCGTCGAGGTGCGGGTGACTCTCACCGACGCCGAGCGCATGGCGTATGCCACCGCCGAGCCGGAGGAGCGCTACAAACTGTGCTCCACCGCACGCACCAAACTCGCCGTGGTGGAGTCGATCCTGGCCCGGCACAAGAACGCGCCCAGCCTGGTCATCGGCGCCTATCTGGACCAGCTCGACGAGCTGGGCGAGCACCTGCAGGCCCCGGTCATCCAGGGTTCCACCCGGACCAAGGAGCGCGAGGCGCTGTTCGAGGCGTTCCGTAACGGTGAGATCCCGGTGCTGGTGGTGTCCAAGGTGGCCAACTTCTCCATCGACCTGCCCGAAGCATCGGTGGCGGTGCAGGTTTCGGGCACCTTCGGCTCCCGTCAAGAGGAGGCGCAACGTCTCGGGCGTCTGTTGCGGCCCAAACACGATGGGGGACAGGCGCATTTCTATTCGGTCGTGTCGCGAGACACCCTCGATGCGGAATACGCCGCGCATCGGCAGCGTTTCTTGGCCGAACAGGGGTATGCCTATCGCATCACCGATGCGGACGACCTTTTGGGGCCGCCCATAGGCTAAGGTCGCGACGCACGGTGGCGGACACCTTTTATCCGGAGGCATCATCTCCACAAAAGTGTTAGGAATGATGACGTGCGACGCTTCGAATTCCCGGTGGATCGTGGGCACGCACGTGCGGTGAACCAGGTGGTTGCCGATACCAGGCGGCTGCGGCTCAGTGCGTTCATCGCCGTGATCGTGCTCGGGTTGTGCACCGCTGTGCTGATCTGGTTGAACCACCCGTATTCGTTCCTGCTGGCCATCGCCACGGCCCTGGGTACGGTGACGGCACTGTTCGCGGCATTGTGGACCCCGCACCGCGCCCGCATCGAAAAGCTGTACGCGGAGGGCGAACTCGTTCCCGCCGTGGTGTCGGAGCGGCTGACGCGCGGCGCTGTTCTCCTGATCCTGGTCGATGTGGCCAAGGCGGACGCGGACCCGCGATACGCGCTGATCACCCGGAAGGTGCGCGCGCTGCCCGGGCATCTGATCCAGCCCGGCGAACAGGTGCCATCGGTCACGGTGCGCGCCGATCGCGCCCCGCTGTCCACCGGCGGGCTGGGGCAACCGGTGAGCGCCATGCCGGTCGCCTGGGGCACCCGGGATCCGGCCGTACTCGAGCGCGCGCGTGCCGCGATTCCCCAGGCCGAATGGAAGCTGCTGGCAGACAATCTGGATCTGGCCGAGAAGGTGCGACACGCCGATGCCAAGCGATTGCTGCTGGATCCGCATCAGCTACCGCAGGAACTGCGCGGCGAACCGTCGCGGTAGATCGGGTGAAATACGTTGCGCGCCTTCTTAGACTGAGGCGATGATCCCCGCTGCCAATCTGCTCGCCTTCTTCGTGGCCGCGACGGTCATCATCGTGATTCCGGGTCCGGGCGTACTGTTCACCATCGGCCGCGCGCTCACCAACGGTAAGCGGGCCGCGCTGGTATCGGTGCTGGGGCATGCGTTCGGCGTGCTGGCGATGGTCGTGCTGATCGCGGCCGGACTCGGCATGTTGGTGGCGGCGTCGGCGATCGCGCTGACCATCATCAAGATAGGCGGCGGGCTCTACCTGATCTACATAGGCGCCCAGGCCATCCGGGAGCGGCGCTCGCTACGTGCGGCGATGAACACCACGTCGAGCGCGCAGCCGGTGCCCCACCGCCGGGTGCTGCGGCAAAGCTTCGTGGTCGGGGTGACCAACCCGAAGGCGCTCGTGTTCTTCTCCGCCGTGCTGCCCCAATTCGTGGATCGAACGAGCGGTTCGGTGCCGTTGCAGATACTGATCCTGGGTTTGATCTTCCTGGCGATCGCGCTGGTGTCCGACAGCGCCTGGGCGCTGGCGGCCGGTGTCGCCCGTGACTGGTTCGCACGCTCGCCGCGGCGGTTGGAGGCGGTCGGCGGTGCCGGGGGAGCGATGATCATCGGCCTCGGTGTGAGCGTGGCCGTATCCGGCGCCACTAGCTGATCTCACCCGTAAGCCCTGGTGCGTCGGCGCCGTACCGGCTTTGCTGCGGGTTAGCATCGACCCCTGATCGGCACGCTGTGCCCGGAAGGGGTGGAGGAGTTTGCGTAACTGGATGTGTGCGCTGGTGGTCGGCGTGCTGGCGGCGAGCGCGCCGGTCCTGCCCGCACAGGCGTTCGTGCCCGTGCAGGTCGCCTCCTCGGGCACACAGCCGCCCACCGATCCGCTGGTCGGCGCGCCGGGACTGGGCGATCCCTACTATCCCGACGACGGCAACGGCGGCTATCACGTCGAGCACTACGCCGTCGCCATCGACTACGACCCGCCGACCCGCACACTGACCGGCACGGCGCGGCTGAGCGCGGTGTCCACGCAGCCGCTGCGCGAGTTCGACCTGGATTTCAACGGTCCGGCCGTCCAGCAGGTCACGGTCGATGATCTGCCCGCCGGTTTCGCCTCCGCCGGGAAGCACAAGCTGGTCATCACTCCGGCGCTGCCGATTCTGCCCGGACTGCCGTTCACGGTGACCGTCCGATACTCCGGTATCGAGGCCGACACCCCGGACGCGGGCTGGACCATATCCCCGAGTGGCGGCGCATTCGCCGCGGGCGAACCGCATTCGGCGGCCACCTGGTATCCGCTCAACGACACCCCGCTGGACAAGGCCACGTTCGATCTGACGGTGACGGTTCCGCGGCAGTGGCAGGTGGTGTCGAACGGGATGCGGATCCGCGACGAGGTGAACGGCCCGAAGCGCACCGTGCAGTGGGCCACGCGGCATCCGACCCTGGGATACCTGACAACGGTCGCGATCGACCACTTCGAATTCCTGAATCAGCGCCGGGCCGACGGAACCCCGCTGATCAGCGCCTTCGCTCCGCAGGCCGGATCGCGCAAGGCGCTGGAGCGGCGCCTGCCGGAGGTTCTGGACTTCCTCGAATCCCTCTACGGCCCCTATCCTTTCGAGAGCGGCGGCGGAATCTACGTCGACACCGATCTGCATTTCTCGCTGGAGACCCAGACCCGGCCCATTTACGCCCCCTGGACCGATCTGAACACCGTGGTGCACGAGAACACGCACCAGTGGTGGGGTGACTCGATGTCGGTGCGCCACTGGTCCGATGTCTGCCTCAACGAGTGTTTCGCCAGCTATACCGCCGACTATCTGTGGCCCGAACGCAAGGAGGGCAAGGACGTCGACGCGCAGTACCGCATGACGATCGCGAAACTGCGGGACAATCCGAAGTTCTGGGCGATTCCGCTGCAAAATCCGGGCGCCGGAAGGGAATTCACCGCCGTCTACTATCGCGGTCCACTGTTCCTGCATGCCCTGCGCCACCTGATCGGCGACGGCGTGTTCTTCCCGGCCGTCGCGCGGTTCGTGCAGTCACACGCTGACGGCCGGGCCTCGATGCCCGAATTCCGTCGGTTCGTGCAGGACACGACGCACACCGATCTGTCGGGCTTCTTCGCCGCCTGGCTGGACGCTTCGACACCGCCGCCGGACCGATACCTGTACCCGGGCTCGCTGCACGCCTGATGCGCGCCTGGACCGCCTGTGCGCGTTGGACATCCGAATATCCGGCGTAACGACCGGGTGCCCGGGGTCGACATCGTCAGCGACTGGATTGACCGAACAGTCCGCCGTCGAGTTGGCGCGCGACAGTGTCAACGATTGTGCATACAATCTCCGCAGGATCAGTTCGAGGGAAGGCCGGAACAAGTGAATATCATGGGACTAATGCTGCTGTCCGACGATTTGGGCCGATCTCTCGGCTACCTCATGCTCGGCATGTACGGGCTGACGCAACAGTATCCGAACCAGTGAGCGACAGGCCGTGGCGATTGTGAGTCGTCCGCGGTCGGCGGGTATCGGGCAGGTACCCGGCGGTCCAGCGGGCTGGTGAGCCGCGGTCTATTGCTCGACCAATGCGACCGACGCGATGCGGTGCAGCGTGAAATGCCGCACCGCACCCGTCACCGGGTCCAGAGCGTCCAGTTGGCCGCTTGCGACCTGGAGCGGTTCGACGATGCGCGCAGTAGCGACGCCCTGTGCGTCCACGTACCCGATGTGCACCGGTCGCCGGACTCGAACGGCCAGTTGTAACAGCGCCATGGTGGCCGCGGTGCTGGTGCGGGTGCCGTCGGCGCGCACCGCCTGTCCGCTGCGTGTCTGTGCCGCCTTCTCACCGGCGCGCAACTCTCCCACCAACATCCGCAGTTGTTCGGTGCTCGGTGGATTCGGCCGCCAGGCATTGCGAGCGTTGGGCCGGCCCGGGATGCGGGCGCCGCGCGGGCGCAGATCCACGATCGCACCGGACGAATCCTCGCCCGCCGGAGTGAATCCCGCCGCGCGCAGCTGATCGAGCACCTCGCCGAGCGGAGCCTGGGAGATCGCCACGGTGGGTGCTACTGCGCGCAGGGCCAGCTGCGCGGATACCGGTGCGGCCAGTACCTCCGCCAGCAGGGCGGGATCCTCACTGCGGATGAACGATTGCGCCATCCCGGCCCGTAGCCGACCGTGCCGCCGGGCCACGTCGTCGATCAGATAGGTCAGCGACTGCGGGATCGGGGTGCGCGAGTGCGCGGCGAACAGCTGATGCAGCTCCGCCGCGGTCATCCCGGCATCCAGCGCACGCCGTACGGAGTGCTCGCCGATCCGGTAGACCGTCGCGGCGCCGGCCGATTCGATATCGGTGACCAGCTCGATCCGGCTCTGGAGATCGGGCACCAGCGGGCCGGGCGCGATCACCGTCAGATCCGCCTGCACCAGAACGTGATCGATCGGTTCGGGCAGCGCGGCCTGCATCTCCGCCTCGGCATTGCCCAGACCCGCCACCGCGGTGCGCGCCGCTGTTTCCGGTTCGCCCTGCGGCGCCGAACCATGGAGCAGGGCCCGCCCCGCGGAGGTCAGTGCCCCGCGACCCGCGACACCGAGCGCCGCCGCCTCCGCGAGGGTGCGCTCCACCGCGTCGGCGTGGAAGTGCCTGCGCTTACGGGGTTGTCGCCAGGCCAGCAGGCGGGACAGGTCGGCGGCACTCACCGCGCTGCCGGCCGGGAATTCGGCCAGCAGTTCCAGGATCGCCCGGCGATCGGCGACCGCGTGCATGGTGCGCAGCTCCACCGACAGCGCGGCCAGCGGTTTGTCGTTGGCATCGCGCAGGCCGATCATCCACGGAAAACGGTCCAGCTCCAGCCAGGCGTGCGCGAGCACCACCCAGCGGCGGGCCGCGGGGCCGTCGCGCCAGCCGTCGGCGGACGTGGTCGGCGCCCAGTAGTCGTCGGCCGAATCGTCCGGCGGTGGTTCCGGAATCCCCTTGTCCAGCAAGCGCGCCGCGACGAGCACCTCGGCCAGCAGACCGACGCGGGCTTCGTCGATACCGGACTGTTTGGCGACCCGGCGCAGTTCTCGCACCCCGAGCCCGCCCGAGCGCAGTGCCGGCGCCGGCGTCTGGCCGAGGATCTCGAGGATGTCGCCGCAGTGCCGCAGCAGCTCGCCCACCTCGACCGCCGCGGCGGCATTGACGTCGGTGGCGGAGTATTTGACCTGCTGTGGCTTCGGGGGGACCAGTGCGTGCGGATCGGTGACCGGCTCGCCGCGCAGCACCTGACCGACCGCGGGCGGCAGTTCGACGGTCTCCTCGTCGACCCAGTTCAGCAGCCGGTGTGTCAGCAGCCGCTGAATCGGACGATCCGGTGATGTTCCGGTGGCCGCGTCGCGGGTGCGGCCCCGCGGACCGGTGGCGGCGAGTTTGTCCAGCAGGGCCTGCTCGGCGGCGCCGATCTCGGCCAGCACCGCGATGATCTCCGGCTCGGTCAGCGCGTCGGGGAGTTCGGTGGTGCTGCCCAGCGGCCATGGCAGCGCATCCTTCGCGGCTGCGGCCAGGTGCAGCTGTTTGTCGCCCCAGACCACGGCGCGTGCGGTGAGGCGGGTCACGGCGGCGTCGACGGTCTTGGCGGGCACCCGGTCGGCGAGCAGGGCGTGTAGCCGTTTGCGGGGTAGGGGGGTGGCCGTGCGCCCCGGGAAGCTCGCATCCTGCACGGCCAGGGTCTCGATGATCGCGAATTCGAGGGTGTCCAGCTCGTCGCAGATCCGGAAGACCGATGCGCGCTGTTCGGCGCGGGCGGCCAGCACCGTCATCGAGGCGGGCAGCGGCACGGCCAGATCGGGCCGCAGCTCCAGCAGGTCCACGAGTTCGTCGTCGCTGCGGGCTGTCAGCCAGTCGGCCAGGGGGGTGGTAGTGGCGCCGTTGACCGAGCCGCGGGATGCGGAGCGTTGTCCGGCGGGGCGATCGTCCCCGGCCCGGGGCGCTGCGTGGTCGGTCGTGGTCATCTCATCCAGCGTACGGCTAGGCGCTCGGGGCCGCTCCTGGTATCACGCGGGCCACGCGGCGTGCCGGACACCCCGGGCTCGTGCCAGAATGATGCTGTGGTGAACAAATCGAAGAAACCCTACGTCGACAACGGTTGGCCGAGTGTCCCCAATGGCGGCCACGCCGTCTCCGAGCTGTCGTCGTCCCGTTCCGGTGGTCTCTCGCCCTTCGGTGAGGACACCGAGTTTCCGTTGCCGGCCGAGCAGATTCCGTACGTGCACCCGCACACGGTGATCAACCGCTGAGTCGAACATCGAGAAAGGCCCCGCATCCTCGAGGATGCGGGGCCTTTCTTCTGTGACTGGGGGGCTCGAGTGTGACTGGGGGGCTCGAGGAGATCAGCCGTTGGGGATCAGGTTCTTGTTCGCCTCGAAGAAATTGATCACGCTGGGGTCGAGCTTGACGCCGCTGGCCTTGGCGGCCTGGTAGGCGGTCATGGCCTGCTGCGGCAGCTGGTAGCCGCGCTGCTGCGCCATGGTGATGCCCTTGTCGACCGCCTGGAAGACCTGCTGGCTGCCGTCGAGGGGGTGTTGGAC